>JBMNGH010000006.1:0-145000 GCA_050949725.1 Tepidanaerobacteraceae bacterium
AAAAATTCAAGAAACACAGTGTCAATAATCTATGAAAATGTCACCTAAAAGTGAGTAGTTTTAATCAGTGAAAATGTCACCTTTACACCAAAAAAATATACTGTGGATTTCTAAGTCGCTAATGTGAATGTCAAGGGCCAAAAGCGTGGCTTATCCCTGACATTCACATTCCGCCATGCTGTGGCTTACTCGCCGAGGGATGAAGGGAGAAAGCAAGCTAGGACAAATATCCATACCCCCCGGAATTACCAGTATAGCATGGCGGCCGCTAACAACGAGCATTTTCAGATAAAGGCGCCTCGGGAATCAGCTAAAAAAGCAAGCTTTTCGCATTTAAGCGATAAAAAAGAGCATGGCGAAACAAGCCCTTGCAACAAATGGGGGTAAAAGGGTATGATAGTATTATGGTTTAGGCCCATGCTCTGGTGGAACTGAATAAATCATTTAGCATAGAAATGATTTCGGTATCAGTTTCCTCATACGAGAGCATGGGTTTTTTATCTGGCGATTGGCGCCATGGGTGGTCATTTGCAGGTCTAATTCTTTTATGGCCTTGTGACTTAGAAGAACCTGCAACGGCCTTTTTAGGACGTTCAGCCAGTGCCTTGGTGTCATATACAACATCGGCATAGATAGCTTTTACACCGATTTTAGAGCTGCTTAAAACGGTAAGTTTGGCCTTTGGCATGGCAGCTGCTTTTTCACCGTTTTTAGCGAGCTGATAATATTGGCCTTTGTATGAGAAAGCTGAACTCTCGATAATGGTGCGCTCCTCTTTTACACAAAGAATATAGTCAAGATTGATGCTTGGCTCCAAGGCTCTAAAGGCTGGCGTGGGATCTTCTGGTTCCACTCCGAATTTCTTGTTATATTCATCAATAAACGCTGCTAAGAAGGCATTTGCAGCTTCCATGGTAGTGATACCATGGATCTTGAACTCAACAGGAAGCCTGCTTTGGAGAGTGCCCCATAGCCTTTCAATACGGCCTTTGGCCTGGGGGGAACTAGCTTTAATAATATTAATGCCCAGCTCCTCCATGGCTCTGCCAAATTGGGTGAGGTTAACTACTTTGCCATCTAATTGTTCTTCAATAGATAACTTGCCATCATTGGGAGAGACAAATATAGTATGGCGATCGCAGTAGAGGCTGGTTGGAATACCGTGATTCGTAACTACTTGTCTTACAATTTCAAAGTATCCTTCCATACACTCATTGGGAGTAAAGTAAAGGGCAAGAATCTCGCCTGTAGCATCATCTATGGCACCATGAAGGTCAAAGCATTCTTCGCCAATAATCCATTCATGGGGAGATGCATCAATTTGAACCAACATACCTTTTTGAGGCTTTCTTTTCCTCCTATGATGCGCCTTACGTTTACGATGACTTTTGGGGCTCTTGATACCTGCTTCTATTAAAACCCTATGCACTGTAGAGTAACTTACTTGGATCTCCTCGTACTTTTCAAGAAGTTCCTGAAAGTGATTAAAATTGGCTTCTTCATACTTAGTCTGCTTAAGCTCGATGATAGAATCTCTGGTTTTATCCGGTACAGCATGCTTTGGTTTACGACCTCTATTTTTATGGATGATGAACGCAGCTCCTTCTTGAATAACTCCTCCTTTTAATCGTATTACTTGGCGTTCACTGAGGTTTAAAAGCTCGGCAGCCTCTCGGATGGTTATTACCTTATCGATAGTTTGATTAATGACTCTGAGCTTGGTTATCTCTTTTTGAGTCATGTTGAATATCTCCTTTCGCATACATGACATTTTATCAGAATAAATTCAACATGACATTATCATAGAATAACAACAAAATTCAAGAAACACAGTTGACATTTAATTAATGCCGTGTTACACTTCTTCCAAACAGCAAAGGTGCTGTGGATCTTACAGATCCGCGGCACCTTATTTTTTATTTTATATTGAAGGGGATGGAAGTATGAGCAAGCTTACAGTGCCTGAGGGTTACAAGTCACTACTAAACCTGTATGATACTCAGAATGCAATAGGAAGGATAAAGAGTATTTTTGAGTATAAGCTCAGCAAGGCTCTTAATCTGAAAAGAGTTTCTGCACCGCTGTTTGTCAAGGCCGATACAGGTATCAATGATGACTTAAACGGTGTTGAACGTCCTGTGGAATTTGATATAAAAGAGAACAACTCCAAAGCCCAGGTTGTTCACTCGTTGGCAAAATGGAAACGTTTAGCCCTGCACAGATACGGCTTCAAAGCAGGCGAAGGGCTTTACACAGACATGAACGCCATACGCCGGGACGAAGACATGGATAATCTTCATTCAATTTACGTTGATCAATGGGACTGGGAAAAGGTTATCGATCGTGACAGCAGAAATACGGATACACTAAAAAGCACTGTAAATAAAATTGTCGGTGTCATATGTTGTTAATGTCAGCTCAAATTGTCCCGAAATAGATGTTGTTAATTGACCAAAAGTTGACGGTATAACTGCCAATAAAGCGAAGGCATGAGCGGATAACTAAAAGGTTATCCGCTATGTATTTAGTCGTTATTGAAGTTTAAAAATGGTTCCAATGCTTTGAAAGCATAAGCTATTGTCATACCGTCTACAACATTTCCTAAAGCATAAATCAACTTCTCACTGTTGTAGAAAGTATCATTAAGGGTACTCAAATGGCACCCTGCGCTAAAATCAGGAAGACAGGCAAACAACCCTGAGGTTGATTGACCAACCAGTACCCGCAAGCTGCTCCGGCTTAAAATAAAAACCTCATAGTGGCTGCCGAAATTAATAACCTGGTTAACAGTACCATACCATATGTCTTTACTACCATCATCCCATTGATAAGAACAGTGGAATTGTATCACGCCAATTCCCCCTGTATCACGAGCTTTACCATATGGTCATCAATGATTTTACGGCCATTTTGAGCACCGAACAGCAGGCAATGGGTGCAAAGCTTGTTTATGAGCCTGGCAGAGCCACTGGAATACTTAAATATCTCATCCAACGCTGCATCAGAGAAAATTTCCCTGTCGCAAGCTGCATACTCTAAATGTCTGTGTACGTATTCACCCACCTGAGCCCGATCATAATGATTCAGTTTGCACTGAATATCAATACGTTGCTTGATGGCGGCATATGCCTGGAGTTGGAACTTGTCCCACAGCTCTGACTGTCCCACCAGAATTAAAGCCATTGGGCTTTCTGAGTCCATCTTGAAGTTCAGCAGGAAACGAACCTCTTCCAGCATCTCACGGTCCAACAGGTGAGCCTCATCAACAATGACAACAGGCTGCAGTTTATGGATTCCCTTCATAAGCTCAATTTCCCGGTGCAGCTGGCGTTTGGCATCTCCACGATAGAATTTCGCCTCACATCCCAGCTGCTCCAGTAAACCCTTGTAGAAATGCCTGGGTGTCAGTTTGGAATCGGCAAGGTACATAACATGAAATCGTGAAGAGTCCAGAATATCCCGGAAACGGCGGATAGCTGTGGTTTTGCCGGTACCGCAGTCCCCGGTAACAACAGCGAACAACTGACGATCTGCAGCATATTGCAGGCGCCCTAATGTCTCTTCCAGTATGATGGGCTGATAAAGCTGGTCAGTAGGAATATCACGTGTGAAGGGTGTGCGTTTAAACCCATAAAAGGCTTCAAACATTCTGCTCACCACCCTTGGCCACGTTTCTGTAAGAGACGGCAGGCATGTACTGTTCTATGCGCTGCTCGTTCTTCTTTTTGGCTGCTCTTAGCAAGCGGGATGCCTCCGCTTTTTCGGTGGTAAGATGTTCCGGTAAACCAGGCCGCCTACCGGCCCGTTCACCAATCACCAGCTTTTTAGCCTTCCATGGGTTATGGCCTTCATACTCAATGGTAAGCTCATCCGTGCATGCCGGATCATAGATCACATCTACAGTGCAGCCAATAAAGGGAAGGCCAACCTCATACTTTTGGCCGTTGAAGCTGATACAGCCTGCTTTATCCACCTTGCGTTCCTCAAAATGCAAAAACGCCTGAGCCAGGACGTCCGGGTCAATAAACCTTTGGGGTTTCGTATCACTTCGGTATGCAACCTCCGGACTCATGTGATTCACCAGGGCGGAATGGGGCCTGTTCTGATAGCATTCGGTAAGCCATACCTGGAACAGCTCGTTCAACCTTTCCAGGGTCTGTGGTTTCTCCAAAGCGGCCTCTGTAAGAAAGGAATCCACTACCCGGTTCAGCCTCTCAACTTTGCCGGTTGCTTCCGGCGAGTAGGGGCGGGCATAGAGCAGACGAATGCCCATTTTTGCACATGCCCGTGTCATCCACTTGTTCCTGTATTGGCTGCCGTTATCAAAAAATACGGCTTCGGGCACACCATGCTTAAGAATGGACTTCCGGAAGCAATCCTCTACGATGACTTTATCCAGGGTGGGATAAAATTCTCCATGAAGAACGTATCTGGTAGCATCATCCACGAAGAGAACCAAAAACACCTGCTTTTTTTCTCCATCCCTGCCGATAGGAAGATAAGGGCCATACTTGATGTCCGAATGCCAGAGCTTATTGCGATACCGATGTTGGAACCTGCGCGCTGCTACTCCCGTTGATGTGTACATTTTCATCTGTCTTGCACTGTACCCCCGGTTTGCCAATTGCTCCTGCAGTGTGCTGCGCTTTATCCGGCCCGGCTCTACAATTCCTTCCCACTCCAGGATGTTTATCAACTGTGATACGCTACGGCTTGGAACCTGCCTGCGCAGAAGAATAGCCTGCTCCAATACATGGGATGGTATGGCATCCTCTGTTTTTCTTTGGCTCTTTCCTTTAGGCTTTAAACCGTCGAATCCGGCTTCCCGGTATTGTGCCACATATCTTCGGAGAGTACGCTCTGATATACCGGTTTGTTCACATATACGGGCTTTGATCTCTTTCGCTTTTGCAGGATCCAGGCCCTCGGCCAGCAGTGGCGATATCAGTTCCATCCGCTGCTGTGCTATTGTCTCTGCTTTTCTCTGATCTCTCATGTTGAATACCCCCTTTGATTGATTCAACATGAGTGTATACTATGCATATCCGGACAGGAATGCAGAACGGGTCTGTACCCATAAATTCCAATTTACAAGCGTATGGACAATTCGCGCCAGCCATCCTGGTGCTTCACCAACATAAAACCATATCCTATGGAGGACGGATATTGGTCCTGAAGCTTCTTCAGTTTCTCTTCCCAGCTGTATTGCTATGGACTGCAAGCAACCTGCAAAATACCTGCTTAAAGAGTTAAACCACTTTTTCCACCGGTATAGCGTAGATTCATCACATGCTATTGCTAGCGGAGTGTTGTTATCTTCTGCTACAACTGTCTCTATGCATTCGCTTTTGTACCGTTTGTATGGAACCAGTATATCGGGCAATTCGTGATGTATCTTGTTACATTCCAGGCAGCGCAGCCTGCGTATTATCAATATCACTTGCGAGGCATCCTCCTGCAGGTACTTCCTGGGCCTGCTCCCTACAACCTTCATACGGTTACTCCTGCAGCAGGGACATAGAAACTGCTCCAAACTTCTTACATAAAAACTTGTTCTTCTGCCTTTTCTTCTAGTTCATATTTTGATATAATGATCATAGTTTGGGGACGTCCTTGGTGCTACTGCTGTAACAGTATCACATGATTAGAGTGTCAAAAGACACCAACTAGTAAACTAAACCACTATTTGCACCTTGAAAATTTAACACAAAACTAGATTTTTACCCTAGGATGATTCTATAGACTGATAAAGAGCAATATCCTCTTCGGACTACTAGCAAAATTCCAGTTTCAAGGCGCATTTATCTAGACTGGATAGATAATCCAGTAGCTTCTTGTAATTTAATGCTGCGACTTTAAAACCGAAGAACAACTTCGTTTTCAGACTTCCCCTAACCGGCATTTCATCCACACGGTACTTTCTTCTAAGTATTGATGGAAGAGATTCGATACCATTACGGATTTTCGCAAGCTCCATAAATTCTGAAGTTTTCATGTACCGAAGTTGTTTAGCTCTTGAGGTGGTTTTCCACGATAATACTTTGGAAGTCTTTGTTTTATGAAACTTCGGCTTACACTGATCCTTGTACGGACATCTGTTACATTTTTCTTTATCCAGTGTAATGCGACATTGTTCCGTCTTGGCGTTGTAACTATTGGTAGCTGGTATTTGACCACCAGCACATTTTAGAACTTTTTTGCCGTCGGGACTGAAGTCAAATTCGGCAAATATATCTTCAGGTTTCTTTCCCTGAAAGTTAGTCGTGACAAGGTTAATATTATTGTCTTTTGCCATAGTAATATTTTCTTCGCCGCCATATGCGCCATCAGCTACTATGGTAAGTGTCTCTTCCTGTTTACCCAGCCTTTCTATAGTGTCTTTTAGAAACTGGCTGTCGCTATAAGTATTAGCCTGATAATCATAATCAGAGATAATACTTGCATTTTCACCTATATCTTCGGTAAGGTTAGCAACATATCCACGATGCTGTTTGCCAGATTTAAATCTGTAGGTTGCGTCTGAGTCAGCAGGGTTTTGAAGAATTGATGAGTCCATAGTTTCATCGTTTTTATCCTTTAGAACTAAGGAGCCATTTTCATCCTCTATGGTTTGTTCGCCAATGACACGCACTAGAAGCTGGTATTCGCTGCTTTCACCATAGAGCCCAGCATATTTCTTCACGAGTAGAGAAGCATCACAAAGGACTTTCTCCATCTTCTCACTGATATCCATGCTTCGTGTATGATAAATAACCTTGTTATAGTCATCGGCTTCACAATAGTGTTCCATTCCGGTTGGTATATCATCGTCATTCTTGTGAAGAAGTTTTACAAAATTGGCTACGCAAGTGTACAGTAATTCTAGACGAGAGAGCTTCTTGATATTAGACGCTACCATCATACTGTCCATTCGCTTTAAAGCAATATTAATTCCCATGATATCAGCAATCTGAGCAGAAAGGCTGGTAATGCAGTTCTTTATGAGATCGATCCCTGTCATGGCTTCGTAAGTCAAACATCTTTCACGAAAACGACTTAGCGTTCTATCGCTTAACGGTTGTTCCTTGAAACTGGTCGTATGAAGAGCATACTGGAACCTTATATCAAACATCAAAGACTCCATGACCTCATCATCGGTTAATCCTAAAAGCTCTTTTAGAATAAGTGAGCCGATTATGATATTAACAGGAGTGTTGGGGCGGGAGGCTACATCACTATATAGAACAGCGAAATCATCTTCCTTTATTGCTGGAAAAATGTTATCAGCAAAAGGTTTTGCCCAGGATTTATCAAGAAATTTTCTTTCTCTCTCAGTAAGCGATAGCATGCTATCATTGAATGATATTTGGGTACAATCATTTTTGACAAAAGACATTGTTAATTTCCTCTCGTATCCATCAATAGTATATCTCTATTATACTATATATTGGGCTTCTTATGGGCTTTGTGTTAAGTTTTCAAGGTGCAAGTGATAATATTATTTATTAGGGCTTTTGACACCTAAATCATCACATTGAAACAAGGACGCTTTTTTCTTTCTATAGAATGTATATGGCCATTATATACCAGCAATATCTGGACAGGCAATTCCATCAGTTTTTGGACATTTTAACTCAGCGTAAACAATATATGTGATACAGCAGGAGAAATTAAAAAGCTTTATCCAGCGCTGACTGTCAATCTCTCCAGGGAAGTATCTTTTATATCAACCCAGGAACTTGAGGATATGTATCCGCTTCTGTCACCTAAAGAACGTGAAGACAAGTATTTGGAAGACCATAAAACCGCCTTTATCATGCAGATAGGCGATATACTAAAGTCAGGCATAAAGCATGACGGCAGGGCGCCGGACTATGACGACTGGAAACTGAACGGCGACATCCTGTTTTGGAACGATTTGCTTAAGTGTGCTTTCGAAGTGTCCTCCATGGGAATACGTGTTGATAAAGAATCCCTTGATGAACAATTAAGGAAGTCAAGATGCGATGACCGCCGCAATTTACTATTCCACAGTATGCTTCTTAAGGATGAACTTCCCCTTACCATAGGCGGCGGTATAGGCCAGTCAAGATTATGCATGCTTCTGCTGCATAAGGCGCATATTGGTGAGGTCCAGGTATCCGTATGGGATGAGGACACTATATCAGGATGCGGTTCAGCAGGTATTGAATTGCTATAGGGGAGGAGAAAAAATGGCAAATTGCAGAGTATCAGAAACATTCGGCAGCATGGTATTTAATGAAGCTGTTATGAAAGAACGTCTGCCAAGAGATATATATAAAGCTCTTAAAAAAACCATAGCCAACGGCACCCATTTAGAGCTTGACGTGGCTAATGTGGCAGCATCCGTCATGAAGGACTGGGCAATTGAAAAAAGCGCTACTCATTTCACTCACTGGTTTCAGCCCATGACAGGTGTTACAGCCGAAAAGCATGACAGTTTCATTGCTCCTGACGGCAGCGGCAGAGTTATTATGGAGTTTTCCGGAAAATCCCTGGTGAAAGGTGAACCTGATGCATCCAGCTTCCCCTCAGGCGGGCTTCGCACCACCTTTGAAGCAAGGGGATATACGGCATGGGATCCAACATCTTATGCCTTCGTAAAAGACAAGACCCTTTATATTCCAACGACTTTTTGCTCATACAGCGGAGAAGCTCTTGACAATAAAACCCCTCTGCTGCGTTCCATGCAGGCTCTGAACCATCAGGCGCTGCGTATTTTACGGTTATTTGGCATGACTGATGTTAAGCGCGTTTCATCTTCGGTAGGACCAGAACAGGAATATTTCCTGATTGATAAGGAAATGTTCCTAAAAAGACTTGATCTGATCTACTGCGGCAGAACACTTTTCGGGGCAAGGCCGCCCAAAAGCCAGGAGATGGAAGATCATTATTTCGGGGCTATCAAGCATAGAGTTGCTGCTTTTATGCAGGAACTGAATGAGGAACTATGGAAGCTTGGCGTAATGGCTAAGACAGAGCATAACGAGGTTGCACCTGCCCAGCATGAGCTTGCTCCCATTCACACCGAAGCCAATATAGCAACAGACCATAATCAGCTGGTAATGGAATTGATGAAAAGCATTGCAGCAAAACATAATCTTGCCTGCCTGTTACATGAAAAGCCGTTTTCAGGAGTAAATGGAAGCGGAAAACATATAAATTGGTCCTTATCCACAGATAAGGGAATAAATTTGCTGGAACCCGGAGATACGCCCTGTGAAAACGCACAGTTTCTGCTCTTCCTTGTAGCAGTATTTAAAGCAGTGGATGATTATCAGGATCTATTGCGTGTTTCAGTGGCAAGTGCAGGCAATGACCACCGCCTTGGTGCCAATGAAGCACCGCCTGCCATTGTATCAATATTTTTGGGCGATGTGTTTCTGTGGCTTTTGACGGTTCTCCATACTATTCAGGTGCCAGCCATTACGGTGTAAAGGTATGCGATTGCCGCTCCAAAGGCATCTACAACTGCACTTGCCCAAGAAAATATTCTGATCCCGATGCCAGGTGGGGTTGGGACAGCTACCGTGAACAATGGTTCTTTGGTGACACCCTGTTTAATGTAACCGCATCAGACAGCCCCTTTGACTTGCCTATATATCTTCGTATGGCTCAGGCTAACCGTCACGACAGTATCACAACAGTCTTCGCTTTAAGGGATATTCACTCAATTTATCCTAACCTGAAGTTTAGAAATTTCCTTGCAGACGGTGCCATGGACAGCTACTCTATCTATGAGCTTCTGGACAGTTATGACATGATCCCCTTTATATCGCTGGACTCCCGTACAAAATCAAATATGAAGTCTGGCCATCCTGACGTTGTGTGTTTTGATAACAAGGGCAGGCCTGTCTGCAGAGGCGGTATACCCTACTGCAACTGGGGATACTCAAAGCCTAAAGGTATCAAATACAGATGCTGGTTTGCCTGTCATGCAGAAGAGCCGCCATCCAGCTGTAAATGTTCTCAAAGCGCTTACGGCAAAACAATTTATATTAAGCCAAAGGACGATAGGCGTCTTTTTACTCCTGTTCCTCGCCATACTGATGCCTTTAAGAATGAATTCAAGAAACGGACATCCGTGGAGCGCTCCAATAAAAGAATGTTCATTGATTATGCTATTGAAGATGCCCGCTCCCAAAGTACCATGATGCGGTTTGCTTTTGCTGCTTTCTCTGTGATTAACATGCATCTGGATGCCTGGATTAAGCATAAACAATTTAATATTCTGGACTTGCTGCAAAATGCTTCTTAAGAGCATCAAACACTAATCACCAGTATTAAAAAATCAGACTTCGGCAGAGGTCTATTTGCCATGCCTTTTTTTCTTATCGGTGGAAGTTTTCTGTTTAGTTTTCAAGGTTCTTGAGTGACCAATGATTACAATCTACATTTTTTATGCATTTGTAATTCTAAATGCTTCGGCTTTACTATTTCCAGCTACTTTTCGTTACTGTACATATTCATAATTCATTAACAGGTTACTCCACCCCCAAAGCTTTAAATACCGCATCTTCAGGGCTTTGATAAAAGGATATCTGAAATTTAGAGAATAACTCCGGCGGAACTGTGTTAATGTCTGCGGCAGAAGCCATAGGTAGGAGTACTTTTTTCGCCCCTGCATCAAAACAAACTTGAAGTGTGGATGCCAGTTCCTCCACCTTATTAACGGTTCCCCCTATGCTCATTGAACCCAATACCACCAGTTGACTTAATACAGGTTTTTTTAATGCTCCAGAACAAAGGGCAATAAAGGCTGCTAAAGTCAATTGCGAAGTCATACCAATCCCCTGCAAATCTTGAACATGCATTAAAAAGTCATTGTTGTTTAAAGAAATTGCTCCACTAATATTCTTTTTGTTTGCTTTAAAATAGTTAAAGGCAGTATTTAAATTCTCCCTTGCTTCCCTACTAGTCCCCAATCCTGTTCTTTCAAATTTTCCTGTTCCAGAGACAACCTCTGTTTCTATTTTATATACTCCAATCATACCTGAATCACCATGGGCAACTGTATATATATGGCCTGGTTTTCCCATCCCTTCAGGTATCAGTTTGTCGCCACCTTGTTCCGGAACCGATACGAATTCTTCCTCAAAGGTTTCATTATCTATGTAGGAAAAATGAACATCGTAAAACTCCATGCCACCAATTTTCTTTAATTGTTCTTTTACTCGTCTTCTTCCAACTAAGGCATACCTTAGGATTTCCTCTATATCTTCTTTATTAAATTCCCCATGGGGATAAATTAATTTGATCAGTCCTGATACAGTTTTCCTTACCGCAATAACATCTCTTTGGTTTAGGTTGTTGCCAAGTCTAAAGTATTTATCTATACTATCGCCATAGGATCTTTTTCTCATTTCCCTAAAAAACTCTGCAATATAGTCAGTAATAAAGCCATATTCATTAGTAAAAAACTCTGGCCTATATTTAGGTATTTCCCAACCTGGAATATAATAGTGCATTCTATCAAAAAAAGCAGAGTCGTATGCCATTGCCTCTGGAAATGGTTCAAATAAATGGGATGTTTTTAAAAGCACGTCCACAGATTGATTGATGTTACCAACAAAAACCATAGAGGCAGAAGCATTCTTCAATTCTTTTCCCCTGGCAAACGAACCTGAAGCCATATAATCCTTCATAATCTGAATACCGTCTTTATCTTTGAAGGTAATTCCAGCCACTTCATCAAAGGCTACTACATCCCATAAGCCGACTAATCCGATTTTTCTGGTGTTCATATTGTAAAATAAATTGGCTACAGTAGTTTGTCCACCGGATATTAGAATAGAGTTGGGGGATATTTCCTTATATATATGAGATTTACCTGTCCCTCTTGGCCCCAATTCACAGAGATTATAGTTGTTCTCAACAAGAGGAATCATTCGGGCAAGAAGGTGCCACTTAACTTTTTCCTCTAATTGAGTAGGTTCCATGCCCACGGATCTTAAAAGGATATCAATCCATTCATCCTTGGTAAAATATTTTCTTCCACTCAATATCTCATCCATATCCAAGTTTGGAATTTGAATGGGTTTCAAACTATTTATAATAAAGGGATTTGCATTCCTTAACTCTTCGTCATAATAGTATTGAATTTTAAGAATGCACCATATACCTCCAGCAAGAAGTTTCTCAAATTCTTTCACATAATTCGCTTCTACTTCTACGCCCTTTAACCCTAAATTAGAAAACTCTGCCTCATAAACGTCTCTCTTTTCATTGAGCCTTACGGTCAACTTATCAATGACTGTATACTGACCTAATTCTCGAATTTTGGATTTAATCTTTTCCGCTTCATCTGGCCTAACATAATTTTCTGCAAGTATTGCTTTTACTCTATTAACTCCTTCATTTATGGAATCTTCATCATCAGTAGCACAATACATGCCAAGTAAATATTCAAGGACGTATATGGGGACATTTGCCCCTTCTTTTATTTTTTGAGTTAGATCCTTACGGACAACCCTGCCCGGAAAGTACTGATTCAATTTTTTATTTAAATCTCTATTGTCCCTGTCCACTGCCTTTTCACCACCTTTGCAATTTTATAAACCAAAGTCATCTGTAAATAGCAAATCTATCTTAAAAGGTATTCGCTCATATATTTTTTCTACGGTTTCATCTTCATCTTCTAAAATTAAATAATATTCCTTGTTCTTGTCATAAGCCATATCCCTTAATGTAAACTTCTCTCTATAAGTGCGGTTTTCAGGGTTTTTCGACCTACTATCAGCAATTATAATGTTTTCATTAGAGATACGGTTACCTTCTTTATCTACAAAATAAAGTTTTAGTTTTAATGGCACTTTCTTTTCGTCTACCACTTCTGTTTGGAAAAACTCCAAATAGGTGATTCTATTTGTAATCTTCCTTGAAATATTGGTTAACTTCACTTCGACCTTAGTGGCTTTATACTCATCTTTACGGATATTCTTAAATCTTATTACAGGAACAATTATCTCCTGCAAAGATGCTCCACCATGGACATAATTGGCTCCTGCCCCTTGAACCTTGTATCTAATCATACCTTTTGGAACAATGGCTTTTAATTTTGTCTCCTGTCCTAAAAGATATTTCATAGAAATAGGTAATGTATCTGGAATATCTTCATCAATTTCTGCAAGCATATATCTCCTGCCGGCATCTATGGTTTCAGCATTAAATCTGCTAATCTTGTCTACTTCTGTTAATTGGGAACGCCTGTATATGAAACCATGATCTGCAGTAATTATTATGTTTGTAGCACTTACATGATTTATTAGGTTTTTGATTAGCGATACTAAATCTTCAAAAGCCTTTTCTACGGCATCAAAAACCTCTCTTTCCGTCTGAGGCACTTCCCCAACGGCATCTATTGTGTCATGGTATATATAAATTAGTTTTTTCCCTTCAAAGGCTTCCTTGTAATCTGCCCTACGCATATCTACCATGTCACTAAATGATATTGCCTGAGTATTATCACTATAATTGGCGATTATTTTTCCTCTATTTGCTGTCCCCTGGGTACTTATACCGTCAATAATAATATCTGATTTATCATTTACTACCAATTCCTTTCTTGGTAGTAAACTTGCCATACCATATTTTGTAGTTGAAGGGATAACTCCTTGCATAAAACCAATCTCTGCCATACCCCTCACCTCTTTATTAATTAGATTAAGGAGTTCTTTTGCTGCTTCATATCTTAAAGCATCGGAAATAATTACAAATACTCTTTCGCCATTCCTTGTAAATGGAGAAACAATGTCTTTGTAAAAATCCCTTTGTTGTTTAATACCTACTAAAGAGTATTCTTCTAACATTTCCTCCTGAACCGCTGCGGACCATTTTATTGAGAGTTCATTCAGATACCAATGGGTATAGGTGTTTTCAATTCTCTCTGCAAGTTTTTCAAAAGGATCTTTGTCAGTAACTTTATCGTAATGAAGATAAAACTTCCTGTAGAAATAGTCCATTAAATAATATTCTTTAGTATAAGCAGTAATCAAATCATGGGCAGTTTCAGCCTTAATAACTCCACCAATTCTCTTTTCCATTTCAAGGAGTTCATTAGCAAAGTATAAGGCTTCATATTCATTTCTATAGGTTTCAAACCAATGGCTTGTCCTTCTTTTATTGATTAATTTACGGTATCTATCAAATTCTCCGACACCTTCTACTAAGTTCCCAATTATCCTATCCATTATTGCTTCATCAAAAGCCCTCAATGTATCACATTCAATATATTTATCTATATCCCATTTATCTAAATAACCTTTTACATTTAATGTTTCCTGGGCTCTGTCTGCCAGTAAATCGTAGTATTTACCATCAGTGGAATGATTCATGAAGTTGCTTATAAATACTATGGCATCTGACCTTTTAGGAGATACATACTCTTCCCATGTAGTTGGCATATCCTCTTCGAGAGTATAAGATAAGTGAGTAACAAGAAGCATAATCGTTAATTTTTCTAATGATCTCTCCTCATAGTTATATCCATATCTTTTCTCAACTAAATCCCAAAAGGCATCTATATTACCAAAGTTCTCAATAGCCTCTAGATATTTATTTTCTCCTTCTAATTCCTCAATCAAAACCTTTTTTACAACTTGTTCAAAATCTGCTACAGATAATCTGCATAGAGTAGATAGAACTGCTATATCTACCTTTTCTTTAGTAAATTTATCTATATGGTAGGAGGCAAACTTTCTATATCTTTCTTTATTCCCAAAGAATTTTAGATAACCCTTGAAAACATTTCTTAATGAAGGATCCCCCACCTTGAAATCCCTCATGATTAAAGTTGCCTTGTCAGTAGAAAACTCCTCACTATATTTCAGAATATCCAACAGCCAATTATCCCGTGGCATTGGTTTAGATGAAGGGGAATATAAGAGATAATTAGATTCAGTATCTTCTTTTTCAAGAAGATACTTTATATGGAAGGAATTATTATCAGCAAGTTTGATAATCTTGGCATTATCCAATTTAAGTTCGTCAATATCTTCAGCAAATTCTCCCTCATCATCATACCAAAAAACAATATTTCTCTTTTTCCCTTCCACTGGTTCTTTATTAAATATTTCTTCTAATATTTTTTTCACTTCCAATAAATTCATATAGTCACCTACTTTATATCTTCGCTAATAAATCTGCTTTCAGCGGCTTTCTGCCTTTTCCTTGAGGTATCTCTACCCCTTGGAATTTAGCATAATTAACTTTAACGCCATCATCTAAATCAATCTCAATCCTTTGATTGGCCATGTGGGCTATGGCCTCATCATATAACCTACATTCCTCAATCTGCTTTAAAATTGTCTCTTTCTTTTTCCTTGCAGCAGCCTTTTCCCTTTGAGAGATATCCGAATCTATTAAAATATCAAGATGGTTTATTTCTGCTTCATACTTTTTCTGTAAACTGTGCAAATAATCGGTCCTTACCCTTGCAACAGTAGAAGGATCGTAGCGGTGCATGTAAATAAGGGCTTTAAACCCATCCTGCCTTCCACTATCAAAGAGCCAGTAAATAGGTCGCTTTTTATACGTTCTTACATGGTCTTTGTAGAAGTCTTTTAAGAAGTATCTTCTAATAGCCTGTCTTGAAGTTTCATTGGCCTTCCTACCTAGAGTTTCAGCAATGTAATCTAGATTCTCCTCCAATGTATCTTCACCAAAAGATACCTTTACAAAGTCTACAAAACGCTCCAGAATACCATCTTCAAAATAATCTCCATCTGCAATAGGAATAACATTATGTTCTACTATGTTTACCCTCGACTTTTTCCAACCTTCTTTAGTCTTAATCTCCCATTGTCCATCACGTAGCCTGAACTTATCATCAAAATCTCCACCGGCATATATTAGACCTTCTTCGTCTAAAGAGTAACGCCCAAACATACAGCCAACAGCATAAGAGATAAAGGATTTTATAACATCTTCTCTTGTAAGTACATAATTATTTCCCTTCATACTCTCTGGTATCTCTTCTTTAGAATCATATATTCTTGTAATAGTTACGTCTTTGTCATCACATAGGGAGTAAGTTCGTCTTGTAGGCCATAGATTTCGATGAAAATTCGATTTAGTTCTTCTTCATTAGCCTTCAGTTGGTTAAATTGACCTTCGGTAAATATTGACCATGCTTTAAAGGCAGATGAAATTCTAGATGTAGGGGGATTATCACCCCAAGCATAAGCACCAGCCATTTTGAAAGTCTATTAATGGATGCCGTTTAAAATCCCATGAAGTTTCAAAGGAATCCCAGTCAGTTTTAGATATACGTATATTGTTAACTGCTATTTGTATAATACGATCTTTTAACAAAGTCTTTTCAATTAAAATAATTGGCATGCGATTTAAGTCATTTAATTTTATATGGAAACTAGAATTCAAAAGTTTTAAAATATACTCAGCAACTATTGAATTGAGCAAGGCTATTAAATAGTGCAATTTTTCAGTATCTGCCATTAATATAGATGGTCCTGACATATCAAACAAGACATCCGCCGGAAGTAATCTCCCATTGAATCCTTTGGAAGTTAAATCTGTATATGTAATTCCAGTTTTGAACCAAAATTTTTCATTTAGCAAATTAGATGTTTTATTGCTTTTATAAAAGTATCTTGCTTCTCCTGACCAATCAATTACATTTTCGAGATTCCCATACCATTTTCTGTATATTCCACCTTTAGCGTACAATATCCAGGAATCTCCAACCATGTTTGAATCTATTTCCCAAACATATCTCAAATACTTGTCATTATTAGCAGTTTTGTTACCCGACACCAAGCCATCAACGAAAGAACTTATATATTTCGGTTCTCTATACAAATTTAGTAACTTTTTATTAATCCAGTATGCTACTGGACTTTTGGGGATTAGTTCCAATTCAAATCTGCTTATAATGAACCTTCTATTTTTGTTATCATATAAATATGTTCGTTCCTTCCCAATTGGACTACTTATATCGTCAAGTTTTATATATGTGCCTTTGAAATTTATATTCGATATTTTTGATAAAATATATGATGCCGTCTGAACCACTTCACCGCTAATTTCTTCAAAGGCTCTAGGTCCAAGGTGTACAAGCGATCTGATAATACTATTATTAAAAACGTACTCTCTAAACCTTTGAAAACTTGAAACAAACATCCAAGAATGTTGCGTTATCATTGATATATATTTATTTTTCAAACATAAATTCATACATCTTTCGACAAAAACAGTATAAAAGTCACCCTGAGAATTTACATAATGATCTTTAATATAATTTACAAGTTTACTAGTCATATTACCTTGTCCCATATAAGGCGGATTAGTACACACCACATCATATTTTTGACTCATTATTTTAGCCTGCTCAATCAAAGGTGGAATCTTTTCTAATATTACCTCTCTATACTGCAGTTCAAATAGGTCTTCTGGAACATTATTCCTTATCTCTTCAATCCTTTTTTCTAAAGCCTCAAAATCTATTTCTTTCACTTCTAGGATTGAGCCATATTCTTTTGCGTCATGGAAAACTTCGATTAGGTATTCAACGTCCTCCCTGTGAAAATGCTTTTCTAGTTCAGTCTCTTTTGGACTAACCAAATATTCGATAGCCTCTTTAGGAATATCGTTACTTTCCTGAATAGAGCACAAGTTCATCCTTGGTTTGTGCCTAAAAATCCTTCTATTTTTACTTCTTGCCTTCATTAAAAGGGCAAAGGTGGCTAATTGGCCTGCACGATCATCTATATCAAGACCATAAAGGTTCTTTTCTAATATAAGAGTAGGTATTTCCCTTTCTGAATAACCTGCAGATAGGTATATTTCATATAGAACATCAAAAGCGTAAACTAAAATATGGCCACTGCCCATGGCAGGGTCCAATACCTTAATATCTTCTGGATTTAAGTTGGGGTCTTTGAGTGCATCTAATTGTTTTTGAACTTCCGGTTCTTGTTCGGCTTCTTCCAAATAATATTTCCATTGAGCCTTTAATTCTTCATTTGGATGGGATTCCAGCCATAGCCTACCTAATGAATTCTCTACCATATACTTTACTATCCATTTAGGTGTAAAAAGTTGGGTAGCAGCAGGGATATTTTCCTTTGTAATCTTCTTATTCTTTTTAAGGCCTGCAAAAACTTCATCTTTCTTTTCAGAAATATAATACTGATATAGCCAACCAATAATTTCTATACCGTGTTCTCCCTTTTCTTCTTCCTGCTTCTGTTCTTCCTCATTCAGTTCTATTTTCCAATCATATTCCTCTATTTCTTCCACTAAATCTCTAATTACAGAACCTTCAGCAAGAAGTTTGTCAGGAAGGAGTAATTCCGTATAATCAGCGATTTCCTCAAAAACATTAGGCATAATTTTGCCTAATTGATTGCATTGCTTAACTAGCAAATATCTATATAAATCCTCTGTATCGTTACTGTCTTGAAGTCTATACACTATTTCAGGATCAAGATCTAAATCTATGTTTAGAGCCTCTTGGATAATATCAGGCTCAGTCTTACCTTCTTCTATTGAGGATAGTACCCTAACCCCAGTAGGAAGATAGTTATTAACTTCCATGAAACGTAGAGCAATAAAACGGTTAAACCATGTATAGGCAACCTCTTCTATAACTTGTTCAAAGCCCTTATGTTTAATATTTTGAATTAACTTATCACGCTGCTTTAATTCATATTTCTTAAAGGTTTTCCCGTTTTCTCTACCCTTTACTCTAAAACCACCCTCAAAGGTTTCAATATCTAAGATTTTATCTTTTGTTATCCCTATCTCATAGGCCTTATGGGTTATATCTTCTATTAGTTTACGCCTTGCTTTTACCGCAAAGTTTCTAATGGCTGTTTTATCCACTATATCCCCTCCTCAACTTAAATTAATTTCAATATGGTATTCTCCTTTAGTTCCGTTTTTAATTGCTTTCTTAAATAATCAAGAAGTTCTTCTATATCTTCTTCACTTTCAATGGTTTTTGCACCATGGAATATATTGGCTATACTTATATTGACAGTTTTTTTAGTAATATAAACTCCATTTCCTTCTCCACCGTGTAACTGGTTGTTTTTCACTGTCCCTTTCTTTGCTCTTTTCCAAGGCAGTTTTTTTAATTTCCTCAAAGCACCTCATTTTCAGTCTGTCTGACTCTTCTTTCATAGCAATGGCTTCATAGAAATTGTGGGATGAATCTAATCTGTTCAAAAGTTCCCTAAACTTATTGTTAAACTGCCTAATAACTCGTCTTTAAAATCATGCAATTCCAGTTCATCTTTCACCTTGTTCCAATCGCTTTCTATTACAGCCCTCACAGGTTTACACTCTTCTTCTAGCAAGATAGTAAATCTGCTAACAAACTCATTTATTAGGTTAGGCAGTCTTGAAATCTGATTATAAGGTTTTGGCGATTTAACTATTGTATCTATTTCCTTGACTATATTTATGGTCTCTGGATCTAAAACATAGGTTTTATTCTTTTCATATATATCAAGTTGTTTAAGGGCTTTATCAAACTGGTCTTTTTGGTTTTGGAAGAACTTCTTTACATCAAAAACTTCTTCCTCATAGTCTAATAGTTCGTCTTTTACTTCATATAGTTTTTCAAAGAAGGCTGTAGCATCATTAATCTGTAAAATCTCCTTGAAAAGTTTCTTGCCTCTTTCCAGCACATCTTTACCTGGATAGTTTCTATCTTCATAACGAACTAATAGTTCCCTGATTTTTGACAGTTCATAGTTTGATAACTCCTTGAAACGACTCATTAATCCATCTTCATCCCCTGGCACTGATGCGTAGTTGAAAACTTCTCTAATCAACATTCTGGCATTATTTAAATACTTTTCAGGGGTTTTAGTTCTTTTCTTTATTAGCAATCTATCTATATAATCTTTTTTCGTCATATATTGGATTAGGTTTTTATCCGAAGTATTAATATATTCGCTACCTAATTGTATCTTAATTTCCTGTGCTCTAAATAATCTAATCACTAGCCCCCTGATATCATCTGGCAGCCAGCCATAAGGAGGTTTATCATATAGTTCCAATAGAGTTTTCATAGTTACAGGAATATGCCGTTGGGTGTTTCTTTCGATATAGTGGAGCATTTCATCTATGGCTAGTTTGTTTGGGATTTCTTCTTCCCCAAATATATTTATCTGAGTATTTTCATCAAACAGCAGGTCATGAAGTTCTTTGGTGCTTTCAATAAAATCAGTAATATAGTTTAACTTGTCATAGATATTTTCAATAAGTATTTTCAACCCACTGTTTATTCTTTCAACAGGATTTTTTGATTTTATATCAATTTTTTGCATATTTACATAGAAGTCTGCTTCTTGCAATGCTTCCTTAAGTAAGGATACAACTCTGTCCTTTCTCTCAGCAACTTCTCTTGATTTTCTTATCTTTATTTCTTCAATTTCTTCTGTTTGTATGGTCCCTGCTTTCCTTGTAAGGTAGGTCTGTATCTTTAATATATTCTCCATCTCTTCAAGGAAAGAAGTATCTTGAGGTAGTTTGATTATTAGATTATTTTCTCTGGCTGACATCATTCTTAATTCATGGTCAGTAAGTTCAACACCAGTATCATAATAAGGGGTAATTATTTTTACTCCTATATCGTGTTTTTGGGAGGACATATACCTATCGTCTATGATTTTGTTAAAATCAAAATGGTATCTTGCGTTATAGCGAAACTTTTTCTCACTGTAAATTCCTGTGTATATTTCCTCTCCAATCTTTAATATTATTTCGCCGATATCAATTGAAATATTTTGTATTTCTTTATTTACGTCCTGTTCCTCATGAGTTAAGAAGATATATTCATTTCCGTTTTTCTGAATCAATGTCTTCTTTGACAAGCCTGTCCAAAGAAGCTTCTATTTTTTTCTTTAATTCAATTTTGTCTTCGTCAATATGTGAAACCATTAATGTTGCAATGTTTTCCAAGTTCTTTGGCATTTCTTTTACCCATTTTATTAAAAATAGGACCTTCAGTACTTCTACATCCATACTACTGAGCCTATCGTTATCTTCTGCATGAATAAAAACTGTCCTAATATTATGGTCTAGGAAAGTTTCTATAGTTTCGTAGAATGCGGAAAATGGCACTAATGCTCCCACTTCTTTATCCATATATTTGATAGCAGCCTCTTGGAATGCGGATAAAAGAGATCTCTCTCCCTCTGAAAGATGCTTCCCACTGGCTCCGTGCTGTCTTATTGCTGTGAAAACTGATTGCAGCAATCTAAATTGATAAGGTATAAAGGGATACACATCTATAAAGTCTTCTGCTGTTTTAAAAATTTTCATTTCCGGTGTATCAGCGGAAAAGGTAATAAGGTTTTTTATAATTGCTTCCTTGTCTGCATAGTAAAGTTTTAAAGTCTCTTTAGCGGTTTCGTTTTTATAAAGGATTCTTCTTTTAATTACTTCATCCACGTTGGCACTGGATAAACTAAGTCTTGTATTAAATCTACCTTGGATTTTAGAAAAGTCATTACCCCTTACCTTCGTAACAGTATCTATATCTTGCTGTGAGGTTACAATAACCCACGCTTTACCCCCACAATAAGTTCCTAAATCTTCAACAACTGTCTGCAGGTTAAGCATTAAGCCTACATCATCCCCTATGTATTGACCCATCTCATCCACCAAAAAGATGACATGGTGCTCTCTGTCCTTGGACTCAATATATTCTTTTACTTTATTAGCGAACTTTTCAACACTTAAAGAGTAGTTATCTTCAGCCTTGTTGTACCAATTTCGGGCTGCTTCTATACTCATTTTAGTTGTATCTGCCAGTGCCTGAACTATATTATCTTCTTCAAAATAAAAATCTTCTCTTGCTTCAATCCATGATTCCCCTGATAATTCCTCAAATCTTGACTTAAAGGCTTCATAAGAACCTTCTTTAACCATTTGTGCTTCAAGATCTGCAAGCCATGGCAAAGACCCGCAGAAACCTTGCATTTCATTGAACACTTTATTGAATACATTAACTATTGATTCCTTATTAGTTCTAGAATCTGAATCGGCTTTTGAATCTATGTTAAATAAAATAACATCGGCACTTACATCCCCTGAGGCTTTGATATCTGCTAAAACAGAAGCATCCTCTATTTTATCGTCAAAATAGGATATAGCACGTTTACCCTTTACCTCTTTATTCTCAAGAAGATAAGATAAAATCTTTAAGAAATGGGATTTACCAGAACCAAAGAATCCTGATATCCAAACTCCCATTTTGTCAGTATAATTATTAATCGCTTCTCTGTAGGACTCAAAAAATGTGCTAAAATGTCTAGCCAATTCTCTAGTAACTACATATTCCTCTAACTCTTGGTGAACATTGGCATCATCATCTTGTCCAATCTTAATAACGCCCTTAATATCCCTATCAATTTCCTTATAAAACATTTTCTTTAATTTCATAGTCCAATTCCCTCCCCTATCTTTCTACCAGTTTAAAAGCCCTATAATAGTTTTGGTCAGAAATTTCATCAAAAAGATTTAAGTCTTGTCCTGAATAAGTCCCAGGATAAAACATGATTAAAGGTACATGATCTATTACAGAATGTAGAACATTTAAAATAGTGTGAGATCGGATAATAGGCCATATTTTCCCCACACCTGTTAAGAAAACAATATCATTTTCCTGTACTCTTTCTCTGATATACTCTACAACTAAATCATTTTTCTGGGTGAGTCTTAAAGTATTCTTTATAGGCTTAAGGATTGCATCTGTACCTTTTTTCTTCTCCATTTCAAAGACTTTCTTCAAATATCCCTTTTCCGCTAATATTTCAATCATTATTTCATAAAGGTCAATTTCTCTAATAGAAAAATCCATGCCATCATTATTTATTTTCTGCTTTAAGAACTTTATATGTTCTCTAACAATGATTTCATCCTCAGGATCATAATCAAAAATGTAGTAGCCTATTTCATTGCCTAATCCTTTGTTCTCCCTAAATCTTTTATCTGTAATAATAGGTAGAATTTCATCAAGCCGTTCATAAATGGTCTTCATTTATATCCCTCCTAACATAGCCTGCAGGTATATGCCATCACCTTTTTCATTTAAATGATCTATTAATTCTTGCTCCATTAAGGGTCTGGTTATTTCAACATCTTTTTTATTCTTCTTTACAAATCCGGCTTCAGTTAAGATTCTTTTGTAAACCTGCTTTAATTTATAAAAGGTATAATCTTTCCACTCTGCCACTTTTTGACTTTGTTCTGCTTTTCTTTGGAAGAAAATAGCAAAATCCTTATCTGTAATTAAATAATCTCTTATAAGGTATTTATCTCTATATACCTCCTGCATGAACTCAAAAAAAAGCCTGTCTGTTTTCAAAATAGCATATAGGGCTACCTGTTTGCTTGTTTCAAGGTTTCCATTTACTAATTTATCAAGTAACATTTCATCCAAGGCTTCTAGTCTTTCCGAAACGGTTGAAGCAATTTCCTTAATTCTGTTCTCTGAATTTAATGAAAATATATTTTCATCTAATGCTTTTTGTCTTATATCATCTATAGAAAACCCTTGTAAATAAAGGCTTGCAGCCTTTTTCAATTCTAAATAAAGATACGATCTTGCCTTAATTGTTGACTTATATTCTAACATGTTTTACCATATCACCTCTTTTTCGTGGCCATTTTTTATATAAACATTATATCACTAATTAATCATAAATGCAGTGAAAAACCAGAATTAATTGTGAATTAATTCTTTAATATAAAATCCTTCCCTTATAGAAGTTGATATACTGCGATTATTAGGAGATTAGATTTTTTATCTCTTTTATTTAATTTTTTTCTACCTTTTCTTCATTAAATCTATTTTATTTATTTTGATGGATTTTTTGTTATGCAATCTTCTATTATTTTTAGGAGCATATCGAAAATTGAATAAAAAAATAACCGTTTTGTGGTTGGAAACAAAATGGTTATTTTTTTTAAGTCATATACCTTCAATCTATTTTGAATTAGCATATCTCCCGGATCCATTCTTAGAGCATACTTAAAATATGCCCTAGCCTTACTGAACTCTTTCTTAATATCATAGGCATGCCCTAATTTCTTAACGATGTATAGTAGTCCCGGTGTTTCTTCATTAATTTCTTCTAGCAATTTAATTGCTTCATCAGGCTTGTTAATCAAACCATAAGTTATTGCCAATCTGTACTTATAATTAATATTTTCAGGATTCTTCTTTGACAAGTATTCATACAACATCATGGCTTCATCATATTTTTTAAGTTCTATATAAATCTTTGCTTTTAAGGAAAATATATTATCTTTAAAGGCCTCTCTACGAATGGCTTCTACCTTAGGCTATCAAAATATCTTTGTAAATTATAATACACATAAGCCATGTGATAGATAATATCAGGAGTGTTATTGCCGTTCTCTTTCTTATAACGAAGGAACACTTCTGCTTCTTGAAACCGGTTATTATTATATAGATTAATGACATTTTGCATCCAATCATCGTAGGCTGTTTTCTCTACTATACTTAGAGACATCAAAGGTGCTTGCTGTTCAGTATCTAATACCTTTTTAGTAATATCTTCTTTCAATTCTTCAATGCTTTGATACCTATCCTCTGGATTTCTTTGTAATGTCCTTAAAATAATCTCTTCGATGCTTATAGGTATATTGTCGTTAATTTCCCTCGGTTTTGGAAAAGGAACATTATTAATTACCTGAATAGGAGTTTCATGAGGTGTTCTTCCAGTTAACAACTGATAAAGCAGAACTCCCAAAGAATAGATGTCTGAAATAAGATACCTTTTGTTAGAGCCTGCTATTTCTGGAGCCATATAAGCCCACGTTCCTCCAGCGTCTACAGTCCTCACAAAAACATTCTCGATAAATTTACTTGTTCCAAAATCCGTCAATTTTACTTCTCTATCATTAAAAAGGATATTATGGGGTTTTATATCACCATGGCAAATATTTTTATTATGTAAAAACTTCACACCTTCTAATATTTTTAAAAAAATCAAAACTACTTCTTTAATTGTTTTTGGATTTTTAAACCCTTCGATTTCCTCCTAACTGATGGTATGCAATAAGGAGGTTTTGTATTTTTTCTTCCAGTTTCCGATTCTTTAATCGACTATTATCATATCTTTCAAATTCACAGAGTAGCAAAGGTTGATTATCCTTGGTTGAATACCAAATAGAATCTGGTCTTACGGCTGGCTTTTTGTCAATATGATATTCCCCAGATTCTTCTGCAACCTTCTCTGCCATAAATGTTTGCTTTTCATAAGGATAAACAGGACATTCTGAAATAGCAGTAGTGTCACTAATAGTCCTACCAATAGCAGTTAAATAATTTAGCCCCATTGTATGTACAGTTTCAGAATAATCCCTAACCCCAAAATCTGTCATCATAGGGAAATATCTTTTCCTAATTTCCCCTGTTTTCATTTCTTCTCTGATGGCTTGTATCAGTCTCTCTCTAACCATTAAAAACTCCCCATTCGTTAGTCACCTCTGGAGACTCTCCTCCGTGTATCAATGCTTTTGTTCCTACCTTAACCAATAAAGGTGCGGGAATTGAGCGACTTCCCTGTATTTCCAATTAATTTTCCAATATATTTGTCCATTTTCTCCTCCTCTAATATATTTCATTTTCTATCCAATTATAAATCGGTAATAATAATTCAAAATTTTCATCATACATATTGTTTATTATTTCATCTAACCCCATTATAAATAGTGGATAATCCCTATCTAATTCCCTAATTTTATCTTCGTAGTCCTCAATTATATCTGACTTTTCTTGGGTTAATTGTCTAAGTTTTTCTTCTCGCTCTTCTATAAGTTTATTTTTTCTATCTAGATAATCTGTATAAAAATCTCTATAATGATATCCAGTGAAGAAGTATAGCAGTTTCGTTGTATTTCCATCAAAGTAATTATATATTATTCTATTAATCTCTTTACTCCTTTTACTAACTTCTATTTCCAATGCCTCATACGCTATAGGATAATGTTCCCAACTTTTATAATCTTTATCATATCCATCATACATTTTCCCAGAATACTCAAAATTTAGTATATTACCTTCAACATTATAAAAAGGAACTTTGGGTATCTCTTGTTCTTTCATTTTTTGATTTAATAGTTCCAAAGATGGTATTTTCATGTATTCCGATAAGTAAATGAATATATCTTCATCAATATCTTCACATACAAAATACTCTAGTTTTTCATAATAATTTTTTAAATTATAAGTTGAGTAATCACAAAGCCCTACATCGTGCTCCATATAATGAGTCTCTTCACCAACAACACACTGGAAATCAAAAATTATACTATAAATTGCTAGTAACCATACAATCATATCCCCTTTTTCATAATGTGTGAGATTACCTTTTGCTATATTTTTATATGGTACTTCTGTTTTAAACATAATCAAATTCCACATATCCTCTGCCACAGCCAATGTATACTCATAATTATCAAATAATAATTCAGCATATTCTTTAACATCTACCCAATTGTACTTTTGAAAGCATTTCATTTTCTCCAACCTCCTTATGAACCACTATTCCTCATAAACATCTAAGTCTTCTTTCCATATAGCCTCTAAACTCTCATTTTTTAGCATTTCTTTAGCATGAGATTTATAAAATTCCAAAACTCCAGGTCTTGCTTCAATGGGTTTAAGGGCATATTTGGCATATCAAAGAGGTATCGGTAGGGCTTTGGCCTTGGTCAAAAGTAATTAGAGTCATAATCTCTGCACAAATCTTGTCTAACATCTCTGAATCCCAGTCATCTACCTTTCCGAGCACTTCAATCAGCATAGGCGGGGTATTATTTCCTGCTTTAATATGCATGGTCATCAGCCCTAATTCTCTAACAGAAATAGGTTCCATACGATTATCTTTCGTTATCGCATCAAATTGAAAGGCCGCAGTTCTAGACCGCTTAACCAAAATACCTTTTAGCAATCTTTTGATTCCAACCATTTGCATCTTTGACATGTATTGATCCAGTTCCGAAGTAATGCTTTCACCTATAGCGTCTGGAACATACTTTAAATTCTCTTTTGTCAAAGCAAAGAAAATAGCACCAAACTCTTACCCCCAATGGATGCAATTTTTACTATATTTTCCCTCAAATTCTTTTTTTGTCCGTTATATCTACCCAATCTTGACCTTTTTTAAGGTTAAGCGCTCATAAAACAGCTTTCCATCAGCTTTTTTTACCTCGGCTCTTGACAGCAACGCATGGTCAGTAGTAATCTGCCTAACTGTTCTTTGACCTTGATAGAAGAACTACTACATAATAATTAATCTCAATATTAAATGCAGCTCTAAAAAAAACCAATGTAAACCCTGAATATCCCCTATCGGATGTGCTAGATAAATCATGCGAGGAGGAAACTCTTTTTTTGCAAGAGAACTATAATTTTTCTTATAAAGCAACAAATATATTTAAATATTTAGAGGAGGAGTAAGTGATACTATTGAACACCCTTGAGGAGGGCTTTTTCTTTCCACTTGCCTTTTTTGTAGAAAAAATAGGTTATCATTGCTCCAGTTACCCAGGCTATTAACAGGGAAACAAATATTGACTCGGGTCTACCGTTGGGGTACTGTGCGCTCCGGGTGAAAAAGGCAATGCCATAAGCAAATGGTACTCGCAGGAAAACTGTAATTATTAACGATAGCCACATGGGGGTGACAGTGTCTCCTGCACCGCGCATGACACCTGAAAGGACTTGTATTACAGCCATTGCTATGTATCCCAGTGCTAAAATGCGCATCATACGCATGCTTAAATCAACCAGCTCGGTCGTATCAGTAAAAATATTCATAAGGTATCTACCAAAAATCAATAAAATTATTGTTATGATAGTTGATACTCCTACAGCTATTGCTAAGCCTTGCCGTGTTCCCTGTTCTACTCTGTCAATCTTTCTTGCTCCAACGTTTTGTCCTGCATACGTGGTCATAGCCATACCAAAAGAGAAATTAGGCATCATTGCAAATCCGTCCACACGCATTACTATAACGTTACATGCGATAATCATTTCACCGAATGTATTTGTAAGAGATTGTACTGTTATCATCGCAAGGGAGAATATAACTTGGGTTAAACCCGATGGTAATCCCAGTTTCAGGAGTTGTAACAAGTATTCTTTTTTGGGTTTCATCATATTCAAGTTAAAGTCAAATACATATTCCATCTTTTTTAGTTTAATTACACATAGAACTGCTGAAACTATCTGTGCAATTACAGTAGCCAAAGCTACTCCAGGAACTCCCATATTTAGACTAGCGACAAACCAAATGTCCAGGGCTATATTAAGAACAGTGGAAATAATCAAAAACACCAGTGCAGATAATGAATCGCCAAGCCCTCGCAAAATTCCTGAGAGTATATTGTAATATGAAAATCCCCAGTTACCTACCAACAATATTAGAAGGTAATCGGCACACCAATCTAATATTGATTCTGGTGTGTTGATAAAAGCCAGCATTGGGCGAACCACAATAGGGCCTATTGCCATGAGTATTGTTGATACTATTGCCGTAAGTGTTATACATACACCAATAGACCGGGAAAGCCTTTCCCGATCCTTTGCACCAAAATATTGTGAAACCATTATCCCCGCTCCGGTAGCTACTGCCACAAAAAGTACAAGTAAAAAGTGCAATACAGGTAAAGCATTGCCAACTGCGGCCAAAGCATTATCCCCTACGTATCTGCCTATAACGATTGAGTCAACAGTGTTATAGAGCTGTTGAGCAATGTTACCGATCAACAACGGGATTGAGAATTCAACAATTCGCTTCCAGGGAGTTCCCACAGTCATATCTTTTGGCGAAAAAAGAACTGCAGACCTTGCCATGTTTTTGTCAGCTCCTTCATAAATGCTATTAACAATTATATAAGATTTTTCATATAAAGTTAAACAAAAAATTAGTTTAGAATTAGCAATATAAAATTGCGTCTTTTGTCACAAAACATTTTTACATAAAACTTTCTTATAATGGGAATAATATTACACAGGAGGCGATTTCCATGAATGGAAAAACTACAAGTTGGATAGTAACTGGTGTCGGCGCGGTTGTTATAGCGGTTGGATATATGATAGGCGGGATGATTGGAGCTGGTATAATCGGTTTTGGCTTGGCTCATATAGTTCTGGGAATCTTGGATATGTTCAGACCAACTGTCAGGAGCTAGTAACCGATCTTTTATATTTGTGGATTATATGGAAATGAAGATAAAACGGAAGAATTTTTGATAACCTGGATGATTCTGCATGTAATATATATTTCAATGTTAGGAATATAGTCATCAGAACATGATGTAGGTTTGTTTTATATTAATTTAACAGTAGACCATCGTTCCCAATTGAAAATGGTCCACTTTAAATAATACCCCTATGTATATTTTAGAGGGTATGAGGTTCTTACGGTTGGATCAGTAAGCTGAAAGGCTAATGTAGTATTTCAAGCAAGTAACCTATTTGTTTTTTGGGCAAGAGATATATACCTTGTCCTTTTTTTATTGCAATAATTCAAATTTCTATTGACAAAACCAATTCATCAAGTGTATCATTGTATTAAGTTCTTAATACAACGATACAGGAGGTGTTAATATGTCCTGGGAGTTTAAAACTAATAGGCCTATATATTTACAGCTAATTGAACAGATTGAACTAAGGATATTTTCGGGCATTTACCCAAGGGGATCGAGGCTACCTTCTGTTCGCGATATGGCTAAACAAGCAGCGGTTAATCCGAATACTATGCAAAGAGCCCTTTCCAAGCTGGAACAAGATGGGCTCATTATTACGGACCGGACAAGAGGTCGTTTTATAACAGATGATAAAAAAATGATTGATAAGGCAAAGAATCGAATGGCTCAGGAGCAGGTTAATCATTTTTTTGGGAATATGCAGAAACTGGGCTTTGATAAGAAAGACGTTATTGCAATTATAAATAAAGTGTTAGAGGAGATGAAAAAATGAGACCAATTCTGGAATGTAAAGGCCTGACAAAAGCTTTCGGTCATAAGAAGGTCCTGTCAGATATTTCGTTGACACTTGAAAAGGGAAAAATTATCGGGCTTTTAGGGCCAAATGGCAGCGGAAAGACCACCTTTATCAAGTTGCTTAATGATCTACTTACACCCACCAGTGGTGAAATACGTATAGCAGGGAAAAAACCTGGAATTGAAACAAAAAAAATAGTTTCCTTCCTTCCCGAGAAAACCAATTTAAACGGCTGGATGCGAGTAGAGCAGATTATTGAATTTTTCTCAGATTTTTATGATGATTTTAATACTGAAAAAGCTTATGATATGCTCAAAAAGCTGAATATCAATCCCAAAGATAAACTAAAAACAATGTCAAAGGGAACACAGGAAAAGGTTCAGCTCAGCTTAGTCATGAGCCGTGAAGCGGAGCTGTATCTATTGGATGAACCTATCGGAGGGGTCGATCCGGCAGCAAGGGATTATATTCTTGAAACGATTATTGGCAACTATAATGAGGATTCAACTGTAATAATATCCACTCATTTGATTGCAGATATTGAAATGGTTCTTGATCATGTGATTTTCTTAAAAGACGGCGAGCTTGTTCTTTCATCTTCTGTCGATGAAATACGAGACGAAAAAGGAATGTCCGTTGAAGCTTTGTTTAAGGAGGTCTTTAAATGCTAAAAAAACTATTAAAATATGAATTAAAAGCCACGGCAAGAACATTTTTATCACTTTATATTATCTTGTTTGCCTTTGCCATAATAAACAGATTGCTCTCGCCCCTATCAAACCTTGGGCTATATGTCCCCCAAATCTTAAGCATGATTGTATATGTTGCAATCCTTGTTGGAATGTTTGTCATTACCTTTGCTGTCATGATCCAGCGCTTTTATAATAATCTCCTGTCTGCTGAAGGGTATTTGATGTTTACTATACCTGTTCAGCCATGGAAACACATTGTCAGCAAATTAATGGTGTCAATGATGTGGGCGGCGGCCAGCTGGTTGACAGCTATTATTTCGATTTTCATTATTTCTTCGGACAGAAATATTTCAAGTGATTTTATAAACGAAATGAACAATTTTTTCGGTGAATTCTTTTCTATTTTCGGCGTATCATCAATTCTTTACTTTTTGGAGGGTATGCTGATCGCAATCACAATCATGGCTTCTGGGGTACTGATCATCTATGCATCAATCGCCATTGGTCATTTGTTTAGCCGCCATAGGATTCTTGCATCAGTAGGAGCTTTTATTTGTCTGATCACTGTTACACAAATACTCTTTGTGATAATCGGTATCACCTTCGGCAATGTATTCACAACAAACAGGTTTTTCAATCCTGTAGCGGCTTTTCACTTTGTGACATGGTTTGGCATCATATTCTTCGGGGCACTCGCATTAGGATATTTTATGATAACAAATTATATCCTGAGCAATCACTTGAATTTGGAATGAAATCAGTGATCTTTCTGCGGAATTACTTAGCTTTGACGAGATATCAAACGGATTGTCAAGTGAAGGGTGTTAATATTTTAGTTACTTTAGCCAGCTTTATAAAAAAAAATATATATATATATTCACAAAGGCCGTTAAATGGCCTTTTTTTGCGTTATTATTTGAGAATGTCAACAAATCAACAAATTGTTTTTTTGCCAACAATAATATTAAGATCTACGGTTATGGTATTCACTTCCTTTTCGAAATCGTATTCGATATTCTCCTTTTCGGCAATCCATGATAAAGGGGTCATATTAATTAAATGAATTAAATTTTGCTTGTTTATTGTTCTCGTATACATAACTTGCCGCATATCTAATATTTTGAAGTTCTTACTGTAATGTTCTATAACCTTATCGTTTGAATATGTTTGTTTTTCGGTTCCAGCATAAAAGGCTTCTCTTAATTGTTTCAAATAATCCTTTCCAGGGACTATTTTGATAAGCAGGCCATTGTCTGCAAGGGTCCTGGCAAATTCATCGTAATTAGCAGGTGAAAGAATGTTTAGAATCACATTAAATTGCTTGTCCATAAAGGGGAGCTTTGTCAAGTCTGCCACACACCAAACAATATCAAAATAGGCCTTTGAAGCTAGTAAGATTCCTTCTTTGGAAATATCGATTCCTGTACCCTGCGAGTCGATGGAATAATCGCTACGCAATATATTCATAATTTGCCCAATATGGGAACCTTCTCCACATCCGGCATCTAATATCTTTATGTGCCCAAGATGGTGTTTTTCTTCGATTTTGGCTATCGTATTGCTTATACATTCCAACACCGGAGTAAAAAAGCCGCTTGAGCTTATCATCCTTCTGGAATAAAACATTTTTTCGTTATATCCTGTTTTAGGGGGTTTTGGCAAAAAGTTTACGTACCCCTTTTTCGCAATATTAAAGCAATGCCCCTTTATACAAACTAAGTCTTTAAAATCATAAATGTTCATTTTTGTTCCACATATAGGACATTTGAAGATGCTTATATTATCATTGAATTTAGTTTTCCGGGTGGAAGCAATGCTGTGTGCATTATTACTTTTGATCCTTGTCATACAGACCAACTCACTATATGTTGTATAGTATTTTTCTTTTCTCATCATAGAAGGGTGGATTCCCCACCTTCAGCACAGTTAATATAGATTGTGACAAAACTGTATTACACTCCAGTAATTCATCATTGGTGTAAGGGTACTTTTTGTAAGCATTATTAATTATCGTTTACTTTGTTAACAAAAATTTCATCTATTAGATCATCAGTTTCACCTTGGTCATGAATAAAGTAACTGATTTCTGAAATATACTTCCCTTCCCCGGGCAGTATATGCATTTTAATATCATAATATCATAACTGCTTAACTTTCTTGCAAGATTCCCCAGAGATATCATTTCTAAAGGGCTGATATCAGTTTCAACATTATTTTGCACCACCTTTATAATTTCAGGAAGCTTTAACAATGTGTTCGGTTTCAACAGTGCTTTAATTAATGCTTTTATGAGCTTCTATCCTGTCAAGGTTTTGCCTGGGGTAATCTCTGAATCTAATAAACTTTTCGGCCTTATTTCCATCTAAAACTTGCAAGCCCAGCTCAATATCTATATTCAAGTTTCCTGCCCTGTCTTTATACTTCATCAGCCTATTAATATCGATTTCCACGCCTCCGATTACATCTACAATCTCGTTAAAACCAAAGAACTAAAAATATAGCGTATTTTAAAATTTTATTCATCTCTAAATTTTCCCCTTGTTAAATAATGTTGTCATTTCATAATTTTTAATTTTGGAATATTTGCCATTTTGAACCTTGATAGTCATATTTTAACTTACGACAACTGTGCTCGTCAAATCTAATGCTTCGTTAAAATATAAGTATTTTTTATAGAGTATAGCCTTTAGCCGGTCAAAGTCCACAGTGAGGATCTAATCGATATTGCAGTACCTTTTCTTGGGACAATATATGTGCTAAAATGATTACTATAAAAATGTAAATAAATATTCATGATGGAAGGTGGTTATTATTTTAAAGAAAATTCGCGAAGGAAAAACTAAAAATGTTTTCAGCACTGATGATGGAAATGTTTTGTTACAGTTTAAAGATGATGTAACAGGATCGGATGGTCAGGTTGATCCTGGAGGGAATTCCGTCATAGGCAAAATTGAAGGCAAGGGGAACGCTTCCCTCAGGTTGTCCAAACACTTTTTCGATTTGTTTCACAATCTAGGCATCCCGACTCATTACATTAAAGCAGACCTATCCAAAAATACCATGCTTGTCAAAAAGGCTGAAACCTTCGGAGACGGATTAGAGTTTATTTGTAGATTAAAAGCTACCGGAAGTTTTATCAGAAGATATGGTAAGTATGTAAAAGAAGGGCAGCCCCTTGATTATTTTGTTGAGATAACATTAAAAGATGATGATAGAGGAGATCCACTGATAAACGAGCAGGCCCTTTCACAACTTGATTTAATGACTCTTGAAGAAATAAAAGAAGCGAAGGAACTTACACAAAAAGCTACTAAAATAGTGCAAAAAGAATGTGAGCGCTTTGGAATGGAATTGATAGACATTAAATTTGAGTTCGGCAAAATAGAAGACAAATTAGCCGTAATAGACGAAATATCTGGTGACAATATGCGTGTCCGCAAGAACGGTCGAAAAATTGAACAAAAAGAGCTTTGCTCCATAATTTGCGATTCCTAAGGAGTGGATTTCTTGAGTTTTGCTTTCTTTTTCGGTATAAAATAACTTTTCGATAACACACATGCCATCAACTAAACTACCTCAGGACTAAAATAAGCACTGTTGCAAATATTCTCAGCAGTTTGCGAAACGCGTTACCTAACATAGCGTTCACATTTAGATAAAAAGTTGAGTCGTAAAGAAAATATTACATATTAACGGGGACTGTTTAGTTCGTTCTATTACGGGCTTTACTTTTTTTCGTATGCAGTCTTTTTATAAAAAAAACTCTTTGTACTTAAAAACCCATACTTTTGAGGCATTATAATTTGTTCTGTGCTCCCAACAAACAAAATTCCGTTATTAACAAGTGATTTAAAAAATTTGGGGTACAGTTTTTCTTTTGCTTTTTCGGTAAAATATATCAATACATTTCTGCATATTATTAAATCCATATTGTTAGGAAAGTCATCCTCAAGCAGGTTCAAGCACTTGAAGGACACTTTTTTCCTGATTGTTTCTTTTATTTCAAAAAACCCGTTGCCTTTATCAATAAAATATAGTTTTAATAGATCACCTGGGATATTAACCAGGCTTTTTTGATGATATATTCCAGTTTTAGCATCATTTATGGCATCAATATCTATGTCTGTAGCTAATATATGTACCTTTTCGAAAAGATGTATTTTCATTAGCAAGAGAGCGATTGAATAAGGTTCTTCACCTGAAGCACATGCACAGCTCCAAATATTTAAGCAGTCTTTTTTTGATATAAGTTCAGGAATTATTTCCTTTTCTAATAACTGCCATTGCTGGGGGTTTCTAAAAAATTCTGACACATTTATTGTTATGTAACCCAAGAATTCCTGCATGTGTCTACTACTTCGCCTGAGTAAGTTGAAGTAGGAATTAAAGTCACCTAATCCATTTTTTTTAATTAATGATTTAATCCTGCGTTTCATCTGTTTTTCTTTATATAAGTTCAAGTCTAACCGACATAATTCTTTTATATTTGCCATGAATTCACTGTATTGATCCATAATTAAAAGAACCCCTTTAACCAGCATTTTAATACATGCACAAACAAATTATAACAGAATTTTGCCCATAAAAAAATCCATGATACATTTTCATGTATCATGGGGGCTAAATGTAAAGGGGGTCTTCGATAATATAATATAACCATATTTAATAATTTAATACAAATAAAAATGAAAAATGCGCGATTTTTTTCACGCATTTTTCATACTAAAGATATACGTAAACGAAGAGTTTTTTAAAACTCAAAAAGAATCCCCTTCCTTAAAGATTTATTGCTTTTACAGGTTCTTGAAAAATCCCCCTCTTAACTTCTGAAGCAGTCATATGCTTGGCATTAAATTCCTTGGAAATATAATTGCATGCATCCCACGGGTTTACCCTTTCGCCACAGGTAAAGACATCAACGGCCGCATAGCCGAATTCAGGCCAAGTATGGATTGCAAGATGGGATTCTGAAATTACTACTACACCACTGACCCCCTGTGGACTGAATTTATGAAATGCAACTTCTCTAACTTCAGCTCCGGCCACTAAAGCAGCATTTACCAAAATTTGTTCAATCGATTCCTCGTCATTTAAAATTTTTGGATCACAATTGTAGATTTCCGCCAATATATGACGGCCCAAAGCTTTCATTTGTCCATCAATACCCCCTTCTTGTTATTTTCGATCAAATTAAATTTTAGCAGATTATATAAGATTGTCAATATATATCTAATTTTTTACAATAGCCAAGACTTATTACTAATTATCTGATAATATCTTTACTTTTCAGCCAATAAAACGTGTTTCCTAATACTCTCACTTCAGCTCTCCGTAATTCTTTTAAATTTTTTGATCCAGTCATAACCATTATATGCTTTATTTCTTTTAAAATTTGTTTAACATGGGTATGAAGCGCACGAGGTCCTTTTTTCTTTAATATATATAAAAATGATCCTGCAAAAGCTGCGGCTTTAGCTCCTAAAGCGAAACACTTTGCGCAATCGGCTCCAGTAAACAGGCCACCGGACGCAATTATGTCTGCTCTGTCACCAACGGCTTTATTTACATCGATAATGCTTACGGGGGTCGGAATACCCCATGATTCTAAGTGTTTGAGAGCAGATGTCCTGTTTCTCTTATTCTCAACTGAGATAAAATTGGTACCTCCCTTTCCAGATACATCGAGTATTTTTATACCTTCTTTTACCAGAGTAAGTGCTTGTTTGCCTGAAATGCCGAATCCCACTTCTTTTACGACAACTGGAACGTCGACATTGTTAAGTATGCTCTTTATATTATCTAATGTTCCTTTAAACTTTTTACGTCCTTCCTTCATTGCAAGCTCCTGTGGCACATTTAAATGTATTTGTAATGCATCAGCATTTAGCATGTTTATTGCTTTGTTGACATCGTCTATCGAAGCATCAGCACCAATATTGGCAAAAATTATGCCATCAGGATTAATTTCTCTTACTATTTTAAAACTTTTTTCGTTTAGAGGATTATCGACGGCGATTTTCTGTGACCCCACAGCCATGGCAAGTTTTAAATTTTTGGCGATTTTCGATAGTTGTCTGTTGATAATTTCACCACCGAAAAAACCCCCGGTCATAGCGTTTATTATTATAGGATTTTCAAGTCGAAGCCCTTGAAGATTTGTCGTCAGATCAATTTCATCTAAATCAACTTCAGAAAGGCAATTGTTTAATAAAACGATATCATCGAAATTATTACGTTTAAGTCTATTTTCCAGCATTAGAGAGTATTTTACATGTTCTATTTTTCTTATTCTGCGCTTATCCATAAAAAAACACCTCATTAAAAAAAGGGGCGTTTTCCCCCTTTAAAAAATAAATTTTATACTATTCTTCATTAATGTTTTTGTCGAATACTTCACCCACCATTTCCCCTATTGTAATACCGTTATCACTTGACTTCATATACATTTCATTTCTCTTTTCATTTTTTTCTCGTAGAGCCTCTTTAATGCTAAGGCTCATTTTTCTTTCTTTTGCATTTATATCCATAATTTTTACTTTTACAATATCATCTACATTTAGAACATCGCCAGGAGTTGGGATGTGTTCGTTTGAAATCTGAGATATATGCACAAGACCTTCTACACCGGGTTCAATTTCTACAAAAGCGCCAAAGGTAACGAGTTTGACCACTTTTCCATCTACAATTGAACCAATCTCATATTTGTTCTCAACTTCATCCCAAGGATTCCCTAGAACCTGTTTTAAGCCAAGAGAAATCCTTTCACGTTCTCTGTCTATTTTAAGGATATTAACTTCCACCTCTTCGTCTTCTTTTACTACTTCAGAAGGGTGATTGATTTTCTGCCAAGCCAAATCAGATATGTGTATGAGTCCATCAACACCCCCGATATCTACAAAGGCCCCAAAATCAGTCAATCTTCTAACTGTTCCCTTGATCAATTGGCCTTCTTCTATTGACGCCCATGTTTTTTCTCTTAAGACCTGTTTTTCTTCTTCCATTACAGTTTTACGTGACAAGACTATACGATTTTTGTTTTTATCCAATTCAATTACTTTAAGCTTTAGGGTTTTCCCTGTGTAAACGTTTAGATCGGGCACATATTTCAAATCCAAATGAGAAGCGGGGATAAAACCTTTTATACCATAAACATCGGCAATTACGCCACCTTTTACAATTTCAGTTACAGTTCCTTCCACAATACTATTTTCTTTATATGCATTTTCTATTTTATCTAAAGCAATGGCAGTATCTGCCCTCTTTTTAGATAATATGAGATTACCTTCTTTATCTTCGAGCTTCAGAACATATACATCGATTTCATCGCCAACTTTTACATAATCGCATGGATCCTGAACCGGAGTGTATGAAATCTCATTTAATGGTATTATACCATCTGATTTATATCCAATATTTACGATTACTTCATTATTGCTTACTTTTACTACAGTCCCTTTTACAATAGTATCTTCTTGAATATCTGCGAAGGTTTCCTCATATGAAACATCAGCTTCTTCTTTTGAATTATCAACCTCCTGTTTGTTTTCCTCTTTATTAATCTCGTCCATTCTCAAAATAACCTCCTTTATAATCCAATCAGGTGTAGAAGCTCCAGCAGTAATTCCAACTTTATCATGTTTATCAAACCATTCTCTATTAATTTCACTTGCTTTCTCAATGTGGTATACTCTTGCTCCTACATTCTGACAAATTTGAGCCAGTTTCTTTGTGTTTGCGCTGTTTTTTCCTCCAATAACAAGCATAGTATCAACTTTTTTCGCTAGATCTTTTGCAGCGTCTTGTCTAAGCTGAGTTGCATGACACCGAGTGTTTTCAAATAACTTAATATCCAGCTTTGCTTTTAAAATTTGCATTATTTTGTCAATGTTTTCTTGTGTTTGTGTGGTCTGTACGACAATACCGACCTGCCTGTTAGTAAAAAAATTCTCAGCGTCTTTTACAGTTTCAATAATTTTTACATCACCATTACACCAACTCTTTATACCTTCTACTTCAGGATGGTGCGGGTCACCTATGATTATTACAAGATATCCATTATCCGACATCTGTTTGGCGATTTTGTGTACCTTTTTAACAAATGGGCATGTAGCGTCAATTATATTTAAACCTTTTAACCTTGCATGTTCTATTATGGAAGGTCCAACGCCGTGTGTCCTTATTATGACTGTTCCACTGTCAATGTTTTTTAATTTGGATGGTAGAATTCCTTGCTCTATCAACTTATTTACAACTTGCGGATTGTGCACAATAGGTCCTAATGTGTATGCCTTAATCCCTTTTCTGATTAGGTTATCTGTTGCTTCAAAGGCTTTTTTTACTCCAAAACAAAAGCCTGCATGCTCGGACATAAACAACTGCAACTCGATTCACTTCCCCATACTTTATTATTGACTACAAAAAAATAATGATGCAAAAAAAATACGTAACTGGCATTAAATGAAATTCTATAAAGAATTGTATAATTCCTGCTTATTAATGAAATTATTTTAATGTGACATCATATTTGCGACTTCTTTAAAAATTTGCATACTAAAGTCTTTTAATGATTTTGAATTCATCTTTCCATCACTGGTGTCTGTTTTTATCGGTTTACCTATTACGACATTTATTTTGGAAAACCAACCGTAGCCACCTTTTATGGCTATAGGGACAAGTTTAGCATTCCTGCTTTTCACAGCGATTAAAGCAATCCCGGGTTCAGGTTCTAGTAGCTCGCCGGTTTTGCTCCTTTTTCCTTCGGGAAAAATGCCGAGAACTTTATCTTCAGCGAGGATTTTTAGGCACTTTCGGATGGCTTTTCTATCTGCCATATCTCTATTTACAGGAAAAGCATTTATGCTCCGGAGCAGCAACCCAAGAAAGGGATTTTTAAACAGCTCCTGTTTTGCCATAAAAAAAACCGGTCGTTTTAGGATACAACCAATCAAAACCGGATCCCACATGCTCTTGTGATTAGAGTAGACAATAACCGGGCCGTTTACAGGGAAGTTTTCAGCTCCTGTTACTTGAACTCTGAAAAGCAGCATGATGACAAAGCTGCACACAATTTTAGCCAAATTATAAACCATTGATTTCCCCCCTATCTATATGATTCAAAATCTCATTTACGACTTCTGATATGGTTTTATCGGTTGTGTCAATAATAATTGCATCTTTTGCAATAGCAAGCGGTGAACACGCTCTTTCTTGATCTAAGCGATCCCTATTTATTATTTCCTCTTCAACTTTAGATAGTTCAATATCATTTTTGCCTTCATTATACTGTCTGTAGCGTCTCATTGCCCTTTCGTGTAAATTTGCCGTTAAATAAAATTTATACCTTGCATTTGGCAATACAGTTGTTCCTATATCCCTGCCATCCATTACAACGCTGTTTTGTGCAGCAATCCTTCTTTGAATTTTTGCCATAATATCCCTTACACTTGGAATTGCAGCTATTTGTGATACTTTTTGAGAGACTAGTAAATCCCTAATTTTGTCAGTTACATCTTCTTTGCCAACAAATATTCTGTTATCTTCTATGTTGATATTGATGTTTTCGGCTATTTTTATTATTTCAGGCTCGTTTTCTGCCTTCTCTCTTAAAGCCAATAGGGTAATAGCCCTATACATTGCACCAGTATCAATATAAACCATGTTAAGCTTTTCAGCAATGATTTTTGCTACAGTGCTTTTTCCTGCCCCTGCAGGCCCATCAATTGCGATACTAAACAATAAAAAGCACTCCTTCCTAGAAATCGGGTCTTAGTTCTCTTGCTTTTTCCAGATAAACATGATTTATATCTGCCAGGCTTTTATTCGTGTTGAACACTAACAGGATTCTTATACACCTTTGGAGACTTTCAACTACTTGCATTTGTGAAACGTCCAAAAGTGGTACCGTATTAAGGCCCATATCTCTTGCAGCTTTTGCAGGAAAAACCGCGTCTAAGTCCTGTGTAGTGCTGAACAAAATAAAACAAATATCATCTACCCTTATTTCATTTTTTGAAATGATTTCACCTAATAATTTCTTTGTAGCATTCTTGATTGATTTTGGTGTATTTTTTTCAACCGTTATTGCTCCACGTACTGCTCTTTGGTTCACAATTCACCAACCTCCTTTTACGGGATTGCTGAATTAAGTCCGGCAAGATAACCTGTGGAAAAAGCTGCCTGCAAGTTATATCCTCCCGTGAGGCCGTCTATGTCAAGAACCTCTCCTGCAAAATACAATCCCTTTACTAATAGTGATTCCATTGTCTTTGGATTTATTTCTTTTACAGATAAGCCTCCTCTGGTAACAATCGCCTGTTCTTTTATGCATCCGGTAATATTTAAGCGAAGGTCAGTTAATTTATCTATTATTATTTGTCTATCAAATTTGGTTATCTGATTTACAGGTTTTTCAGGGTCAATACCTGTAAGGTCAATAAATACAGGGATTAACTTTTTAGGCAATAAGGCGTCTAGAGAATTTTTAAATCGTTTTTTATGTTTATGTTTAAAATCTTTCAGAAGCCTTTGATCAAGCTGAGTTCGGTTGAGTGCAGGTTTTAAATTAATTGATATTGAAACTTTTTTGTCGAGATGGTCTATTATTTTGCGACTCAGACTTAAAATTATAGGCCCAGATACCCCAAAATGAGTAAACAACATTTCTCCAAATTGTGATTCAATTTTATTGTTTTCCTCATAAGATGTTACTTTTACATTTTTTAGTGTGAGGCCCTGGAGATGTTTGGCCCAATTCTCCTTAACAATTAGCGGCACAAGGGACGGCGTTATGTCTGTTATCGTGTGGCCTGCTTGTCGAGCTAAATTATAGCCGTCTCCTGTGGAGCCGGTAGAAGGATATGAAATACCACCTGTTGCGACTATTACCTTGTCGCAATGAAAAGGAGTATTATTGCCAAAGAATCGAATTCCCTGGATATTACCTACTCTAATAATAAGTTCCTTTGCTCTCATTTTATAATAAATTTTAACATGAGACCTTGAAATAGCCTTTTCAAATGCATTTATGATATCAGAGGATTTGTCAGAACGCGGAAATACCCTTCCCCCTCTTTCAACCTTGGTCTCAACACCTAGGTCTTTAAAAAAGCTTATTAATTGCATGTTGTCGAAAGATGTTAGAGCACTGTAAAGAAACTTACCATTTCCCGGTGTATTTTCTATGAACTCACTAATGTCTTTAATATTTGTAAGGTTACAACGGCCCTTTCCTGTTATCAATATTTTTTTGCCTATTTGATTATTCCTTTCAAATAAAAAAACCTCGGCTCCGTGGACAGCTGCTTGATATGCCGCCATAAGACCAGCAGCGCCAGCTCCTACTACTGCTACTTTAATTTGTTCCATATTACTATTACCGCCTTATCTTTTTTGAAAGCACTAAGAGCTGAGATTTTAATTCTTCATTCATCCTAAAGAGGACTTTTTCCAGATCTTTATTAGTTATAATCATCTGGGAAGGCTCAATTATTTCTAGTGTTCTAAATTCAGGTCTCATGACAAACTTTATCATATCTTCTATTGAGTCGGCATTTATGGTTAGAAAAGCTGGAGCATAGGCAACCTTTTCACCTACATTATCATCAAATACAGTATACGGTTCTTGTGAAATATCATAGTCCTCAAATGAAACACCCTGGATGGGAATATTTTTTAAAAGTGCGATCTGTTCTTCGCGTGTGTCCTGAGCGGACTGGTCAATTGATTTTCCGCCGAATAAAAACTTTCCGGGTTTATATTCCCCTCTATAATCAAACCTGACCTTAAATTTTATTTTACTCTGGATCACGTCGTCTCCTAACTTTACTTTGACCATTTTTAGGCCCTCCAATATCTTTATGAAGCATATTCAACTGTATAAAAATAAACAATCTCAATCATTTATTTTTTTGAACTGGTAGAAATCATTTCTTTCACGAAAGGAGGCAGGACAAAACAACTTTTATGAATTTCTTTTGAATAGTATTTCGTATCGATTTCCGTGACATCTTTTAGGTCCTTACTCAATGGGTTTATCTTTTTAGAGCCCATTGTAAAAGACCAATAAACCCCGGGGTATGTAGGTACAACAGCTGTGTATATATTGGCAAATTTGAAAAGTCCCGAAATGTCATCATATATTTGTTTTATCAAATTACTGTAGTAAAAAGGTGATTCGGTTTGAGCGACCATTATTCCATCATCGTTTAAAGCTTCAAAAACATCTTCATAAAAATCCTTTGAAAAGAGCCCGACAGCCGGCCCCAAGGGATCAGTTGAATCGATAATTATTACATCATACCCTTTATTATTTTTCACAAACTGTATTCCATCCTCAAAAAATATTTTCGTCCTTGAATCATCGTAACCGCAGCTAATTGTTGGAAAGAACTTTTTTGACGTTTTTAATACCTGTTCGTCTATTTCTACATGATGGACTTCATTTATAGGATGTTTTAAGACTTCTCTTACACTGCCCCCGTCTCCGCCACCGATTATCAATACTCTTTTAGGTTTATCATGAGTAAAAAGAGGGATATGAGTAATCATTTCATGATATATGAATTCATCTTTCGTTGTGACTTGTACGACATCATCTAATGCTAGAACTCTGCCAAAATCTTCAGTTTCATATACGGCAATATGTTGATAAGGACTTTTTGTTTTAAATAAAACGTCTTTTACTCTAATAGAAAATTTTACGTTTTTTGAGTGATTTTCAGTAAACCATAGCTCCATCATGCTCACCTCAGATTAAGTATATTGTTGTATTTTGGCAAGATTATATCAGATGTTCATTAAATGTTCAATTTTTACAATGCGTGTTTTTAAAGAATTCATCCACATCGAGCACCATTTCATTATTTTGGGCTACTGTTACAAAGCCGATCTTTTTAAAGAAACCCTTTGCACAATTTGTTTTAACATTTATTAGTTTTACACTTCTCCTGTCAGCAAAATTAATGAGGGCTCTTAGTAAACCATCCCCAAAACCTTTGTGTTGAAATTCAGGTAAAACGGCTATAGAGGTAATCTCAGAGCGATTCTCAGTTATCTTGATACACCCTGCGCCTATAATCCTTTTTTCTAATTCGATGACCATGCAATTTCCATCGATCGGTGTGTCAAAATCAAGACCACATAAATCAAATATAGATTCTATTGAGTTTACATCTTCTTCAATAGCTTTTCTTATAACCATCAACGTTATCACTTCCATTGAAATTAAAGATTTTTTAAATAATTGATTTCTCTATTAGTTAAGTACCTCCAACAGCCAGGCTTTAAATTACCCAATGAAAATTTTTCTATATGAGTCCTTTTTAAATATACAACCGAAAGTCCAACAGCTTCACACATTCGCCTGATTTGGCGCTTTCGCCCCTCGTGAATTACAATTTTCAAGGTCGTATTATTTTTACTTGTATTGAGTGGTTTAATTTTTGCGGGAGCGGTGATGCCATCGTCTAACACCACACCTTCTTTTAAAGCACGGACCTTTTTTGGGGTAAGAGTACCTTTAACCTCAACAATATAAGTTTTTTTTATCTCATTTTTAGGATGTGTGAGTTTATAAGTCAAATCTCCATCATTTGTCAATATTAAGAGTCCTTCAGTGTCCTTGTCCAATCTCCCGACAGGATATATCCTGGCTTTTATTCCTTTCACTAAATCCAAGACTGTAGGCCTTCCAAAAGGATCTTTTGAAGTTGTAACAACACCGGCTGGCTTGTTCAGGACTATATAAATGTTGTCATGGTGTAATAATATTTTTTTTCCATCAACCTCTATTTTATCCGAATCGGGATCCACTTTAACCCCCAATTTGTCTACCGTTTGGCCGTTAATTTTTACCCTGCCTTCGGCTATTATTTTTTCACTGGTCCTACGAGAGGCTATACCGGCTTTCGAAAGGTAACTTTGTAATCGTAGCTTCAATTAAATCGCCCCTCTAACTAATATTACACATTTTTCTCACGTTTTCCTGCTTCTTGAAAAAATAAAGCTTGTATGACATCTCCTACACATAGCTGAATCGGGATTTGAGCCAATTTCGCACAAGCTATATGTCATTTAAATCGACAGCCACTGTTTTATAATTAAAAAAATATTATCCATAAAAGATTTTTGTTTAACGGTTTCAAGAGATATCAGAGGAACTGAATAAACATGGATTGAATTGATATAAACAGCTAATTCACCAATTTTTTGATTTTTTTCCACAGGTGCTTTAATTTCTTCAGGCAATAAGTACTTTATTGACAATGATTCATCATCGACGATAGGTAGAATAATATCTTTTTCAATAATTAATGGTGCTTCTTTTAAAATACCTTTTTTTACCGGAATACTTTTCACTATGTTATCTTTTTTAATTATTTGACGTAATTGATATTTTGTAAAACCGAAATTTAGTAATTTATAAGAACTGTTAAAGTTGCTAGGTGAACCCAAAACAACTGAAATGAGTTCAAAACCATTTTTATAAGCCGATGCGACAAGGCATCTTCCCGCCTTACCCGTGTATCCGGTTTTTATACCTGTGGCATTTTCAAAGCTCCACAAGAGTTTATTTGTGTTGTAAATAGTCCCTGTTTTGTCCCCCCTAGTAATTAATTTTTCTCTACTACCAACAATCTCTCTGAATTTTGGTATGTCCAAAGCATATCTGGCAATAATTGCTAAGTCTTTTGTTGTAGTAAAATGATTTGGCTCATCTAAACCGTGCGGATTTTTAAAATTGGTATTCAATGCACCGATTTCAATAGCTTTTTGATTCATCATTTGCACAAAATTTTCTTGACTTTCGCCAATGTGTTCTGCTATTGCTACAGCAGCATCATTGCCTGAACACAATAAAAGCCCGTACAACATTGTCTCAAGTGGTATTTTTTCCCCTCTGCTCAAGTGGAATGAAGAACCTCTGATTGATGCAGCTTTCTTGCTAACCTCTACAATAGATGCAAGATCTCCTTTTTCTAAAGCTATTATTGCTGTCATTATTTTGGTAGTGCTTGCCATTGCTCTTTTTTCATCTTCATTTTTTCCTTCAAGGATTCTACCTGTTGTTGTATCCATTAAAACATAGGCTTTAGCATCTATGTTAGGAAGTTCTTCAGCCACCGCGTTTGTACTAAAAACAATAAATATTATCACTAATATTAATAAAGTTTTATTTTTTATCACTGGACGACCCTCCACTAAATTTTTTCCTTAGATTTATCACTTTCAATAAAAATGGCCCTCACTTGGGCCGAATAACTTCAGAATGATTGTTGTTTTTTAAAAGTCTTTTAATTTGTTCTACCAGGTGTGGTGCAAGATCTATAACCCTTTCGAACATAGCACCCCGGCTCACAGGTAGTAATCTTATCTGCTCTTTACCGACAACCATGAAGGCTACGGGCTGAACAGAAACCCCTGCGCCACTCCCCCCCCCAAAAGGGTTTTTCAGGTTATCACTTTGGCTGTCCTGTTTATTCGATTTTATATTAAATTCGCTGCCACCAGCGGCAAAACCAAAGGTGACCCTTGATACTGGAATTATTACACTACCATCTGCAGTCTCGACGGGATCACCCACTATGGTATTGACATCCACCATTTCCTTTATACTATCCATTGCTGTTCTAATTAAACTCTCAATTGGATGTCCATCCATACTTTTTCGCTCCCTTTAGTATATTATTTGATTTTTTCAGGGCTAATAAATAGGCTGTAATTAAAAGTACACCAACACTTATAATATGAACTACTCTTAATGTTATTATACCCTTGCAATTTATTTCTATTGCTTGATTATCTAAAAAAACTGGTACAATATTTACATTGATATCAGAGTCTCTAAAGTCTAAATACATTGAAATCAGACTTAAGGCCCAAAAAATAAGTGCCCATATTTGACCGACAAAAATGCTAGTGAGTGCAGGGTCTCCACAGCCGAATTTCAGGTTTATACTAGCTTTGATTAACTTTATCGAACTCAAGAGAAATTTAACAAATCGCCAAAAGCGTTTAAATATGTGAAGGGTTTGTTTAAGTACAGAGAAAAGAAAAGCATAATCATATCTTTTGTGTGATACCACTTTTTTATATTTTCTGGCATTTTTTTTATGAGCAAATTGAACCTGAAATGATAAAAAAGGGATAAGATTTTTAACGTCAAGCTCTGTCTGAGTGAACATAAATTTAATTATTGAAAACTTAAAATATTTTATGTCTACTTCAAAATATTCTTTTTCCGGCTTTTTTTTCAACACTAAGTGTATTGTCAATGGAGTAAAAATAAAAAGAGAAAAAGCTAATAGTATAATTATTAATAACAATATAATTCCCCTTAGGCTTTTTCTCTTAGTTTATGGATTATGTTCTTAAACGATACACTTATTAAGCCGTTCCTGGACATCTTTGATGTTTTTTATTCCGAAATAATCCAAGCATTGTTGAGTGACAGTATATAAAATTGGTTTCCCGGGTGTATCCTTCCGGCCTGCTTCAGATATTAGATTTTTTTCAAGAAGGCTGCTCAAGGTTTTTTCGCTACTTACACCCCTTATTTCTTCAATCTCAGTTCTAGTTACCGGCTGTTTGTGCATGATTATCGAAAGTGTTTCAAGTGCTGCTTTTGAAAGTAATGCCCTCGCTTTTGGTTTAAATATAGATTCAAGGTAGGGATACAATTCACTTTTTGTTGTCAGGCGAAGACTATCCCCAACCTGAGTGAGCATGATGCCACGTGCAGATGAATTGTATTCTTCAACTAATTTATCAATGATATCCAGGATTTGGTTTTTCGATAAACCGAGTGCTTTTGATAAAGTGTCGATTGGAACTGGGTCACCTGCAACAAACAAAATACCTTCTATTATCCCAATCAATTGCTTTGCATCCATAAATTAACGATCCTCCCTTAACGCCACTGTAATATCCCCAAAAAATTTTTCTTGTTTGGCCAAAATTCTATTCATTTTGATAAGCTGCAACATGGCCAAAAAAGTAACAACATAATCTAATTTTGAATGATTTGGTTTGAGCAGATTGCTGAAAAGGATTGATTTTTTATTTTTTATAAAACGAAATATCTCTTTAATCTTCCTCGATAGCGGCATAGGGTCTTTTTTTACAGAATGATGCCTTTCCTTCCTGTGCACGTCCGTTTTACATAGATTTCTGAATACCTGAAGTACATCTTCAAATGTCACACCTTCCAATAAAAAACCTTGAGTATAAAAATGTGTAATATCTTCAGGTTGTCTTCTAAATAATTTTAATTGTTCTTTTTCCATTTGTCTTAATATAAGAGATATATCCTTATATTTTTTGTATTGTATAAGCCTATACACAAGCTCATCTCTCGGATCAGCTTCATCATTTCCTGCAGCAATCTCGAGCTGAACTTCGTGATGTGTGCTTGGGAGTAGAAGTTTTGATTTGATACTAAGTAGGGTTGCGGCCATAACTAGAAATTCACTAGCCGTATCTAATTGTTCCTCCCCGATATCTTCTAAATACCCCAAATATTGGTCGGTCAGCTCTGCTATGGGTATGTCATATATATCTATCTTGTTCTTTTCGATTAGATGATACAATAGATCAAAGGGCCCCTCAAAAGCATCTAACCTGATATTTAAAGCCATTACTGTTCACCTCAGTTAGATTTTCATGGCTTCTCTAACCTCACACATTGTTTTTTGGGCTTCGAGTCTTGCTTTTTTTGCACCATATTCTAATATTTCGTCTATCTCGCGTGGTTTTTTTTCTAACATCAACCGCTTATTCCTTATCTTTTCAGTTTTTTGCACGATTAAATTGGCGAGATTTTTTTTACATTGAACACATCCTATCATTCCTTTTTCACATACCTCTCTCAATTCTATTAAATTGTTTTCCTCATCGAATGCATTAAAGAAAGCATATACATTGCATATATCTGGATGCCCAGGATCGTTTTTGCGTATTCTGGCCGGATCTGTGACCATCATCCTGACACGGTCTTGTATCACTCTGGGGTCTGCAGCTATCTCAATGTAATTATCGTAGCTTTTGCTCATTTTTCTGCCATCGATCCCCGGTAATACTTTTGTTTTTGTATAGAGGGCAACCGGCTCCGGAAAAACAGGACCATATAAATAGTTAAACCTTCTGGCAATTTCTCTTGCGAGCTCAATATGAGGCTGTTGGTCTTCTCCCACCGGAACCCTATCAGCTTTATAAATTAAAATATCAGAAGTCATTAGCACAGGATAGCCTAAAAAACCGTATGTGTTTATTTGTCTATTTTCCAACTGTTTCAATTGGTCTTTATAAGTTGGACATCTCTCGAGCCATGAAAGCGGAGTAAGCATTGAAAGTAAAAGATGCAGCTCAGCATGCTCCTTAACGTGTGATTGAACAAATATAGCACATTTTTCGGGCTCTAGACCTATACTCAACCAGTCGATTACCATTTGTCGAATGTTTTCTTTTATATCTGTTGTGTTTTCATATCCTGTTGTCAAAGCATGCCAGTCAACTACTGTAAAAAAACATTTATATTCATTTTGTAGTTCTACCCAGTTCATCAAAGCACCCATCATATTTCCCATGTGTAGCCTTCCAGTAGGCCTCATACCGCTTAAAACCGTATGTTTGTCCATGATATTTTCCTCCTTGTGATAGATCCTTTTTAAAATCTAAATAAAACTAAATTTGTTAACGTATCCAAACCTGTATGAACAACTGTGATCAAAGGCCCTAAAATAATGTCAAGTAAACCCAGGTAGGCCATAAGTATCAATATTATTGGTCCATAAGCGTCTATTCTATAAAAAAATTGGTTCCGAGGTCCCGGAATTAGGCTCGCTAAAACTTTTGATCCATCTAAAGGTGGTATTGGGATTAAGTTAAAAACAGCTAAAACTAGATTATATAAAAATAACGTGTAAATGAAGTTAAACAATAAGCTTGAAGATATAAAATTTAATTTCAAAACCGTCAAAGTTAGAAGAGCCAACAACAGATTAGATAAAGGTCCGGCTGATGAAACTAGTAGAACTCCTCTTCTATAGTTACGATAATAGTACGGGTTAATTTGTACAGGTTTAGCCCACCCAAACCTAAAGATCCACAGCATTAAAAGGCCTATGGGGTCAAGATGTGCTAATGGATTAAGAGATAATCTTCCCGTCTGCTGAGGCGTTGGGTCGCCTAAGGAATAAGACATCCTCGCATGTGCATATTCATGAATTGTAATAGCGATCAAAAGAGCAGGGATCCTAAGGAGCATTTCCGGCCCGAAGAAATTACCCATAAAAATAGTGCCGTCCTTTCATCAATATTATTGTATATTTACTTATTGCATTATACCATTTATTTGGCAATGAAAAAAGTGCGCATTTAAGCACACTTATAACGTAATGCAAATATTTTATCCAAAAGAAACCGTTCTCATATTATTGAAAAAAAGGTCATTTCGTAAAAGGTCTTCATACGTTTCTCTTTTATTAGTCAATTTTACATTCCCACTCTTTACAAAAACTACTGCCGGTCTTGGCAACATATTGTAGTTGCTTGACATGGAATATTGGTATGCACCTGTGCACAAAACGGCTAGAATATCACCGGGGGTTATCCGCGGCAATTTTATATCCCATATAAGCATATCTCCTGACTCACAACATTTCCCGGCAATAGAAACTTTTTCTTCCGGAATCGTTCCCGCTTTATTTGCAACAATTCCATTGTATTTTGCTCCATATAATGCCGGCCGTATATTGTCACTCATACCACCATCGACACTAATGTACTTTCTTATTCCAGGGATATCTTTGATAGCCCCGATGGTATAAAGAGTCGTACCGGCATTGCCAACAATTGCCCTTCCGGGTTCAATCAGGATTTTAGGAACGTGTAATCCAAGCCTTTCTGCACATTTTTTAATATTTTCTACTATTGTTGTCAGATAGGTTTTAACTGAAAGTGGCTTATCTTCATCTGAATATTTAATACCAAATCCGCCTCCTAAATCGAGTTGACGGGTTTCAAAGCTATACTTTTCAGACAGTTTTTTTGCGAAATTTAACATGACCTCAATAGTCATCTTAAACGGTTCTTCCTCAAAGATTTGAGAACCTATATGGCAATGAAATCCCATTAACCTGAGAAATTTCATACCTAAAACGTTTTCAACTGCCATAAGGGCATGGCCGTTTTCAAGGGTAAATCCAAATTTTGAATCCAACTGACCGGTTTTAATGTAATCATGTGTATGAGCCTCTATTCCGGGAGTAATCCGAAGTAATAATTTGACCACGTGTTGGTATTTTTTGGATAGATCTTTTAGCATTTCAAGTTCATAGAAATTGTCAACTATTATCGTTCCCACACCGCATTCAATTGCCATTTTAAGTTCATCATAAGATTTATTGTTCCCATGGAAATAAATGCGCTTTGCCGGAAAACCGGCTTTGATCGCTGTATATAATTCACCGCCTGAAACCACGTCAAGGCTCAGACCTTCCTCTTTTAGCAATTGGCACATTGCCATTGTTAAAAATGCCTTTCCTGCATAAATAACTTCACTGTTTTTATATAAATCATACAGTGTATTTTTATATATTCTGCAGTTTTCTCGTAATAGTTGTTCATCCATTACATACAAGGGTGTGCCAAATTCCCTGGCTAACTGTACGGTATCACAACCGCCTATTTCCAAATGATTCTTTTCATTAATCCGAGCAGTACCAAAAAACATGACATGAAATCTCCTTTCCTTAAAATGAGAACCCCACCCGGCATGTAATCAAAGATATCTGCCGGGTCCCGGGAACCTTGCGCTTCGCTAAAGAACCCACCCGGCAATGTAATCAAAGATTGCTGCCGGGTCCCGGGAAACTTGTTGTTTCACATTAAAAAAACAACCAGATATTTGCCCGGTTGTATGTTTTCTGACAAATACCTCTCTCTACCTAAAGTAGCGCTCCACCAAAGAAGAATTTTGGTGACAGTTCCATACCTGTTAGGTATGGCCCCAGCATGATTTTTTTGGCGAAAGATCATGCTTCGGCGATAGCCCCTTTCTCCTTGCTTAATCGGCTGCCGACCTCCGTAAGGGTAATCTTGACCACCGCGCCTCTACCCGACCTTTGTCGAGATGAGGTAAGTGATATTTGTTTTTATTAAACGAGATGATAAAATTAATCTTTGTTTAATATATCATGGAGAATCAAAAAAAGTCAAGTAAACCGCTTTGTCAGATTGCGAGATTGGATGACCACTTTCCACATTTGTCACCCCATCTTGCTAAAAGGTTTTTCCCATCAGAAAATAGTTGTATAACTTCACACATGTTAGGGCAACCATTACAATCAAAGCTTTTTACATTATATGATCTAAAAGCGGTTTGAAACCCGAAAAAATTAGTTTTTATCTTCCTATTCTTTATGTATTTAACTGCAATTAGTGCTGCACCGATTGCTCCCATTACATCATAGTATCTCGGGATGACTATTTCATAGCCCAGTTCTTCTTCGAACGACCTTTTAATTCCACTATTAGCTGCTACACCGCCTTGAAATATAACTGGTGGTTTTATTTCTTTTCCTTTCCCTACATTAGATAAGTAATTCCTTACAAGAGCTTTACACAAACCCCATAAAATGTCTTCTGTCTTATGACCGATCTGTTGTTTATGGATCATGTCAGATTCGGCAAAAACAGCACATCTCCCGGCTATCCTTGTTGGGTTATCTGATCTAAGGGCGATCTCTCCAAAATCCTTAACAGGAATACCGAGTCTTTGTGCCTGCCTGTCTATAAAGGACCCAGTTCCCGCTGCACATACTGTGTTCATGGCAAAATCTACTACCACACCGTTTCTGATTATAATAATTTTTGAATCTTGGCCACCGATTTCAAGTATGGTTTGGGTATTAGGGATTTCTTGTTGGGCGGCTACCGCATGGGCCGTTATTTCATTTTTTATAATATCGGCACCGACAAGTACTGCCGCAAGTTGTCTTCCGCTTCCAGTTGTCCCTACAGCAACGATCTGTACATTGTGATATTTTTCACCCAAAAACTTTAAGCCTTCAGTTATTGCTTCAATAGGCTTGCCCGATGTGCTTAAATACAACCTGTCAACCAATTTATTTTTTTCATCAAGTAATACGAAATTTGTGCTGACCGATCCCACATCAATTCCGAGCGAGCATTTCATTAAAATCTGCCTCCCTCTTATAAATGATCATATCAACAAAGGCTTCCAACCTTGTCTTAATACCTGTTTCGGCTGAATGTTCATCGAGCACCAATGTCATTACAGGAAAACCGTTTGTTCTGCTTATGTGAGGTAGAACACTTTTTGCAACTATTTCAGGCATACATGTAAATGGCAATAATTGTATTACGCCTTGAAACCCTTCTTTTAAATATTTAATTGTTTGAGCAACGGTTTCCTGGCCATGCCCACCCACAAAGCAGTTTATGTAGGGTTTTGCGAGCTCTAAAATTTTCTTATGATGTCTTGGCTTTAAAAAAGAGGGGAAGAGGTTTTCCTTCACCCAATCGGTTATATAAATACTGCGGTGGACCTCTGCTCCTAATCTACCCAGTTCAATTTCTATGTTTTGATTGACAAAGGGCTCTAAAACAGTATATATTTCACCTACGATCGCAATTCTTGGCGGATTCGTATTTTTTTTGCAAGGTATATCGGAAAACATTTTTTTTATTTTTTTGTCAACATTTACAATATCATACTCACTGGAGGCTTTTTTTATCAAATTTATTGCCGCCTGATAAACATCGTCAGTGATATTTTCAATTTGAACGGGTCTTGATTTGCATGCCAATCTTTCTAATTTATCGAGCAATAGAGCTTTTTGCCATGCCAGTTTACCTGCATTAAATACATCTTTAAAGGTGTTTTTGTTTTTATTCACCAGTGAATTAAATCTTCTAATAAGCTCAAAGAAATGTCCTTGAGGAGGTTCTAAAATGATCATCTCAAATTTGTAGCCTAAGCTTGATAAAATTTCCTTTTGGACTTCTCCATAATATCCAAATCTACATGGCCCTACCCCTCCGGCCATTACAATTGTATCAGCACCAATTTCAAAAGCTTCAATAAAGTTACCGATATTTATTTTCAAAGGTAAACACGCAAATTCAGGTGAATGCTTAACTCCTAATTCTAGGGTTTTGTTGCTGCACTTAGGAGGGACAATAACACTTATATCTAATAGCTCGAAAAAAGTTTGCAGAGGAATATAAGCATTACCCATATGTGGGAATGTAAGTTTCAATGTATTTTCTCCCTTCCACGATATCTAAAAAGGCTTCCAGCCTAGTATTAATTCCTGCTTCTCCGGTCTGTTCATCAAGATTTAAATACAAAAATGGAATCCGATATTCTCTAATCATTTTTCTCTCTAAAAGTTCTCCTACAAGTGAATCGGGGCCACAACCAAAAGAAGCCACGTGGACAATTCCATTTATTTCTTCGCTCCGTAAAAAATGGTTAGCACATCCGAGAATTCGTTTCCCCAGTGTCCAGAACAAAGGTTTAGAAAATAACTTTGTTGTATAATTTAGATCTTTTTTTGATAACATTTCATAGGTTATTACTTTTACATTCATTTTTTTGATCTTGGATATCAAATTCATGCTGATATGTTTGTCATATATATTGTAAGGATGACCTAAAAGTAGAACCTTATAATTGTAATTATCTTGTTTTTCTGGAAGGATAGATTTCTTTTCAATGGAATTCAATACATCGATTGGGATTATTTGTTTATTTTTAATAAGATTGTTATATTTATTAAATTCATTTACTGCCTTAAAATAAGCTTTTACAATATGAAATTTGCTCTTGTTTAAAAGTTTTCCCACTTGTAGGAAATGATTAAAGATATCTGTTTTCCTTTTGTGTAAATTGATTTCGGTATCAATTACAAAAGGTAGATTTGGTACGTTACATTTAATTATGTCCGGAAGCCCCAAAAATTTGGGACAAATATACTCCTTGGGATGTATACTTATGATTCTGGGCACAAACAAAATATCTACATTCCCAATTAGTTCCGCCACATGGCCGTGATACAGTTTTACTGGGAGGCACGCATCATCTACGGCTAAATCGATGCCTCTTTCTAAAATTTTTTTATTTGTCTCGGGAGATAAAATTACCTGAAAACCTAAATTCTCGAAAAATGTTTTCCACAATGGATAAAAATGGTAGAATAGGAGAGCTCTAGGTATGCCTATTTTCATTATTAACACCCTTAGTCCAGCTGTTTATGTATATTATTTCCATAAATTTTGAGTTATAAGCAATTTTTATCAGAATTTTATAAGAATACTTTAAAATAATAAGTAAATGATTAACCTAAAAATGGATGTTTTTAAAAATAGAATATGCCAAGGTTTTTTAAAGCCAGCTAATGGGTTTATCAAATCAAGCCAGGGAATCATTCGCATGTCTTGTAAGGTTAAACTGGATATTAAAAAGATGGCCGGGCTGATTAATTGAATATAATTTTTTTCTTCAAATATAAAAGATGTAAATATTCCTCCTGCTATCACTTCAACGACGTTAAGTTTTAAAGCCAAACAGAGCAAAAATGAAAGAATTAGTTCTGACGCACAGATTGATAAAACTATCAACCAGTACCTTGGGCTTACTAATATTATTGTTAATATTATTCCGATTGTATCTATATACATTTTTGTTTACCTCTCATTTTGATTTGGGATTAAAAAGTAGTGACATTAGATACCCAAAAACTATTGCTGCAGTAATACCGGCAGCCGTTGCGGTCAGACCTCCTGTAAGTATGCCAAAAAGTCCATTTTTGTCAACATCTTCTATTATGCCTTTTACAAGAGTATGACCAAATCCCGTCAAGGGTATTGAAGCGCCTGCATTTGCAAAATCAACTAGGGGTTGATAAATACCGAGACCGCCTAAAACAGCTCCAAGAGAGACAAAAAGCACCAAGACATGGGCTGGTGCCAAATTTGTCATATCCATTAATATTTGACCTACTACACATATTAAACCGCCGACAATAAAAGCCCACACATAATCCATCGACATGTCTCCTTAAGTAATTACAAATTTTCTATAGATACTGAATGTGCTATACAAGGAATAGTTTCCCCTTGCTGGTAACTTGTTGGACTTAATAAGGCACCTGTTGCAGTTACTAATATTTTGTTATACTTTCCATTTAACATTTCTTTTATAATATAACCGCAAGTCACAACAGCACAACAGGCACATCCGCTTCCACCAGCATGGACATCTTGCTCAGAAGAATATATTGTTACTCCACAGTCAATGTATTTTTTGGATATATCAAAGCCTTTTTGTTTAATTAGATCTTCTACGATATCTTTTCCTACACTTCCAAGATCTCCTGTGACAATTAAATCATAGTCGTCCGGTGTTCTACCGGTATCTTGAAAATGTCTGACAATTGTATCGACTGCGGCCGGTGCCATTGCTGATCCCATATGATACGGGTCATTTTCGCCCATATCTATAACTTTTCCTGTAGTTATGTGAGTTATTCTCGGGTTTTGAGATTTTGAGGAAATTACAATAGCACCGGCTCCCGTAACCGTCCACTGTGCCGTAGGGGGTCTCTGATTTCCCAGCTCGAGGGGATATCTCAGTTGTCTTTCTGCAGTGCAGAAATGGCTGGACGTTGCTACTACTAAATTATCTGCAAAACCGCCTTCAATTATTATTGCTCCCAATCCTAATCCTTCCGCCAAAGTAGAGCAAGCGCCATATATGCCTAAAAACGGTATTTCAAGTTCTCTTGCAGCAAAACTTGATGAAATGATTTGATTTAATAAATCTCCGGCTATAAAATACTCGATACTATTATTTGCGATCTTACTTTTTTTAATTGCCATTTCAACGGCTTCTTTTATTATTTTTATTTCAGCCTTCTCCCAACTTTTTTCTCCATACAGATTATCGTTTAATATTAAATCGTAATAATTTGCCAAAGGCCCTTTTCCTTCTTTCGGCCCTACTATACTAGATGCGCCAATTATTGAAGGAGGATTATTAAATCTAACAGTTTGTAATCCTAGCTTTTTTACAGCCATTATTTATCCCTCATAATTTTAATAAGTAGTAAATAAGTCCAACCAATAAAGATGTAGTAATTCCGTAAACTAGGACTGGTCCTGCTATCACAAACATTTTTGACCCAACACCAAAAACATAACCCTCTTTTTTAAATTCCATTGCAGGTGATACAATGGAATTGGCAAAACCGGTGATTGGAACAATTGAACCTGCACCTGCTTTTTTTCCGATTTCATCGTATATACCTATTCCTGTTAAGAAAGCCCCGAGGAAAATCATAGTCACAGAAGAGAGTACTCTGGCTTGTTTAATGTTAATGCCATATGAAATATAAAAATTTTGAAAAAATTGCCCGATTGTGCATATTGACCCACCCACTAAAAACGCCATCAATATATTCTTTATATATGGCGGTTTCGGTTTTTTTTGGGCAGCATATCTTAGATACTCTTGTTGTTTTTTTGTAATTTGCCTCATTTTGTTAAATACCTACTTTCTATAAACGTATTACCATATAAACCGTTTAAAGTTAGAACGAGCACTTAAAGTGCTCGTTCTAACTTTCAGTAGAATCCTCCACCTTAAATGCTATCGCCACATCAGCCTTGTATTCTACTATTTTACCGTTTTGAACATTTGCCGTGTTATTAAGCACTTCTACACCCGTAATGTTCCTTATAGTTTTACTTGCATCGGTTACAGCATTTTGGACTGCTTCCTGCCAGCTGTTGCATGATTCACCTACAACTTCTAAAATTTTAACGGTCATAGTTTTAACCTCCTGTCTGCAATCTATTTATATTTTTTCTAAAACAATATATCATTATTCTTTAAATATAGAACAAGCTTAGCGCTTTTTGGTATTTTTGTTTCATTAAATTTCTTATATAGGAACAATCCAGAAACAAATACAACTGTAAATACTAAAATAAAAATAAATAGTTTTTTCTTAAAAAAAGACATTTTAATCACCCGAGATTATTATTTAGTTTACTAGAATCTTTTATACACAAAAAAACTATCATTATTTAACTTTCCGTTAAATAATGATAGTTTTGGGTTTTATGATAAAAATCTTTTAACTTTATCAAGTATTTTTCTTTCCAGTCTTGATACTTGGACTTGGGTAAGCCCAAGTTTTTTAGCTACTTCTGTTTGTGTCATATCTTTAAAGTATCTCAAAATGATTATCTGCCGTTCGTCTTTATTTAATTTAGATAGAGCCTCTTTTAACACGATTTTGTCAAACCACTGGTTGTCTTTATATTCATTTCCATCTATCTGGTTAATATAATATAAAGGAGAGCCATCGTCTTGAAAAGATATGTCATTGAGAGATATTGCCGTTTGGGATGACTCCATGCCGAGAACCACTTCTTCAGGGCTTACGTTAAGTTCTTTTGCAAGTTCTTTAACAGTCGGTTCTCTACCAGATGTCTTTGTAATTTTTTCTTGAGTCCTTTGAATTTTTATGGATAGTTCCTTTAAAGAACGGGAAACCTTGATAGGGTTATCATCTCTAATAAATCTTCGGATTTCGCCCATGATCATGGGTACTGCATATGTTGAAAACTTTACATTATATGAAGGGTCAAACTTATCTATCGCTTTTAATAGACCTATACTACCTATCTGAAATAAATCTTCAAGTTCATAACCCCTGTTGTTGTAACGTTTAACAATACTCCAAACAAGACCAAGATTTAGAGAGACAAGCTTATCCCTTGCCTGCCTGTTGCCCTGTTTAACCTGTTTCAAAAGATATATTATTTCATTTGAATTCATGATAATAATACCTCAAGACAAACAAAATTTCTTAATAAGCTTTATTGTTGTCCCTTTACCTACTTCGGACTCAATTATAAGCTCGTCCATGAAATTTTCCATTATTGTAAATCCCATGCCCGACCTATCTAGTTCGGGTTTCGAAGTCCACAAGGGTTGTCTTGCTTCATCAATATTTTCAATACCTTTTCCCCAATCCTGTACCCATATCTCAACCCTGTCCGAATAGAGCCATGAACGAATTCTAATAGTACCGGTTTTATTTTCATAACCGTGAATTATGCAGTTGGTCACAGCCTCAGAAACCGATGTTTTAATATCAGCAAGCTCGTCGACAGTTGGGTTAAGCTGTGACGTAAAAGCTGCAACAACTACCCTGGCAAAAGCTTCGTTTTCTGATTTACTGATAAAATCAAGAGTCATTTCATTTAATACCTTCATACAATCACCCCTGCATTTTTTGTATGGCTTCTTTTTCATTTTCATATTGCTGGACAAATTTAAACAATCCTGATATTTCAAATATCCGTTTCAATTTAGGGTTAATATTTATCACCGCAATTTTCCCATTATTATTACTGATGCGCCTATATCTGCCTAAAATCATACCTACGCCAGAACTGTCCATAAAAGTTACTCCTTTAAAATTAAAAATAATATTGTTGATTTTTGTCCCAAACAAATAATTGTCAATAGTTTCTCTAATAGCACCGGTGCTGTGATGGTCAAGTTCACCTCTTAGATATACTAAAAGCACATCATCTAATTTTTTTACTTTCGTGCTCACCTTTACACCTCCATATATGCCTGTCTATTAAATTCTATAAATTTACTGTAAAATCCTTCTAATTCAAAAAAAAGAATCTACCTTTCGCTTACTTTCTTTTTCAGGAAAGGCAGATCCTGTATAAGTTTAAAGTTAAATGTAGCAGAATCTAAAAATTAAACCACTGGTTTAACACCTTTTTAAAAATGTCAAAAATGCCAGCTTTATTAACTTCCTCTGACGCTATTAAATCTATTTCTTGTATGACGGTCCCGTTTTGTTCAACAGCGATTTTACCTATTTTTTCATCCTTTTTTATGGGTGCAGATAGTTTATCAGGGAGCTCTATTTTAGTCGTTATCTTAGCTTCCTCATTCTTTTTTGTCAATACACTGAAATCTTTTGAAGCAACCGCATCGATGTTGTCACTAATACCTTTTTCTACTGCTACATTTCCATGAATTGACCCCTTTTTTACAACTAATATGGAATCGTAATGGCCAAATCCGTAGTCTAAGAGTTTAACCGTATCGTCAAAACGTTGGTTGCTATTTCCCGCATTTAAAACAACCGAGATGAGCCTAAAATCCCCCTTTTTTGCCGTCCCGGCAAAACAATGGCCGGCTTTTGAGTGATACCCTGTTTTTATGCCATCAAGTCCCTCATATTTTCCTATCAATTTGTTCGTATTAGCCAACATTGTGGGTTCTCGCTCTTTATCAGTATGTTCTAGATGGTCTATCCATACAGTTGACCAAGAAAAAAATTTATCATATTTTACCATTTCTTTAGCCATTATTGAGATGTCGTAAGCAGTTGTGTAATGATCAGTATCAGAAAGCCCATGGGGGTTAGTGAAATTGGTGTTTTTCATTCCAATTTCGTTGGCTTTATCGTTCATCATCTTAACGAAGCCTTCAACACTTCCCCCTATATGTTCTGCAACGGCGACAGAAGCATCATTCGCAGAAGCTATGATGATGCACTTTAAAAGTGTTTCAAGACTTTGCTCTTCTCCCGGCCCCAAGTAAACTTGGCTTCCACCGGTTTTCCATGCACGTTCACTTACACGAATTGTATCATTAAGGTTAATTTTACCCGAATCCAGAGCCTCAAAGGCTAGAAGTAAAGTCATTATTTTTGTAATACTGGCAGGTTCTAGTTTTTCATGTGGATTTTTTTCGAAAAGAACAGTCCCTGTCTCGGCATCTATTAGTATTGCGGATTTGGACTTAATATCTGGCAACTGTTGCTGAGCAACTGCAGGTTGCATTAAAAAAGCTGCTATTATTAAAACCATAAGAGTATATTTAATTTTATTGAGTTTCATACAAAAAATCCTCCCTTCTGTATTATTTTTTCATCAGGGAGGGATGTTATTCAAACCATATTTTGATGTAACTGTTTTTTTATGCAAATGTTTTTAAGCCCTGGGATGTGCTTTATCATACACCTCTTTTATTTTACTTTTAGTCAAATGTGTGTAGATTTGGGTTGTTGAAATATCTGCGTGCCCTAGCATTTCCTGCACTGACCTGAGATCTGCTCCATTTTCTAATAGATGTGTTGCAAAGGAATGTCTCAATGTATGTGGTGTTATATGTTTATTAATGCCGGCTTTTAAGGTGTGTTTTTTTAAGATTTTCCAAAATCCTTGACGGGTAAGTTTTTTTCCTTGGTTGTTTACAAAGAGTTTTTTTGTATCATTATTTTTAATAAGTTCTGGCCTGGCTTCAGTTAAATATCTTTTCAAGTAATCTAATGCAATTGAACCAACAGGCAGTATTCTTTCCTTGGAGCCTTTACCGGTACACTTGACAAATCCCATATCCATATTTACATCATCCACGTTTAAAGATATAAGTTCGGAAACCCTCATTCCGGATGCATACAAAAGTTCTAACATAGCTCTATCACGTAAGCCGATAGATTTTGATATATCAGGTTGGCTTAATAAAGCCTCTATTTCTTTTAATGTCAGTACTCTAGGCAATCGATGTTCGAATTTAGGCGTTTCGATATTTAAAGTGGGGTCATTCTTAATTTTCCTCTCAAGTGATAAAAAGTGATAAAACGATTTTATAGCAGCGCACGCTCTAGAAATACTGCTGCTAGCTTTTCCTTTTCTCTGCATTAATAACAGATAAGACACCACTACAGTTCTTGTGGTTTTATCCAAATCATCTATTTTTTGCAGTTTTAAATAAGCTATATAATTTTTAAGATCCCTTTGATAGGATTCTATAGTATTGTTAGATAAGCCGCGTTCAACTGAAAGAAATTCCAGAAAATTGATTAATTGCTCTTCCAATGTATCTTTCCCCCTCTCCCAACGCCTAATGTAACTATTCAATATAGGTTTATCCAATTCCTGCTAGCATATAAAAAATTACTACGCTACATATAGTGTGTCATCATTTTAATAAAAACAGGCGAAATATAACCTTCGATTAAACCGCCTATTACAAGCATTAAACTGAACACACAATTTGATATTACATACCCTCCTAACAGCTGTCCGTAACTATCAGTAGTTGCTCTTCGCCTAAGTTTTATGATTTGTAAGGAAAAAGCGACACCTGTAACACCGATCGATAACATCGAGGGGATAATGATAAGGTTTTGCGGTAGTATAGACAAAAGCGTAAAAAACACTCCTTCTACTCCTAAATGATTTATAATAAAACCAACGGTAAAACCCAATATGAATCCCCGAAAAAAAATCATTGCGAGAATAACCGGCATTCCTATGATGGTTAGACCAAATAATATAATAATAAGAGCTATTTTCAAATTATTCGCTGCAGATGCATAAAAAACAGATGCTGGATTTATATGTATATTATTGACATTTGATATAAAACCATTAAAGTAATTTAATATGCTGTCTAGTTGAGAATCCGAAATTAAACCTGTCGCAATACTGCCGGCTACGATTCCAGAAACAAAAAAAGAAGTGATCAAAATATACAATCCAATATTTTTTTTCAAATAGCTTAACAGGGCATATGGGAAATAATTCATCAAATCCCCCTCCAATTAGCAAGCAACTAAAAGCATAAGGTAGTATTTCTATTGATTAAAATATTATGCCTTAAAGGAGAGGAATATACCTAGCGAATTAGCTCAGTATTTTACCATAAAGCCCTCCGCCACCTGCTTTCAGCTTCAGTTTTCTCTCCCTGCCCTGCACAATTCTAGTCGCCAAAGTTTCTCCAACTATATCCATAAGCTGGTCAAAATCCGCATGATGTAATACATTCATTTCACTTCCGAAACAGGAAACTAGCATTTCAACTGTCTTTTTCCCTAATCCAGGTAAAAATTCTAGAGGTATCTGATAATAATATGGTGGCCTTCCTTCCGGATGAATTGGTTTATCATAATCAGCTATATTATTAATCCTATCTATTACACCAAGTACTATTTTTTTGCTCAAACATTTTGGACAATAATTTACAGGAGGAGCTTCCTCCGAAATATACCCACAATTTAGACAACGAGTCCTGTGGTACTTACCAAGCAAAGGATTTAAACCATAATTACCTGCAATGAAGTTCTTGTCATCACTTTTTTTTAAGGCATGAACTAAATTTTTATAAGTAGGAGATTCAAGTATTAATTTGTTATACTCCCTGGCTATCTTACTTAGTGAATGAGCATCTGAATTGCTCAGGAAGGATTTATTTGAAAGTTCACCTATCATGTCGGCAAAGTTAGTATCAGCGCTTAGCCCCAATTCCACTGCAAAAATTTCACTGTATTTTTCTTTGAAAGCAAAGCTTAGTCTATCATAACACCTGCCATAGAAACTTTTAAAAGGTGTAAAAATATGAGCTGGTATAATATCTCCTCCCAGCGTTTTGGCAATATCTAAAACTTGAAGAGCGGATAAGGACGTTCTTTGAGAGCTTAAGGTCATATTTTTTATATATTTTGACATATAATTTGAAAATAGTTTTATCTGTTCTAGATGAGGAAAATAAACAATGCTATGTGCGACTGAGTTTTCTTCAACCGTTTCTATTTCAGAACCGAGGATTATCGTCAATTTATTTTTATATGATAAGCCACCCTCTTCAAGCTCCTCGAGTTTGCCTGAGTGAACATAACTTTCAATTTCAGCTATGACACTCGGTGAAGCACAATCTACCAAGCCCAATATTTCTATCCCCTTTTTGTACAAACAAGTATCTAATATGTTAGATAGGGTCATCTGTTTAGACGCTGTTATTTTAACTGGTCTGTTTTGCGCCTGACCAATGTGAACGTGTAAATCTGCGAAATACTCCATCATAACTCATCCTTTAATTGTTGATATGATAATAAAATACCCGCAACCGTTTTTGCATCCTTGAAATACCCATTCTTTGTTTTTTCGATAGCATCATCCATATCCACGAGCTCAACTTGGATGTTTTCATCGTCATCTGTTGGCAATTGTCTTTCAACGAGTTCTTGAGCCAAAAAAAGATGTATAATCTCATTTGAAAAACCTGGAGAAGTATATAGGTCAACTAAATGCCTAATTTTTTTCGCATAAAACCCTGTCTCTTCCATAAGCTCTCTCTGAGCACATTCATAAATATCCTCATTTGCCTCCAGTTTACCGGCAGGTATTTCAATTAAGATTTCATCAACTGCTTTTCTGAATTGTCTCACCATCAATAACTGTTTTTTTTCATTTATAGCGACTACAGCTACAGCACCTGGATGACTTACAATTTCTCTTGTTGATGTTCGACCATCCGGGAGCCTGACCTTATCTACCTTTAAATTTATTATTTTACCAGAAAAAATATTGGTAGAACTAATTGTTGTTTCATGAAAGACCATCTACTAACCTCCTAAAACAAACATATTTTAATATTATTTACATATACTATTTTATGACATATCTAAGGGGTGGTAAAGATGGAACTAATTATTCAAAAAAAAGGTTTTTTTTTAATAGGCAAGGCAAGCGAAATAATTACTTACCTTAGAGAACAATCAAAAGTATATACAACCGTAAAAGAATTGATAAATTTGGAAATTCATTAGAACACATAAATAAGGAAATGTTCATATTGTTCAGCAAAAAGTTTGCGGAAAGAAGTTATTTGGAAAAAGGTTTTTTGATGTACATACAAGAAATAAATAATTATGTGGAGATTCGAATTAGCCAATAAATAAAAACACCTCCATTCATTGAATTTGGTTAAAATAAATCAATTTTAGCCATTCAATGAATTTAGGTGTTTTTGCTATGAAATTTTTGTAATTATAAGTTTATCTCAGGTTCATTATTATTGATAGTTTATAGGTTGAGCGTTTTCTTTAACCCTTAATGTATGAGGTTATCCTACCTTTCTCTCCATTCTTAATTTGTCTGAAATCATAGCAATAAACTCACTGTTGGTAGGCTTGCCTTTATCTCTAGGGATTGTATAGCCAAACAGGCTGTTTATAGTTTCAATACACCCTCTATTCCACGCTACTTCGATCGCATGCCTTATAGCCCTTTCAACCCTGCTTGGTGTCGTGTTGAATTTTTTTGCAATTGTGGGATAAAGTACTTTAGTAACAGCTGAAAGTAATTCAACATCATTTATTACCATGTAAATGGCTTCTCTCAGATAAAAATAACCTTTAATGTGTGCCGGTATTCCAATTTCATGTATAATGTTTGTGATTTCAACTTCTAAGTTATTTTTATTCTGAAAGTTATTTGACTTTAAGCTTTTTATTTCAACATTAGAACCATCACTTGTAATTCCCCTTACCCTCTCGACTAAAATATTCAAATCAAACGGTTTTACGATATAGTAATCGGCACCCAAATTTATTGCTTTCCGGGTAATCTTGTCCTGCCCCACAGCAGATAAAACGATTATCTTAGGCTTCTTTTTAGGATTAGAAGACAGTTTCTCGATAACACCTAGGCCATCTAGATTAGGCATTATGAGGTCTAAGATAAGCACTTCAGGCTTAAGTTCATCAATTTTTTCTAGAGCCTGGAGTCCATCGTGTGCAATACCTACTACATCCATGTCTTTTTCATTTTTGAAAAAATCGGATACCAAATTACAAAATTCTTTATTGTCGTCAGCTATTACCAATTTTGTCTTTTTTAGATTATTCACACAAAAACCTCCCTATTTTTGTTATATAATTATAAACTTTATATTCGACAAACATTGGAATATTCCTCCTATTATTCCATAAAATGTTTGTTATTTTACATGACCAGTTTTTCCCCTTCTAGGGTATTTATTTCATTGAACATCCATTCTGCGAATACGCCATATCCTTTCGTAGGATCATTTACAAAAACATGTGTAACTGCGCCGACTAAATATCCATCTTTTATTATAGGGCTACCACTCATTCCTTGAATTATTCCACCCGTTTGTTTTATCAGTTCCGGATCCGTTACTTTTATAATCATACCCTTACTATTCGGAGAGGCCTGTTTGATTATTTTCTCAATTTCTATATCGTATTCTCCAATAGTTTCACCTTCCAACACAGTTAATATTTTTGCATTCCCTTCACGGACTTGTGATATAGGTGCAATTGGGAGCGCATCATAAACAGGATTATTAAACGAAGAATAAGCCCTGCCAAAAATTCCGAACGGTGTATTAGCCATTATGTTGCCCATTATATTACTCTCGTTTATAAAAACTCCTCTTTTTTCTCCAGGCTGATTTTTTCTTCCCGGATATATTGAAGTTACTCTTGATCTTATTATTTCTCCTTCCCCTAACTCGATTACCTTTCCCGTATCAGCATCAGATATTACATGCCCAAGGGCACCGTACAGCCCCGTTTCGGGATCATAAAAGGTTAATGTCCCCACACCTGCAGCAATATCTCTAACCCAAAGACCAAGTTGATAATTATTGGATTTATTTTTCACAGGTTCCAAAACCAGATTTATTATTTGTTCCCGCCTTTTAAGGGTTAGGTTAATCGGGTTATCTTTGGTGTCGTTAACAATTCGTGCTAGGTCATCTGCTCCATTGATTTTTTTGTTATTCACCATCGTTATTGTGTCACCTATCTGAATACCTGCATCTTGTGCAGGAGAATGCCTTTGTCCGCTGTGGCCGGTAACTGAGGCAAATCCAACTACGATAACACCATCAGGCCTTAGCTTAACACCCAGTGAATGGCCTCCCGGTACAACTTTTTTTTCAGGGAGGACAAACACACGCATTTTTTTAACCGGTATTACACCAAAAAGATTAAACCTAAGGTTATATATACCTTGCTCCGATGATCGTAAAACCAATGGTTCTTTTAAATTAATATTGAGTCCTTCTGCAGGTGTTAGACCGTTGATTTCTAAATTTTCCTTCTGATCGCATAACAGCTGAAATGTAATAGGTATATTTAATTCAACGCTTTGCTGTTTACCCTTAATTATCCTTATTTCATCGGGAAAATCATAAAAACTGTAATAATCAAGTGCTGCGGCCATCAATATTATAAATAAACTGAGCACTATTCCAACGATTTTTCTTGCTTTGATGTGTTGCAAGATGTTCACTCCTTGTCCGCAGGGAAATAAATAAGGGTCTGAAAAATAAGATAACCTTTTGAATTTGTTTTTATACCGCAAAGCTGTTAGCAATTTTTTTTTTGAATTTGTTTTTATACCGCAAAGCTGTTAGCAATTTTTTTAAAAAAAAATAAGCCTTTTTAAGGCTTATGCTTTACTTTTTATTATCTGAGCCATATTTAACATTTCCTTTGCGTGTGCGGTTGTCTTACTCGTTATCTTTGCACCCCCCAACATCCTTGCAAGCTCATTGATTCGTTCTTGTCCTTCGATGCGTGTCACTTTTGTGTTCGTAGTATTACCTTTTGTTTCTTTCTTTATCAAAAAATGAGTATCGCCAAGACTTGCTATTTGAGGTGAATGCGTAACACAAAGTATCTGATGGTTTTGTGCGATTCTTGACAGTTTTTCTCCTACTATTTGAGCCGTTCTTCCGCTAATGCCGGTATCTATTTCATCAAAAATAAGGCAGGAGATGCTATCAACCTGAGCAATAATACTCTTTAAAGCGAGCATAATTCGGGAAGTCTCCCCGCCGGATACTATTTTTGACAATGGTTTTAATGGTTCACCAGGATTAGTCGATATCATAAACTCTATATCGTCAAAACCATCTTTGGTAAATCTAATTTCATCACTGTTATTTTGCTCAAAATCTGAACCATCGAGTTTCAATTGCTCGATGGTTACATAAAACTTCACATCTTTCATACCTAAGTCGGTTAGTTCGTTTTCAATTTCTTTTTGTAACTTATCCGCAACCATTTTTCTTATATCGTGTAATTTTTTACTATAATCCTTTAAATCCCGGTATGTAATTGAAAGCTGTTTATTAATTTGATCAATATCATCGTCTGTTGAGTTGATAGTATCCAATTCTGCGCTCGCCTGCTCCTTATAATTGATAAGTTCTGATAGGCTCATATTGTATTTGGCCTTAAGAGATTCTATGAGATTTAACCTCGAGTTTATTTCATCCAACTTACGTATATCAAAATCAATAGAATCTCTGTATCTTCTTAACGTTGAGCTTATATCTTCAAATTCATAAAGTGTATTCGTTAAACTATTTACAATAGGTTGTATTTGTTTAAAATTATCTTGCACATACTCGAGTTTTGTAATGATTTTACTCAAGTTATCAGAAATCGATGGAAAATCTTCTCCTTTATACAAAATGTTGTAAGATTCTTCGAGTGCAGAAAATATTTTCTCAGCATTTTCTATAATTTGCTTTTCGGAATTTAAATTACTATCTTCATTATGTACTATATTTGCTTTTTCAATTTCATCTATTTCATACTCCAGCCTTTTCTTTTGGCTATACAATTCATCCCGTCTCTTTTTCTTTTTTGCCAAAGCCTCTTTCAATCGACGATAAGAATTGTAGCATTCTTTTACTTTTGTTTTTGCCATACTAAGCTCATCTGGTCCCATTAAATCCAAAAGTTCTAAATGTCTTCCCTTATCAAGCAATGATTGATGTTGATGCTGTCCATGAATGTCGATGATAAAATTCGATATCTTTTTTAGAAAAGACGCTGGAACATTTTTACCGTTTATTTTACAGAAGCTTCTCCCCTGTGAGGTTATTTGTCGGTTCACAATTATTGTATTATCCTCTGAAGTAATTCCATAATCTGCTAACAATTTGTCTACGCAAGGGTTGTTGTATTCCAAAACCGCTTCAATTTCAAAATTTTGTTCGCCTGTCCTTATATAATCGGTTGATGCACGCTCGCCTATTACCATATTTATGGCATCAATTATGATAGATTTTCCTGCACCCGTTTCCCCTGTTAAAATGTTAAGACCACTATCAAAGCAAATATCCATATCATCTATCAGAGCAAAATTTTTTATTATTAATCTAAGGAGCATGTAGATTGCCTCCTCATCTTATTATATCCTCGAATTTAGCAACAATATCTTTTACAGCGGATTTAGATTTTGCAATGACGAGAATAGTATTATCTCCAGCGATGGTTCCCAAAATATTTTTCCAGTCTAAATTATCTATGGCTTCAGCTGCGGCAGATGCTGTGCCTGAAAGTGTCCGGATCACAATTAGATTTTCAGATGATACAATACTTACTATAGATTCCTTAAACATTCGTAAAAAACGTCCGGAAATAAATGTTTTATTTTCAGGCTCTGCATAACAGTAACGATTATCCTCAGTCAATACCTTGACCAATCTCAGTTCTCTAATATCCCTGGATACGGTTGCTTGAGTGACTTTAAAACCCTGTTTTCTTAATTCGTCAGCCAGTTCTTCCTGTGTTTCAATCGGTTTATGAGATATTATTTGGCGTATTTTCATGTGTCTCCTATTTTTCAAAAACATACCTCCCTCGCAAGCTTCTAATCGACGAAATTTGTTTCACTCAGTTTTTTTCTTAATATGTCGTAAAAACTCCTGTTTTTTATTCGTACCAACTTTGTTTTATATATTGACTTTTTTACCGTCACCTCATCGCCAGGCAATAGTTCATAACCCTGCTGACCATCGACGGTTACCATTACCTCGGGATGTTCTGCTATAACCTGAATTTTAACCGTATCATTTGTAGAGATAACTATTGAGCGGCTTTGCAGTGTGTGTGGGCATATTGGTGTCAATAACATGAGTTCCATATCGGGTTTAATTATTGGGCCTCCTGCAGATAGGGAATAGGCAGTTGAACCTGTGGGTGTTGAAATAATAATGCCATCGGCAGGATAAGTATCTATATATGCTCCTCCTGCACTTGTTTTAAGCCTTATTAGCCTTGCAAACGGCCCTTTGGTCACAACGACATCATTTAAAGCAAAGAAACTTTTTAATATCCTGTTATCTCTGGTAACCTCAGCTTCTAACATCATTCTTGTATCTATAAAATATTTTTTTGTCTTCAAATGTTCAAGCTCGGAGAACAAATCAGGGAATTCTACTTCGGTCAAGAAACCGAGATGTCCCAGATTAATACCTAAAATTGGTATGTCATATGGCGCAACTACTTTGGCAATATTTAAAAGTGTACCGTCTCCTCCTAAAGTAATACACATATCAGCAGTTTTTAGTAACTCATCATTTTTTTCGGCGTAATTACTTAATTCTATATGTGTAGCTATATCAACAGGAAGTGAAACACTAAAATTGTTACATTCAAACCATTTTATTATTTTTTCAGTAATGTTGCGGATATTTTTTTTCGAAACATTTGGGTATATACCGATCTTATTCAAAATTATTCACCCCTTGTCAGGAAACCTATAACTAATCCTATTATAAAAATTAGAGCATATTTCAGCAATATACTTATATTGTTGTTCCTGTCTTTTACAATCGCATACTCTATTTTTCGCAAATTTTTCTTTTCCATATCAACAAGAATTAATCCATCTGGTTTATATACCAGGAAGTACTCGAGCAACTGTCTCCTTGTCTCTGGGTACCTTGGAGATGTTGCCTTTTCTCCAGACTTTACCTCTGCAACATAGTATTTGCTTCCTTTTCTTGCTATAATATCTGCTTTTACACAGGCCTCATAAGGTTTTCCGTCAACATAAAGTTTATAAGAATTCTCTTTTTGGATATCTACTATTTCAAATCCGCGACTTTCTAACAGTTTTATAGCCTTTTTTTCACTTCTTTTTGCTTTCCTTATTCTGTTCTTGGCTTTAATAGTTCTAAAATACTTTATTAGATAGAGTAAAGTAAAAACCACTGCTGTTAATCCAGATATGGAATAGTACAACCATTTCATAAAAAATACCTCTTAATAGCTTTTTCCTGGGTATTATTATACATGCAATTGTATAATATTTCTACATCAGTTCCCGATGTGCAAGTTCTACTATCTCGCTTACATTTACGATCCATCTAGTTTGCACATTATTTTTTAACCATACAAGGAATTCTATATTTCCCTTTGGCCCTTTAATGGGTGAGTAGGTCAATCCATTTAAACGCAAATTAAAAGATTGAGCGCTGCTGATAACTTCATTGATCGCTTTTATGTGTAAATACATATCTCTAACAACACCCTTTTTGCCAACCTCGCTTCGGCCCACTTCAAATTGTGGTTTAATTAAAGCTATTAAGTCCCCATCTGTTTTTAATATTAAGGAAAAGACTTCGAATACTTTTGACAGTGAGATAAATGATAAATCAGCAGTTACTATGTCTACTTTCTCTCCTATGTCCTCGAGTTTTAAATATCTTACATTTTTTCTCTCCATAACAACGACTCTTTTATCGTTTCTCAACCTGTAATCAAGTTGACCGTAACCTACATCTATTGCGTAAACCTTCTTTACTCCATTTTTTAAGAGGCAATCAGTAAACCCTCCCGTCGACGCACCTGCATCCAGAGCCACCTTATTATAGGTTTTTATGTCAAAATCTTCAAGCGCCTTTTCAAGTTTAATACCACCTCTACTTACATACGGCATAGATTTTTCTTTTATGTCTATTGGGCATTCTTCATTTATCAAGGTGCCGGGTTTATCCACTATCTGATTGTTTATATATATTCGCCCTGCCATAATTTCAGCTTTTGCTTTTTCTCGGCTCTCAAACAAACCTTTTTTTACCAGTAGTTTATCTAAGCGTTCTTTTTTACTGTCCATTTGATATACCACTTCCTAAACCTTAATATTTATCTAAACCATTTCGAGGGATCACGTCAATTTTTAAACGTTTTTTTAATATATAAGTCAATAGAGCAACGTCGTAGACGACCCTCTTAGAATTCTTAATTGCAAACGCCTTTCCGATAGCCTTACCGCTTATAGTAAGTGTAGAAATAAGACCTGCCATTATTACACTGAAAACAGTTTCGTTTAAACTTTTTGAGCTTAAAACTGTTTTTAAAATAATAGTTGCTCCTGCTGCACCGCTTATTACACCACATATATCACCGACTACATCATTACAAATATTTGTTACAATATCTGCGTTTCGTATTATTCTAACAGCTTCTTTTCCGCCAGGAACTTTATCTGCTGCCATAGCATGAAAAGGCGCTTCATTTGCAGCGGCTACAGCTACTCCGATTATATCGAAAATTATCCCTATTAAAATGATGATAAGCAGTATTATAATCGAGAATACTATATTGACCTTAGCCATTATATTTTGCGAAATTAAACTAAAAAAAACGGATAAAACAAAAGCAAGCACGAATACCTTATAGACCCACTTTGCTTTTGCTCTCCCGTTTTTATCATTTTGTTTTGCTTTTTGATAATTTTTACGGAAATTATTATTTTTTAAAGGTCTCAAGGTGTGACCTCCGTTTATTCACCGAAACAGGTGGTAGTAAATTGAGTAAATTTTATGGCTTAGGTCCAGCAGGATTTCCCTACAGGGCATCTCTTGTCGCCAAACGAGACGGTTCCCCTTTAAGCCCAGTACTGCGATGTCACCATATGCAGGGCTGGATTACCACTTAGTCCATACTGTAATCCTCAATTTACTTCCAATATCATGGAACAGTCTAGAAGATTTCCTCCCCAAAATCAATCTTCCCCTAGCCTCTTTTGCAAAAAAGGTTTCAAAGGTTAATCACGCTTACGTTTGAATTGGCCAGTTCATTACATAAGCCCAGTACCTTTTTCCGCCATTTTCACTCAAGGCAGGCTACACTGCACCCAACATATTATCGAATGCAGGTTCACACCCTGAGCCATAACACTCCATAGTTTTTTACGGTCACGAACTCAGGTCTCCACGGAAGTAGGGTCAACGCCTACATGCCATTGTAGATCGCCCCATCTTCCTTACTCCCAGCACCAACCCCCGACTGGGCGTCAGCAGCCAGCACCAGGAACTTCATCGATGTGCCCTCGACGGATTTTTAGGCCCGCCTTCAGAGAAACGATTTTGACTAGAATACTGCACCACCTGTTTTTTGGTCGATGATAATTATAACATAAAAGAATTTTTCCTTCAAATCGCTAAAATACAGTAAACTAAAGGTTTTTGACAAATCTGAACAACATTAGCTTTTAGTATTGTCTATTAATCAAAAAATCAATCATGCCTTGAAAAAACCATTTTTATCGTGTTTTGAAATAATATCTTTAGCGTCAATCGCAAGTTGCTTTGCCAATTTTATGGAATTGTCAAACCCCATGATTAATGGAAAAGTATTTTTTTTATTTTTTACATCACTTCCCACCGGTTTCCCGAGAAGTTTTTCGTTGCCGCTTAAATCAAGCAAGTCGTCTGTTATTTGAAATATCAATCCGATCTTTTCGCCAAATTTATCGAGCAACGCCAGTTCATCTTGTGAGGCCTCTGCGAGTCTAGCACCAGACCAGAGAGAGGCCTTGAACAGGCATGCGGTTTTGTGTAAATCGATGTAAAAAAGTGTCTCTTTATCAATCGTCCTCCCAGTAGACTCAATATCTACTGTCTGACCTCCAATCATCCCACGGATTCCGGCGGATTCTGAAATCTTTTTAATCACATCTACTACAGCAGTGAAAGAAATGCTTTCTATATCTGCGTTTTTGGCTATCAAGGCAAACCCTTCTGTAAGAAGAGCATCTCCAGCAAGTAAAGCAATTGCTTCGCCGAACACTTTATGGCAAGTAGGTTTACCTCTTCTATAATCATCATTATCCATCAAAGGCAGATCGTCGTGGATCAGTGAATATGTATGGATCATTTCAATACCACATGCGGTAGGAAGGACATTGCTCAGATGAAAGCCCGAAAATCCCAGCCGACTCCAGCACCATAGCCGGCCTCAGCCGCTTGCCCCCCGCCATTACGCTATACCGCACTGGCCTTATGAATTACCTTCCGGGTAAGCACTTATCTCCAGGGTAGGTAAGAAGTCTAGAGCGGAGTTTATTAATTCTAGCCCTTTCCACGAGAAGTCCGCTTCAAAATCATTCAAGTTCTTCATTACCTCCATCATAGTCTTTAAAAGAAATTTTGCCGTTAAAATCTTTTGTTATGATTTTTATCTTCCCTTCAGCTTCATCAATAATAGGGAACATTTATTAGTAAGCTTAATACCTTCTTCATAAAGAGAAAGGGCTTTTTCGAGTGTTAAATCACCTTGTTCCAATTTTTCAGTAATTTCTTCAAGTCGTTTGATAGCATCTTCGAATTTATAATCTCTCTTCATTCTCTTCCACCTTTCGAGATCCTTTGACTTCACATAGAAGAATACCGTCAGATACTACTACTCTGACCCTATTATATCCGATTGAATCATCGACCTTTTTAATTATTTTACCGTCGGGCCCCTCACATATGCTATATCCCCTTTTAAGTATTGAGAGCGGGCTAAGAGCATCGAGTTTTTCGGTCAGTTTCAGAAAAGCTTGTTTACGTTTATCCAGTTGTAGATTAATTTCCTTGTTTAACTGTCTGAGCAATTGATCGAGCAACATCCGCGAATTAGTTAAAAGATCATCAGGGCGGGTAAAAGCCGGGGACCTTTTAAGGAATTCCAACTTTTGTTTTTTAAAATTTAGATTTCCAATAACGGCGTTTGTCAACCGCACAGCATATTGTTTTATATCATTTGTTAACTGCAGCTTTTCAGGTACCACCATTTCGCCGGCGGCCGAAGGAGTTGGAGCCCTTTTGTCAGCAATAAAGTCGGAAATTGTATAATCCGTTTCATGGCCAACTGCAGATATTATGGGAATTTTCGAAGAATATATTGCCCTTGCTACGCTTTCTTCATTAAACGGCCACAGTTCTTCGATTGAACCGCCACCCCTTCCTAAAATTATTACATCAATTTCCTTTATTTCATTTAGGTCATGAATAGCAGCACATATTTCACCCGCTGCTGCTTTTCCCTGAACCAAAACAGGTGCAATGTAGATATCTACATTTGAGAATCTCCTCTTGATAACCGTTATTAAGTCTTTAATAGCAGCACCTGTCAAAGAAGTAATTATTCCGATTTTACTAGGTAAAAAAGGGATCGGTTTCTTTTTTTCCTTGTCAAACAGCCCTTCTTTTTCAAGTTTAACTTTTAACTTTTCAAAAGCTATGTGAAGTGCGCCAATTCCATCAGGCTGTATGTCTTCAACATATATTTGGTATTCTCCTGCCCTTACAAATACGCTTATTGAGCCAAACAGTATTACCTTCATGCCGTTTTCAGGAATAAAAGGCAACAGAGCACTCTTATTCCTAAACATAATACATCGTATTTGTGATTTTTCATCCTTTAACGTAAAATACATGTGGCCTGAAAGGTGATGCTTAAAATTAGAAATTTCCCCTCTTATATATATATTCTGCAAAATATTGCTATTGTCAAAAAGGGATTTAATTATTTGAGTTAGCTCACCAACCGTAAAAATGGGTGTCAACAATAGACCTCCTGCTTATTCATTTGTTTATTTTCCCTAGCAACTGAACCGAGTAATCCGTTAATAAATTTATATGACTTTTGCTCACAGTATCTTTTTGCTATTTCAATTGCCTCATTAATAGACACACTAATCGGGATATCACCACAAAACAGCATTTCAAATATCGCAATCCTCAGTATATTTCTATCAGTTGCAGCTAGACGCTCCAGTTCCCAATCAGTGGAATATTTGTTTATTATTTGGTCTATCATTACCTGGTTTTTTAATATCCCGTTAATTTGATTCAAAATATACCTCTTTTGGTCCTCTTTCATTGGTCTTGCGAGTACTATCTGTGATGCCTCATCAATAGTATTACCTCCCACATCAATGGCGAACAGCATTTTAAAAATCAATTCTCTAGCGCTTTTTCTGCTCAACTAATGCACTCCCTTACCGTGAACCCGGAGGTAAAATTTTGTCAAGTAGATCTCTGATACCCTGTCCGTTGTCAGATGCAGTCCCTATATAATAACCAATTACTGCACAAAAAACAACAAATAAAGCCTTGAAAAAACCGATAGCAATAATAATAAGTCCGATTAGAAATCCAATTGCAATGCCCAAGATTTTCCCACGATGCCGCTGCCAAGCATCATGAAAGTCGCTCATGTGATTCACCTCTTATTTTACAACCCTTTGTTTGAAGGGTTGTAAATATTATTTACATTGATACGTATATTATTGACAGTTAAGCCCGCAGTGGATTCGATATAACTTTTGATATTTTCCTGCAGATCAAGGGTAAGTTCCGGAATTATTATATCATCTGTGACAGTAAGATTTAAAAAAATAGATACCCCTCCGTCTTGTTTTCTAACTTTAACCTTTACATCTTTTACATTTTGCACATTACGCGCAACCTTTAAAACAAGGCTCTCTATAGCATTAAAAGATATTGTGATTATTCCGTTTTCATCGTTTTTGACAATTGTCTCAGCACCACGATTTGACCTTGCCCCCGAAAACAACAACCTCAGACTAGCTAGAATGATCACGATCGCAACAACAGTTACTTCTATTCTGCCGTACAGAACGGAAATACTTGTCCTAAACACTTCCAAACTTAATACAGTAGTAGAGAACAATAGCGCGATTACGGAAATTCCTATAGAAAACAGAACATATAAAATCAGGATAATTCTGTCAAACAGGTTCATTTTTATACCCCTTTCAAAGGAATTTAACCCCCTGAGGTTTTCAGGGGGTATTTTTTTGAATCCTAATTATCCTTAACATTTTGGCCAAAGTTTACTCCTTGGACATGTATGTTTACTTCAACAACCGAGAGACCAGTCATGTTTTCTATGGCTTTTTTTACATTTTCTTGGACTTTCCATGCAACTTCTGGTATACGCACACCATAATTTACTATAATATAAAGATCAACAGCGGCTTCTTTTTCCCCAACCTCGACTTTAACACCCTTGGAAAAATTTTTATGTCCCAATTTTTCTGCTATTCCGCCGACAATACCTCCGCTCATACCAGCAACCCCGTCAATCTCAGTTGCGGCAAGCCCTGCTATTATCCCTACGACCTCGTCAGATATTTTTATGGTTCCCTTTTGATCATTATAAGCATTCACGTTATCCATCTAATTCCCCTCCATTCAGGAAACCTCACTTGTATTATAGCAAAAAAAAAATTGTAATACAATAAATTCCTCTATTTCCTCTCTATTATAGTAATTTTATCTATATTTACCCCTGTAGTTTTAGTTACAATGTCGGTAATCTGCGCCACTTCATGCTGTTTAAGGTCTGTTGCTTTAACAACTACATTTGCAACATCGTTTGATAGAAATATAACTGCATCTTCAAAACCCTTAGCCTTAATCAAGTTTTCAACGATCATTTCTTTTTCCACTTTTTGTGATAAAGCTATTAAATCTTGTTGAGCTTTATCTTTTGATTCTTGACTTGCATTAGGATTGTTTATTAGCTCTCTCAAATAATCCGTCTCCTGACTTCGCAGTCGGTCCCGTTCAAGTTTGTAATCGATAAAAAAATTTTTTCCCTTCTCATCTTGTTCCGCATCAAGCCCTTGACCTTCATCAATATCTGGAAGACCTAGATGATCGTCTTGTGATGTAATTTCTTCTTCATCGGAGCTCTGTGGCTCATTGTCGATCGGTTCATTTAATGCATTTCCTTTGAACATTAGATAAACAGACGCGATCAAGATTAAAACAAACAAAAGCAATAAGACAGTCCTCTTTTTAACCAAAAAAGCCATTTTAATCCTCCCCACTTAAAATTTATGTAGTGTGTCATAAGGCTCCACTATTCGGAAGAACACTGATTTTGTAAACGGGAATATCCAGAAGAGTTGAAGCAGCCCTAATAATTTTTTCTTTTACATGTGATGAGGATGCCCCTTCAGCGACGATAAGCACCCCTTTTATCTTAGGTGTCGTCTTCTTAATCACTACCGGTTCATCTTCTCCGCTTTTGCTGATTACTACAACCTCTTGATTTTCTTGGATCTCTGTAATAGTTCTAATCCCTCCTTCGTTGTCTCTTTCTTCTGATACCTTTTCATTTGTAATAATATTAAAAGCAGTCTCTATTAATTCCTCATTTTCAAGTGTTATCATTACATTGACTTGGCCGATATTCTCAACTTTTTGTAATAATTCAGCGAGCTGGGTTTCTGTCCTTGTCTTGTAATTACTATCTTCGTCAATTGTTGGAGGTAAATTATCCTCTTTTAAGTCGACATCAGAATTTACGCTTAATGAATTATTTGAAGGTATAATTTTATTGAGGGATAGTAATAAAAACCCAATTGTAAAAATGAGTACCAGATTAGGTAATATTTTATTCTTGGGGTTTTTTATCCATTCATATAATTTTTTAAAATTGGTTTTCGTTTCCATTTCACTCCTCCAATTCTATGCGCATATTTTTTTCTAACAGACCAAACCTAAGCATGATAGACTGTTTGATCTCGTTTAAGCTTTTGTTGTGACTTTTGGATACCGGGTTATCATCTTTTTCATTAATATTGTTTACTTCTATTTGCACATCTGGGATAATGGTGGATTTAGTTTTATATACGTCTTTGTTTTTTAAAACAATGTATAAATCTTTTATTTCACCGAAATTTTCTTTTTTACTGTTTTCCTCAATTGTGAGTTGAATGGTTTTGACATCAAAATCACTTATTGTACTTATTTGTTGACACATATAAGATTTTACATTTTCTTTGTATTGTCTTATTATTAATTCATTATTTTTTTCGTTCAATTTATTTGTCTGTGCAGCAATGGCTTTGTTATCAATTAAATCTTGGTATACCCATTCTTGCTCGATAGTAGATGGGTCAAGGTTAAAAAATGTAAATATGGGTGTAAGTATAGCAATCATTATTAATAAACTGAGTAAAACATTTGCATATTTTAAAAATTGATTATTTGGCATGAAAAAATTGATAAACACAGTAAAAATTACGACTAGTATAACTTGTCTTATCCAAATGCTTATATTTTCCAACAAATTCATCACCTCATCATGACAGTCATGCTCCCGGCAGATAAAATAATTGTTATTGCCACAAAAAACATTGTTGAGACGGCTGCAACAGATATAAAAATTAGCAGTATTGAATTAGACATATCATTTAAGCACTTTACTATCATACTTTCTCCTACCGGTTGTATAATTGCGGCGGCAAATTTATAAATGATTACAAGTGACAGTATCTTAATTACCGGAAATATTGTTATAAGCAAAATAATCAGAAGACCTGCGAACCCAACGGCGTTTTTCAAAATTAATGAGCAGCTTACTATAGTATCGACGGTGTCAGAAAAAATCCCTCCGACTATCGGGATAAAATTTTTTGATGCAAATTTTGCAGTCCTAATTGTAATTCCATCAATGGATGCAGCTGCAGCTCCCTGAACTACTAGGGTACCCAAAAAAATGCACATAAACAGGCCTAGTAAAAAGACACATATCTGTTTTAATAAAGACGCCAGGTACGATACATGGAACCTATCAGAAATATTATTTACCAACCCCAAAACCGCTGAAAAAAAAATTATCGGTAGCAAAATATCTTTTATCCATGTACTTGAAATTGTAACTCCTAATAAAATGATCGGATTGAATACTGCAACAGATGTGAGGCCCCCTATCGATGCAAGTAAAGTAAATAGTACCGGTAGTAGAGCTTGGATAAATGTTACCATCTGTTCTATTACTTCTTTTCCAATTCTTAAGGCAATCGCAAAACTTTGCACTGCTACTATGATCATCACCATGCAGACAATACCATGTGCTACTTGGCTGATATTGTTGTTGTCAAAAGCGTTCTGAATATTTTTTAAAACAGCGCTTACAACACAAAGTGCTATCAACTGCCCTAACAGTCGGTAATTCGCCGAAATTTCGTGGAATAGGTAATTTAATAGTCCTGTAAATAATCTTTTTAAATCGTAAACCTTATTACCCTTTAAGGTATTTATCAGATCATCAAATTCATATTTGGGGATATACTCACTATAATTTTTATTTATCTGCTCTAAAAAAGATTGTATCTGAGAGTCGTCTATACTATTCAATTGTTCTTGAATAATATCATCATTTTTTGCTAAAATATTGCATGGTAAAATAATTACAAACAGCGAAAGAAAAGATAACAATACAAATACATGTCTTGTTTTCAAGTATTGATCCTCCTTTTCTCTAAGGAAGGATTTTCAGGATTAAGTCCAAAACAGCTAAGAGAATAGGTAATGATAGTATCATAATTATTATTTTTGCGGCAAATTCTATTTTTGAAGCTATAGCAGATGAGCCAGCATCTCTACATATTTGGGCCCCAAATTCTGCTATGTAAGAAACTCCAATTATTTTCAGTATCGTAGACATATAAATCATATCTATGTTTGCTCTGCTAGATAATTGCCTCAAAATATTTACAACTGATAGTATTTTATCAAGCAACAACATAAAGATTATAACTCCGACAACGATGCTCATCTGAAGGGCAATCTCTGGCTTGTCTTCCCTTAATAAAACCACCAGTATGGTTGTGACAAGGCTCAGGCCTACTACTTGAACAATTTCCATTAAAAATCCCCCTAATGTAGTTGAAACATCGTTTTAACATTTGTAAAAAGCTGACTTATCAACTGTATAACCATCATGAGCACTATTACAACACCAACTAAAGTAGTCATTTGGGCCTGTTCTTTTCTGCCAGCCTCATCAAGCACTTTACTCAATATTGAAATGACAATCCCTATTCCGGCTATTTTGAATAATATATCTATGTCCATTTATTGCACCTCTTTTTAAAATAATAACAAAAACACCATTATTCCTGATAAAACACCTAGGTATTTCCATAGTTTTTCATTCTTTTGTCTCTCATCTAAAGCAATTTTTTCCTGTTGCTTTAGATTTGTAAGAGTTAGCTTTATATTTTTTATCTGATCAGCCCTATCAGTCGAGCCTAGGTATCTGCCAAAAGACATCAGTATTTCTATATCACTGTTTATTAAATAAGAACTGCTTAAAAATTTATCTAAGGAATTTTCCCAGGCTTCATCTGCAGTAATTCCGTTTTTGGATTTCATGCTCTCTGCAGCCTTTGAAAAGAGCGCTGAAACTTGTTTTTCACACTTCTTACTGATGTTCTCAAATGCTTCTGGAAGTGGTGAATGGCCATAGTTTATTTCGGTTTCCAGCATCGATAGTGCCGAGCCCAAATTTCTTAACACGTTTGGCCTTTGTTTGTAGGTCCCGGCCATCAAAAAACCGATCATGCTGCAAGAGAATATCACCATAATACCTCCAATTATTTTTAAAAACATGTCATGTCACTCCTTTATGTAAATCATATAAAACAGAAAAATCTTCACCGCTAATTACCTTCTCTAAACTGCCCACTCCTTTAGTAAAACCTAATATTAAAAATCTATTAAAGACATTTAATTCAATTAACCTTTTTAAGGTAGGCCTCCTTTCCATTTCATCCAAGTTACTGCCGTGAGCAGTCGTTATTATTGTCACACCTGCGTTAAGTGCCTCTTCAATTGCATGTGCATCTTCAGGTTTCCCGATCTCATCCGTTGCGATTATTTCTGGAGACATGGATCTAAGTAACATCATTATTCCTAATTCTTTAGGGCATGAGTCAATAATATCTGTCCTTATTCCTACATCGTTTTGGGGAACGCCTTCATGGCAACACGCTATTTCCGACCTTTCATCGACCAGACCAATTTTGAAACCCTTTACTCCGTAGCGTGGTACCCCATAACTCAATTGCCTAATGATATCTCTTAATAATGTCGTTTTTCCGGCTTTTGGTGGCGAAATAATAAGGGTGCTATAAATTCTTTTATTATTATCAATAATATGAGGTAAAATGGTGTCGGCTACACCTTGTATTTCTCTTGCTATTCTTATATTAAAGCAAGAAATGTGCTTTAATGTTTTTATTTTATTACCTTCAAGCAATGCCTTTCCGGCAAGCCCAACCCGATGGCCACCGGAAACAGTAATATAGCCATTTTTTATTTCATCTTCTACTGCATATATGGAGTTTTGACTAATAAGTTGAAGTGTTTTGATAACATCTTCTTTTGTTACTACATAACCTTCTTTTGTGTTTATATCTCCATCCTCGGATACCAAAAAATCCTCATTCCCAACTACTACCATAAGCGGCCTGGCCTGTCTAATTCTTATTTCTTCCATTTTGAGGAGATATTCTCCGGGTATTTTTTTTAGAATCCTTTTAATATTAAAAGGGAGTATTGGAAATATTTCATTTATTATTTTACCCTTTAGACCTGAATGGATATTTTTTGTATTCATCTTCTTGTCCCTTCCTTTTGTAAATTTATATTAGGCTTGGCTTATTATTATGACTTAAAACAAAAAAAAAAGAGGGGTATACCCTCTTTTTTAATCAGCGTCTATTTCGAATTCGGCGTTCAATTGTCAACATCAATTTTTTCTTTGCAATTTGGACATTCTGCTTTTCCATCTTCATCTATGAGTTCTTCGTCAATACTGAATGATTCCTTGCAATTGGGGCATTCGATTTCTACGAAATCATCTTCATCAAAATCGTAATCTTCGTATTCTATGTCACTTTCATCCTCATAATCTTCATCCTCATAATCCTCATATTCATCATCTTCATCACTGAAATAATAATCCTTTTCAAGTTCACTTAGATCCTCATCGATGCTTTCGAGGTAATCTTGGGTTTCATCAACTGTTATTTCAAGATTGTCAACAGTTTCTGCCATTTCTCCGAGGACATTTACTATTTCGTTAAAAAGCTTTGCCTCTTTAGTATCTCCCAGCTCAAGGCCGTCTGCCAAGCCTCTGATATAAGATATTTTAGACTTCAGGCTATCCAATTATACTCCTCCTTTTTAATTTAAACTCTGCTCAGGTATTCACCAGTTCGTGTGTCAACGCGTATTAAATCGCCTTTATCTATAAAAAGGGGCACTTGAACAACTGCACCTGTCTCAAGTGTGGCAGGTTTTGAACCTCCGGTTGCTGTATCTCCTTTAAAACCAGGTTCGGTATCTATCACTTCGAGTTCTACAAAAGTGGGAAGTTCTATGCCAATTGATGCCCCTTCATAAAACATTACCATGGCTTCAGAATTTTCCTTCAAAAATTTGATAGCATCGCCAAGCTGGTCTTTATTTAATGGTATCTGTTCATATGTATTGGTATCCATAAAATAAAAAATATCGTCGCTCGAATAAAGATATTGCATCGTTTTCCTTTCTATGTTTGCTCTGTTTAATTTTTCACCTGCCCTAAAAGTCCTCTCAAAAAGTTGGCCTGTTTTTATATTTTTAATTTTTGTCCTCACAAAAGCAGCACCTTTTCCGGGTTTTACATGCTGGAAATCAACTATTGTAAACACTTCACCATCGATCTCGACTGTAACCCCGGTTCTCAAATCATTTGTAGATATCATGCGCAACACCTCCGGTTTTAGTTTCATAAATTTAAAGGTATATTAAATCTTTTGAGCTATGAGTAAGATTAACACAACCGTCAAAAGTTACAATCACCATATCCTCTATTCTTACACCTCCAAAATTTTCAATATAAATACCTGGTTCAACCGTAATAACCATGCCCGGTTCAAGCTTTGTCTCGCTTTTGTGAGACAGCTTTGGATTTTCGTGAACTTCTATTCCAACACCATGTCCAAGACCATGCCCAAAAAAATCCCCAAATCCATTTTCCTCAATTAACGATCGTGCTACTTTATCGATCTCATTGCTCAAAAAACCAGGTTTGATGCTGTCAATGGCTCTTTTTTGCGCTTCAATAACGATGTTGTAAATTTGTACCTGCTTAGATGTAGGTTTACCCAAAAAGATTGTCCTGGTCATATCAGAACAGTAATAATCATATCTGGCTCCAAAATCGAGTGTGATAAAATCACCAGGTACAAGCTTTTTAGAAGTAGGTTCCCCATGGGGCAGGGAACTCCTCAAACCAGAAACCACGATAGGCTTAAAAGCAGGACCTTGAGCCCCATTTTTTTTCATATAGTATTCGATTTCACAGGTTATATCGATTTCCGATATGCCTGGTTTTATAAAATCAAGAATATGAACAAATGTTTTGTCAGTGATTTCCTGAGCCTTTTTGATCGTTTGAATTTCTCGTTGCCCTTTTATTGAGCGCATATCTTCAATAATTCCACTTGTCTCAGATATTTTGATTGAAGAGACGTTTATTGCACTTAAAAGAGATCTAAGATCGGTTAAAGCCTTAACTGTAAGATGATGACTTTCTATCGCCAAGTTTGAGATTTCAAGTTTTTTTATTAAGTCAGAAGCAGTTGAAAGGTGAGATTTGCCATTTTTTAAATCGATTACTTCAAAATCTGGAGCTTCTGATTTTGCCTGTTGTCCATATCTAAAATCTGTGATTAACGCAGCTTGTTGGTGACTTATCAACATTAACCCTTCGCCAGTAAAACCGCTGAGATAAAATTGATTTTCCGATTTACTTATAAGAATACCATCCCATTGATATTGCTCCATTGTTTCACGCAATTTGTCTATCCTGGTATTATTCAATTTCCCAAATTCTCCCTTTTGTTCAAAAGATCATTAATCGCCAGAACAGCAAGCCAATAACCAGTTGCTCCAAATCCAGCGATAATCCCAACAGCTTTTTCCCCGGTTACAGTATTTCTACGAAAATCGTCTCTTGAGAATATATTACTTAAGTGTACCTCAATTACGGGCATAGGAACAGACTCTATTGCATCACGTATAGAGATACTATAGTGAGTATAACCCCCGGGATTTATTATAATACCATCACAATTATCTATACAATTATGAATCTCATCAATGATTTTTCCTTCATCATTTGATTGAAAAAAACTAACAACAACCCCTATTTCCCTAGCTTTTGAAGCAATCTCACGATTTATATCTTGAAGGTTAGAACAACCATAAATATTCTTATTCCTAACCCCGAGCATATTAAGATTTGCACCATTTATTATCTTGATGTGCATAAACATTCCCCTGAAAAAAAACGATTCTGATACAAAAACTCATAAATAATTTTATCATATTTCCTTTTTTTTGAATAGCTTAAACTGCTGTTTTCTCATATATTTCTACTATCTGCATTGCAGCCTGTTCGATTGATCTTCCTTCCAACTCGACAATTTCATCACAATGCTCGGCGTACAACCGCGATCGACTGTCAAACAAAGCTTTTAGTTGATTATCGTTTTTATCAAAAGCTAATGGCCTGCCAGCATCTTTTATTATTCTCTTTATAATTGTATTAAAAGGTAACTTGAGCCAAATGATTATAGCATTTTTTCTGAGCATGTTTAAGCTTTTGGGAACCGTCACTATACCTCCTCCTGTTGCGATCACATGATTCTTATAGTCAGATACCTTTATAGCAGCTTTTAGTTCTTGTTGTCTAAAAAAGGGTTCGCCAAAGTGTTTAAAAATATCCGGAATCGTCATTGATAATGTTTCTTCTATTAAAATATCTGTGTCCACAAAACCTTTTCCGAGAACTTTAGCTGTTTTTCTTCCGATTGACGTTTTCCCGGTTCCCATAAAACCGATTAATACTATATTGCTTTTTTTTCTCACTTTTGTATTCACCCCGAAGTGGTAGCAAAAATATGGTATAAATTTATTGTAAAAATTAAAACCCATGTGTTTAATGCCAAGTCAATTTGTCCATTGTCATGTTCGCGCAAATTAAGGCTAACATTTACTATTTTGGAGTTTCCATCACTATTCTCCAAATCTTCTAGTATACTGATAAGAGAATTATAATTACCACTTAATGTGACCTTGATGGGTAATAGTTTCAATTTTCCCCTCTCCTCGCGCTCCTGCTGTTCAACAGATAAAATTTTCACATCATGGCTTTCACATTTGTTTTCAAGTTCGGTTATCAATTGTGCGATGTCCGGATTATTAGGCAATTTCCCAAGAATTTTGTTTAAGGCATTTAATTTATTACTTTCATCATCAAGACCAAAACCCAGATTTTGACTGAAGTAAGTTGACTTTCTAGCATCCGCAACCTTTATTTTTAACTGTTGTAGTTCATTTTTTTTTGCATTTAAAAGATTAATAGACGGGATTAGTCGCACAAATATAATGTAACAAATAATAACTGCCATGAGTATTATTAGTAATAATCTTTCGCGTTTTGTCAGTGTCCTGGATAAAAGTATTTTGTTCCAAGTATTTATTTTCATTTCTGCTCCGCTCTCTTTATTTGAAAGGTTACTCGAAAAGCGTAATCAGTATACACATACGTATGTTGTCTATGACTGATAAAGTCTAAAACAATATCATTAAAAGCCCCTGTTTCATATAATTTATTGAGCAAATTTGCAACCGACGAGCTTTTGGGGGCGTAACCTTCTATTGTCAAGAACCCCTCGTCATTTAAAAATATATTGTTAATTGATACATCAACAGGTTTAACTGAAAGTACGTTGTTAAGAAAAATTGAACTTTTAATCTTATGATTTATTATTTCATCATAAATTTCTTGTGCTACATCAATATCCACTGATTTTATTTCTTTTCTAGTTATAGATTCTTCAAATGTACAATATTCTGATGCTATTTGTTCAATTTCTTTATCAATTTTTGAAACTTCATTTTCAATATAAATAGAGAAAAAGATTATAATTAAAAATAGGCATACGGTACACAAAAAGAAAACCCAGTATTTTTTCTCGTGTTTTTTCTCCTTTAAATCTGGTGGAATAAGGTTTAATTTATGCATTCAGTTATCTCCTCAGAGCAAATCCTATTGAACTGAAAAATTCGTTGATATTAAAATCATGTGTGTCTACAATAATCAATTTTTGGCATATTTGCTCGGCGTCGATTACCGGTATATTAAAGTAAAAAGGGTATATCTCTTGAAGTTGCATAGAAATACTGCCGTGACCAATAAAAACTATGGTCTCGACGTTATGTTTGCTCCATTGTGTAGAATAAAAATCTAATAATCTTAAAATTTCGAGCACCAGTTCGTCAAGAGATGAAATTGTCATATCGTTTTCGTTATAAATATAATTGGTTCCAAGATTGTCGTTAAATCTCGAGGATTTTTCCAGAGCAGTTTTAAACTTCATATTTCTACTTAATGATACTTTGCCTTTTTCTATTATTGTTATTTCACAATGAGAATAACCTATGTCAATTACGGCAGTTACAGAGTTTACTTCTGCTAAATTTAAAACTCTTGCATAAGATAATGGATAAACGTCTATCGCTTCAACTCGAAAACCTGCATCTTCTATCATCATGTAATAATCAAAAGCTATTTTCTTTAAGGTTGCAACAGTCATAACCCTGCAAGCGTTTTCATTTAATTCCAAGAGCTCGTAATCACTTATGTACTCATCATCAAACTTAGAAAAAAATTCCTGAGCCTCCCAGTACAACGGCCTCACTGAGTTCTTCTTGCTCCATTCTTGGAAACTGCAAATTTCTCATTATCACGTGTGTAACTCGGGATTCCAACGATACATCTTTTACACGGGAAACTTCGCGCAATCTGATTTAAACATTTTGTCATTTTTTTAATCTCTAATGCTTTCCCTGTAAAAAAAGTACTTTTAATAGGATTGTCTACCTTTGCAATTTTTTTTACAACGTATTTTCCCTTATCAGCACATAACAGAATGGCCTTAATTGTTTTTGTACCAATATCTATTCCTACCAAACCGGGAGCAAAAAACACCTTTTTAACCCCTCTGCTAGCACATTTTTTTATTAGAAAATTTGCACCATAATGCCTATCCTTTCTTACTTCTATACCCTTTTTATATATTAAAATGTGTAACACAATGCTTAATGCAGCATTAAGCTCACCTGTATAAGTAACCTGATGGCATCACTTTAGTTTTAGTGCATATCTTGTTGTCTTGAGGACCAAAAATAAGTTCCACCTGTACAGTTTTACCATTATCGGCTAAACGGAAATTGACGGCCTCAAGTTCTGCTACTGGATTCTTGCCTTTATTTTTTTCCCTGTACAATGTCCCTTTACCCGTTAAAGCGTTTTTCTCAAAATAATATTGAATATTTTCACCTTCAAAGGTCCTTAATTCTATTTTATAGGGTGACACAACATTTACGGAATCAGCCTGTCGAATAGCAGTTGACAGCATAATAAGAGCTTGCCTGGCATTTTGTTGAGAAGATATTTTTTCATAACACGTCTCATATGTGCTCATGCAGTATTTATATACGCTTAACACTGTAAACGTCACGATGACTAGCAAGGAAATAGATGCTACGAGCTCTATAAGTGTAAACCCCGCTTCTAACTTAATAGTTTCCCTTGTAAGTGACAAGCTGAAGTTCCCCACCTTTCAACTGAACAGAAACTACAATTTTAATTAAACTATCATTTTCTAAAAACACATTGATCTTTTGCTTAAAAACCTTTCCGTTAAAACTTATGTCTTTCTCGGTAACTATCGGCAACTCTTTGTAAATCTTTACAAAAGACTGAGATCTCAATTCTTCAACTTTGCCTTGAGCAATAGATACCGCAATCATGGAATCAAGCTCTTGGGCATTAGTTTTGAAAGATTCGGACAAAACCCCTCCCACGGTTAAGCTTAGTAGCGCTATGATAGCAGTGGATATAATTATTTCAATCAAAGTAAACCCTTTTTGACCTGAGAACACTTAAATCACCTTGGGTAAGAGCTTCGCTGATTCTAATACGGCCTGTCGCAACACTTGCTATTATGTAAAGTGATCTAACGTTATTTGTGATCTTGACGGAGCCAGCAGGAACAGGCGCTCCACTAGGGTAAAAGGTTAATGTTTTACTCGGAAACCCTACAAAGTCAAACTTGATCCCATCCGGCAAGCTGACTTGCTTCCACGATTTGAAACCTTGAATTATCATATAACTATTAGAAGATGGTTGAAAAATTACCTTCCAAGGTATTCCTTCTGAAATGGCCTTATGTTGAGTAAGCCTCAGATCTTGAGCCATCTGTCTTGCTGCTGTTATCAATTTATAATCCAAAAGGAGACTTTTAAAGTCTGGCAAAATGACTGTAGACAATAAAGCTATTAAAGATACAACGACGAGGACTTCAATTATAGTAAAACCATTTGGAGAACCATACAATTTGATCCAGGATCCCCCTTATACTAAATTACTCAGTTCATATATATGCCGATTAATCCTTCTCCGCAAAGTAAGGACGTAATTGCGCCCAAACCCATAAAAGGTGCAAAGGGAATAGAAGATTTCATGCTTTTTTTGGTCACAAGTATGAGCCACATTCCAACAGCTGCACCGCTTAAAAAAGCTATTATTATTGATAATAGTAACAATTTTACCCCTAGAAAAGAACCTAGCACCGCTGCAAATTTAACATCCCCGGCTCCCATACCACCTTTAGAGAATATGTAAATCACCAAAAATATTAAAAAACCGAGCATAGCACCATAAATATGATAAAATACAATGCACTTGATTCTACCCAAAAATATGCCTGAGATTAAACCCGCGATTATGATATGATTTGGAATAACTCCTGCAGCAATATCAATAACAGATGATAGTATTATGATTGTTATAAATACTGCATAACCCCAAAATTCCGGTGAATGATCATAAACATTGTGAAGGAAAAAAAATAATAATCCTGTGATTAATTTTACAATTAGTCTATAGCGACTATAAAGCCTGTTATAATGTGAAGATTGGATGGTTTTACTACGGAGCAGTTTATATCCAACAACATTTATACAACCACCGATAAATAAACCTATGAAGAAAAAAGTCACATAAAACTCTCCAATACTAACACTGAAGTTATTTTTTTACTATATTTCCATCGGTGATTGTATAATTATTAATTATTTCTTCAGGCACTCGTTCCAGATACGGTCCGTATTTTTTACCATCTATCGTCACTTTTGTTGTAAGATCAGTGAAGTCATTTGGGTACTGACCTGTTTCTGCGTAGTACCGCTCAATGGCATTATGTACTATTGAAATGTTTGCCTGCAGTGTATTGTCTTTTGCCCTTTGCAGGACACCTACTACCCTGGGGATGGCAACAGTAGCCAAAATCGCTATAACTGCTATAACTATTATTAATTCAATTAGAGTAAATCCTCTTTCACTTCTAAAACATCTATCAAGAAGCATAAATCCACCTCCAAAAAATCAATGTTTATTAGAAGTGAGTATGATAAAAACAATTCATATCTTAATAAAAATTATAGATACTAGACATAGGCAATACCACTGCCAGAACTATAAAACCAACAATTAACGACATTATTATTATCAACACAGGTTCAATAAGAGCTATTAATCTTTCCTCCATAAGTTCAACCTCATTTTCAAAAAAATCAGCCGATTTATCAAGTGTAAGCTCCAAATTACCCGTCTCTTCTCCCACAGCAATCATTTTTATCATCATAGAAGGAAAAACGTCAGGATTCATCACCTCAGCAAAACCTTTTCCATCCGCTAAAGCTTTTTGGATCAAAGCTAACTCTTTCTGGAACACACGATTATTTAATGTCCTGCTAGCAATTCTTAATGAATCTAATAAAGGGACACCACTTGATACAAGAATTGACAATAATCTACAAAGGTCGGCAGAAAGCGCTTTTACTTTAATCCTGCCCCAAATTGGTATTTTAAGTCTTACCTCGTCGATAAAATATGCTCCCTTTGCTGTTATTGAATAAATGAGCAGAATTATCGGTACTATCAAAACTGAGAATAAAACAATTAGGCTTATATTATGTTGACTAATAATCAATAAAAACCTTGTAGCAAAAGGTAATTCTACTCCTGCTTTGCTAAAAATCCCTTCAAAAACAGGAATTATATTTACAACTAGAAAAATTGCAACTATTAGTGAAACCATGCCGAGAATAGCCGGATAAGTTAAGGCATTTTTGATTTTTCCACTCTTTATGGCGCATTTTTCATAGTGAAGCGCCAATTTGTCAAGAACACTTATTAAATTGCCAGCAAGTTCTCCTGCTTCTATCATACTGACAAATACATCTGAAAACACCTCAGGGTTGTTTTTGAAGGCATCTGTTAGAGTCATTCCTTTTTTTATATCCTTTATTACATTACCGACCGCATACTTGAGATACTTATTTACGGATTGCTTGTCCAAGATCTCAAGGCTTTCAATAATCGTAATACCGGCCCTTAGCAATACGACAAATTGCCTACAAAAAACTGCTAGCTCTCTTTGCTCAATTTTGTTAAATGAACGCCTAATAATACGAACTATGTTGTAAAATGTGTAAGACCTCTTTCTGATTTTAACCGGATAAAAGCCCTTTTGTCTTAGCATTGAAACAGCATCAAGTTCATTTTGAGCTTCGTGTACACCTTCAACAACTTCACCTGATAAATTTTTACCTTTATAATAAAAGAGTGTCACTTTTATCAGCCCTAAAAAGATACGTTTTGGATAAACATGTCTACAAGGTTTTTTTGTGCTTTAGGAAGAATTCATTCTTGATATATGACACGCTTTAATTCATCTATTGTAGTAATTCCATTTTTCACAAGTTCAATCCCGTTTTCTTTTAAGCTTTCGAAATTGCAGCTTCGAGATATTTTATCTATCTGTTGAGACGTTGCCCGTTTTGATATTAATTCCCTGTGTGTTGGTGTAATTCTGACGATTTCACCAATTGCGGTCCGACCGCGGTACCCCGTCTGGCCACAAGCGGCACAACCTTTTCCTTTATAAATGTTTAAACTATCGTTAACCCCCAAATAAGCAATTTCCAGTTCATTTGCTTTACGGCCCTGTTTACATTTAGTACATATCTTACGTACAAGCCTTTGTGATACTACCCCTACTAAGCATGACGCAAGAAGGTAAGGTTCAACTCCCATATCTAGAAGCCTCAAAATTGTTCCCGATGCACTGTTCGTATGCAAGGTTGAAAAAACAAGGTGGCCTGTCAGTGCAGCTCTGACTGAAATCTCCGCGGTTTCATAATCCCTTATTTCACCCACCATTATAATGTTGGGATCTTGCCTTAATATTGATCTTAAACCATTGGCAAAAGTAATCCCTCCCTTAGGATTTATTTGAACCTGATTAACACCTTGTATGGAGTATTCAATTGGGTCCTCAAGTGTCACAATATTGTCAGTAGACCTGTTAATAATATTTAACATGGAATAAAGTGTGGTCGTTTTCCCGCTCCCGGTTGGGCCTGTCACCAGAATCATGCCGTACGGAAACTTCAGCATATCCAGAAGCCTGTCAATCTGTCTTGAATTAAACCCTAATTTTTTTATATCCATGAGAACATTACTCCGATTCAACAGCCTCAGGACGATTTTTTCACCATTTATTGTGGGCAGTGTAGATACCCTTATATCAACATCGTTATTATCGAAGTGTAATTGTATTCTGCCATCTTGAGGTACTCTTTTTTTTGTTATGTCCATGCTTGCAATTATTTTTATCCTCGTTGAAATAGATGAAAGCATACTTTTGGAAAAATCCATGACTTCATAAAGCATACCATCAATACGATATCTTATCCGTAAGTTCTTTTCCTGAGGTTCTATATGTATATCGCTTGCACCTTTTTTGATGGCCTGTTCAATTATAGTATCCACAAGGCGAACGACGGGAGCAGTTTTAGCTTCAACAAATCCCTCAGTCGTTTCATTATTTTCTTCTACAGTAGATGTTGCCTTTTTTGTTTCAAAAATTCCCGTTTTGCTCGAATCTGCAAATGGATAATAATTGGCAATCGCATTTTCGATATCCTTTTTCGATGCAAACATTACTCGAATATCAAGCCCTGTTAATATCTTAATTTCATCAACAGCATATGAGTTTAATGGGTCGTTCATAGCAATGGTCAACACATTTCCATCCTTTTTTATGGGAAAAACACAATATTTTTTTAGTATATATTCAGGTAAAATATTTATGATTTTCTCACTAAAAGAATATTCGCTTAATTTAACGTATGGCTTACCCAATTTTAATCCTAGTGCATCGATTATTTGTTTTTCTGTTACAAAACCCAATTCTGTTAAAATCTCATTAAAACTTTTTTTGCTTTCACGGTGAATCTCTAGAGCACTCCTCAACTGTTCTTCTGTGAGAATATTCTCTTCCAAAAAAATATTGGCAAGTTTATTATCACCAAGCCCTATCATGGTAAATCCCTCTAGTTTTTTTAAATATATATTTCAACAAAATATACCAGAATTCCTCTTTTCTGAATGCAATAAAAAAAGCCCTAGTTAAAGGCTCTTTTTAATAAAATACAGTCTCATTCGCGGTTGGGTTCGTGTTTTGCTTGAGCTAAAACCGACATCCATCAATTTGTAATTTTTTAGACAAGGATTTTTTTGTTTTAATTCTTTGACAATTTTCTTTAACTCATTTATAAGAATTAAAGGTTCGAAAATATTATATTCCAAAAAATGGGGTAGTTTTTTATCTATTGTAAGAAGCTCCATCTTTTATTCCCCCCGTTTGTCTTATCTATCTTATTTTTTTTAAGACATAACGTTCAATTTTTCTCATCAACCTTGTGACAAAAAATTCTTTTTTACTTAATGGTTTAACAAGTATTGCATGAATACCCATCCTTTTTGCCCCGAAAACATCTGTAAAAATCTGATCTCCAATGGAGGCGGTTTGTTCAGGAGTCGTACCCAATATCTTTAAACCTTTTAAAAAGGCGCTCTTTGAAGGTTTCAGCGGGCCTGAAACAGCAGGTATGTTTAGGATTTTTGCGCATTTGTTAACACGATCGGATTTGTTATTGGAAATTATACAAACAGAAATGCCATTAAGTCTGAACTGTTCAATCCACTCTTTGTGCCCTTGATTCAGATTATATGAATCCCAAGGTAATAAAGTATTGTCAAGATCAATCAGAATTCCTTTTATGTTTCTGTTAATGAAATAGCTGACTTTTAATTGATATATATCATTTACGTAAAGATCGGGTAAAAATATTTGAAACATGTTGGCCCTCTTTTATTATCAATAATAATGTCAAGTTAATATTATAAAAAAAGAGGGTTATTTGCAACAGTCTGATTGAAGCTCCTTAAACAACTTTTTTATTGCCCTCTTTTCTATACGGGATACATATGATCTTGATATACCTAAGATTTTAGCAATCTCTCTTTGTGTTTTACCTGAACCTGAAAATAGGCCATATCTGAGTTCCAGGACCTCCCGTTCACGGCATTTAAGTGAAGTTTTTATTTTCTCATATAATTTTTGCTCCTGAAGCTTTTGAGCAATTTCATCGGAAATTGCATCTGTATCGGTCCCTAAAACGTCAATCAACGAAATCTGATTTCCCTCTTTATCGATCCCTATAGGATCCTGTAGTGAAACTTCAGATTTCGTCTTTTTTGCAGCCCTGAGATTCATCAATATTTCATTTTCAATACATCTTGCAGCATAAGTAGCCAGACGACTCCCTCTGTTTTTATTAAAAGTATTTATGGCCTTAATTAAGCCAATTGTCCCTACTGAAATCAAATCATCCATATCCTCTCCTGTACTGGTAAACTTTTTTACTATATGTGCAACAAGTCTTAAATTTCTTTCTATAAGGATGTTCCTCGCCTCTTCATTTCCATTTCTGCATAATTTTATATATGTCTCCTCTTCTTGGGGAGTAAGCGGTTGAGGAAAAGTGGCTGTATTTGTAATATATCCCATCCAGAGGAATATTTGTTTGAAAAATAAAAAACCCAAAGTCAACAGTACTGACAGGGTGTTTTCCATTAATGACACCTCCTGTGCGGTACATATAATATATGACTGTGGATAAAAAAAAGTGCATGGTTTTCAAAATAATTATTATTCTTTTTTTTCATTTTCGAGCAATTTATTGGCTATATCACGAAATACAGGTGCTGCTTGTGTTGGCCCAGACCCTCCCCTTTCTAAAAAAACAGTTACGATATACCTTGGTTTATCCTCAGGAAAATATCCTACAAACCAAGCATGATAAACATCTTTAATTATTTCCGCAGTTCCTGTCTTTCCTGCACACCTGATTGTCGATTTGGTATTATTTGCCATAGTGCCTGTCCCATATTGAGTAACAGCATACAGGGCTTCTCTAACTTTTTTTGCTGTAGCGTCAGTTATAATTTTCCTGTCTTTTTGCTTATTAATTGTTTGTATTCGACCTTCTTCATCTATTGCCTCAATCAACAGATAAGGTGATTTTAAAACACCATCATTAGTAATAATCAGCATCATTTGTGCAGCCTGAAGAGGTGTCATTGTAATTTTGCCCTGTCCTATCGAAAGATTCCCGATATCCTGGAAATATGTCTCTTTAGCGTCAGGAATAGAACCACCTTTTTCCTCGGGAAGTCCAATTGGAACAGGATTGCCTAAACCAAAAAGTCTCGCATATTCGATTATCTTTTCTTTTCCAAGCCTAATACCCAGCTCGATGAACACAGAGTTGCATGAGCGAGCAACTGCATCCTTGAGGGTTATTTTGCCATGGCCTCCATCTTCATAACTAGAACACTTATAAATATTGCCTCCTAATTTAACCGACCCTGTGCACTCAAATACTTCATCGAGATCTGTAACCCCCTCTTCTAGTGCGGCTGCAAGTAACACGACTTTAAATATTGACCCCGGGGTAAATGCTTCTACTGCGCGGTTTACTAATGGTGCATCTTTTCTGTCAAGATAATTCTCTAATTTATATTGTTTGTAATTCGGTCGACTCGCCATTGCCAGGATCTCTCCGGTTTCGGCATCCAGTACTACAACTGCACCTTTCTTCCCGCATATATCCATAATATTCTCTACAGCTATCTGAACTTTATAGTCTAAAGTGAGTTTTACATAAGGGTTGTGAATGCTATCAGTTTTTGAAGCTGACAGTCCCGGAATGGGCTGCCCCAGGCCGTCTGTAATAATCTCTATTTCTTTATGTCTGCTTTTCAAAATATCATCAAAAGCTTTTTCAATTCCCGTTTGACCCTTATAGCCTACCAAATGTGTTGCTACAGCAGCGGGACCATAACGCGTTTTTTTTCTATAAAAATAAAGCCCCGGGGTTTTCCCTTTTAAAGAATTTAGCACTGCAATGTTCTCCTGTGTAACACTTAAAACAACGGGCTTTTCAACTTCACTATTTTTTAATAATCCGTTTTCAATCAGCATCTTCTTTTCAGATTCCATTAGCCAACCGGGCGAAACAATGACATATGGATCAAGATATGAACCTAGTAAAGAAATATTATTCCTCTCAGCTATATCGCCTCGTATATTACCCGAAAAAAATTCGCTTTTTTGGGCAATAGCCCTTTCACTAAAATAATAGCTGTTAAATACCTGAATGTAGAATAGGCGCAAAGCAAGCAAAGAAGATATAACTAAAATAAAAATGAGTAACACAAAAGTACGCTTTTTAAGCATCATATATCACCGAGTTTTATAATGCCCTCTAAAATGGTGCATTATTCCTCGGTCTTCTTAGTATTGTAAATTGAGATGATGGAAAGTCTGTTTTAATTCTAAAGATTTGTTTGGGGTGTGCGGCTCTTTCAATTCGGTTCCCTTCATTATCAAACAGTTCGGTAATCTTTTGTCTGTAATTTTTTCCTTTAGGATTTAAAAATTCTATTACATCGCCTCTATTCAAGGGATTTCTCTCTTCAACCGTCGCAAAACCTGTAGTCTTGTCATAATACAATACCACTCCCACCAGATCGTATTCGGCCAAATAGCTGCTGCTTTCATAAGTTTGGTCTAAGCAGTCCGGCTTCCCGTATAAAAAACCATGTGTAAATTCTCGATGCGTTACTTTTCTTAATTCCTTAATCCACTCATCGGAAAATCTAAAGTCTTGCGGGTTTTTATAATACTCATCGATCACCTGTCTGTACAGTTTTGTAACCTGTGCGACATAATGGACACTCTTCATTCGACCTTCAATTTTAAAGCTGGTCAGTCGCAATGACGCCAATTGTGGTATTTTATCAAGCATACACAAATCCTTCGAGTTAAAAAAATATGTTCCGCGTTCATCCTCAAATACTGGATAGTATTGGCCCGGCCTTTTTTCTTCGACTAAATAGTACCTGTATCTGCAGGGGTGTGCACAGTCCCCCCTGTTAGAATCCCTATAAGCCATATAGTTGCTCATCAAGCATCTACCTGAGTACGAGATGCACATAGCTCCGTGTACAAAAATCTCTAACTCTAAAGATGGAGATGTCCTTTGCCTGATCTCTTCGATTTCATTTAATCCAAGCTCTCTTGCAAGTATTATCCGAGAAACGCCATGGTCATGCCAAAAGTCACAGCTTACCCAATTTGTCGTATTGGCTTGTGTGCTAAGATGTATTTTAAGATTGGGTGCAACTTTCTTTGCGATTCTGACGGCAGCAGGATCTGATACAATAACCGCATCTACCCTTCTTGAACTGATAAACCTCAAATAATCGGTGATACCATCGATATCTTTATTGTGTATAAATATATTTAATGCCAAATATACCTTTTTACCGAGTTTATGTGCAAATTCTACACCTTCTTTTATTTCTTCACGGCTAAAGTTGTCGGCACCAGCCCTAAGACTAAATTCTTTTCCTCCGATGTAAACAGCATCAGCCCCGTAAACTAAAGCAAATTTTAGCTTTTCCAGATTACCGGCAGGGGCTAATAGTTCTGGTTTAACCATTAATCAATCCTCCTTCAATCCATCAAAACCATTCTATTTGTTCCTATTTTCTATTCTTTTTTTTGCTTCAAGATGACCTGAAAAAGTCTCATTAAATGTATGTGACCCGTCGCCATTTGCAACAAAATATAGATAGTTTGTCTTAGCAGGATTTAAGACCGCAATTATGGAATCCAGCCCAGGTGAACCAATAGGCCCAGGCGGAAGGCCTGGATTTATGTAAGTATTATACGGTGAATCAACCTGTAAATCCTCTGTATAAAGATCTTCTTTATGTTCGTTTAAAGCATACATGACTGTTGCGCACGATTGAAGGGGCATACCTTTTGCTAATCTGTTGTAGAAAACTGAGGAAATTATCGGTCTTTCTTTTTGAAGCTTTGCTTCAGCCTCAACTATTGAAGCAATAGTTACGACTTCGTATGTATCTATACCCAAAAGTTTTTCTTTTTGTTTAAAATCATTTTTTAAATAATATTGCTCATAAAATCTAGCAAGCATTTTTTCTATATAAAAGCTCGCAGGTTTGCCTTCTACAAAAAAATACGTATCCGGGAAGAGTAGTCCTTCTAAATCAGTCTCAGGGAAATCCTCTAAAAAATCGAATTTAATTTTATAATTCTCTATCTTTGCTGATTCTATAAATTCTTTTTTTGTAATCAGATCATTCCTTTCCAATATAGTAGCTATTTGTTCAAGTGTACTGCCCTCTGGTATTGTAACTACAATATCGGTGTTGTTTGCATCACCAGAAACCATTTTAGCCAGGACTTCTTTTGCTGTCATTGACGGCTTTAGCATGTATGTACCTGATTTGATCTTCATGTCCAACCCCTTCATTTTCGCATATAGATTAAAGGCAAACGAATTTTTAATTAAGCCCTTTTGCTCCAACGCATTTGAAATTTGTTTTGCCGTAGTTCCTTGCTGTATTGTAAAACTAACGTTGAAGTTGTCAGTACAATCTTTAGGCAAGAGTAACATGTTAAATACCGTTATAGCTATGACAACAAGAATGGTAAAAAAAATTAACGAATATAATAACTTCTTTTTGAGAATTTTTAAGCTGGTATCCTCGGAAATTCTGTGCAAGAGTAACCTTATACCCAACTAGACCTCCCCCTTAATTTCGAAAATATTTAGCTTTCAGGGTTAAATAAAGCGGTAATCCCAAACCTACAACTGAGATCAACTGTCCAATTCCCACGTATAAAACCGTTATCCAGTAAGGTAAATTATACAATATTGAAAGATAATAAGATACACCGAAGGCATTTAAAACGACCGGCGGTACGACGCCGAGCGATGGTTTATTGGTTTTGCTCGTGAGATATGCAGCCAACAAAGTAATCAAACTTCCTCCGTAAATATCCCACGGACCCTGCCCGCCCAAAATGTTGGCAATCAAACATCCCACAAATAGGCCCGGCACAGCCGAAGTCTCAATCATAGGCAAGAGTGTCAATGCTTCCGAAACTCGTATTTGTATTGGCCCATAACTGAGCGGTCTAAGAAAATAAGTTATTGCGGCATATATTGAAGCTATAACTGCAGCTCGTGCTATATACTTAACCTTATTCACCATAAAGACTCCTTTCACGTGTAAACGTAAAAACTGGCTATTCTAAGTTTACCGTTGTTGTCGGATAGAGTCAATAATTGCCTCTTAAAGTTCATTCAAGTAATTATTGCATTTTTTGCATTTTATGTTATAATATAACCAATAAAAGAATATTTAAAATTTCCCGTTAGAGGGGAGTAGTCGTTTGATAAAGTCACCATCACGGATTAACCTGGCTTTATCGTCCGGATGCGTCTGGATGACAAGACCTTTAACATTTGACCAAAAATGTTAAAGGTCTTGTCATTTTAAGTATAGCACGCTATTTAGGCTATAGCTGATCAGCTGGGGTTTAGAATAAAATAAAATAGCATAAATATAGTATACTAACAGTACGTTAAAAGCTTGATTTCAAATATCGTTGACTATTACACAAGATTTTATCAAATACGTGTAATTTGGCTTTATTAAACAATTTTTTTGAACAATACATTTAACCTTTAGCAAAACAATATAAAGTAAGGAGGAGAGTCTATTATTGGAAAACAAAAATTGGCATACACTAGATAAATCAAAAATAATAGATTTGCTTAAAACAGACGTTGAAAAAGGTCTCTCAACAGAGCTTGCTAATGAGAGACTAAAGGATTATGGTATTAATGAATTGATTGGAAAACAGGGGATTACTTTATGGGAGATGCTTTTGGGACAGTTTAAGAACTTTTTGGTAATAATACTTATTGTCGCGAGTATTTTTTCGCTCTTAATCAGAGAGGTTACTGACTTCGTAGTAATCGTCCTTATAGTAATACTAAATGCAACACTGGGCGTCATACAAGAATCGAAGGCAAGTAAGGCGTTAGAAGCCCTAAAGAAAATGGCTGCACCTGAGGCAAAAGTAATACGTGACGGCCATATTGTAGAATTACCTGTAAGAAAGCTTGTACCAGGTGACCTCGTATTGATTGAAGCTGGAGATTATGTACCCGCCGACCTCAGATTAGTTGAGAGTGTAAATTTAAAAATTGATGAATCTTCGCTCACAGGTGAATCCGTCCCTGTTGAAAAAGATGCTGATATCGTTTTTGAAGATGAAGTGCCTTTAGGAGACAGAACCAATTCGTCATTTATGGGTACTGTTGTAACTTATGGGAGGGCTAAAGGGATTGTGGTTGAAACAGGGATGCAGACAGAGATAGGCCAAATTGCTGAGATGTTAAAGTCCTATAAAGAAGATGATACTCCCCTCCAAAAAAAATTGGAACAATTAGGTAAAATACTCGGGACCGCAAGCCTTGCAGTATGCGGTATTGTTTTTTTCCTGGGCTTGCTTAGGGGTATAGATTTTTTAGAAATGTTTATGATTGCGATAAGTCTTGCTGTGGCAGCTATCCCTGAAGGCCTACCAGCAATAGTTACGATAGTACTCGCCATTGGAATGCAAAGAATGGTTAAAAAGCATTCCATCATAAAAAAACTTCATGCGGTAGAAACACTTGGTAGCACGACTGTAATATGCTCAGATAAAACCGGCACTCTAACGCAAAATGAAATGACGGTCACGAACATATACGTGAATAACAAATTTTTTTCAGTATGTGGAGAAGGTTATAAGCCTAAAGGAGATTTCACAATAAACGGCGGAATAATAAAACCTGAACAAGAGTCAAATTTGATGCTACTATTAACAATGGGTGTCCTATGCAATGATGCGCGTCTGGAAGAGGGCGCAAAAGGAGCAAGTGAAAAGACCTGGCAAATAATCGGTGATCCAACTGAAGGAGCTTTGATAGTTGCAGCTGCAAAAGCGGGTGTAAGGGATAAAGAACTGTCGAAATCTATGCCCCGCATCCATGAGATCCCTTTTGATTCTGAGAGAAAGCGTATGACAACCTTTCACCCTCTAGGGAATAAATATGTTGCATATACAAAAGGAGCCCCTGACGTGATATTGAGCTTATCCACTACTATGCAGGAATCTGGTAAAATCTCGCTTCTATCAGATATTGAAAAAAATAAAATTCTATCAGTTAATAATAAGATGGCAGCTCAGGCCCTGAGAGTGCTTGCATTTGCGTACAAAGAATATGATGTACTGCCCTTAGAATTAAACATTGATGCTATCGAAAAGGATTTAACTTTTGTAGGTTTAGTCGGTATGATTGACCCCGCTAGAACAGAGGCCAAAAAAGCAATAGAAATATGTAGGGAAGCTGGCATAAAACCAATAATGATAACCGGGGATTATAAAGAAACTGCTGTTGCAATAGCTAAACAACTCGATATACTCGATGATGAAACTACGGTGTTGACCGGTGCAGAATTAGAGTCCTTAAGTGATGATAAGCTAGCGTCTGCCTCTAACAATGTATCTGTATACGCACGGGTTTCTCCTGTGCATAAATTGAGGATAGTCGATGCTATAAAGAAAAACGGAAACATCGTAGCAATGACAGGTGACGGGGTAAATGATGCTCCCGCCCTGAAAAAAGCAGATATCGGAGTAGCCATGGGCATCACAGGAACAGATGTCGCCAAAGAAACTGCTGATATGATTCTCACTGATGATAACTTTGCCAGCATAGTATCAGCAGTTGAAGAGGGTAGGGTTATTTATTCTAACATACGCAAGTTCGTATTTTTTCTATTGTCTTGTAACATTGCAGAAATCCTCATCATTTTTACAGCAATGCTTATAGGACTACCAGTTCCGCTAAAACCGATTCAAATCCTTTGGCTTAACCTGCTGACTGACGCATTTCCGGCATTAGCGCTAGGAATTGAGAAAAAAGAACCTGATATCATGAAACAACCGCCAAGAAAACCTGATGCTCCAATCATGGATAAACGAATGAAAATACAAATATCAATACAGAGTGTTTCTATGGCAATTGCGGTCTTAGGTGTATTTGTTTATGCATTGACAACTGGTGCCAGCATAGAGGTAGCCAGGACATATGCTTTTACAACACTAATCTTCAGTGAATTATTAAGGGCGTATACCTCGCGTTCTGAAACAAATTCTGTCTTTAAAATAGGCCTGTTTTCCAATAAGTTCATGGTAGTTGCAACCCTTGTTTCTTTTGTCTTGCTGCTTCTGGCCTTATACGTCCCTATGTTAAGGGTTGTGTTTGATACAACCCACTTAACAATTGGAGAATGGGACTTAATCATCGGATTCGGTTTGATACCTTTTGCTACCGCAGAGCTTGCAAAAATTTTTTTTAGAAAAAAATGCACTTATTGAGCTAAAGCAAACCACCCGTTTTACGGGTGGTCATCATGATCTATCTGCCTAGACACAATTTATTTGTCTTGACACTTTGAACAGTAACCTAAAAATTTAACGACATGGTCAGTCACAAAAAAATTATTTTTGGTTCTAATCTTTTGCTCCAACTCTTCCAAAAGGTCATCATCAAATTCATATACATTTCCACATCTTATGCACATCAAGTGATGATGTTGATGTTTTTCATCTTCACTCAATTCATACCTATAGCATCCGTCTCCAAAATCCATTTTCTTTATCATCCCTTGATCATCAAAGAGCTGCAGGGTTCTGTAAATAGTAGCCAACCCTACATCGGGGAACTTGCTTTTTACCAAATCATATATATTTTCTGTGCTTAGGTGCTTAGATTGATTTTCTATAAGTACATCGAGCACGGCTCTTCTCTGTGGTGTCAACTTATTATCACTTTCTTTTAACTTTTCTTCCATCAAACGAATACGCCGTTTTTTCTGTTCTTCCTTTCCCAACACCCATCTGTTCCTCCTATGTAAGGCTTATTTGCTATTAGTATATTGTAATCAAAAAAAAGTGTCAAGGTCTTAGAGCTTAATCAAAACAGCATTTGATAAGTCTTCAATTTGCCTAATTTGGTTTATTATTTCATCCGGCAAATCCTCATCAACTCCGAGTGCCATAAGGGCCTCACCTCTAAAAGATTTTCTTCCAAGTTGCATATACGCTATGTTAATATCGTTTTTACCCAAAAGGCTTCCAACTTTTCCTACTATGCCGGGTCTGTCCTTATGTAAAGTAATCAGCACAAACCCGCTGGGAATCAAAGACAGGTTGTATTCATCAATAGCCGTTATTCTTACATCATCTTTTGCCATCACTGTTCCAGTTATGGAACCGGTCCCTTTATCAGTGATAACTCTCATCACTATAGTTCCTGGGGCATCCTGATCAGTGTTGATCTTTTTCTCAATTATTTTTATACCCCTCTCCTTAGCAATCAAAGAAGCGTTGACCATGTTTGCCGGGTACTGAAGTATGTTTGACAAAAGGCCTTTTATGCCAGCAGTAGTAATCGGTTTCACATTCAATTTTCCAGCTTTACCGGTATAAACCATTTCTAACTCTCTAATTCGGCCGTTTTTCATTTGTGAGTACATGTCACCCATTTTTTCTGCTAGGAAAATGTAAGGCTTAACGGCATAAAACTGTTCTTTTCTCACTTGCACCATGTTTACGGGATTGCTGACCATATCTCCTTTTAAAGCTTTTAAAACATCTTTTGCAACATCGACGGCAACACAGATTTGCGCCTCTGCCGTTGAAGCCCCCAAGTGAGGAGTCGCAACTACATTTGGGAGTTCAAGCAAAGGGCTATCAACAGGTGGTTCATGTTCGAAAACATCGAGTGCACATGCTCTAACTTTACCGGCACTCAGTTCTTGATACAAGGCCTGCTCATCTATTATTCCACCTCTTGCGCAGTTAATCAGGATTACCCCTTTTTTCATCATTTGAAATTCTTTTTTGCCGATAAGATGGTAAGTGTTTTTTGTTAGAGGTACGTGAAACGTAATAAAATCAGATTCTTTTAGAACAGTTTCAAAATCTGTTAATTTAATATGAGAGCTCTCATCATCATTTATATATGGATCGTAAGCAATAATATTCATACCTAGCCCTGATGCCTTTTTTGCAACCTCTTTGCCGATTCTGCCCAAACCGATAATGCCAAGTATCTTCCTGTTTAATTCAACACCGATAAATTTACTTCTTTCCCATTTCCGGTTTTTTAGGCTGTTGACAGCCTCAGGAATATTCCTTGCTACTGAGGTCAGAAGTGCTATGGTATGCTCACTGGCTGCAATGGTATTTCCTTCAGGTGCATTTACAACCAAAATTCCCTTACGTGTCGCGCTTTCGACATCTATGTTATCAACACCAACACCGGCTCTTCCAATAACCTTTAATTTGCTTTTTTCGATCAAGCTTTTTGTAACCTTTGTCGCACTTCTTACTATTAGTGCATCGTACTGGTCTATTATTTGCATCAACTGTTGTTCACTTAACTTTGTGTGAACATCGACATCATGTTCCTTGCTTAAAATCTGGACACCTTCCTCAGCAATTTGGTCACTGACTAAAATCCGCATTTTTCAATCCTCCCCTCCACTAGACAGTATTAGCTCTGCAGCTCTTACTCCTTTACCACAGATGTTTTTATCTTTAAGTGCCATTTCTAGGGCCGACAGTACCACAATTATATCCAATCCGTCAACATACCCGAGATGACCGATCCTGATTATCCTATTTTTTAACTTTTTCTGGCCACCCGCTAAGGTGATATTATAATTACTTTTTAACACCTTCTGTAAATTGAATCCTAAGTTTGAAATATCTATTGCCGTCACTGTCGGTGAAGCATATAAATCATCGACAAAAAGTTTAAGCCCAATGGCTTTTATTCCTTCTCTCAATGCCTTAGCGATTTTTTTATGCCTTAAAAAAATATTTTCAAGACCTTCAGATTTTATAATTTCAAGAGATTTCTTTAGCGCGAAAATTAACGAAATTGCTGGCGTGTATGGTGTTTGATGCTTTTTTAGGCTCTTAATTGCGGCCTTGAAGTCCCAGTAGTACTTCGGTATTTTTGAAGTTTCAACTGCATGCAAGGCTTTTTCACTTAAACTGACAAATCCAAGCCCAGGAGGTACCATTAATGCTTTTTGTGCTCCTGTTACTACAACATCAAGACCCCAATCATCGGTCTTTAAGTCAATAGCTCCCAACGAACTGACTGCATCAACGACAACCAAGGCAGGGTGATCTCCAACAGCTTCTCTGAGGGATTTTATATCATTTAATACACCAGTGGAAGTTTCGTTATGTGTAAATAATATCCCCTTTATTTCTTTGTTTTTATCTCGACGCAAATGTTGTCTAACAAGATCGGGAGTAACTGGCTTGCCCCAATCCACTGTAACTCTTTCAACGTTTGTACCAAAAGTCTCAGCAATAGATGCGAACCTATCGCCAAAAACCCCATTGGAGAACGAAAGCAATTTATCTTGCGGACAAAATAAATTTACAACTGCCGCCTCCATAATGCCTGTTCCTGCTGAGGGGAATATTAAGACATTATTATGGGTCTGAAAGACATATTTGATACCCTCAGAAACGTCTTTGAAAACCTTTTCAAATTCCTCTCCCCTATGATTTATCATAGGTTTGTTCATAGCTCCTAATACTTCATCAGGCACTTCAGTAGGGCCCGGTATTCTTAGATGATTTTTGTTCACTGCTATCCTCTCCTTTTAAAAATAAGAACCCCACCCGATAACGCAATCAAAGTGCTGTCGGGCCCGGGAACCTTGTTGTTTCACAATAAAAAACCGCCCAGTAAAGGGGCGGTTGTATCCCGCGTTGCCACCCTATTTCAGTTTCCCAAAATATGCAACTCTCAATATCGATATCGGAATTACCCGGTTTGGCTCATCGCCAACAGCTCAGAGGCGGAAATAAAAAGTATCCCACCGGTTTTCACCACCCACCGGCTCTCTATAAGGGAATAATTTTTAATTTTCCTCTTCATGGCTTTAATATTTAAATTAATTAAGATTATAATCTCATTTAATCTATCTTGTCAACCCTTAACATCTTGTTAAAAAAAAATTATAAATGACATCATTCATCTTCTATCAGTTCAAATTCTCCTTCCGAAACAGCATCCCATGCTTCTTTAACCAATTCGAATTCTTCGTCATTCTCCACTTCTGTCAGAACCTCTTCACCGTTATCATCTTCATCGATTCTAAAAATGTATGCGTTTTCCCCTTCTTCATCTAATGGATGCAAAATAGCATAGTCACTTTCTTCCACACTCACAACACCTAATACTTCAAATTCAGTTTCATCACCTTTTTCGTCGTAAAGGGTTATTACATCTAGTTCTTCCATATCCACGAGCTTCAACCCCATTTCATCAAATTAATCATATTTTAAAAGAAATTTCTTTAAGTGTCAACACGAGATTTGTAATCGAGATAATTTTGCAAAATAATCACCGCCGCTAATTTGTCTACGACACCTTTTCTTTTTTTTCTGGAAAGATCAGCATCAATTAAAATTTTTTCAGCTGCAATCGTCGTCAACCGCTCATCCCAATATACAAATTCAACATCAGTTTGCAACCTTATTTTTTCAATAAAATTTTTTACAGATTGAACTTGGGGGCCTACAGTTCCATTCATATTTTTGGGAAGGCCTACGACCACGCGTCTAACCTTATACTTTTCCAACATATTCAAAATTTTATCTATATCTTTTTTCATACCATTTCTGTTAATTATATCTACACCCTGAGCAGTAATACCAAGTTCATCGGAAATTGCCACCCCTATTCTCTTGTCACCTATATCCAAACCTAAAATACGCATTTTATATTGCCCCTTTATATTATTTTTATGCAGAATTCAGGGCAGTATCCGGAACAATAACCACATAGTACACATTTTTTTAAATCAACCTGGGCTTTACCTCTATGCATGTGCAGTGCACCATATCTGCAATGCTGTACACATGTTCCGCATCCCTCACACCAGTCTTCAATTATCAGTCTTCTGTTTTCCCTTTCAAGCCTCTCGCACAAATGGGCTGGAACACTTTTTCCTTCGAAAATCATAACATTTGCAAGCACTTCATCCTGTGATTTCATCCCTACGGCGGTTGAATGAGTAAACTGAAATTTCTTGATATAATCAAAGGCCTCTTCTTTTATTTGTATCAGATTACCTCCACCTAAACATTTCATCACATATATACCTTTACCATTATTAAATGCTTTTTTTATTGCGTTCTCCATATCCTTAGTGTTTCCGCCTTTAATACCTATGCCCCTGACATTCAAAATTGGGTGAATCACATCGATCTCATGTATTTCTGCTAAGTGTTCAACTACCTCAACGGCATGTGTGGAAACCCCTACTGCCTTTATTAAGCCTTTGGATTTTGCATCTAAAAGAAATTCAAGAGCTTCACGATGGCCCTTTAATGTCCATCGTGATTCCTGCTCGTGAAGCATAAAGATATCTATCACATCTTTCCCTATTTCCCTTCTTGCTTTTTCCACGCTGACCTTCATACCCTCATAGGTATACGCATATGATTTAGATGCTATTATTAGCTCTTTATTTGATCGTTTGACGGCTTCTCCTATGTAACGATAATTGTTATAGAATTCAGCAGTATCTAAGAAATTCACGCCTAAGTCCATTGCGGTTACAATCACTTCAGAACCAATCTCAATTGGAAGATTTGATTGCAATTCGCTAATCGATAAGCTGCCAAAACAGAGACTAGACACTTTCAAATCCGTATTCCCAAGTTTTTTATATTCCATATTTTAAACCACTCTTTTCCCGGCCGTTTATTAGTTCATCAAATTAAACGGCATTCACTGTGACTTTATGTCAAGTGAATGCCGCAACTTTAAAATTATTTTATATAGTTTCGCAACAGTTCTTCAAGTAGTTCGTCACGTTCCATCTTTCTTATCAGGTTCCTTGCATTTTTATGACTTGTAATATAAGCGGGGTCGCCTGATAAAAGATAACCGACTATCTGGTTGATCGGATTATATCCCTTTTCCTCTAATGCTTTATAAACTTCTTGGAGTATCTTTCTAGTATCAGTTATTTTTTCTTTTTCTACTTTAAACCTCATGGTTTCCTGCATATTATCCCCCATTACATCCCCTCCCGTTATGAGATATATATTCTATGCACATATCCAAAATCCTCTTTTATTGTAAAAAATATGAATTAACCCTTTCTTTCCTTGTTATTATTTGAAAACTTACTTTTTTTATTCTGTTTTGTTTAATATCGTTTGGACCTCCTTAAGGGCTTCATCTATTCTATCTGGATATTTTCCACCTGCCTGTGCAAAGTCTTTTCTTCCCCCACCGCTGCCTCCTGCAATTTGAGCAACCTGTCTTACTATTTTGCCTGCGTGAAAACCTTTTGATACCAGATCATCAGTCACTGCAGCTACAAAGTAAACCTTGTGTCCTGATATGCCTCCTAACACAATTATCCCTGATGCTAACTTTGCCTTTAGGGCATCACACAATTTTCTCAAGTCATCTATTTCCTTTATTTCTACCTTCGAACTTATAAAATCTATCTTACTTGTGGTTGCCTTTTTCATAAAAATTTTTTCCACTTGCGTGTTTATCATTTGTTGTCTAAATGATTCTATTTCTCGTTCAGCTTCTTTACGATTGCGAAGGATTTCCTCAATTTTTTCTTTCAATTCGTTTGTCGAGACCTTTAAATATCTGCTATATTATTAATGTTTTCTAAAATTAAAGCAAAATAATTTAAAAGGTTTGTACCTGTTACTGCTTCAATCCTCCTCAAACCAGAACCTATACTCGATTCAGAAACTATCTTAAATAGACCTATTTCAGCAGTGTATTTGACATGGGTGCCTCCACACAATTCCTTGCTGTAATCGCCCATTGTAACCAATCTGACCTTTTGGCCGTACTTTTCCCCAAACAGGGCAACAGCACCTAACTCTTGCGCTTCATTTACGGTGGTTTCTAAGATTTTTACAGGTAAGTTTTTTAGTATAACTTCGTTTACTATATCTTCAACTTTTCTTATTTCTTGTGGTGTCATTGAAGCAAAATGTGAAAAGTCAAATCTTAACCTTTCTTGGTCAACGAGTGAACCAGCTTGATTGACATGTCCACCTAGCACGTCTTTAAGTGCTTTATGTAAAAGGTGTGTAGCACTGTGATTTCTTGAAATAGATTTTCTTCTTACACCATCTACTGCTGCAACCACATTGTCATTGATGTTTACACACCCTTTAGATAAATTCCCTAAATGATATATTTTGCCATCCGGTGTTTTTAAGGTATTCTCGACTAAGAATTCAAAATTATCGCCTTTAATTACGCCTTTATCTCCTATTTGGCCACCTGCTTCTGCATAAAAAGGTGTTCTGTCAAGCACCAAAATCGTTTCATCTGAAGTATCATTGGCACTTGTCGTTTCGACTATTTCCTCGTTTTGGATAATTTTTATGACACGGCTTTTGAAACGAGCTGATCATATCCTAAAAATTGTGTAGGCGGAACGTTTGATAGCAGCTCTGAAAGGACATCGCTTTCAAAATTTGTCTTTCTCGCCGACTTAGCCTTTTCTCTTTGGTTTTTCATGAGTTTTTCGAAAACCTTTATATCCACCTCAAAACCTTTCTCTTCTGCAACATCCCGTGTCAAATCAAGTGGAAAACCATAGGTATCATATAACATAAAAGCCATTTCACCTGAAATTACTTTCTTTTGCTGGCCTTGTATTTTATCTATGCCTTCATAAAGCATCCTCAATCCTTCAGATAAGGTTGCGTGGAATCTCTCCTCTTCAAGTCTTATCATTTTTTGTATGTATTCCATATTATTTTGAAGTTCCGGATAGGCATCTTTCATCAAAGACACAATAACAGGCACTGTTTTGTACAAGAACGGTTCGTTTATTCCCAATTCTTTGCAATATCTGACTGCCCTTCTCAAAATTCTTCTCAAAACATAATTTCTTCCCTCATTGCCGGGAATTACACCATCGGATATCAAAAAAGTAAATGCTCGCGAGTGATCTGCAATAACCCTGAACGGAAACCCTCTGTTATCACCATAGTACTTTTTACCAGTTCTATTCTCCACGAATGCTATTATCGGTCTCAATAAATCGGTATCATAATTGCTGTAGACATTTTGCATAACTGTTGCCATTCGTTCTAATCCCATTCCTGTATCAATACTCGGGTTAGGAAGGGGTCTTAATACACCATTGTCATCCTTGTTATACTGCATAAAAACAAGATTCCACAACTCTCTCCATCGATCGCAATCACATTCGCCTATTTTGCATTTACTTCTATTGCAGCTGTATTCCTCTCCTCTGTCAATATATATTTCACTACATGGCCCACAAGGTCCTGTATCACCCATGCTCCAAAAATTGTCTTTTTCACCTAACCGCACAATTCTATCTTGGGGGATTTTGGCAACTTGAATCCACAAATTATAAGCTTCATCGTCTTCTTTATAAACACTAACCCAAAGTCGTTCCTTGGGCAGCTCCATAACTTCAGTAAGAAACTCCCACGCATATTCAATAGCCTTTTCTTTAAAATAATCCCCAAAAGAAAAATTACCTAACATCTCAAAGAAGGTATGATGCCTTGCGGTTCTGCCTACACTTTCAAGGTCGTTATGTTTACCACCGGCTCGTACACATTTTTGGGAAGATGTTGCCCTTTTAAAAGGAAGGGTCTTCTTCCCTATGAAGACCTGTTTGAACTGATTCATACCTGCATTTGTAAAAAGGAGTGTAGGATCATCGTGTGGAACGAGAGAGGAGCTGGAAACCCTCGTATGTTCATTTTTGATAAAATAATCAAGAAACCTTTCTCTTATCTCATTACTTGTCATCATTTTGAAAACCTCCATAAGAAGCTTCAACAGCTTATGTTTTCATGTTGAAGTATACCTACTATACTCGATACATATCTATTGCTATTTTCAGCCTTTTTATTTATAATCCATACAAACCCAAAGCCAATTGCCATTGTAAATATGCCAACTGTCAACGCAAAAATTTCGTGTAAGCCAATATCAAATATCATTGCAAGTTTAAACCCAATGAATATTCCTAAAAGTAATGTAATAAGCGGTATTGCATATGCTATAAAAGTTGCCGATAAAAAGGCTGAATTTGCCAATTCGATTTCTACTACCTCACCAGCTTTTGCTTTTAGAGGATTTTTAGCCCAAACATAAATACGTTTGCCGGAGCTGACAGAACATCCTCGACAATGGTTACATGCAGTAGTTCTCATTATAGAAACCTTCGCATTATTACCTTTGTTTGAAACAACAACAGCTTTTTCGCGCATATTACACACTCCCATTTCATCTACCCAATGAAATAATTTAAATAGTTGTATATAAAAAATTTTCGTTCTCATTTTTAAAAAATTATATATTTTATGTGTGTAATAGTCAAATATTCAAGATGTCTTTAATTACTTCAGAAGAGATTATAAGACCCATTGCAGAAGGAACGAAAGAAATACTACCGACCGGTCTTTTTTTTCTTTCAGTTGGTTTATCAAATTCCAAATTGGTAATGATAGCTCTTCTTGGCTTACAACATTCTTCTTCACGACTTTGATTAAAGGGTTGTTCAGTTGAAAATACAACCTTAACACCATGATATATGCCTTCTTTTCGCAACTTTTTGCGAACTATTTTAGCAAGAGGACAAACCTTTGTATTTGAAATATCCGAAACTTGTAAGAGAATTGGGTTTATTTTATTACCTGCACCCATAGCTGATATGATTGGAATATTCAGTTTTTTGCATCTTACTATTAAATCAATTTTGGGCTTTATGGCATCAATCGCATCTACGATATAATCAAAATTTCCTGTCAAGATTTCAGAATATGTTTCTTCAGAGTAATACTTGTGAAGACTCTCCACACTTGCCTTTGGATTTATATCAAGGACCCTGTCCTTCATCACATATACTTTGGGAAGACCAATTGTAGACTGGAGGGCGTGAATTTGACGATTAATGTTTGTGACATTTATCAAGTCTTTATCGACTAATACAAGATTTCCAACACCAGAACGGGCTAAAGCTTCGACGACAAAAGAACCGACGCCACCGATTCCAATTACTCCAACTCTGGCTTTATTTAGTTTTGTAATCGCTTCAGTGCCCAGTAAGAGCTCTGTCCTTTGAAACCTTTGAGGCACGGTTTTCACCCCAAAAAAAATTACCCCACCATGCCGTGCTACTGGCAGTAAATAGAGACCCGGCTCTACCCAAGTGGGTGTCCTCCTAAATGCTTTATATTTCCCTTCTCAAGGGCTTATATGCTACATTTAGAGCCCGGACTCCCTATGTCAATGTGTTGGCTCTTTACTTTGCCAGTTTACACGCACACAGTAGGGAAATAGATTAAAAACCTGTTATTATAATACCATAAAAATAGCATTTTATCAAGGTTTTGAATCATTTGATGTAATAAATCATTTGATATCGATTATTTATTTCATCCCAAGAAACGGCCAAAATCGAGGCTTTGAAGGCAATCGATGATGATAAAACAGATAATATTGGAATATATTATCTGTTTTTAAATCTTTACTTCAATCCTGAGATCTCTCAATTGTTTTTTATCTACTTGTGCCGGTGCATCAGTCATTAAGCATGATGCATTTTGTGTTTTGGGAAAGGCTATACAATCTCTTATGCTTTCAAGATTGAGCAATAGCATAGTCATTCTATCAAGGCCATAGGCAATTCCTCCATGAGGAGGTGTTCCATACTCAAGTGCCTTCAGTAAAAATCCAAAGTTGTCCCTTGCTCTTTCCTCAGAAAAACCTAGTACTCTTAACATCTTTTTTTGCATTTCAGCATCATGTATTCTTATGCTCCCGCCACCAAGTTCCGTTCCGTTTAAAATGATATCGTAGGCTTTAGATCTCACCTTTGATGGATCGCTTTCTAAAAACTCAATATCTTCATCCATAGGCGAAGTAAATGGGTGATGCATGGCTACGTAGCGTTGTTCTTCTTCACTGTAATCAAATAGTGGAAACTCAGTTACCCAAACGAAACTCAGGGAATTTCGATCTATGAGATTAAGTAATTCACCAAGGTAAAGCCTTATCTGACCAAGGCAAGATAACACCACTTCTGAGCTGTTATCGGCAATGAAAACCATCAAATCACCGTTCTCAGCCCCCATTTTTTTCAGCACCATTTTCATAATCTCATCAGTAAAAAATTTTGTTATGGGTGATTTTAGTTCCCCATCTGATAAACTGATCCAGGCCAACCCTTTGGCCCCGTTTTCTTTGGACTTCTCTACAAGGTCATCGATCTGTCTCCTGCTAAAAATCTGACCTCCGTTTTTTATATTGAGTCCTCTGACTGAGCCACCATTTTTTATCGCTTGTGTGAATACCCTAAAATTGCTTTGTTTCACAATTTCTGTCACATCTATTATCTCAAGGCCAAATCTGGTATCCGGTTTATCGGTCCCGTACGTTTCTAAAGCCTCTTTATAAGTCAACTTTGGAAATGGAATTTGAACTTTTTTATCCGTAGTTTTTTCTACAACATATTTTAATAGCTTTTCATTAAGAGCAATAATATCCGAAATATCTACAAAAGACATTTCCATATCCAACTGTGTAAACTCAGGCTGCCTGTCAGCCCTTAAATCTTCATCACGGAAACAACGTGCAATCTGGTAATAGCGTTCTAGCCCGGAAACCATCAAAAGCTGTTTAAACAGTTGTGGCGACTGGGGCAGGGCATAAAATTCCCCTGGATTAACCCTGCTTGGGACTAGGTAATCCCTTGCGCCTTCAGGAGTACTTCTCGTCAACATAGGTGTTTCCACTTCTATAAATCCATTTTCATGCAACAAATCCCTAATTGCTTTATTGATATTATTTCTAAATACTAAATTTTTCAACATGCTCTGCCTTCTTAAATCGAGGTATCTGTATCTTAGCCTGACGCTTTCGTCCACTTTTACATCATCTTCTATTGGAAATGGCGGTGTATTAGCTCTACTGAGGATTTGTAGTTCACTGCATATAACTTCAATATAACCGGTGCTTACTTTTGGGTTTATGTTTTCTTCAGGTCGTATTGAGACTTTTCCTCTTACGGCAATCACGTATTCGCTTCTTAACTGTTCGGCTTTTTTGAAAGCACTTTCGTATTTTTGGTCAAACACGAGTTGTACAACACCGGATCTGTCTCTTAAATCGATAAAAATTAGTCCACCTAAATCACGTCGTGTTTGGACCCAACCTGCTAAAGCAACTTCCATTCCCGCGTCGCTTTCTCTTAAAGTTCCACAACAGTTTGTTCGCTTTATATTTTTCATAGAGAAAACCCTTCCTTCAAGTGATTTGACAAGTAATCATAAATGGATTCAAAGCTAATGCTTTCCTGACTACCTTTAGATAAATCTTTAATTGTAAAAAACCTAGATTCGACTTCTTCAGCGCCTATCAGCACTGCATATTTTGCAGAAAGCTTGTCAGCACATTTCATCTGAGCCCTCAAGCTCCTATCAAGATAATCAATTTCAGCTGATATGCCTTTTTCCCTTAATTCATATAAAAGTTTAGTCCCCACTTGTTCATATTCTTTATCAAGTAAGACTACAAAAACATCGATATTTTGATCTTGGATTTTTAAAAGACTTTTGTTTTCCAAAACATTTATAAGCCTTTCAACACCCATCCCGAAGCCCACGGCCGGTGTTTCAGGTCCCCCACATTCTTTTACTAAATTATCATACCTTCCTCCTCCACATATCGCACTTTGTGCGCCCAATTCTGTTGAGACGATTTCAAAAACCGTCTTAGTATAATAATCCAGTCCTCTGACAAGCCTCGAATCAACAATATAATTTACACCAATTGTGGTCAAGGTGTTTTCAACTTTATTGAAGTGAACCTTACATTCATCACAAAGGTAATCAAGAACTATTGGGGTATCGTTTATTATTTGTTGGCATCTCTCGTTTTTACAGTCAAAAACCCTTAGTGGATTACGTTCCAGCCTTGAACAACATGTCTCACAAAACATTTCCTTTTTTTGTGTTAGAAATGCCTTTAGAGCCTGCTTGTAATTATTTCTACATCTTTCACAGCCAATTGAATTAATATGAAGGTCTATATCATCTAACCCCAATTCCTTAAAAAACATCATTGCCAGCAACATGACCTCAGCATCGATCCTTGGGTTTTGAGAACCGAAAGATTCTATTCCAAACTGATGAAACTGCCGCAGCCTTCCTGCCTGAGGTCTTTCATATCTAAATCCAGGTATAATGTAATATAATTTCATTGGTAAAGGTAAGCTGTACATTTTATGTTCAATATATGCCCTGGCAACTGGTGCTGTTCCTTCCGGTTTCAAGGTTATACTTCGATTGGACTTGTCCAAAAAAGTGTACATCTCTTTTTCAACGATATCCGTTGTTTCACCTATTCCTCTTTGAAAAAGTTCGGTATGCTCGAAAACAGGTGTCCTTATTTCTTTATAGTTAAACCTTCGACAAATGTCTCTAAATTTACTTTCTAAGTAAACCCAATTATTGGCTTCATCTGGCAAAATATCTCTAGTCCCTCTCGGCGCCTGTGTCAGCATTCGGTATCCATCCTCCTTTTTTTAATGTAAAAAATCCCGTCACTGATAATAATATCAGGGACGGGGACATTTCCCGCGGTGCCACCCTGTTTGGACATATAACCCACTTAATATCTTTAACGGGTAAACCGGAAATCCCTAATATCTTTCAGGATTTCAGCTCCAGGATGTTGTTCAGTCATCAATTACTCCAAAGACACTTCCAGTCAAAGGTGTCTATTCCCTGTTGGGTTACTGATGCTTACTGCCCTTTCTTCGCTTTGATGATAATTATAAATAATTTTGCTATAAGTGTCAATATACGCTATCTTATCATGGTTATAAGATATTAAATGTTACAAAAGGGTCATTTAAGCACTAACATCACAATTTCATAACAAATTAAACATATTATTAATATAAACAGTGGTTAAAATAATACTGGAAGTATAAAACAGTTCGGGAGGGATTTACTATGAAATTTTTCATAAAAAATAAGTATTTTATAGCCGTATTACTCGGTCTTGCTATTGGTATAGCTTTATTTACAGGAGGTCTTTTTGCTTATAATCTAATTTATCCTAAGAATTCTGCCAGCGCAGGAATTGAAAACACTGAAGCTAATGAGTCCCCAAGTTTTTTGCCTGGAAATATATCTGAAATAGTTGACAAAGTCAGTGACGCGGTTGTTTACATTGAGACAACTGTTGAAAGTACATCTCCATCGAATCCTTTCTTTAACGATCCGTTTTTTAGATATTTTTTTGGTGACCACTTTAATTATCAACAACGTTCTAGAGTCAGTAGAGGAATCGGTTCAGGGTTTATTATGAATAAAGAAGGATACATCATTACAAATGAGCATGTAATAAGCGGCGCAAGTGAGATTAACGTCACGGTAAAGGGCTTTGAGACTCCGTTTAAAGCTACTCTAGTTGGTAAAGATTTCGACCTAGATCTAGCCGTTTTGAAAATTAATTCTTCTAAAAATTTGCCATATATTCCGCTAGGCGATTCAGACAAAATGAAAGTAGGTGAGTGGGTTATTGCTATCGGCAATCCTTACAGATTAGACCACACTGTTACAGTCGGGGTTGTCAGTGCAAAAGGTCGACCGGTGACAATTCCCGACGAATCGTCTGGAAGGACAAGGTCATATAAAAATCTTATTCAGACAGATGCAGCAATAAATCCAGGCAATAGCGGCGGCCCTCTTCTATCACTGGACGGAAAGGTAATCGGAATAAACACAGCTATAAATGCTCAAGCACAAGGGATAGGATTTGCTATACCGATAAATACTGCAAAGGAAGTATTGGATGAGCTAATGAAGGATGGAAGTATTACTCGCCCTTATATTGGGGTTGCGCTTCAAGATATTACCAAAGACCTGGCTGAATATTTTGGCTTAAAGGACCAGAAGGGTGCGATCATAGCAGATGTAACACAAGATAGTCCTGCCGAAAAAGCCGGCTTACAGCGGGGAGACATAATCCTAAAAATAAATGAAAAAGAGATTACTACTCCTAATGACGTAAGTGAAATAGTAGGTAAAGCTAAAGTTAACGACAAGCTGGTACTTTCCATCTTTAGAAACGGTCAGACCAGATTTATCTCAGTAATAGTAGGAAAACGACCTAATTAAACTTTTCTTTCATGGTTTTAACTTCTCCTGGTGTAATAAGATTTAACACCAGGTTTTCTCTTTCTGTTAAATAATAAAGAGGGTGAATCTTTGGCATCCTCGTATTCCCATTCGTATTTTATGCTTTTAACTGTTTGAATATCGACATTCATATCCCTTGCTATATCTTCATCATTTATGTCTGCCAGTTCGAATAGTTCGGCGAAATCATTATATTCTTCATTATTAAGGTGTCTTTTTACACTTTTTAATTTCATGGGTATAAACCTCCCTATGCAGGATGTTTATATTTTCCCCATGCTAAGTACATATTATTAAAAGCTCTTAATCAAAAATAATGTTTTCTTTATTCTGTTTTTTGCTTTAGCCTACACTAGGTACCGGAATAAATGTTTAATTGGTGAATTATAGAAAAGGGTTAAACCTTTTTTCTTCCCCAATAGCCGACTCCGGACCGTGACCGGGAAAAATTTTGGTATCATCAGGTTCATTTAAGAGTTTCTTCTTAATAGAATCCAACAGTTGCTTATAAGAACCGCCGGGAAAGTCAGTCCTTCCTATTGAACCGGCGAACAGCGTATCCCCAGTAAAAATCACATTGTCAATTTTTATTGAAATCCCACCGGGTGTATGACCTGGAGTATGGATTATTTGAAGTTTTAGACCTCCTACAGTAAAACTTTCTCCACCGTTCAAATAAATGTCTGCTGTTGTTAATTCAACTCCGGAACCGATGAATTTTGATAAATTTGCTGTTGCAGAATGCAGCATATGGGCATCTTTTTTGTGAACGGCTACTTTTGCACCAGTAGCTTCTCTTACTTTTTCTAACCCACCGATATGATCTCCATGGCCGTGAGTCAAAATAATAAATTCCACATGAAACCCATGCTTTTTAATCACATCTAAAATTTTGTCTGCATCCCCGCCGGGATCAATCACAACTGCTTTCTTATTATCGACATCTCCTATGATGTAGCAGTTGGTTGCAAGGTTTCCCACCTCAAGTTTGTTAACAAACATTTTTTTTTTGACCCTCCTAAAACTGTTTTTTGCTATCGAGTAAGATTGTTACAGGACCATCGTTTAAAATATTAACAAGCATTTCAGCCTGGAATTCACCAGTTTCCACTCTTTTGACCTTTTTGCTGCACAAGTCTACCACATAATTGTAAAGAATTTTTGCATCTTCCGGAGAAGCTGCCTGAGTAAAGCTAGGTCTTCTGCCTTTTCTGGCATCTCCCAAAAGCGTAAATTGGGATACCAAAATGATATCACCCTCAATTTTTTGAACAGACCTATTCATCTTACCCTGTTCATCTTCGAATATTCTAAGTGTAACAATTTTTTCAGTAATATAATTCGCATCTTCAAAAGTGTCTCCTGCTTCTATACCTATAAGCGCCACCAGGCCTTTTCCAATTTTCGCTATCATATCGTTGCCTACCATTACAGAAGCACTTTTTACCCTTTGAACTACGGCTCTCATGGCCCCACCCCCTAGAGAACTAATTTAGTACCCTTCTTACATTAAATACCCCGTTTATCTTTTTAAGTGCCTGCATTACATTTTCCAAGTGCTGTTTATCATTGATCTCTATAATAATATCTATAATTGCCACTCCATTTTTTGTTGCCCTAGCATTAATTGAGTCAATGGTCGTTTTCATGTTTCCAATAATATTAATTAAATCCGATAGAATACCTGGCCTGTCGTAACCGGATGCCTCAATTTCAACCGGGTATGACGTTTCTTGAAAACCCTCCCATTTTACTTCTATAAGCCTGTGTTTGTCATATAACTCTATGTTAGGACAATCATCTCTATGAATGGAAACCCCTCGGCCACGAGTTATATAGCCGACGATTTTATCTCCAGGGACGGGATTACAGCAACGGGAAAATTTAACAAGCAAATTATCAATCCCGTCTACCTTAATCCCTTTGATAATTTCTTTTTTTGATTTTGTTCTTGCGTCACTCTTATCTTCAATCCTTGCATTATCGGATTTTACGTTTTTCCGGTATTCATCTAGAATTTTTTGTAATACCTGTTTTGAGGTTATACCTCCATAACCAATTGCAGCATACATATCATCAATTGCTGAAAAGCCTATTTTCTTAAAAACATTATTAACAAAGTCATACTTTAATAATTGAAATAAATCATATCCCTGTCTTTTAGCTTCTTTCTCAAGAAGTTCCTTTCCCCTAGATATGTTTTCATCACGTCGTTCCTTTTTAAACCACTGCCTTATCTTATTTTTGGCCTGGGTCGACTTTACTATATTCAACCAGTCTCTGCTCGGACCACCGGCATGAGATGAAGTTATTATTTCTATAATATCACCATTAACAAGCTTATAATCGAGTGTTACCATTTTCCCATTAACCTTTGCCCCAATACATCTATTACCTATATCTGTATGAATTCTATATGCAAAGTCGATGGGACATGACCCAGTAGGTAGATTAATGACATCACCTTTAGGAGTGAATACATAGACCTCATCTGTAAATAAATCGATTTTTAAAGACTCCATAAAGTCTTTTGAATCTTTAAGATCACGCTGCCAATCTAGGATTTCACGAAGCCAAGATAGCTTTTTGTCAAATTCAGCGTCCCCTTTATTTCCTTCTTTGTATCTCCAGTGCGCAGCAATTCCATATTCAGCCGTTTTATGCATTTCAAACGTCCTTATCTGAATTTCTAGAGGCTCTCCAAGTGAGTCAATTACTGTTGTGTGAAGAGACTGGTACATGTTCGGTTTAGGCATTGCGATATAGTCTTTAAATCTACCGGGAATTGGCTTCCACAAAGTGTGAATAACACCGAGAGCTGCATAACAGTCTCGTACTGTTTCTACTATAACCCTGACAGCCGTAAGGTCGAATATTTGTTCAAAAGTCTTATTATCCTCCTTCATCTTCTTACTAATACTGTAAAAGTGTTTTGGTCTTCCTTGTATTTCCGCTTTGATACCTGCCTGGGTAAGTTTTTCTTTAAGAATGGATATCATTACATTTATATGTTCTTCTCTTTCTTGTCTTTTTTTTGCAACCTTTTCAACTAAATCATAATAATGCTCCGTTTCAAGGTGTCGAAAGGCAAGGTCTTCAAGTTCCCATTTTATCTTTGAAATACCCAACCTGTGAGCAAGTGGAGAAAATATTTCTAATGTCTCAATTGCTTTTTCACGTTGCTTGCCTTGTGGTAAATATTTTAGAGTTCTCATGTTATGAAGCCTGTCAGCTAACTTTATAAGGATTATCCTTATATCCTTGGCCATAGCCAAAAACATCTTTCTCAAATTTTCTGCCTGTTGTTCTTCCTTTGTCCTGTATTCCAGTTTGCCTAATTTGGTCACACCGTCTACAAGGAGTGCTATTTCGGTACCAAAGTTGTTTTTTATATCATCTATGCCAAATTCTGTATCTTCAACCACATCATGTAGTAACCCTGCTGCAATAGTAACAATGTCAAGTTCCAAATCAGCCAAAATTTTTGCGACTTCCAAGGGGTGAAATATATAAAGTTCACCAGAAAACCGATGCTGCCCGCTGTGTGCGTACTTTGCAAAGTTATATGCTTTTTTTATCAGTTCCATATCTGCTGATGAATTGTAAGCAAAAATACGCTGTTCCAAGTGTGCGAGTGTCAAGGTTTACACCCCAGATCTTTTAATATTTTATAAGTGAAACAATATCATAATCAGATAAATTGGCCCTACCGTTTAATTCAGTAAGTTCTATTAAAAAAGCTATTGCTGTAATAATCCCGCCGAGTTCTTCGACCAGTTTTACAGTTGAGATAATAGTTCCGCCTGTTGCCAAAAGATCGTCAACTATTACCACTTTCTGACCAGGTTGTATTGCATCCGCGTGCATTTCGATAACATCTATCCCGTATTCTAATTCATATTTTGACTCTATGGTTTGGGCAGGAAGTTTGCCCTTTTTTCTCGCAGGGACAAATCCAACCCCCAATTCATAAGCAAGCGGTGCTCCGATAAGAAACCCTCTGGCTTCAGGGGCGGCAATTAAATCTATTTCTTTATCAGTTATTAAATCTGCCAGTTTATTGATTGCTAGTTTATAAGCTTGACCATCTTTCAAGAGTGTGGTTATGTCTTTAAAGCTAATTCCTTTGCTAGGGAAATCTTCAATAACCCTGATTTTACCCTTCAGGTTCATCAATTTTCTCCTCCCACTTTTTTTTAATAATGTCTTTTAAACAAGCGTAATTGTCTTTGATCTGGACAAGACATTGTTTTGCTCTCAAAAAGTTCCTATATGTATCAGATGTTATTATATTTAATTTATTTTCCGGCTTCATATGATTTTTGATATATAATAAACCGCCTTTTATCTCATACTGGATAATGTTTAGTTCCTGAAGAATTTTAAACACATTTATGATACTAATCATGTGAATATCTTTTTGAATCAAATCACACACATTTGTGTAAATCTCTTCGAGGTTTATTCGACCAATAACCTTGCCATTGTTTATTTTTTTTAGCAAACCATACAATGCTTTAATTTCATCGGCACTCGGCATTACTTTTTTGTAGGTAGTATAATTGTCTCTAAGATCTTCTGGATTAAAGATTAAAATGAGCTTTGCTGTTGACGTAGATGCTATGATTTGCTTATTCAAAATTTTAAGGCTAAATGGTGCATCATAAACGATGATCGTATCAAAACAAGACGGAAAAGATTCAACTATGGGATTTATTAAAATTGTATTTTTTGAAATTTCATCAGCCAGTTCAAAGTTAAATAGAGCCTCGGTTTGTTTTTTTAGATGTGACATGGGGCTTAAAAATGCAAGTAATCGCCAAGCTTGATAGGGCGTGTTTACAATAACTAAAACCCTGCCGTCTTTTTCAAAAATAGACTTAATAAACTGCATTTTTTGTATGTCACTTTTTTTATCATTTAAAAATATTTTTCTTTTCACGAGTGTCTTCTGTAGATCATTTAGCCCTTGAGCAAAAATCATATCAAATAGCTTTTCAGAAGCACTATAAAAATACCTTTTAAAATAACCGTTTTCTATTGCCAAAAGCAGTTCGTCTCGCAGATACGGTGCTCTTATGTCTTTTATTTTAAACTGAGGTTCGTCTATCCCACGCCATCTATTTATTTCTAAATTGAATGCCACATCTATAGTTGGCGCAAGGCTCAATTCTTTTTTGAATATTCCTAAATTAAAACCAATTGCATCGAAAGACTTTCTACTATCTTTTAAATATAGCTTTAAATGTTTGTTTTCGTCTCCCACAGTCCTCACATTATACGGCAACATATTTTTGCATATAAATATTGGTTTGGGATTACCAAATCCAAATGGTTCCATTAGTTCTAACTGTTCAGCCAGACTTAGATCAATTTCACCTTCTTTTAATTCAAGATCGATCTCAAGTGTAGGATTTTGCGTTTCTATTGGATAGCTTGTGACTTGATTGATCTGTCTTTTAAAATCCTCAATCTTATCAGCAGATATTGTTAGGCCAACTGCCTGCTCATGGCCCCCGTACTTTATAAGCAGATGTGATAACTGGTCTAGTATTTTGAATAAGTTGACGTCTTGAATACTTCTCCCCGAACCCCTGCCCTCATTGCCTTCCAATGAAATTAAGATACACGGCTTATGGTACTCTTCTGCTATCTTAGAAGCCACTATACCAAGGACGCCGGGATGCCATTTTATGGATGATAAAACTATCACTTTAATGTTATCTGTATTCTCACTTAATTTTGCCTTTACTTCATTATAAACCCTACTTTCAATAGCCTGCCTGTCCGAATTGATGCCTTCAAGCCTTTTTGCCAATTCACAAGCCTCATCTTCATCTTCTGTAAGAAGGAGCTCAATAGCAAGGTCTGCATTTCCCATTCTGCCTACCGCATTAATCCTAGGTGCAAGTAAGTAACTGATTTTATTGACGTTAAAAGAGGTAGTATTATCGTTTAGATTCAATACTGACATTATCGATTGCAAACCTTTGTTTTTCGTATTGGCCAATAAACTTAAACCGTTTTTAACAATTATCCTGTTTTCATCCAGCAACGGGACAATATCTGCGATAGTCCCTAAAGCTGCAAAGTCGAGATAATCGTAAATTACTTTGTTGTCCATGTCTGACAATGCGTGCGCAACCTTTAATGCCACACCTACACCAGCTAGACCTTTGAATGGATAGCTGCAATCGCTGCGCTTCGGATTTACTACCGCAACTGCTTGAGGAATTGTCTCGCGAGGTTCATGATGGTCTGTTACTATAACATCAATTCCTAAGCTGCTTGCATACTGTGTCTCTTCAAAAGAAGTTATCCCATTGTCCACTGTAATGATGAGCTTTGTGCCGTTATCGTATATCTTTTTGACTGAGCCTGTATTGAGCCCATATCCTTCTTCTAATCTTGAAGGTATATAATAATCCACCACACCTCCCATTTTTCTCAAAAGTTTTACAAGCAGGCAGCAGCCGGTTATTCCATCAACATCGTAATCACCATAAACAGTAATTTTTTCATTTCTCGCAAGAGAATTCTTAATCCTTTCTACTGCCTTGGCCATGTCCTTCATTAACATAGGGTTATATAAATAGTCCAATTTTGGATTCATAAATCTTTTTATACTTTCAGGAGACTCGATTCCCCTTTGTTTTAATAACTGCAAGATCGCGGGATGTAAATCAGTATCATCTCTTTGAATTTCATCGGCCACGTTTATCTCCCATATGTAATTACTACCAAGCATGACAGTCCTCCGGAATATTTTTGTCTCAAACAATATTAATTATAAACCAAACATTATGTTATATCAATAATTTCGAATGACCGGTTAAAGACCGGTCATTTAACAATGCAGCTGTCCGCTTTTTTTAGTAATGTTTATAAGGGAATCCCTATCCAATTCGTCTAAAATAAACAATTTTCCTTTGGCTGCGGTAGTTATTTTCATCAGACAAGTTTTATTTGGTGCAAGGCCTATACAGCAAAAATCACACCCTATTTTATAAATGTTTTTCGCTGCTTTTATAGCATCTTCAATCGGATCAGAAGACCATAGGGAAACGGTCGGAATCCCATCTGTTATCAATATGATAAGCGGGTTTCTTATATGGTTTGAGGTCGTATAAGAAATTCCCTGATGCAATGCTAATGCCAGTGGCGTTAGGCCTTCTGAAGTAATTTCGTTTAAGCCCTTGTCAACAATGGAAAAATTTTTTGTAAATGGAACTTTAATTTTAACCTCTTTATCCTGAAACGCCAAAACGCTTATCCTTCTTCCATATTTTAACACCAAGTGTTTTGCAAGGTATTTGGCGTTTTTGATTCGTTTTCCCGCCATACTAGCACTCGAGTCAATCAGCAGGCATATATCCTGAGCGGTTGCTTTCCTCTTTTTTATTGTTACAAGGTCTTTATCATCTACATAAAAATCAGTATTTTCAAAGTGGCTCCTGGCCAATGAATTTTTTAGTGTCGAGCTAACATCAAGCTCTTCGAGCCCATCTTCAGTGCAATATGGTCTGCTGATTGTTTTATGGCTCAGTATACTCGACTTGGGTCTTGTTTTCAAATAGGTTATTTTGTGACAGGATTTTGCATTTTGAGTCTGTTTGTTCAATAGTTTTTTCAATACAAGCTGAAATTCTTTATATTTATTCCGCATATAATCTCTCAGCAATTTGCCTCTAGGCGTCAATGAATATTTATTATGTTTATATTGTATAAAATGCCTTTCTTTTAATTGTTTTACTATTTCATCGTAATCACATATCCTTCTTTTAATTTCAAGCTCATTAATACTTCCCTGGACAATTTCTCCTTTATCTATTTCAGATAGTACATCACAAATTCCTTCAAGGCTTTCATAACGTTCTATCATTGAAATAGCTTCTTCATGTAGATTTTGGTACTTATCATCAGTACAATTTTGCCTTAAACGTGAATCTGAGTCAGAACAATATGGTGATAAATCAACAGGAGAGTTACCTATGCAATTTACTATTTTTTCTACCTTGCGCAGTTCTATTCCCTGCCTCATTAAGCTTTCTTCTACTTTCTCGACTAGCAAAAACACTGAATCGAGCTTTTCGTCAGAAATGAGTGCAGCTATATGCACATGGTTGAGATGATTATTGATAAGGTTTTCAGTTGCATAATTCAAATTGCCAGTAATACTTCCTCCTCCACCTGATGTCATTACATCAATATAACTGAGAATGTCATGAAATTTACTTTCCGATAACGCCAGTATTAAATCTTTTGCCATACTTTTTACATCTATTATTGAAACCTCGTGAAATAAATCTATGTGTATTACCTCATCCAGGTTATATCTGTGGTAAAAAATCCTGCCTGCATCCGTATTCGTAATTATATTGACGACTTCGGGATTGATCGGGCTGGTTGAGTGTACTTTTCTACTCACAACTGAGGTATGGCCTATCCTGACACCGTTGCCTGCAGATAGGCTGTGTTTTAATTTTTCCACATGTGTCATTTGTTAAGCTCCTCTTCTGTTTTTACATACTCTTTTGAACTCAATTCCCTTATATGGATCGCTTTATTACAAGGTGCTTTTACCTTTATGCCCTGAAAATTACTTGTTGTCTTTTTGTTGTCATGGTTGAAGTTGAATCTGAATCCTTTTTTTAAATATGAATAAAGTTTTGATAAAGGGCTTTCATATTTATCTTTGAAAGCATTAATGGCATTGTTTTGGGATTCATTTGGAAGTGTTGGCACTGCTATGTTTTCCGACTGACTGCTGAATAATTGTTTATTATGCGGGAATTCTTTTTTTGTTTGTTCTATATTCTTTAAAATTTCATTTAACAGTTTTGTATCTGTGCGATGCTTTAATGAATATTTCGTCATCACCAGAACATCATCTATATTTGGATTTCTTTTCATAAAAGCAGCCCTTAATTTAACCCCTAAAAGTATTGCTTCAACACCTCTCAGGCTCTCGATACCAAAATCCACATACAGTGATGCCAACAAGTCTTTAATTTCTTCAGGGTATGAAATACCTTTCACAATATCTGAAGCAGCTAGAATCGAGCTGGTATGCTCTAATGACTTTTCATCATAGATTGATTGTTCTTTAAAATCCAAAATGGATTTTATAACATCAACATCCTGTGGTCTCTCCACATCTATTGTGAAGTCAAACCTATCGGAAAGCTGTTTCCTAATATCTTCTAAAGGCCCAGGATCTTCATCAGGATTTGATGCTGCCCACACACAGACTTGAACGGGAATATCGAAAACCGGAAAACCAATCTCTTCAATTTGAATTCTCCCGGGCTTTGTACCCATTACGTCTAGAAGCATGTCTACTATTTCAGGTGAAATATCTGCTATTCGGTTTATTTCATCGACAAAAATAATACCTCTGTTAGCTTTGGGGATTGTCCCCAGCAAAATTGCTGCTTCAGGATTTTGTCTTGATAATAGTTTTTTTATATCTATACTACCGGCAATCGTCCCCTTTTTTGCACCAGGTGATATTTCCAGAAAAGGCATTTCTATTACTTCAATCCCAATTTTGTTTATTTCTTTTTTCGATAGGTATTTATGCTCTGGACATTGCGGTCTGTCCGGGTCACAATTAAATATGCAACCTTTTATCCTCTTTATTTTGGGGAGAATTTGTTTCGAGGCTCTTATAATTGTCGTCTTACCTGTTCCCCTCAAACCTTCCACATGAAAATGTACTGGTGTGCCTTGCAATGCACCGAGAATAGATATGTCAATAAGATCAAACAAGGGGGTATTTCCTTGATGTCTTATAAGTTGAGAAAATCTTTTCATGTAAAATCCTCCATGAGTTGTTTTGTTCCTTTTTATATTTTGCCGAAATAATGTTTTTTTAATAAAAAAAAGAGGTCTAAACCTCTTCTTCCTTGTCAGTAATATTATATTTCATTTCCAGTTTTTCCAGTCTCTGTTTAATATCATCCAGTTCTGACTGCCTGACCAGATTCATTGATGATATCATATTTTCAACTTGCTCCTGGATCCTTTGTCTTAGCTTATCCCTTTCTTCCTGCATCCGGTCAAGGATATTGTTTAAGGCATCCTTCCCCTCTTCTGAAGATAACTCTCCTCTCTTTACAAGCTCACTTACAAGTTCTTCAGCTTTTTCTCTGGTTATAGTAACAAGTCCCAAACCGGCATAAAGAATCTGCTTTAGCACTTAAATATCACCTCACTTATACTTTTACTGGTTTAGTATTCTTTCTTAATAGCGACCAAATTGGGTTGGCAATGAAAATCGACGAATAAGTGCCGCTTACTATACCGATTATAAGCGCAAGCGCAAAGTCTTTTATCGTTTCCCCACCGAACAAGAAAAGCATTGTAATTGTGATCAGTGTAGTAAGGGAAGTATTGATTGTCCTTGACATGGTCTGTGTAATGCTTTTGTCAGCAAGTTCATCAAACGAAACTTTACTCGTAACTTTTAAGTTTTCCCTTATCCGGTCAAATATTACGATTGTATCATTTATTGAATATCCCACGATCGTGAGCAATGCGGCAATAAATGTAATGTCCAACGGCAATCTAAAAACTGCAAAAAGGCTTATAAGAATAAGAACATCGTGTATCAATGCGACAATTGCAGCAACGGCAGACCTGAACTCGAACCTGAATGATATATAGATAAGCATTCCGATATTTGCCAAAATGAGCGCTATGACAGCTTTTCGCTGAAGCTCTTTGCCTATTATGGCATCGACCTTGTCGGTCCTTACAAGCTCAATATTATGCCATTTTTGTTTAAGTTCATTTGTTATCTCATTTTGCTGTTCTGCCCCGAGAGGAATCGTCCTTAAAATCAATTCCTGCTCATCGTCGCCAGCCTTCTTGGCTTCAAAATCTTTTAGATCTAATTTATTTAATATGTTCCTGACGTCATCAAGGCTGTAAGATTGGTGAATATCGTAATGAAGGACACTTCCTCCCGTAAAATCTGTTCCCCAATTCAACCCACGCACTGCCATTGAAATTAAGCCCACTGCAATTACAACAAGGGAAATGCAAAACCATAACCATTTTCTATCCATTATTTTATATAGTTTCAACTTTTAACACCTCTTATACGCCAAATATTTTCAAATTTTTAAACCACCCGGTGCTGACCAAGTCTTTTAATAAAAAACGAGATACTACAACTGCTGTAAACAAACTAGTCAAAATGCCGATAATCAATGTAACCGCAAAGCCCTTGATAGGACCCGATCCAAAGTAGAGCAACACAGCAGCGGCAATTATTGTTGTTATATTGGAATCTAGTATTGTTGAGAGTGCCATATGGAAACCAGAATCCAAAGATGCCCTCAATGTTTTTCCCTTCTTTATTTCTTCCTTTATTCTTTCAAATATCAGAATATTTGCATCTACAGCCATCCCAATAGATAAAATGAATCCAGCTATTCCCGGAAGGGTTAAAGTTGCTCCTATAGATACAAATATAGTAAGTACAAGCATAATATATATAATCAGTGAGATATCAGCAACTAGTCCTGGTAATCGATAGTATATAAGTATAAACAGCAACAGGAGAACAATGCCTATCGTCCCTGCCTTTATGCTCTTAGCCAGAGAATCAGCACCAAGTGTGGGCCCTACAGTTAATATTTGCTTTTGTTCAAGGTCCACGGGAAGTGCTCCTGCCCTTATCAAGGTGGCGAGCTCACCAGCATGTTCAATACTGGGAAGGCCGGTTATTACCGCCTCACCATTTTCAATAACCGCCTGGACTTCCGGGGCTGATATTATCTGCTGATCCAATTTTATAGCAATTTGCTCTTCAAAATACTTAGCTGTAGCTTCTGCAAACTTTTTTGCTCCTTCTCTATTAAGTTTCAAGCTGACCATGGGTTCACCTTGTTCACCGTATACTGCTTTTGCATCACTAACATCGTCACCCGTTAAAATGAGGCTATCGTCAGGTCCAACAAATTCTAGTGAAGCTGTTTTCCCTATGATTTCTAATGCTTTCTGTGAATCTTTTACCCCGGGCAGTTCGACCTGTATTCGGTTTTCGCCTTGCTTAGCTATTACCGGTTCAGCAACGCCCAACTGATCTACTCTGCCCCTTATAACTTCAACAGCCCCGTCCATCTTCTCCTTAGTTATATTTTCCCCTTCTTTAGGTTTTGCTTCGAGCAATACATATACCCCGCCCCTCAAATCTAGGCCAAGGTTTATTGCGTCCCTGAGGGGGATTATCTCTGTAAGCGCCGATTTTAAAACCGAATAAAAGTGAGTAGGCAAGAAATGCAGCTAATCCTAATATGATAACAAATCGGACTATGCTTTTTTTCTTAATGTCCATCGTGGTTCTTCCTCCGATCCTACTTTTTCTGTGGATTTAATTATATCCCTCACTTGTCATGATTGTCAATGATGCAGGAGATTAATAAAAAAAGGGCCAAGAAGGCCCGACGATGTATCATTGGTTTTGTTTGCAAATTTGATTTGCCACAGTACAAGATGTCTTACATGCAGACTGACAAGATGATCGACACTCTCCGCAACCTTTATTGGAATTAATGTCTTTACTGGCAACATTACCCTTATGTATGATCTTAATGTGCTTCATTCTTAAACCTCCTCCACTTTCTAAGATAAATGGAATAAATGCTAGAAAAGTAGAATATTGTATTTTGTCTTAGGAAAAAGATTAGTGTTTTTTTTTACAAATTAACACCTAAGATCCCTGATACAACACCTAATGCAAACCCTACAAATAAGTCTATTGCTGTTTCAAGGCCTTGCGGGACGGATGATATTACGAAAATTCGTATGAGAAGGAGTATCCCCATATATAGAAACCCTATCACCCCCCCGTGTAACCATCCCATATTCTCCAAGCCCCTGGTTGCTCTGATTCCACTTAGAATAATACTTACAGCACTGATGATTACAATTAAGGATGGTATAACACCTTCTGAAAGACTAGTAAAAAATAGTACTCCTCCCAAAATTAGAAACAGCAATAAAGTCAACACATATGCAAACAAAACCCCTTTAAAGATCTGCAGATGGTTTATCTTGCGCCTTTTGTCTAAAGAAGTCTTCATTTTACCGACCTCCTTTTTATTACTACTTTATTTCAAAAAGGAGGTCGAATATGACAAGAAAAGCAGAAGATTCTCCTGCTTTTTCTAGTCATCATTTAGCTTTTTCTGTGTTTTTCAAAACATTACCTATAGCAGAACGGGTAACTTTAATTTTTAGTTTGTCTCCTAATTCGAGAGTAACTACATCCTCTTTGATATTCAATATTCTACCATAAATACCTCCGATCGTAATAATGTCATCTCCTTCTTTTAAATTTGATAACATGATTTTACGATCTTTTTCCCTTTTTTGTTGAGGTCTGATCGCCATAAAGTAAAAAATCGCAAATATTACTATTAATGGTCCAAATTGCTGTAAGACTGCTAGATCCAAACTGATATACCATCCTTTCTGTTAGATTTTAATAATATTAATTCTATGTAAAAGAAAAAAATCCTTTTATAAAGCCAAATTATTATTTAGAATACCCAAATTTCCTGAAGAAATCAGATTTATAATCCTCAAAACAGTCAGCTTTTATAGAATCTCTAATCCGGCTTAATAGCTTTAATAAAAAATATAGGTTGTGTATCGTCGTAAGCCTTATGCCTAGAATTTCATTAGTATTTAATAGATGCCGTATATAAGCTCTAGTGTAGTTTTTGCATACGTAACAATCGCATTCAGTATCAATCGGAGAAAAATCTCGAGCATATTTGGCATTTCTGACGGTTATTTTCCCTTTGTCAGTATATACCGTCCCGTGTCTTGCAATTCTAGTTGGCAAAACACAATCAAACATATCTATACCACGAAGCACACCCTGGAAAACATCGTCGGGAGCCCCTACTCCCATTAGGTAACGTGGCTTATCTTGCGGCAAAATCGGGACCGTATTGTCCAAGACTGTATACATCTCTTCTTTAGTTTCTCCAACACTCAATCCCCCAACCGCATACCCTTCAAAATCTAAAGCAACCAAATCTTTAGCGCTTTTCTGACGGAGATTGCTGTATACACCCCCTTGGACTATTCCAAAAAGGGTTTGTGCTGGATTACTATGTGCTTTTTGGCACCGTTCGGCCCATCTCGTAGTCCTTTCAACAGATTTATTAACATATTCGTAATCTGCGGGATATGGAATGCACTCATCAAACGCCATAATAATGTCTGCTCCAAGGGCATTTTGAATCCGAATTGATTCCTCTGGGCCAATAAAATGGAATGATCCATCAATATGTGATTTAAAAGAAACCCCCTCTTCCCTGATTTGTCTTAGGTCAGCGAGGCTAAAAACTTGAAAGCCCCCACTATCCGTTAATATTGTCTCATCCCAATTCATGAATTTATGCAAACCGCCTGCCTCTTTAATGAGTTCATGACCTGGCCTAAGGTATAAATGATATGTGTTGCTTAGAATTATCTTTGCACCAATACTTTTTAATTCTTCAGGCGTCATTGTCTTGACGGTAGCCTGAGTACCTACCGGCATAAAAACCGGTGTCTCTATAAAACTGCGGGATGTCTTTAAATGTCCCAATCTAGCAAAACTTTTATTAGAAGTTTTAATTACGTCAAATTTCATCCATTAGACCATCCTCTTCGTTTACTCGGCATACAGATATCCTGTGTATTAAATCATTTTCCATTGATAAGATATTAATTTCCGCATCTGCAATTCTAATACATTTTCCGACAACCGCTTTTTCGCCTCGTTCCTTACACACATGTATAATTGCCCCTCCGATTGTATTGCCCAATTCCTCAGGTATATTAACATCTGCCAATCGATTAACCTGCTGAATGGGCGTTGCGGGACTGACTGAGAGTCCTTTAGGGATAAAATACTTGCCAGGACTGAATCTTTTGGTTATAAAAAAGAGCAACCCTATAGCAGCAATGCCAATCAAAATATCAACCATTGTTTTAGATTCAATAATGATTTTCCGGGCAACAGCATATAGTAAAACCTCCATTACACTGGAAGGAGTATGAGTTACTAGCATTATAACCAGCTCAAGACCTATCACAAGTATTAGTGCATGACCTAAAAAATTCTGCACTACAGAAAATGTTTCTAACGGTGGGGTTGTATAAAAAACTTTAAAGTACCGTAATAAATCGAGAGAACTTATTATAACTCCTACTACGATAAATACTGCCAATATAACCTCTAGCCAAAAAACACCTTTTACGAGCTTCTTTGCGAGTTTCCCCTTCATCAAAACCCCCCCTGCCATTTAAATGGTTATAATATCAGCATCGCATCGCCAAAACTATAAAACCTGTATCTATTGGCTATTGCATCATGATAAGCTCTAAGTGCTTTATCTTTTCCAGCAAAAGCGCAGACCAACATTATTAATGTTGACTCCGGCAAGTGAAAATTAGTTATAAGCCCATCCAAAACCTTAAAATCATAGCCAGGATAAATGAACAAATCTGACCAACCTTTTTGAGGTTTAATGAGGCCTTTCGTATCTGCTACGGTTTCTAATGTCCTGGCAGACGTTGTACCTACTGCTATGATTCTTTTTCCTTCTATTTTTGCAGCATTGATTTTTTCCGATGTCTCATTATTTACTTCAAAATATTCAGAGTGCATTATGTGTTCTTCAATTTTATTAGCCTTTACCGGCCTAAATGTGCCTAATCCAACATGTAAAGTAATAAATGCGATGTCAATACCCTTACTTCTTATTTTTTTAAGAAGATTTTGGGTAAAATGGAGACCTGCCGTAGGGGCTGCCGCAGAGCCAGGGTTCCTCGCGTAAACTGTTTGATATCTTTCCTTCTGTTTTAACGCCTTTTTTATGTATGGTGGCACAGGCATTTCACCTATGTCATCTAATACTTGATCAAAATTGCCTTCATAAAAAAACTGTACTATTCTGCCGCCGAACTCCGCGTGATCAATAACAATAGCAGATAATTCTCCATTGCCGAAAATAATCTTGCTTCCCTTTTTTGCCCGCCTTCCCGGTTTGACCAAAACTTCCCATGTATCAGGAGCTACTGTCTTTAAAAGTATAAGCTCTATTTTGCCTCCCGTATCATGGCGCCTTCCAATCAATCTTGCCGGAATTACCTTTGAATCATTCAAGACGAGACAATCTCCAGGTTGAAAGTAATCAATAATGTTTTCAAAAATGGTATGCTCTATGTTCCCCGTCTGTTTGTCCAAAAATAATAGCCTCGATTTTTTTCTATCATATATAGGCTCCTGCGCTATTAATTCTTCAGGCAAATAATAGTAAAACTCACTTTTTTCCATTAAATCAACCATTCCCGCAATAACGTCTATTTTATCGTGACATCATTATAATAGTGTTGCAATATATCAATGTAATTATACCCATTTTCGGCCATTGCCCGCGCTCCCCATTGGCTCATCCCAAGCCCGTGACCCAAACCTCTGCCTACAATTTTAAATCCTTCTGTATTCCCAAGGTGTATTTGCCTAGAGCATCCGCCGCTTCCTACAAAAAATAGGTTGCTTAAGTTTACTTTTGTTATGCCAAAAGCCGTGTTAATATGAGCATTGTTTAATACCTTGGTCTGCATGGGGCCTTGCCCTGAAACAATATACAGGCTAAAGTTCCCAATTTGTACGTCAAAGAGGGTGCTCTTTAAATTGAATATGGTTCTAATATCAGAGCCGGTAAATTCTTTTTGGCCTAGTGTTCCCGATACCAAAAGCTTACTCACTCGATTAGAAGAAGTGCGTTCAATTATAGACAAGTCATAAATGTCTCCCAAATCAATTCCTTTTAAGCTTTTAATTTGTCTATTGATATATTCTGGTGTATATGACACTTCCCACATTGAAGTAGGGGAATTTGTTTCCATTACATCTCTTACAGACTTCAAGTATGGCAGGTTAACCGACATCGTCTCACTTCCGTTCTCGGTGATACCACCGCTGTCAGAGTGATAAAAGGCTTGTATTGGCTCGCCTGCATATATAATCAGCTTTCCTCGTGTCTCGTCAACGGCCATATTTGTTTGTTTATTTTCTACATCATAACCTGCGTAAACTTGGTCCAAAACACCGTCAGTTAGATCGAAACCGAATTTATCCCACTTTGCAATATTACAAGCCGCATAAGTACGGGAAGCAACTGCCTGAGCCTTAAGGGCTTCAGCAGGCCATGATGGTGGCATTTCTTTCGGTAAAACACCATATAGATACTCTTCCATACCTAATTCGTTTACAACAGTCAGTCTATTATAATCAGAAGGCCATATTAACATCCTGCCCCTGTATTTTTTTCCGTCCAGTGCTACAACCTCTTCTTGTTTTCTGTTTTGAACAATGATAGGGTTATCCATATCTGAAGGGAGCTCTAGTTTAAACTCGCCTTCTTTAGATGTTACTGATACATTATTGAAATTGTTTTGATTGGGATTTTGGTTTGTTGAAAAAGCAACCTGAATTACTCTGTCACTTATTTCAAATGGCTTTTCCTCTCCAACCGTTTTGCTTATGATAATAAAACCCGAATCAGAATAAAGCTCATAAGCGTGTTTTGCAGTTTTATCATAATACAGACCAATTTTGATCGACGAAGGAGCGGATTGTGATGCAATGGCCTGTGATGGAATCATGACAAAAGCAATTAGGAAGAGAAAACTGTATACTACGAATTTCTTTTTCACAGGAAAACCCCCAATGACTCATTTATCAACTTTCTTGCCTAAATGTTCGTATGCTTGGTTTGAAACCATTCTACCTCTAGAAGTTCTTAAAAGATACCCTTCTTTAATCAGGTATGGCTCATATAAATCTTCAATTGTTGAAACTTCTTCATTAAGAGCAGCTGCAATTGTATCTATGCCTACTGGTCCGCCATTAAATTTTTCTATTATTGTCAATAGCAATTTCCTGTCATTTTGATCAAGTCCATTTCGATCAATGTCCAACATTTCAAGTCCTTCGGATGCTATTTTTGTTGTTATTATCCCATCCCCCTTTACCTGGGCATAATCCCTTATGCGTTTTAACAACCTGTTGGCAATTCTGGGTGTTCCTCTTGAACAGGCAGCAATCATTTCAGCAGCACTTACTTTTAATGCTACATTTAATATTTTTGCTGATCTCAATAGGATTTGAATAAGATCTTTTTTGTCATAAAAGTCAAGGTGTAGACTTACTCCAAATCTATCCCTCAAAGGTGAAGTGAGCTGACCAGCTTTTGTTGTTGCTCCTACCAAAGTAAACGGGCTTAAATTCAGTCTCATTGAGCGAGCACTGGGCCCTTTGCCAATAATTATATCAAGTGAAAAATCTTCCATTGCAGGATATAAAATTTCCTCTACCGTCGGGTGCAACCGGTGTATTTCATCTATGAATAGAACGTCCATGTTTCCTAAATTAGTAAGAATTGCTGCTAAATCACCAGGGCGTTCTATAGCGGGGCCGGAAGTAATCTTTATATTTACTCCCAATTCATGTGCAATGATATAAGCCATTGTAGTCTTCCCGAGACCTGGCGGGCCAAATAATAGCACGTGGTCTAAGGCATCTTGGCGCATGAGGGCAGCCTTTACATAAATTTTTAGATTTTCTTTAGCCCTGGATTGGCCTATGTATTCATCAAAGCTTGTTGGTCTTAAATTCCTTTCATATTCCATTTCTTCAGTATCTTTTAGAGCAGGTGTTACAAACCTTTCCATAAAATCATCCTTAATCAAATAATGAGTATGTTTCCTATATTTCGTTAAAGTTTCTTAAGAGCCTCTCTTACAAGATTTTCCACTGATGGTTCTTGAAGATTTAAACCTTTCAATGCCTGCATAACTTCATGGCTGCTAAATCCTAGTGAAATTAATACCTCTTTAGCCTCCACGATCATATCAAGGCTGCTAGTAGTGTCGGGCATCTCTATCGGTAATTGTTCAACTTTATCCTTCAAGTCTATGATTATTTTCTGAGCAGTCTTTTTGCCTATACCGGGGATTGTGATCAATGTTTTTATGTCATCAGTCATAATACAGTGCTTCAAGCTGGCAACGTCAAGCATAGAAAGGATCGAAAAAGCTGCCTTTGAACCGATTCCTGGCACTCTATTTAGTAAAAGAAATGCCTGTCGCTCAACACGATCATAAAATCCTGCCAGTTCAACAGAATCCTCTTTTATTATCAAATAAACATATAATTTTATTTCCCGGTTTACCTGGTCTTTTATTCTGCTATAAGTTTTAAAAGATGTACTTACTGTATATCCTATACCATAAGTTTCGAGAACAGCTCGATCCGGCTGCAAATCAACAAGTAAACCCTTTATATAGTCAAACACAAATCAAAACCTCTTTTCAAGGATCCTCCCCAATTTTAAGGAATTAATATGGCATAATGCAACTGCAAGTGCATCAGCTGCATCATCAGGTCTAGGGACCTCATCCAGATTTAAAAAGATTTTTATCATTTGCTGAATTTGATACTTCTCAGCCTTTCCATAACCTACTACAGCCTGTTTTACCTGAAGAGGTGTATATTCATAAACGCTGATATCTTGCAGTGCAGCTGCCAAAATTGCAACACCTCTTGCTTGTCCTACATCGATAGCTGTTTTTGCATTTTTGTTGAAGAATAACTCTTCAACGGCAATCGAATTTGGTTTATATTGTTGTATCAGTTTGTAAAACCCCTGATGTATCATTTTTAATCTATCGGGCAAGCAAATACCCGGCTTTGTTTCTATTACGCCATATTTTACCGCACAACATGTACGGTTATCGCTATCAATAATGCCGAACCCGCTTTTAGCCAGCCCTGGATCAATACCCAATATTAACATTAGAAAAATCACCCTTAGATTCTATTCTACATCTATGGGTGATTTCCTTTTTCATGAAAGCTTTTAGTTAGCAAGTCCTTCTTTAATCTGTAAAAATTCTCGTTTGTCTTCGATAATCACTCCCTTTTCCAGAGTGACTCTGTCTTCATATCTTAGTATGTCTGCCATTATGTCCGTTTTTTGTAAAACTAGTGATTCATTTCCTGGTATACCTTGAAATAAAGTTACATATCCGTCCTGGATACCCACATAATAATGGTTGTCACAAAACTTATCCAATGTTTTTATTAAGACGACTTCTTCTGGGCTAAAGCTCTCTATAAACCATTCGTCATCCAATTCGTTTTCCAATTGATCTTTAGTCAGTCCCCAGTACGATTTTTGTGAAGGTTTTTCTTCTTCTATTTTATGTCCACATTTTATATAGTAAAGCTTATAAACAAACATCGTGCTCGGTTCAACCTTCATTTGTTCGGCCTGACTAACATCTCGGTCTTCGATGTTTTGAAAACTTTTTGGGTCTATTTCTTGATTTGGTGGTGTCTTTATAGAAATAAAGGTCTTCAAATATCCAAAGCCAAACCCGAATACGATAACTAGTAGAACCACTACTATATACCTAAATACTTTTTTAGGCATACTTATTCCCCCTTAATCCTTCGGATGAATAGTATGCCCATTAATTTACAGCATTATACAAATTTACAAAAAAATCTAGTCTATTACATCATGATTTGTATATACATTTTGCACATCATCGTGCTCTTCAAACATATCAATAAGCTTTTCTAAACTTTCACTTTGAGCTGCATCCAATCTCACTGTTGTTTTAGGTAAAAAGGTTATTTCTGCTGATGCCAGTTCAAACCCATTTTCATTAAATGTCTTTTTAATATGTTCAAACTGTTCGATACTCGTTGTAATTTCTACAGAATCATCTTCTTCTTCAACATCGTCGGCTCCGGCATCAATCGCAAGCATTATAAGATTCTCGACATCCAAATCATCTTTTTTTTCAACAATTATCAACCCTTTTTTTTCAAACATCCATGCGACACAACCCGTCTCACCTAAGTTTCCTCCGTATTTATCGAATAAATGCCTCAGATCACCTGCAGTACGATTTCTGTTATCTGTCATGGTATCAAGCATAATTGCTACCCCTCCGGGCCCATAACCTTCGTACATAACTTCCTCAAAATTTTCACCACCGAGTTCGCCGCTACCTCGCTTTATCGCCCTCATGATATTATCATTTGGCATGTTTGCTTCTTTTGCTTTTTCAATTATATCTTTTAGTCTTGAATTGCCATTAGGGTCAGGGCCACCTTCTCTAACGGCAACAGAAATCAGTTTGCTAAATTTTGTATAAATCTTGCCCTTTTGAGCATCCATCTTTGCTTTTTTATGTTTGATATTTGCCCATTTTGAATGGCCTGCCATTGATAATCCCCCCCCGGTCTTATTTACACTCCTAATAATTTTAACACAAAACAAAAGCATTTAAAAGCACGGTATTAACGGGAACCTCCGTTTATGTTCACTGTTTCGGTTTAAGCGCTTAATAATTGTGTCTGCATCCGGGCTTGAGGCGGAACCTGTTAAAATATAAGAATCAAGTTCCTCATAACTTATTCCCATTTCGTCTTCATCTGTCTGGTTAGGCCATAAACCTGCTGAGGGTGGTTTTATAATTATTTCGCTAGGGATATCAAGATGATAAGCCAGTTCTTTTACATGAGCTTTGACCAAATTTCCTAGAGGCATAAGGTCTACCCCACTATCTGCATGCTTTGTAAAATAACCTACAGTAAGTTCGCTTTTATTTGTGCTTCCAACAACAAGGTAATTGTTTTTGGCTGCATAGTAGTACAAAACGGTCATGCGTAGCCGAGGCTTGACGTTAGCCTCTAACAATTTATCACCCTTTTCTACGACTTTCATAAATTCATCATAAATAGAAGTAAGGTCAATCTTTATATACTTTATATTGAACTTATCAGTAACCAGTTTTGCGTCATGTTCATCCTTCTCATCGCTATAACACGGCATTATTAAACCGAGTGCATCTTCGGAAAACGCCCTTTTGCATAATACACTTGTTACAGCCGAATCTATACCTCCACTTATCCCAAAAACAGCCCCTTTTGCTTTTGCTCCTGCCACTTGCATTTTCAGCCAATAAATAAGTTTATCACATAGCAGCTTGATTTCCATATGTAGCAAACTCCCCCCAAAATATAAAATCAATGTGCATTTATATATACTTCACCGACTTTTTTAATTTCAGCATTTCCTGAAGTAAGATTAAGAATAAAACTTCCAAAATCCATATTGAAATCAAATGGAACGCCTACAGTAATCAAAACATTTTCATCGTATACTATATCCTCGACTAGCAAATTGTGATTTTTAAGTTCCCATTCAGTTTTACCCAGCAGGCTGTAATCAATCATCAAAAAATATTTATTACACCTCACTTTTTTTATAACTCCCGCTTTTTTTATGCAATTAGAAACACTCTCACTGTATGCCCTTACTAAGCCTCCGGCTCCCAACTTTATTCCACCAAAATAACGGGTCACTACAACCAGTACATTTTTTAAATCCCTGGATTTTAAAACTTCGAGTACTGGCCGGCCAGCAGTACCAGATGGCTCTCCATCATCGCTAAATTTTTGAATCTGGTCATTCAAACCCAAAGTGTATGCATAGACATTGTGTGCTGCATCCCAATACTTTTTTCGGATTGCTTCAATCTGTTCATCTATTTCCTTTAAGTTTTGAGCAGATCTAATATTAGCTATAAACTTAGATTTTTTTTCAATATATATTGTTTCCATGGGGTTTTTTATGGTCAAAAATGAATTAGGCTTCATTATGCCCCCTTCTTTCGTTTTATAAATACATATATTTATTATGGTAAATAATAATTATAAAGTCAAACAAAAGAAGGGCCCTTTTGGCCCTTGTATTTATAAAAAAACTGAACAGATTCTATGGATTAAGTATTTATCTTGCAAAAATATGATTACCTATCCTTGTAATAGTTTGCCTTGACCATACCCATCGGTCGTTCGTTTTTGATGGATTATAAAATATGGTTGCACCACCGGTAGGGTCTACTCCAGAAAGTGCATCATTTACTGCACGTCGTGCTGTAGCATTGGGTGTTAAATTAATCTGACCATCGGCGACAGGGCTGTACTGATAATACCCGTTTACAACTTGAAAAATAATTCCAGATATGGTATTAGGATACCTTGGATCTTTTAATCGGTTTAATACAGTTGCAGCAACGGCGACTTGTCCCATATAAGGTTCTCCCCTCGCTTCAGCGTAAACCAGCTTAGCAAGTAATTCTATGTCTCTTTGTGAGAGCCTGCCCGTGCTAGCTCTTGATGCAGTCCTTATGTTCAAAGCACTAAATGTAGCAGGTCCGACAATGCCATCAACTTTTAAACCTTTCGCCCTTTGGAATGACAATACTGCGTTTTGGGTTCTTTTCCCGAATATTCCGTCGACTTGACCTGCCCAAAAACCAAGTTGATTTAACTTTTGTTGTAATTGAGACACATCACTTCCATATGTTCCATAGCAGAGATTTCTTTCTCCAAGGTTTGCTGCCAATGCTATAGGCATAAATGCAAGGAGAAGCATCGACAATATCAAAAAATGCGCAATCGTTTTTTTCATTTTTTTCCTCCTCACTCTTTTTTTACATAAAAGAGAGATGCCAAGATTATATCATCCGTCTTTTCTAAAGGCAAAATCCGTATCATCCCCAAATCTATCATATTAAGTTTACAATAATTATATTATGTATTCACAGACTATGCTCGTCAGATAGCTTATTATTTAGCTTTATTTAACCTCCATGGTTTTTATAAGCATTTCATGAAAAAGTTGCCTATTCCTTTAATTTAATAAATTAGATTGTATAAATTAAAAAGCCCCATCCTCTTTGTCAGAAAATCTTAAAAAATTTGGGGCTTTCCTCAGGTTTTCATTATTTTTATGTTATTGTGATTCTATATAATCTTTTCTATATCTAATAATTTCTTATATAATTGATCGTAATCTTCTTCAAGGGTTTTATTTTTATACATTTCCTCTAATTTGTTAACAAGTGCTTTGTATATTATATCGATATCACTTTGAGTCCGCTTGTGGTGCCGCTTGTTTTGCTCAAAAGTTTCTTCCCCTATTATGAAGCTCTCCTGCCAGTCAGGCATAATGACATCTACATCTAACTCCGCCTCTAATAAATTTTTCAAATCTTTCATACCATTGTGTTCTCCATGTACTAAAAAAACTTTTTTAGGTAATTTATCCATAGATTTTACCCAGTTTAACAACGCAGGCTGGTCAGCATGAGATGAAAAGCCATCTAAATTGTAAATGTTTGCTTTGACCGCTATGTCCTCTCCGTGAATCCTTACGGATTTGTATCCTTCTATTATTCTTCTTCCCAAAGTTCCTTCAGCCTGAAAGCCAATAAAAATCACAGAAGATTCCGGTCTCCATAAATTATGCTTTAAATGGTGCTTTATTCTCCCGGCTTCACACATCCCACTAGCCGAAATTATTATCGAACCTGTCTTTATATCATTAAGCATCCTTGATTCTTCCGCACTTCTGGTCATCCTGAGGTTTTTAAATATTATGGGAGAACTACCTGTTGATTCAAAAATCTTTCTGCTTTCAGCATCATAATACTGCACACTAACTTTAAAAATTTCGCTAGCGGATATTGCCAGGGGGCTATCAACATATATATCGCAATCAGGTAATCTTTTTTCATGCTCCAGTTGACCTAGATAGTATAAAATATCCTGTGTTCTTTCTACTGCAAAAGCCGGTATAACGACATTACCCCCTCTGCTAAAAGTTTCTTTTATTATTTCTAATAATAGTTCTTTTTTATTTCCCATCTCTTGATGTATTCTGTTCCCATATGTTGACTCCATTATTAGATAGTCGGCCAGTTTTATTCTTGAAGGATCCTTTACTATAGGTTGATTTAAGTTTCCGATGTCTCCCGAGAACACCAATTTAGTCTCCTTATTCCCTTCTTTGACGAATATCTCGGCTATACTTGATCCTAAAATATGGCCTGCATCTCTTAATACAAGAGTAATATCAGAAGATATTTTCGCCGGTATATCGTAGTCTAGACCTTTAAATTGAAACATGGCTTTATTTGCATCAAAATGGTCATAGATTGGCTGCAAAAGTGGCTGCCCGGCTCTCTTTAGCTTTCTGTTTTTTCGTTCAATCTCAAGTTCTTGAATGTACCCGCTATCAGGTAACATTATTGAACATAAATCCATCGTTGCTTTGGTAGCCAATATGCTTCCCTTAAAACCTCTTTTGATTAATTTAGGTATTAAGCCGCTGTGGTCAATATGTGCATGAGTCAGCACAACATAATCAATTTCCCCTGGAATAAAAGGAAAATCACCATAATTCCTCGCTTTTAGTTCCTTCGATCCTTGAAACATACCACAATCAACTAAAATCTTTGTTTCATTGGTTTCCAGTAGAAAACAAGATCCCGTTACCGTCCTGCAAGCACCATAAAAAGTTAATTTCAATCCAATTCGCTCCTCGATTATTAATTTAATTTAAAAAAAAATGGCTCCTCGAGTAGGATTCGAACCTACGACCCTCCGGTTAACAGCCGGATGCTCTACCGCTGAGCTATCGAGGAACACATTCTTGTATATATTTAATAATTTCTCGGCAGTGACCTACTCTCCCAGGGGAGTTCCCCCAGTACCATCGGCGCTGGAGGGCTTAACCTTTGTGTTCGGCATGGGAACCGGTGTTTCCCCTCCGCCATTACCACCGAGAAATGTGTTGTGCGATGTATGTTGTTTGAGGTGGGATTTATTTTGATTTGCTTTAGGCTTTGCTTTTCTGTTTCCTTAATTCCCACTTCTGTCTTTTTATTTGCACCTTCAAAATTGCACAGTGAGTCGATAAGAAATATTTCTTAAGGTCAAGCCCTCGACCTATTAGTATCAGTCGGCTCAAGGCCTTACAACCCTTACACCTCTGACCTATCTACCGGGTGGTCTTCCCGGGGTCTTACCCCAGTGCTCAGCTCAATGTTCGTTCTGTGAACACTGAGTTGAGCACTGGATGGGATACCTTATCTTAGGGGGAGCTTCGCACTTAGATGCTTTCAGCGCTTATCTCTGCCGGACTTGGCTACTCAGCTGTGCCGTTGGCACGACAACTGATACACCATCGGTCCGTCCACCCCGGTCCTCTCGTACTAGGGGCAGCTCCCTTCAAGTATCCTACGCCCACGACGGATAGGGACCGAACTGTCTCACGACGTTCTGAACCCAGCTCGCGTGCCGCTTTAATGGGCGAACAGCCCAACCCTTGGAACCTACTTCGGCTCCAGGATGCGACGAGCCGACATCGAGGTGCCAAACCTCCCCGTCGATGTGGACTCTTGGGGGAGATCAGCCTGTTATCCCCAGGGTAGCTTTTATCCGTTGAGCGACGGCCCTTCCATTCAGTGCCGCCGGATCACTAAGCCCGTCTTTCGACCCTGCTCGACTTGTTGGTCTCGCAGTTAGGCTACCTTATGCCTTTACACTCGGTGCGCGATTCCCAACCGCGCTGAGGTAACCTTTGGGCGCCTCCGTTACTCTTTGGGAGGCGACCGCCCCAGTCAAACTGCCCACCTGACTATGTCCCTCAGCCGGCTTACGGCTTGAGGTTAGAATTTCAATACCAAAAGGGTGGTATCCCAAGGTCGGCTCCCCTGGCCCTGACGAGCCAGGTTCTCTGCCTCCCACCTATCCTGTACATCTGATACCGAAATCCAATATCAGGTTGCAGTAAAGCTCCATGGGGTCTTTCCGTCCTGTCGCGGGTAATGAGTATCTTCACTCATATTACAATTTCGCCGGGCCTCTCGTTAAGACAGCGCCCAAGTCGTTACGCCATTCGTGCGGGTCGGAACTTACCCGACAAGGAATTTCGCTACCTTAGGACCGTTATAGTTACGGCCGCCGTTCACTGGGGCTTCGGTTTATACCTTCGCTTGCGCTAAGCACTCCCCTTAACCTTCCAGCACCGGGCAGGCGTCAGCCCCTATACGTCGGATTTCTCCTTAGCAGAGACCTGTGTTTTTGCTAAACAGTCGCTTGGGCCGTTTTTCTGCGACCCTTTCGCCTTAGATTGTTATCTTAGGCTACTCGGGTACCCCTTCTCCCTAAGTTACGGGGTCAGTTTGCCGAGTTCCTTAACGAGAGTTCTCCCGTTCGCCTTAGGATTCTCTCCTCGCCTACCTGTGTCGGTTTGCAGTACGGGCACCTCGGGCCTCGCTAGAGGCTTTTCTTGGCAGTTTGGGGTCGGCTGCTTCGTTACTTTTGTTCACTCCCCGTCACCCTTCAGCCATGGCCGAACGGATTTGCCTGTCCGGCTTGCCTTTGGGCTTGGACGCACTCTACCAACCGCGCGCTCAGCTTACCCTCCTGCGTCACCCCTTCACTCAATCGGCCTTCGGTGGCACTGGAATTTCCACCAGTTGTCCATCGCCTACGCATTCTCTGCCTCGGCTTAGGCCCCGGCTTACCCTGAGCGGACGAGCCTTCCTCAGGAAACCTTAGGCTTTCGGCGGACAGGATTCTCACCTGTCTCTCGCTACTTATACCGACATTCTCACTTCCTTAAAGTCCACTTTCCCTCTCGGTTAGCTTCTGCCCTTAAGGAACGCTCCCCTACCCAATGTGAATTAACTTCACATTGCCGCAGCTTCGGTGTAAACCTTCAGCCCCGTTACATTTTAGGCGCAGTACCGCTCGACCAGTGAGCTTTTACGCACTCTTTAAATGTATGGCTGCTTCTAAGCCAACATCCTGGTT
>JBMNGH010000006.1:150000-193419 GCA_050949725.1 Tepidanaerobacteraceae bacterium
ATCTCCTATCATACCGGTAAAATCACCTATAATTATTATTACCTGGTGGCCAAGGTCTTGAAACTGGCGTAACTTTTTCAATACTACAGCATGGCCGATATGAATATCCGGTGCTGTTGGATCTAATCCCAACTTGATTTTTAAAGGCCTGTCTTGTTTATATGATTTTTTTAGTTTCTGCAGCAGCTCTTCCTCTGAAATAATTTCAGAGGTATTAGATTTGATTATTTTTAATTGTTCTTCAGGTTTCAAACCCATCCCTCTTCCGATTAAATCTTTATTGATACATTATAGCATAGTGACAAAGGATGTTCAAATAATTGCTGTTTCCCTAATTATTTACTGTGTGGTATAATAATTAAAAATTACTATTTAAGGGATGCCAGGAGGATTATTATGACTAAAAGACGTAAGAAAAAACGGGGAATTATATCTTTCAAAGGTATAATTATTGCTGTTATAATATTAGTTTTAATAATATTTGGGACAGGTATGGGAGTTTTTTTCTCATACGTAAAAGATGCCCCGGAATTTGACCCTGTTAAATTAAGGGCGAGTGAAACTTCGTTCGTTTATGATGAAGATGGCCAAATAATAGCTGAGCTTCACGGCGAACAAAACCGTGTGCCAGTAAATATTGAAAAAGTACCAGAACACTTAAAAAATGCCTTTATAGCAATTGAAGACCAGGCATTTTACAAGCACAGGGGTATTAATATAAGATCGATTTTAGGAGCAGCAATAACCGATATTGTTCACGGTGGATACCACAGAGGAGCTAGCACCATTACACAACAGCTTATTAAAAACTCTTTTTTGTCGAGTGATAAAACCCTTAAACGAAAAGCACAGGAGGCATGGTTGGCTATACAGCTTGAAAGGCACTACACCAAAGAACAGATTTTTGAATTTTACTTAAATCAAATTTACTTCGGCCATGCTTCATATGGTGTGGAATCTGCGGCCCAAACTTTTTTCGGAAAAAGCGTTGAGGAATTAAACCTAGCAGAATCTGCAATGCTTGCTGGTGTTCCTAAGAGTCCGTCACTTTATTCACCCTACTTAAATTTTGAGAATGCTAAAGGTCGCCAGGAAATAGTATTAAATGCGATGACCGACTTGGGATATATAACAAAAGAGGAAGCAGAAAAAGCAAAAAAGGAAGAAATAAACCTTGTAGGTCTAAAAAATGCTAAAGCAGACTACAAAGCGCCCTTTTTTACAGACTACGTTATACTAGAGGTCGTTGAACTCCTACAGAAGGAACTAGGACTTTCAGAAGAGCAGGCTTATGACAAAATATATAGAGAAGGTTTGAGGATATATACAACCGTTGATTTAAATGTACAAAAAACCGCAGAAAATGTTTTAGCAGATCCTAACAATTATCCTTACACTGCAAATGATAAAAATGAAAACCCACAGCCACAAGCCGCAGCTGTTGTCATTGAACCTCAGACAGGACATATTAAAGCAATGGTCGGCGGAAGAGAACATTTACAAAAGCTAGGGTTTAACAGAGCCCATCAAGCTTATAGACAGCCAGGCTCTGCATTTAAACCGATTGTTGTATATACCGGTGCCATAGATATGGGGTTTACCGCAGCCTCGGTCGTAGATGATTCTCCTGTATCTTATAGAGCAGGAGACGGGAAATGGTGGTCACCTGAAAACTATACGAGAGATTTTAAAGGTTTAACGACAATCAGAAAGGCAATAGCAGATTCAGTCAATGTTGTAGCGGTAAAAGTATTGGACACATTGGGGGTAGACAGGGGTATTGATTATGCCCAAAAGCTTGGCATAAAAAGTCTTGTTCTTTCCGGAGACAGAAATGACAGACAGCTTTCTATCGCTTTAGGAGGTATAACAAAGGGGGTCACCCCGCTGGAGCTTGCTTCCGCTTACGGGACACTCGCCAATGAAGGTGTGCACGTCGAACCTACTGCAGTATTAAAAATTATCGACAAAAGCGGAAAGGTTTTAATCGATAATAAACCTGAACAGTGGTCAGCTGTTAGCAGCCAAGTGGCTTACATTATTACTGATATGTTGAGAAGTGTAGTAACTGAAGGGACAGGTACAAGGCTAGCAAGTTTTCCAGTACCTGTTGCGGGTAAGACTGGTACAACTACTGATAACAAAGACGTGTGGTTTGCCGGCTATACTCCTAATTATGCAGCTGTGGTTTGGATAGGCCATGACGAACCGACGCCAATGAAAAATGTTGCTGGAGGGTATCAACCTGCTCTTATGTGGAAGGCTATTATGACTGAAGCTCACAAAGGGATCTCCTCATCTAAATTCGAGCGCCCCGGCGGCATTGTAGGGCCAATACCCGTTTGTAGAGATTCCGGTCAACTACCCACAGAACTATGCTACAAAGATCAAAGAGGAAATAGGATTCGAAACGAGTATTTTATAAAGGGTACTGAACCAACAGCAACTTGTAGTGTTCACATTGAAGAAATGATCGACACCTCAACAGGATTGCTGGCAACGCCTTACTGCCCTGAAGAATTAGTGGAGCCCCGGGTTTTCATTCAAAGGCCTGAGCCTTACAAAGCTTCATCATCAGGCAAGATACCGCTCGATGCAAAGTATGAGCCTCCAACATCACCATGCGATGTTCATCTACACGGGCAACATCAAGACGATTGGTATGATGAAGAAGTTGGGTCAGACTTCGAAGATTATGAATCACAAGGCGAAGGCAATAATGGCAATAATAATGATGATGACTTTCCTGACAACAACGGCAACGATGAGTCAGACAATCATAATGTCAATTTAAATTGAAATAATCATAGCACTGAATTGAATTAAGATATAAATTAAGTGGGCGAAACTAACCGCCCACTTTTCAGTTGTTATTTAAATACCACGGCTTATGCCTGTGGTATTTAAATAAGCTTATAGCTATGAGTAGAAAAATAGAGCCCTTGAGACCCTGCAGTAAATACTCATAGGGTTGGAACAAGCTATCCTTTTACGGGTGGTTATGATTTTCGAGAAAGTCTTCTGAATCGATCAGCTCTATTCCGTTTAATTTGAGATATGCTGCTGTAACACCCATCCCTTGTTTTAATAAGTTTTTAAAATTGCCGTCGTAAATATCTTTACAACCGCAAGAAGGTGATCTAGATTTTAAAATAGCCTTATCAGCCCCTGACAAAAGTGCCAGTTTCAATGTTTCTTTTGCTCCGATAATAAAAAATTTAGTTACATCTCTACCATCAGCAGTCATAACAATAGCATTTTTTTTTATAACATCAAATCCATCACCTGAGATTATCTCTGCAGGGGGTCTTGGCGTCGGAAGCCCTCCAGCTTGCTCAGGGCAAAATGGAATTGCTCTTTTTTGCTTGAGCAAGGATTTGAAATCCCCATGACTGTTATTGTCACCATTATACTTGCAATTAATGCCTACTAGACAGGCGCTTATCAGATACATTATCCTAATTCCACCACCGTTACTCCCAGTCCTCCTTCTTCATAATTTCCAGACCTGAAAGACTTTACATTAGGTCTTTTCTTCAACATTTCTTGAATTCCGCGTCTAAGAGTACCCGTGCCTTTGCCGTGTATCAACGTTACTACATATACACCAGCAAGGTAGGCATCGTCAAGGTATTTATCTACTTTTTCAAAAGCTTCCTCCAAGTTTAATCCTCTTAAATCGAGCTGCGGCGAAAAATCTTTGGCTTTCAACACTCCTAACGATGAGTACTTGTGTATTTCTTGTTTTGAATCATGATACCCAGTATATATAAGGCTGTCTAGGGGAACATTTATCTTCATTATTCCAACTTGAACCTGTGCAGTTCTAGCAGGCTCATCGATCATAAGTATATCTCCTTCTTGATCCAGACCTGAAATTTTCACCCTGTCGCCAGGCTTTAAAGATTTATCGGATTTAAATGAGGCTTTTTTTATTATGTCCTTTTCGACTAAAAACTGGTTATCTATGTTTTTAAGCCATGCCTTTGTTTTCTGTATTGCTCGGTCTCTAATCCGTCTCTCATCAGTCTCTTTGATAACTTTTAATTCCGCAATGATCTGTTCAGATTCGTCTTTTATTTTTTCGAGCAATTTTCTCCCGGTCTGTTTGGCCTTTTCAAGAATTTTATCGCGCTGTAAAACGATCTGCTGTCTCTCTTCTTCCAACTTTTTCATTTTTTTTATATACTCGTTTTTTAGTTCGTGTATTTCTTTTTTTTCTGTCTCTGTCCTATGTTTTTGCTCTTCAATGTACTTAAGCATTTCCTCAACCTTTAAATTTTCCTCAGATATAAATGTTTTGGCCATACTTATTATATTTCTATTCAAACCTAATCTTTTTGCGATTTCCAAGGCGTTACTCTTCCCGGGAATTCCGATCGTTAATTTAAAGGTCGGTTTTAGGGTATTTACGTTGAATTCAACACTGGCATTTTGAATGCCTTTTTGGGTAAACGCATATGTTTTTAGTTCACTGTAATGAGTTGTTGCAATAACCTTAGAACCCTTTTGACGAAAATATTCCAGTATTGCCATAGCCAGAGCAGCACCTTCAGCAGGGTCCGTCCCTGCTCCTAGTTCGTCAAGCAAAACAAGACAATTATCATCTGACTTTTCTACAATTTGTCTAATATTACTCATGTGACCTGAAAATGTGCTTAGGCTTTGTTCAATACTTTGTTCGTCTCCGATATCAGCAAAAACCTCATCAAAGACAGATATTTTTGTGCCCTCCGCAGCTGGAACTAGTAAACCGGATTGTGCCATAAACACAAACAAGCCCACGGTCTTCAGGGCTACAGTCTTGCCACCTGTATTAGGTCCTGTAATAACAAGGATATCAAATTCGTCACCTAAATGCATATTAATAGGGACAACTTCACCTTTAAGTAGTGGGTGTCTGCCCGACTTTATATCTATAAATCCCCTTGCATTAATCTCTGGTTCCACACCATTGACATCCAAGCTGTATTTTGCCTTAGCCATAATAAAATCTAATTTAACTAATCGTTGATATGTGTCCTTTAAATAATCACAATTATCCTTAATTTTATTTGTTAAATTTTTTAAAATTACCTCAATTTCTTTTCTTTCTTCTCCGTCCAGACTGCTCAGCTCATTGTTTAATCTCACAACAGACATAGGCTCTATATACAATGTAGCCCCACTGCCGGATTGGTCATGTACAACGCCTTGTAGACTATTCCTGTATTCTTGTTTTACGGGAACTACATACCTGTCTTTTCGAATTGTGAGGATGGGCTCCTGCAACATCTTTTGATATTGGGGAGAAAATATTATTTCATCAAGCCTTTCCCTTATCCTGCGAGACAATATTTTTTTTCTTTGCCTTATGGAGTATAGTTTAGGACTGGCATTGTCAGAAATCTCATCTTCATTTACAATAGCGTTAGTGATTTTTTCTTCTATGGAACGAAAGGAATAGAGGCCTTCTATTATTTGACCCAACCTGCCACAGCCATCAAGTTTTTTTTCTTCCCAAACTGATTTCGTTAGGCGGGATGCTCTCATAGTTGAAGAGATCTCCAACAATTTCTTCGGAGACAAAACTGAACCGAGAGAAGCTAAACTCAGAGAGTCTCCAATGTCCCTTAAACCCTCTAAAGGAAGCTTAATACCAGACTTGACAATAAATACACCTTCGCTTGTCTCTAGCAATCGCCTTTTTACCACATCAATGTCTGAAGATGGCTTAAGCTGTAAAATCATCGTTTTAGCCATCTCAGTCAAAGCATAATTACTCAAAAGCTCTTTAATCTTATCAAATTCCAATACAACTTCGGCCCTTTTATTCATCAAATCACCTAATTCGTCTTTAACCATTCATACATCTCATCAAACGGCATTGTGTTTAGCACATCACCCTTTTCAAGCCAACCTCGACGTGCAACCCAAACCCCGAAATTGATATCCTTTAAGCCTTCTTTTTCATGAGCATCTGTTCCAATAGTAATCTTGACGCCTTTATCCTTTGCTTTTTTTGCCATAATATCGTTTAAATCAAGTCTGTCAGGCGAGGAGTTTATCTCAAGTGCTGTACCTGTTTCAGCGGCCTTGTCGATAATCGCATCTATATCTACATCATACGGGTCACGCCTTCCGAGTATTCGACCCGTGGGATGTGCAATTATGTCAACGTGTGGGTTCTCGCAAGCAGATAATATTCTATTTGTAATCTTTGCTCTTTCCTGTCTGAATCCAGTGTGTATTGAAGCTATTACAATATCGAGCTTACTCAAGACATCATCATTAAAATCCAGCTCATCAGATAATATGTCAACTTCAATTCCTGTTAAAATTCTGAAGTTCTCTAAATTAGAATTTGTTTTTTTTATGAGTTCTATCTGCAACAAAAGTCTTTGCTCATCTAAGCCTTGAGCGATTTTTAAAGATTTTGAGTGATCTGTAATAGCAATATATTCATAACCAAGGGACATTGCATACTTGGCAATTGACTCTATGGAATGAGCTCCATCACTCCAATTGCTATGGACATGAACATCTCCCTTTATGTCATCTAGTTCTACAACATCAGGAAGTCTACTATCAATAGCTGCACTTATTTCTCCTCGGTTTTCTCTCAGCTCCGGTATAATATACGGAATGCCTATTGATTTGTATATTTCGGCTTCATTGTTTAGTGTTTTAGCAGCACTGCTCAAATCATGTCCTGTTTCTTTTGCTAAAGAATACATATTTTTAACATGTTCCATACAACCGGTATACTTATGAATCGACATAATATAACAAGCAGGATCAACAACCCTAAGATCAATCTTTATACCTAAATCGTGTTTTGCAATTATTCTTTTCTGGTCTTTATAAATTACTTCTGTAATCCTCGGGAAACGTGCAAAACCATCAATAACCTCAGTTTTAGAATCTGAGGCTACGAGCAAGTCTATATCATCAATTATTTCTTTTCTACGTCTAAGGCTACCGACACACTCTACTTCTTTAACTTCTGCCATGCTTTTAAGCTTTAGAATAACATCGTTTGCAATGATTAAAGCTTGAGAGAGCGTTAAGTTCCCTATGCCTTCTTTCAGCATTTTTATTCCTCTCAGTATTAAAAGCTCGGTTTTGGCACCCATGCCTGGCAATACTCTTATTAAGTGTGCTCTGGCAGCCCTTTCAAGCTCCTCAATAGAAGATACCTTTAAGGCATCATAAATAACCTTAATCTTTTTTGCCCCAAAACCAGGTATTTTAAGCATCTCAACCAAAACCCGCGGACATTTTTTCTTTAAATCTTCATAGTATCTACAAGATCCCGTCGCGATTATTTCTGTGATTTTTTCTGAAATGGCTTTGCCTATCGCATCTATTTCCTCCAGAGAGTGTTCTTTGATAAAATCTTTTAACTCCACGCGTAAATTTGAAATTGCCCGAGCTGCTTTTCTATAAGCCATCACTTTGTAGTAGCTGTCTCCCCTAATTTCAAGCATGTCAGCTATTTCTGTCAGTATAGATGAAATTTCAAAGTTTCTCATGATTTTGTCAACCCTTTTGTTCACTTTCCAGCATTGCCAAAAATTCTTCATACTCCTGTTTCATTTTAAATAACTCGTCTGTTATATTAAGTGCTGCAAGTATTGTTATTTTGGTCATGCTCAGCTGAGGATGGTTTTTTGAAAGGCTACTGATCTTTTTGTCTACATACAAAGCAACTTGTTTTATATAATCAGTCGAAGCCGCACCTTTTATATAATAGTCTTCTCCATTAATTCTGACTTTAAGCCTGTTGATTTTCTCTCCGGTCTCCTTCTGCATCAATAATCACCCTTAAGATATTTTAAAATACTTATTCTTTATTTTTCAATAAAATCCTTTATTCTCTAAGGGTACCGTTAAATTTTTTCTTTAATCCCTCTTTAACCTTATTGTGAATTTCGTTAACCTCAACATCAGTTAAAGTTCTGTTTGAATCTCTGTAAATGATTGAAAAGGCTAGGCTTTTGAAACCCGATGAGATTTGGTCACCTTTATAAACATCAAACAGTTCTACTTTCTCTAAAAGATCCCCTGTCAAATTTCTTATTTCTTCAATTAGAGAACCTGCTGGGACTTTTTCTTCAACAATTATCGAAAGGTCCCTTTCCGATGAAGGATACCTTGACAAAGGTTTAAACTTGATCATATGGGAAGCATTATCCAAAAGCAAATCTAAGGACAGTTCAGCCATCAAAACGCGTTGTCCTATATCATAGTTTTCGAGAACATCAGGGTGTAATTCTCCGGCATATCCAATCTGCTGTCCGTTTATCTCTATCTTGCAAAACTTTCCGGGATGAAAGGTAAAATGCTTTCCTTGTAAAAAAGTAAATTTTACAATTTTTAACAATGCAAATAATGTTTCAATAGCCCTTTTTAAATCAAAAAAATCAAACTTCTCTCCGCTCATGCACAGTGCAATTTTCTTTTCTTCAATCGGCAACTGCTTCATCGGAATTTCCTTTGGTTTATATACTGACCCCATCTCAAATAACTTTATGTCTTCTACCTTTTGGTTGAGATTGTATTTAACTACGTCTAATATTCCAGGGACTAAAGTTGTCCTCATTACACTATGGTCTTCACCTAACGGATTTTTGATTGCGACAACGTTCCTCAATTCACTCTCTGTGGTAGCATTGATTTTGTCAAATACCTTAGGACTGATAAAAGAGTAGGTATAAACTTCGTAAAAACCTATATTTGCCAATAATTGTTTTATTTTATCATAATATTTTTGATGCATACTCAGTTTGCCCCTGGTGGCATCCGCTTGCGGAAGCGTGGACGGTAATTTGTCATAGCCGTAAATCCTTGCAACCTCTTCAATAAGATCTGCATTTTGTGAAATGTCGATCCTAAATGTAGGTATCACTGCCCAATAGTTGTTTTCCTTTTCAAATATATTTATTTGCAGCCTCTTAAAAATATCAGTAAGCTGCCCCACTGAAAGATCTAACCCAAGGGTCTTGTTTATTTTATCAGGATTGAATTGTATGGTCTTTTCCTCTTTTTTATTAACATATACGTCCTTGACTCCTTTTAACACCTTTCCTGCATTCAAATGCTCAATTAACTGACATGCTCTGTTTGCGGCAAGAGCGCATAAGTTTGAATCTAATCCCTTTTCAAATCTCATTGAGGCTTCTGACCTCAAACCAAGCCTTTTAGATGTTTTTCTTATGCTTGATCCTGCAAAATTTGCCGATTCAATCAGCAGCATTTTTGTTGTGCTCCTAACTTCTGTCTCTTTTCCTCCCATTACTCCTGCTAATGCTACAGGATTATTTTCATCGGCTATGACGAGCATATCTTCTGTAAGATTTCTTGTTGCATCATCTAAAGTCACAAGCTTTTCTGAATATCTTCCCCGCCTTACCACAATGGTTTTTCCCCGAATCTTTTCAAAGTCAAACGCATGCAAGGGCTGTCCCATTTCCAGCATGACATAATTGGTTATGTCGACTATGTTGTTTATAGGCCTAACACCACAGGCTTGAAGTCTTCTTTGCATCCACAAAGGCGAAGGTTCTATTTTTACATCCTTAACTATTCTCGCAACATATCTGTTACATAAATCTTCAGCCTCGATACAGATATTAACGACGTCTTCCGTATTTTCCCCACACTCCTCTTTCAGATCAATCGAAGGGAGAGCAAATGTTGTATTTAAAGTTGCGGCTACTTCTCTTGCTATTCCAATAATACTTAAGCAGTCAGGCCTGTTAGGAGTGATTTCAAAGTCGATGATAGCATCTTCAAGACCTAAATACTTTTTGACATCACACCCAATAGGCGAATCTTGGGGCAAAATAAATATGCCTTCGCGGATTTCCGGTGAAAGCCCATTGTCGTCAATACCTAATTCTTTTGCGGAACACAGCATCCCCTCTGACTTAATACCTCTGAATTCTGCCGTATTTATGAATTTTCCCCCGTGTATTTTTGCTCCTGGTAACGCTACCGGAACAATATCATTTTCTTTTATATTCACAGCCCCAGTAACTACCTGCAAATCATTATCGCCGACATCTACGGTAACAATAGTTAACTTATCTGCATTCGGGTGCTGAGTCAATTTTTTAATTCTTCCTATAACTATATTGCTCAAATCTTTTCCGATGTATTGTACTCCTTCTACATTCGATCCAGACATCGTAAGTTTTTCTGTGAGCTCAAATAAATCAAGGTCAAAATCAACGTATTCTTTTAACCAGCTGACTGGAACTAACATTGTTGCACAATCCTCCTTAAAATTGCTGTAAAAATCTCATGTCATTTTCATAAAAAAGTCTCATGTCATTTATGCCATATTTTAGCATAGCAATTCTCTCTATACCAAGGCCAAACGCAAATCCATTTATCTTTTCCGTGTCGTATCCCACATTGTTCAGAACATTTGGATGGACCATGCCGCACCCCAAAATTTCCAACCATCCGGTGTATGAACAAATCCTGCATCCCTGACCTTTACAAGAAATACATGAAATATCAAGCTCCGCACTAGGCTCGGTGAAGGGAAAGTAGTGAGGTCTAAACCGGATTTCCCTTTTTGCCCCAAACATCTCCCTTGCAAATTCAATAAGTGTACCTTTAAGATCACCCATTGTGTAATGCTCACCAATGGCCAAACCCTCAACCTGATGAAATATGGGAGAATGAGTAGAATCTACAGCATCAGAACGGTATACCCTCCCGGGAGCAATTATCTTCAGCGGTGGCTTTCTCCTCTCCATTGTCCTGATCTGGACAGGTGACGTCTGTGTCCTGAGCAAAATACTATCAGTAATATAAAAGGTGTCCTGAACATCTCTTGCAGGATGGTCCTCAGGAGTATTTAACGCTTCAAAATTATAATAATCCAGTTCTATTTCAGGCCCCTCTGCAACCTCATATCCCATACCTATAAATATTTCCTTTATTTCGTCTAATATTAAAGTCAGCGGATGTTTATGCCCGATGTCCAAAAGAGTCGGAATTGTAACATCGATAAATTCCTTTTCCAACTTCTGTTCTTTTGCTTTTTGCTTTAATAAGGTTGACTTTTCTGTAAACTTTTGTTCAAGGGATTGTTTGATATCATTGGCCAATTTGCCTATTTCAGGTCTTTCCTCAGGCGAAATAGAGGCCATCCCTCTTAATATTTGGGTCAGCTCCCCTTTTTTTCCCAGATATTTCACTTTAAGCTCATTTAGTTCTTCAATGCTCTCAGCTTTAGACAGAGAGTCAAGAGATTTTTCTTTCAAAAGTAGTAAGGAATCTTTCATCTTTAAACCTCCATACTAATAGTGCGTGTAACACTGTTTTTTAATAAAAAACTTTCGCCCCGTGTAGGGACGAAAGTTTACTTCCGTTGTACCACCCTTTTTTAGTTTATTAAAACCCTCTGTACTTTAACGGTGATAGACCGGAGGGACCTACTGCTATTTCAGACCCTCGGCTCCAGAGTGAACTATTAGTGGCCCCCTAACTTAAAAGAGCTTTCAGTCTTTGGCTCTCTCTCCCTGAAAGTTTTAACCACTCTACCTCTCTATCATAGCCTTTTATCGCAAAAGCAACTTCCTATAAAAAAGATAAGCTGTTATAGATCCTGTGGCCTCAAATATGTTCCAAAAAAAGTCGGCGGTCAGCAAAACTAGACCACGCCCTTTCCTTAGGTTTACAAACATTATACCACAGCGTTTGCTTATTTACAAGCATCAGGGCTTGTCTTTATTCGTTGTTTGACTGCTTCATATAATATAATGCCACATGCTATGGCAACGTTTAAGGATTCTGCCCTGCCAAGCATTGGAATTTTTACTAATACATCGGAAATATCGACTATTTCTTCTGAAACACCGTCATCTTCTTGACCCATCACTATAATTGTTGACTTGGTGTAGTCTATATCATAATAATATGTGTGCGCGTTTAAGTGGGTAGTTACAATAGTTCCACCAATTTTTTTAAATTCATTTAATGCTTTAACCATATCGTCGACACTGAGAAAAGGCAGATGAAAAACTGAGCCCATAGTCGATCTTACGACTTTAGGGTTAAATACATCAACACAGCCTTTACTCAATATCAAACCGTTTATTCCAGCAGCATCAGCCGTTCTGATAATCGTGCCCATATTACCAGGATCTCCTATTCTGTCTAGGGCTAAGGTCAAGCCGTTTTCTATAAAAAAATCGTTAAAGCTCTTTTTTTCTTTAACAACAGCCATTATCCCTTGGGGAGAAACTGTGTCTGACAGTTTGGTGTAAAAATCATGAGAAACAGCATACAGCTTTATTGATTTTTCCACAATTAGCCTTAATAACTTATTTCCTTGATGAGCTTTTAAAAACTTATCAGAAACAACAATAAATTCTACAGAATAATCTGAGTTGACGGCCTCTGTAACGTTTTTGAATCCTTCAACTAAAAAGCTATGGACCTTTTGCCTACTTGATGTATTTTTTAAAGATTTAATAAATTTTATACGTTTATTGGAAAGTTCATTTAAAAACATTTTTTCACCGACTTTGTTAAACATGCTTTTCTAATTTTTCTATATCTTTATTTTTCCCTACAACAATTAAGATATCTTCTTTTAATATGACACTATCTGCTTTCGGTGATACTAATATCTCTTTTCCTTCGCGTTTTATTGCTATGACGTTAAGCCCATACTTCGATCTCATATCAAGCTGTCTCATGGTTTTGTTATGCCACTCAGGCAATGCCGTAATTTCAACAATGGAAAAATCCGCGGACAACTCAATATAATCCAATATGTTTGACGAAATAAGGTTGTGCGCAACCCGAACCCCCATGTCCCTTTCGGGGAAAATAACCCTATCGGCACCGATTTTATAGAGAACTTTCCCGTGTAGATCATTTTGCGCCTTAGCAACGACATATCTAATGCCAAACTCTTTTAGTAATAATGTTACCAAAATACTTGACTGTATGTCATCACCTATACCGACTATGCCAACATCAAAATTGCGTATGCCTAAAGTTTTTAAAGTATTTTCATCAGTTGCATCCGCCTGCACTGTATGTGTAATCAAATCAGCCATAGATTGCACTATTTCTTCATCAATATCGATTCCTAAGACATCATAACCTAAATTGTACAGAGTTTTTGCAATGCTTGAACCAAATCGGCCTAAACCAATGACAACAAACTGTTTCAAGATATAATTACCTCCAATTATTATCCGACAAGCACTCTCTCTTCCGGATACTTTAACAAACCTGTTCTCTTCCGCCTTGTAAGAGCAAAGGCAAGGGTTAAAGGCCCCACTCTGCCCGCATACATTGTCAGCATAATAATAATTTTGCCAATGCCGGTCAATTTAGTTGTTACACCTAATGTCATGCCTACTGTTCCAAAAGCGGATGTTGCCTCAAACAAAAGCTCTATGAAACCTGCATTCTCAGTTAATGTAAGTATAAAGAAGGTTAGAATAAGCAGCATTATGGAAATTACGGCTATAACTACCCCTTTATAGATATTATCAAAAGGAATTCTCCTTTGGTAAACTTCTACGTGTTCCTTTGAAGTAATAAGGCTGTACGTCATCATCATTATCAGTGCAAATGTAGATGTTTTAATACCTCCCCCAGTTGAGCCCGGAGAAGCACCTATAAACATGAGAATTATCGTAACAAGCTTCGATGGTAATCTTAATTGTGTAATATCTATTGTGCAGAAGCCGCAAGTTCTTGGGGTGACGGCCTGGAATAAAGATGCTAAGATTTTTCCTGTTGGGGTTAACGATGCAAGCGTACTTTCATTTGTGTTCTCCAGAAAGTAAAATGCTATAAAAGCTGATAGAATCAGGATTAGAGTAGTAGTGATAACTACTTTTGAATGTAAACCTAACTTCTTGAAACTCCTTGTACTAAAAATATCATAATTTACAGAAAAACCAAGGCTGCCAAAAACAATAAGACAAATAATTACTATATTTATTAACGGGTCTTGAACAAACTGCGTAAGGCTCCTAAAATTTCCCATAAGGTCAAATCCCGCGCTGTTAAAAGCAGAAACAGCGTGAAAAATACTATAATATATTCCCTTGGACAATCCGTAAATTTGGATAAACCTTAATGAAAGAAGTAATGAACCTATCCCTTCAAATATTAAAGCTGTAACTAATATATACCGAGTCAGTTTTACCACTCCGGCCAAGGTCAATTGATTTAAAGCCTCTTGCATCACAAGTCGTTCCCTTAACATTATTTTTTTACCCATTAAGAGAAAAACGAGTGTCGTCATTGACATAATCCCTAAGCCGCCAATTTGAATCAACATAAGAATGACCACTTGACCGAAATATGAAAACTGTGTAAAAGTATCAACTACTACAAGACCGGTAACACATACTGCAGATGTTGCCGTAAACAGGGCATTTAAAATTCCAATACTCTGACCACTTTTCGATGCCACTGGTAAAGATAACAAAATGGCGCCAATAAAAATCAATAAAGCAAAGCCGGATGCCAGTATTTGAGTAGGTTTAAGGTTGGGGATCTTGATCTTTACCGCCTCCCGTATAGAGTCCAAAAAAAAGCGACCGTAGCCGCTTTTTCTTAGTTGTTGGCTTTTGCTATATCTATTAACTGCGAAAAACCATTAACATCATTTATTGCCATTTCCGAAAGCATCTTGCGATTTATCTGTATACCAGCCTTTTTTAAACCATTTATAAACTTGCTGTATGAAAGACCGTTCGATCTCGCCGCAGCATTGATTCTCGCAATCCACAGCTTTCTGAAATCACGCTTTCTGAGTTTACGCCCCCTGTAAGCATGAGATAACGCCTTAAGAACAGCCTGGTTAGCCGGTCTAAACAATTTGCTTTTTGAACCTCTATAACCCTTTGCAAGATTTATTATTTTTTTGTGTCTTTTATGGGCTGTTACACCTCTTTTTACTCTTGGCATAATAAAATCCTCCTTCAAACTCGTTACATGTATGGAATCAGTTTGCTTACTCTTTTTTGATCAGCTTTGCTGATATAAGCGGCTTTTCTCAAATGTCTTTTTCTTTTGGAGGTTTTTTTCGTTAAAATATGGCTCTTGTAGGCTTTGGACCGTTTAATTCTACCATTCTTAGATACTTTGAATCTTTTTGCTGCACCCCTATGTGTCTTTATCTTTGGCATGTATTTCGTCACTCCTTAGACGTATTTTGTCTCGGCGAAATAATCATTATCATATTTCTACCTTCTATCTGAGGCATTTTTTCTATAACGCCTAGTTCTTTGACACAGTCAGCCATTTGTTTGAGCACTTTCTCGCCTAAAGTGGTATGGGTTATTTCTCTACCTCGAAATTTAATAGAAGCCTTTACTTTATTGCCATCCTTTAAAAACCGAATGGCATTTTTAACCCTTACCTGAAAATCGTGTTCATCTATATTGGGGTTCATCCGTATTTCTTTCATGTTTATTATTTTCTGGTTTTTTCGGGCTTCTTTTTCCCTTTTACTCTGTTCATATTTATATTTCCCATAGTCCATAATCTTGCATACTGGTGGCGTTGCTCCAGAAGCAACCCTTACAAGATCAAGGTGACTTTCTTGAGCTCGGCGCAATGCATCTTTCAAAGACATTATACCCAGATTACGCCCCTCTGAATCTATAACCCTTACCTCTCGTGCTTTAATTTCATGGTTGACCTGTATTTCTTTTTCTTTGCTAATACTATTCACCTCCAAATATTTTTAAAAAAATAAAAGGACGGATAGATTCACCCGCCCTCTGTTTTTCTCATATACCTTATAAGCCTTAGCCATAAGGTGAGAAGAAGTGAATCTTCTGCTTTGTCATTTGGCGTATTGCTTTTACAAACGTAAATATACCACAATATTACCTATACTGTCAATTACAAAAGTTGCCGAGTTATAGCAGTTATATCTTGAATTATTTCTTCAAGTTTCTTTGTGCCTAAATCACCCACATCCCTAGTTCTCAATGAAACAGTACCTTCTTTTTCTTCTTTGTCGCCTAATATAAGCATATAAGGTATCTTGTGCAACTGTGCATCCCTTATTTTATAACCGATTTTTTCATTTCTAGGGTCTAGTTCAACTCTTATATCAACCGATTCAAGCTTTTCTTTTACAATCTTCGCGTACTCCATATGCTTTTCACTTATAGGTAAAATTCGAACCTGTACAGGAGCCAACCACAAGGGAAATGCACCTGCAAAATGTTCAATTAATATTCCGATGAACCGCTCTATGCTGCCAAAAATGACTCTGTGTATCATAACAGGTCTATGTCTTTCCCCATCAGGTCCAATATACGTTAAATCAAACCTTTCTGGCATTTGGAAGTCCAGCTGTATTGTACCACATTGCCATGTGCGATCTAGGCTATCTTTTAAATGGAAATCAATTTTCGGTCCGTAAAAAGCCCCGTCCCCTTCATTCACCTTATACGCTATCCCTTTGCTTTTTAAGGCAGACTCCAGAGTGCTTGTGGCCTTGTTCCACATATCTGCAGAACCCATTGAGTTCTCGGGCCTTGTAGACAATTCAACATTATAATCAAAACCAAACACTTTATAAAAAGTATCTACCAGATCAATTACACCGATAATTTCTTCTTCAATTTGCGATGGCATCATAAATATATGGGCATCATCCTGGGTAAAGCATCTTACACGCATCAGGCCGTGTAGTACACCGGAAAGTTCATGTCTGTGAACTAAGCCGAGCTCTCCGTACCTAATGGGTAGCTCTCTGTAACTATGGACTTCACTGTTAAACATAAGCATAGCGCCTGGGCAGTTCATTGGTTTTACAGCGTAATTTTTTTCATCGATTTTCGTAAAATACATGTTCTCTTTGTAATGATCCCAGTGACCGGATTCCCTCCAAAGTTCTTCATTTAAGATAATTGGGGTTTTTATTTCTAGGTAACCTCTTTTCTTGTGCTCTTTCCTCCAGAACCTTGTCAACAAATTCCATATGACCATTCCTTTTGGATGAAAAAACGGAAAGCCTGGGCCTTCTTCATGTATGCTGAAAATCCCCAAATCTTTACCTAATCTTCTATGGTCCCTCTTTTTTGCTTCTTCAAGCTTAGCTAGGTGCTCATCAAGCATTGATTTTTTTGGAAACGATATGCCGTAAATCCTTTGCAGCATCTTGTTCTGCTCGTCGCCTCGCCAGTACGCCCCGGCTACACTGGTAAGTTTAAATGCTTTGATCATTCCAGTTGAAATTATATGCGGTCCTGCGCAAAGGTCAGTAAAATCTCCTTGCTTGTAAAAACTGATTTTTACATCCTGAGGCAAATCTTCTACAAGTTCAACTTTATAAGGTTCAGACATTTCATTAAACTTATTAAGCGCATCTTCTCTGGAAATTTCAAATCGCATGAATTCTAAATTCGCAGATATTATGTTTTTCATTTCTTGCTCAATTTGTTCTATCTCGTCTGGTGTAAAGCCTTTTTCACGTTCAAAATCATAATAGAAACCCGAGTCTATTGCTGGACCAATTGCTAGCTTTACATCCGGAAACAGACGCTTAACCGCCTGTGCCATAACATGTGCTGTGCTGTGCCAAAACACCCGCTTCCCTTCTTCATTGTCGAAAGTTAATATCTCAAGTTCTGTGTCATCGAATATCATGTAGCTCAAGTCTGAGACAGTCCCGTTCACCTTAGCGGCAATGGCATTTTTTGCAAGTTTAGGGCTAATGTTTTTTGCAATTTCCGCAGCAGTAATGCCTTTTTTGAATAACTTTTGTTCTTTGCCCTTTAGTGTAACTTTTATCTGGTCCATAACATCCCCTTCTTTTGATGATATATTAAAAACACAACCCCTCATCCGTAAGGGACGAGAGGTTATCCCGTGGTTCCACCCTAATTTGTGCTCTATGTGCTTTAAAGGAGCATTTCCAATAGCTCTAAGTTGGTTTTCGGCATGCTATTCTCAGGGCCTTTACAGCTTCCAGCCCCTCTCTTTGAGAAATCACAGGCTTACTCTTCTCTTCATCGCTAGATTTATTTTTGTATATTATAATTCTTATACTACATATTTGTCAATAATTATCGGTTTTGTCTATTGTTTATCTTTATCTTTCTCCCGTCCCTAAATATACAACCATTTCACCGATATTTGTGCTGTGGTTGCCTATTCTTTCTATATGTCTAGCTACCATCAACAGCTCTGTTTTTGTTAAAACTATTCAATCTACTTAATAAGTAAAATAGCTTTTGATACATTATGCTCCGCTCAAAACATAAAATGAAATAAGTGCCTGAATTAAACCAATAAAAAATCCAATTACCCCACCAAGGACTTCAATCTGCTTAAGCTCTTTTCTTGAAAGCCTCAATATCATTGTTTCAAGTCGTTCCAAATCGAATGAATTAATTTTATCCTCCACCATTTGCCCTAAATTAATCTCGTGTCTTGTTTTTTGTATTAATTCGGTTTTTATTTCTTCGAATACTTGGCCCCCATGGCGACTGATCGTTTCTCCTAGATGTACACTTAATGATGTTTTTAATCCAAATGGGATAAATCCGGGAAGTTTATCGCAAGTTTTTCTTATTATAATTTTTTTTATACACTCCATGAGTTGTTTTTTGTTATCATCAGATGTTAGTTTTTGGATAATCTCATCTGACGACAATATCTCGTTTTCTACCGCTTCTCCAATATTTCGCGAAATATCTAGCCTTCGCTTTGGTATCAGACCTTGCAGTTCTAAACCTAATAGCGGTACTTTTAGGGGATTTATAGGTCTGAAAATGAGCTTTATCGCAAGAAGATTAGTTCCCCAACCGATTAAACTTCCTATAAGAGGCATGACCAACAGTTCTCTTTGAATCACTAGAATCACCGCTTGCTTATTTTATAAAACATCTTCACTCTATTTATGCTCTTGATGCTCTTACATCATAACTATTGCAGCTTTGTGATTATAAATGCACTCATAGATTATCGCAAGGTTAGAAATCTGTCAAGCTCTTTTAAGTTTGCTCAAAAAAAAGGAACTAATATAGTTCCTTTTTAACCAAATCCTTTATTTATCTGAAAGTTATCATTCAATTTAATTTAATTGGCTCGGTCTCAAAACAAATATCACAGTGGCTACAAAATGAAACCTTGCCTTCAAAAATATTATAAATGGCATTAATCACTTCGGGCTTTTCCTTTCCTGTAAAACCGTGGATTATAATTTTTTGTGGCGCCATATTTATCAATGTGCTCACTAGAACATCGTCCACATTAACCTCTGGGTTTTCACGAGCGAATTCATCGATATAATAATCTTTACCAATAGGCTTTGCCATTTCATCAAATAAATATATTTCATTATTTTTAAGAATAACGTTTATGAGGTCTTTCTTTGGTTCTTGAAGTTCAACAAAATATTTAAGAAGCTTGATAAACTCCCTATATTCTTTGTCCATAAGGTATTCGTCAATGGCTTTATCAACTGCCTCTTCCAGCTGTTCCATATATTCTCTAAGCCTAAATTTAATAAACCCATCAAGGATAATCGTGCTGTTTAAACCTATATATTCTTTGATTTTATGTAGAATATAGGCTTTTCTTTTTATTTGATATGTTAAATCACATCTCCCTTGTACTTCACTGAAATTCAGAATATCCTGAGTAAATTCAAATATCTTTTCATGTTCCTTCTGATCAAAATAAAAATAATTATTTTTAATAATCTTTTTAATGAGTTTTGGTTCCCATTGATTTAATATCACATCAGATAAGGCGTTGGCTATACAGTGGTGGAAATTACTTTTTATATCGTTGAAATTACCTTCCAATAAAATATCATCATTTATATTGCAAAAATAATAGTTTGCTCCACTCCTTTCTATTAATTTTATTATTATTTCTATACCTTCATCTCTCAATATTTTTAATTCCAAGTCTAATCTATCCTCAAAGCCTTCAATAGGCTCGATAATCCCAATGCTCAATAGCCGCACAAAATCACTCCCTTTCTTTGTAACTATTATATGTCTATGGCTTATACCATATACAAAGAAACTAAGGGAGTAATTACCATAAATTGCATTTACAAAAATACCCTACTATATAAATAAGCACAAGCTACTCTAAATAAGAACTACACCAGACACGTAATCAGAGATTGCTTTCGGCCCCTGGAACCTTGTTACTTCACAATAAGCAAAAAACCCGCTTTATAGCAGGTTATTTTTAACTATGGTGGGCGCTGTAAGGATTGAACTTACGACCCCTTCCGCGTCAAGGAAGTGCTCTCCCACTGAGCTAAGCGCCCATTTTAATAAAATCATCATAGCTTTAATTTATTATAACACTTACCCCATTTTTTCGCAAGAATAAAAAAGTTTTTCCTTTGACAGACTGCTCTTTATATACTACAAGCTCGATTTTTGTCGAATCATTTTTCGAAATTAATCTTTTTTTGCTATGACCCGGGAAATTATCTAAGGCCTGATTATAGTGTCATTGTCTCAACCTACGGTATAAGGTAGATAAGCTTATTCCAAGCATTGCTGCGGCTTTCTCTTTAGCTTTTGTATCATTCCCAAATTTATTTATAGTGTCTAGTATTATTTTTTTCTCCAGGCTATTACTCAACAACTTTATGCTTTGCTCTCCAGAAACGTTTTGTAAATCATAAGTATCTTTGACATTTTGTAATATTCGTTTAGGCAAGTGCTTATCACTGATCACATCTTCTGAACACATATTTACAGCATATTCGATAGTATTTTCTAGTTCTCTAACATTTCCGGGCCATGGGTACTTCTCTATTTTAGTCCTTGCTTCTATGCTCATTCGCTTTATGTCTTTATTTAATAGTTTCGCGTATTTTGCTATAAAGGTATTTACCAAGATATTAATGTCTTCTTTTCGTTTTCTCAAAGGCGGAATATGCAATGGAATGACATTTAAGCGATAGTATAAATCCTCTCTAAATTCTCCTTTCGCAATCATATCCTCCAAGTTTCTATTAGTCGCAGCTATTATTCTAACATCAATTGGAATAGTCTTAATTCCCCCTACAGGTTCAATTTCTTTTTCTTCCAAAACCCTTAAAAGTTTTGCTTGTAAATATAAAGTCATGTCGCCGATTTCATCCAAGAAAATGGTACCGCCACTAGCTAGTTTAAATTTTCCTGGTTTACCGTCTTTTTTCGCCCCAGTAAAAGCACCTCCCTCGTATCCAAACAACTCGCTTTCCAATAAACTTTCTGGAATTGCTGCACAGTTTAACGTAACAAAAGGTCCTTCACTCCTCAAACTTCTGCTGTGAATAGCTCGCGCAAATAATTCTTTGCCAGTCCCGCTTTCACCTCGTATTAGTATGGTTGAATTACTTCTAGCTGCCTTCATAGCCTGCTCTTTAACATTTTTTATAGCATGACTTATGCCCAGTATATCATCGAAAGTGTATTTACTTCCAATATCGATCATTCTATAAGCAATTTTGCTAAATTCATTAAAAGATTTTAATGTCAAAACAACACCTTTAATCACATTATTACTAGATAATGGTCTCGCAGAACACAACATTCTGATTTTCTCACCTTTTACTTCAAAAAACAAATCCGAATCATTAAATTCCATTCCTTTTTTTATTTTTAACAGTTTATTTCGATCACGTATAAGAGCACTTATGTTCTTGCCTATATAATCCTTTTTTTTAATACCCAATAATTCTTCAGCAGATGGATTTAGATGAATAATATTGCCATATTCGTCAAGTGCTAAAATTCCCTCATGAACTGAATCTGTGATTGCTTCGATTTTTTTGGAAAATAACAGCAATTTCTCAGTCTGTTGTTTTTCTATTATCTTACTGTTTATAAGGTCTATAAGCCCTTGAATGAAAGAAAGTAAACTTTCTTTTTTTTCCATAAATTGTTTGTATTGTTCTTCGTTAAAAGCCACCAAACTTACAATACCAATAACCTGACCATCTATAATGATCGGGCAGTCCATTTCCGCTTTTTCCGGACACCTCATGTATAGTTCACAAGGCCTGCATATTTTATTTATCCCAGGGTTTGTCATAATCAAATGTTTTCTGTTTTTTATCACTGTCTTATAAGCATAACTCGTTTGTAAAATATTTCCTTTTAATTCATTGTACTTAGCTGTCCCACCAATAACCAACAAATTCTCATCAACTATGCAAACTTCGATGTTTAAAATAGATGCTATTACTTCTGCTATGTTTTGCACACTTCCTTTGATACCAAGCAAAAGAGACATCTAATTCCTCCCCAAATTAGTATTTTGTAGAGTATTTAACTAAATTACTATAGTTGGTTTAATTATAAGGGATGTTAGTATTAATTGTACACGAAAAAAACATACAATACAACATTGTTCGAATACTAAATATTGTATTAATATATTTAGTTGACTTGCAAATCGTATGCCATCTTTGCCCTGTTCTTAATAATTCAACGTGAAAATTTCTACTCGCCCTTAAAGTTCATTGAATACAAACATACCATAATTAACCGGCTCACTCGAAATATGTAAAGATTAGCTGACCCAAGAGTATACCATGTGCAAAAAAAATTGCGCTAGATTTTTAGCGCAATTTTTTTTGCACGTTGAACTTTGCTTAAATATTTTATTAGATAAATCCTTTATATGTAATAGGCTTAGTGTTTGAATTATAACTCGTTTCATCATCTTAACACTTGCTCATTTGATCTAGCATAACTAAATATCTTTGTTATCCTAGTAAAAAATCTTACTGACATATTTTGATGTCATTAAACTTAGCATAGCACAATAATTTAAATCAAATTGTATTACATCTCCCACCTTGATATCTTGACACTTTGTCACATCAACAATCAAGTGGTCGCTGCTGGCACCAATAATTTTCATGGCTTTGTTAGTCGGAGTCAAACCTTCGATTCGACAATCCTGCTTACCCAACGCAACAATTGCTCTCTTAATAAGGCCCACATCGCGATGATTAGGTATATTTCCGAAAGCATCACGGCCGATTTTCCCAATTGGACATGATGGCTTGATCTTTACCTCTATGACCTCGGCTTTCAATTTTAATGCGCCTTGAAATGTTCCCGGGACATTTCGTAAATTTGTAGGGTCTGTTCCCAATAAAATAGCTTCCCCGATTCGAAGTTGGTTTATTCCAGGTGCAAGTTCTCCTTTATCAAGTAAACCTAAAGCAGCGGTATTACCACCAGAAATGGTTTTCATTTTGATACCATATTTCTTTTCTATTTCAACTGCAATATCCAATAGAATTTTTGTGTTTTCGTAAGTAGGCAATACACCTCCGTAACAAGCAACATTTGTGCCCAACCCCTCAAGCTCGATACCTTTAAGGTCAACAATTTGCTCTACAACATCCATGACATCTTGAGGTAATACACCTTCTCTTAAATCTCCCACATCGACCATTAAAATAACTTTGTGGATCTTGCCGATTTTTTTGGCTTCTTGAGAGAGCATCTTAATTACTTCAACCTCGGAGTTTAGGCTACCTTCGGCTATTTGCACCAAATCTTTTACCTCGGAAAGCATAGGTATTCTTATTAAATATATGGGAACATCAAAGCCAGCTTTCTTTAATGAAGCAATATTTAAAAGCCGTGAGTCCCCCAGCTTTTTTATTCCTCCTCTTATCATTGCATTTGTAACTTCGCTGAGAGCACATACCCCTTTAGTCACACCCATTACTTCAATACCGTTATTATTACAATAATCCACGATATATTGTGCATTATGCTGAATTCTTTTCATGTCGATTTCCACGCAAGGATAACTCGCCCTCATAAAACCATCTCCTGGAACTATTCTACTTTCTTTAAAGATTAAGCAAAATTCGTTCCAACTCAAGATGTTTAATAAAAGTGGTTTTATGAAAAGTCAGGATTAATTCTTGGAATTAATTCTCGGACAAACCAAATTTTTTTATTTTATACTGAAGCGTCTGGCGCTTAATATTTAATTTTTCAGCTGCTTTTGTTATATTCCAACCATGTGTTTCTAAAACTTTAAGGATAAGTTCCTTTTCTAATCCATCCAATACTTGAACCAGTGAGGAACTTTTCATATCTGAATAGTTAAGGCTTTTGTTTGAAAAAATATTGTTAAAGCAATTCGCGTCATTTTTTAAATCCTCATTCGAACCAACATTAATTTGAACAAATTGATCAGTTATGTAAAATGGGAGGTGTTCTACATCAATAAATTTTTCAGAATTGCTAATCATATTCATCGAACCTTCAAGTGTGTTCTCGAGTTCTCTTACATTTCCTGGCCATTTATAATCCAGAAATATTTTCTTCACCTGATCGGTTATCCCCAAAGCATGTTTGCCAAGTTTATTATTCAAACTGCTTATAAAGTATTTCGTCAGCACAGGTATGTCTTTTTTTCTTTCACGTAAAGGCGGTATTTTTATATATACCACGCTCAGTCTGTAAAACAAATCTCTCCTCATGGTCTCTTTTTTTATACTTTCTAATGGATCTTCATTTGTAGTAGCAATTATCCTAACATCTACTGGCTTAACTTTCGTATCTCCTAATCTTCTTATAAAGCCTTCCTGTAGAACACGTAAGAGTTTTGCCTGAAGATTAATACCCATAGAGTTTATTTCATCAAGCAGCAAGGTGCCACCGTCAGCCTGTTCAAAGAGACCTGGACGGTCTATTGCTCCAGTAAAACCACCTTTTACAGTTCCAAATAAAATTCCTTCCAAGAGACTCTCAGGAAGCGCAGCACAGTTTTGGGCAATAAAAGGCTTTGTTTTCCTTGCACTTGCGTTATGAATACTTTGAGCAAAAAGCTCCTTACCAGTACCGGTCTCTCCATATATCAAAACCTGGGAAGAAGTTTGGGCAGCCTTTTTTGCCACAAAGGAAGCTTTTTTTATCTCTTGACTTTCCCCTACAATATCATCAAAGGTAAATCGGACAGCGGGATTATACTGTTTTTCTCGTGAAACTTTATTTTTTGTTGAATCCTGTAAAAGCAAAACCTTTTCTGATAACTCCTTTAATTTCGTAATGTCTTTAGCTATTTCAAGAGCTCCAACAATCTTTTTCCCCTTTTTAAGAGGATATGTCGAATTAATTGTAGTAATTTCTTTTCCCTTATAATTAAAGTAAGTCTGAACACGATCTGTAATAGTTTCGCCCGTGTTTAACACATATAAAAGTGTACTTGTTTGGTGATTAAGGGACGGAAATACCTCAAGCAGGTTTTCACCTCTTACCTTTGCAGGATCTAGTCTTTCAAGGCGACCCATAGCTGCATTGTAAAAAATTGTATTGCTGTCAGCATCCACAATGTGGATACCGATGTCAAGATGATTCAGTATTTCATAAAAAAATTCTCGAACCAGTTTATCAGTCATTTAGACCCCTCATTTTACAAATTATTGTAGTGTATTTTTCTATAATATAGTCTAATCGTAAGAACACTCACTGAACTCGTCTATCTTAATGATTTCTATATATTTATTAAAAACCCTTCATTGTAATTAATGTTAAGTACAGGGCATTCTTTAAGCTACTTGTATCTAACCCTCAATGCTAATGCGCAGAGATTTTTAGCTATGTAAATTTTGATTTATGAAGTCAAATTATATCAAGATTTTCGACATTTTCACGCTACGATGATGCTCAAATACGGTTTTACTGAAAGAGAAGCTCAGGAAAGGATGGTTATAGTAACCCATTAATGATAAAAAGATACCAACATATCCTTAAAGATATGGCCTATGAAAGTGCAGATAAACTGAATAATGTTTTGGAAAAGAAAAATGAGAATGGTGTCAAAAATGGTGTCAAATAAAAAAACAAGGTCTTGATTTCGCAAATCAAAAACCCTGTAACCCTTATCAACAGTGGTGCCGAGGACCGGAATCGAACCGGTACGGGATTTAACTCCCGCAGGATTTTAAGTCCTGTGCGTCTGCCTGTTCCGCCACCCCGGCATATATATAATGGAGGCGGCACCCAGATTTGAACTGGGGATAAAGGTTTTGCAGACCTCTGCCTTACCACTTGGCTATGCCGCCTTGTTGTTAGATAAAAATGGAGCGGAAGACGGGATTTGAACCCGCGACCCTCGCCTTGGCAAGGCGATGCTCTACCACTGAGCCACTTCCGCATATTTATGGTGCCTTGGGGCGGAATCGAACCACCGACACGAGGATTTTCAGTCCTCTGCTCTACCGACTGAGCTACCAAGGCTTGGTATAATGGCGACCCAGAAGGGACTTGAACCCTCGACCTCCAACGTGACAGGCTGGCGTTCTAACCAACTGAACTACTGGGCCGCATATTTTGGTGGGCGGAACAGGGCTCGAACCTGTGACCCCGTGCTTGTAAGGCACGTGCTCTCCCAGCTGAGCTACCCGCCCAAAAGACAATACTAAGTATACATTAGAATCTATTTCGTGTCAAAAATCATTAAATATTATAATTACTAATTAAATATTTTATACGTCTAATAGCTTTAATTATCTCGTATTATCTAGAGGCGTTGTTTATGGTTTGAAATATCATTTGGTTAAATTATATAAATAAACTGGAGATTTGTCAACTCGTGGTCATGCAAGGATAGAGATGTCTTTTTTTTATACGTACGGCTGCTGTTTTCCTGCTTTTTACCCTAATAGAATTTTACTCTATCACCGTACTTCTAATAAGTAATGAAAATTGATTGTATAATTTAGTTTTGGTATAATTAGTACGCACTAAAAAGATTGATGAAAGGAGCTGTGTTTTTTGAAAGAAAAAGTTAAAGAGGCCCTTGACAAACTAAGACCCTCTTTACAGGCAGACGGAGGAGATGTAGAGTTAGTTGATGTCGATGAATCATCAGGAGTTGTGAAAGTCAGACTTAAGGGAGCTTGTGCCGGATGTCCATTTTCAACAATGACTTTAAAAAATGGAATAGAAGAAGTTTTAAAGGAACAGGTTCCGGGAGTTCAAGAAGTAAAACAAGCTTAACGTGAAATATACCAGAAGTCAAAAAAGGCCTTAAGTTAGGCCTTTTCAGATTTTAAGTAACCCCTACCTAAATGATTGATGTCATTTACTGCTACAATGAAAGCGTCGCTTAAACCTAGGTCAGTTGTACCATCATACTCAAGAACTGTTAGTGATGTGTTGCTTATTTTGAACTTCCAGAATTTTTCTTTTTCCAAGCCGAGTATTACAGATAGCAATGCCCTGATTGGCCCCGCGTGTGTAACAATTGCAACGTTCTTTTCCTTATTATTATGTGCAATCTTTCGTAAAAAAACTGCTACTCTATTACAGAGTTCACAAATGGTTTCTCCTCCGGGAGGCCTTACGTAATGTGGATTTTCACGCCATTGTGCAAACTCCCTCGGCCATTTCTGTTGAATTTCTTCAAGTGTAAATCCTTCCCATATACCTAAGCTTAGTTCTCTCATTTCTTTTACTGTATTTACATCAAGAAGGTGTGGCTTGGCAATTAATTTTGCTGTCTCAAATGCTCTCTGAAGATCACTCGAATAGACTATATCTATTTTTTCGTCTTTTAACCTTTCGGAAAGCTTTTTGGCCTGTGTCTTACCTTCTTCATTCAGGGGTATATCTGATTGACCGTGATATCTCGATTCTCTATTCCAAATGGTTTCACCATGCCTTATTAAAATAAATCTGGCCATCAAATCATCCTTTAGTGTTTTTACACCTTTTTATGCCCTCTAAAATATTTAAAAAACAACAACCATGATAAAATAATAATCAAAAATACAATTAAAGCACCGCCTATTTTGTAGGCAAAAGGCAGGCTGTAAATAAACCCCAAATAAGAATAAAGTCTTATAAAAAGCAATATTGATACAAGTGCCCAAACAAAATCACCTATTAAAGAATATATCATATAACTAAAAAAATTAATCCTGAAGATCCCGGCAGCCCATATTGCAGGTGTACGGGTAATCCCAATCCACCTGCTTATCATATTTGTTATACCACCGTATTTGTTAAACCACCCCTTGAGTTTTTCAATATCTTCTTTTTTTATTCGCAGCAGTTTATAAAGTTTCTCTAATATAAACATGCCACCATTATAACCCAAATAATAAGCCAAAACGTTTCCGAGCAAATTTCCTATTGTTGCAACTATTACCGCAGTTGTAAAAGTCATTTTTCCTGCACTTATAAGATAAGCCACGAAAATGAACAACAACTGAATAGGTAACGGAATACCAATCCCTTCTATGAACAAAATAAAAACCAGCCCATAATATCCGTATTTAGTTACAATGTCATAAAGTGTAGTATCTACCATAATTGATATCACCGAAATAAATTATATAACAAAAACTATTAACAACCAAATATTAATAATCTCTATTTATATTTTTATTGCTTAAAATTTGATTATACCGCAATAACATTTAACTGTTTTGCAGATATTAATATTTTTGCTTCTTTTTTTATCACTTCGACAAATCCTTCTCCATCACTACACACTATTATAACCGTATTTTTTTTTAAATGATTATAATTTGGGGGCTACTCTAAATCAAATTTTCAATAGACCTTACACATGAAATAAAAATACGAGAGTTTTACCAAGTCAGTTATAGTTTCAATACAAAAGTCAGAGAGGTAGCCATAAAGCTACCTCTGCATAGATAAAACTGCAAGGTTATTTTATTGAAGCTTTCGATATGTGGGTTTTCCAAGATTCTGGTGTGAAATTATCAGGCGCCACAGCTGCCTTCACTCTCATTAAGACATAGTAAACAATTCCCGTTAGAATATATGATTGTACCGCAGCTATACCAAAAGGATTAACATATTGGAAATAATACCCAATTAAAATTCCTAGCACAAGTGTTATAGTTGCCATTAAATTCCATCCTTTTATATCTTCCCATTTCTGTTTTCTTAAAAAGAAGAAGTCAACAGCCATCACTGCAGCTAATGGTGCAAATAGAATTCCTAGAAGTAACAAGAAATCCATAAATCTATTTAAAATTCCCGCAAGCGCTAAAATAATCCCTATCACACCTATGCTCAAGGTAAGCAGTTTTTGAGTTCTGAGGTCTTCCGTGTTAAACATATTACCAAGGCTAAGCCCTGCACTGTATACTGACACTATCTGACTGGTCCATTGTGCTATAAACAATAGCAGATAAGCCCAAAAAGGATAACCTAAGACTACCATAACTTGTATAATATCAAATGTTGTTGTTCCTATTCCAACTGCCATTATTGCTCCTATTAAAATCTCGACAAAACCCACTACTACTATCAGAGACGGCATCAATATCGAATCCTTTAAAATTGGTCTATGAAGTCTGCTGTAATCTGAAATCATAACCCATTGGCAAATATTGAGTCCTAAAATTGTTGATATAGCCGTGCTCCAAGTCATTGTTTGTTGCGGCGCCCATTGGAATATTTCAGTTATTCCGTGAGCTTTAACCGAAAGATAAATTCCAAATCCAAAAATTAATAGACCCGCTGGGACCGCTAAATAATCAAACAATTTCATAGATGTAAATCCAAGTAGTGCAGGTGCCATGAAAATTATTCCCATTATTATTACCATTATTGCCCAAGGTCCAAATTGTTGAGTATAATCAATACCAAAAGCAACGCAAAATGCGTTTGCTACCAAAGCAGTATTTACTGCCCACCATCCGATCATCATAATCAATACGCTAAGAGAAGCAATAATGCGTGCTTGTATACTTCCTAAACTCTGTCTAGCAATAACCGTCCCAGATAGTCCTGTTTTTGCACCCAAATATGCATTAATAGAATCGCCAATCCATGTTATTACTACTAATGCTATTATTATCAACAAAACAACTTGTCCAATACTAAATCCGCTTGCAAGAGCAGCACCAGTCATAACAACAGTAAAACTAAATTCTACCCCTGCATATACTGTTGCCGGTCCTAACCATGATTCTCTTTTTTCAAGAGGAACAGGATTTAAAGCCAAGTCTTTTTCAGCTGATTCTGTTCCAGTTAACTTTTGTTTTATATTATCCCATAATCCCATAAAAGAATACCTCCTTTTTTTTACGAAATTATAAATCCTTATCAATATTATGAATTATTTCGCTATAATATTATACTCTAACAATTAGCTCTATATTTTAATTTGATGTATTTATTTTTTATGCCAGAGCCTTACAACGATAAAGGATTAAAAAAAGCATACTACCCCTTGTGAATACTAATCTTGAATACTTCGCATCTTTGCCTTGTAAATGGTGGAAAATTGCCTTAAAATACCCTTCTGTAATCTGATTATGTACGTTTCAGGTGCGTTTTATCCATAGAAGACGATATGTGCTATTAACTTTTTAAGGGGTAGTTAGCTTTTTCAGTTTGTATGCATCTGGAAAGATTTATCTCAGTATATTCTTCAGATTATACTACATTCTCAATACAGCATTTTATCTACTACAGGATATAAGTATTTATTTCCCCATCTCTTCTCTCAATGTTTTTGTAGCTTCGTAGTCCACCGTAAGTCCATCAACATTAATGATTACCCCATATTTTTCTTTGGCAATCTCAAAAGATATCAAGCCTTCCTTATAATCTTGAAGTACTAGGTCAGGATTTCGTTCTAGTGGTTCACCCCAACCACCACCTCCTCCGCTTCTAATACTCAGAATATCCCCTTTCTTCATTACATAATTGGATGCTCTACCTCCATCCCATTTTTCTTTACCGTCCCTTATCACAACCATGTGATTACATGACCCATTTTCGCCGCCATCAAGCCCCCACGGCGGGTAATTAATCCTACTGAGTGAACATACGAAATTAGCTTCATCCGAGAGTATTCTATAATCTTTCCTCATCCCAAAACCGCCTCGGAATCTTCCCTGTCCTACTCCGTCTTCCAAGTTGAATCTCATGCACTCAACTCTGACCGGATAATCCCTCTCAATGACTTCCACTGGATTGCAATAGGTTTCTCCGTCTGCTGCCGCTACAAGACACGATTCACCGTTTTTGTCAATACCAGCTCCCCATCCTCCTGGATTAGGTTCGCATAAAATTTTATACTTCCCATCTCTTGGATCTGTCATGCTAAGCGTCTCACTTACCACCGACAGAAAGTGCCCCGCAGTAAGCCTTTCTGGCATGTGAGGAGCTAGTGCTTTCCATATTAAATCTACAGCATAAAACATCGTCTCCCAATAACAACTTACCGGAGCAGGAGGTAGGGCATTAAATATCGTCCCTTCCGGACAAATAACCTTAATTGGCTCTAAATAACCCTGATTAAGAGGCACACGTGGATCTGTAATTGCGGTAAACGCTGTTGCAACGGCAGTGTATATTCCTGCAAAAGTCGTATTAATCGGAGCCTTCACTTGTGGTGGATTATCGGTATAATCAACTATAAACTTATCGTCTGTAATCTTTACTCTCGCTCTTATTGTAAGATCTTCGTCCATTCCTTCATACTTCTCTACCCGATCTTCAGCAAAAAATTCACCTTTTATTAACTCCTTTAGCCTGTTCTTACCCATAATTCTTCCATCATTTATCCTATCTTCCATTGCCTCTAAAACAAGTTCCACTCCATACTTGTCGCATAGGTCATTTATCCTCCTATAAGCATATCTTAATGCTGCAGCAAGAGCCTCTAAGTCTCCATATACAAAGTCAGGTATTCTACTGTTCCGCAATATTATTCTTACAACTTCTTTATTCAATTTTTGGCCTTTCATAGAAATGAGATGTAGGAATAATCAGCCCCTCTTGATATATCTCAGTTGCATTGGGACCCCAGCTCCCTGGGTTCATACCTCCAACGTCGTTAACATGAGCCCTTATTGTTCCTATTGCGATTAGTTCATCTTTGTAAAATATAGGCATCGCCAAAGCAACATCGTTTAGATGAGTACTAATTCTATAAGGGTCGTTTATTATAAAGATATCACCTGGATCCAATCCTAAGTCATGTTCCTCTATATCTTCCATAACCGCCTTAGCAATGATAGGCATGACGCCTAGAAATACCGGTATGCCCGTTCCAATCGATACCAAATCACCCTTGCTATTCGTAATCGCTGGCGCAAAATCATATGTTTCATATATAATACTGCTTTTTGCAGTCCTGATTGCAGTCCAAAACATCTCCTTAGCTATATTATCCAGCGAATTTTTAATGATTCTAATAGATACAACATCCTTAATCATTCTTATCACCTCAATAGTTTAATATTTGAACTGGATACATACCAGAAATATCTCGAATAATTAAAAGAGCAATCTTGCTCACCATTATTCTTTCTTTTCCATAATTAAATTTCCATATTCATCGTGGGAAGCCTTATAGTTTTCAGTAATGATTATTGTTGAAGTATCGCCCTCAATCACACAGGGGCCCTCAATTGTAATATTAACCGGAAGCTTCTCTTTCTTATATACCGATATTAGAACATCTTCGACTCCGTTATATGCTTTTCTCTTTTCTAAAAGAGCATCCTCAAGCGAACCATAACTAATTTGCTTTTGAATTTTTAAACCCTCGATCCTATGCAAGCCAACCACATGGAAGTTGACTATTTCCATTTCACTTTCAAGTAAATTAAAACCGTACTCCTTAAGGTGTTTATCATGGTAACTTTCCTTTACCTCATTTATGTCTTCAAGTTTAAGTTCTCCAGCTGGACATGAAACCTTTAATGCGTGCGCTTGACCCTCATACTTTATGTCTAAATATCGCTGAATCTCAACGGTAGCCGGGTTAATACCCTCATTCTCAAAGGCGCCTTTAATTTCTCTCTCGAGATCTTCAAAATAGGTGTTTGCGAGTTTGAAAAACTCATCGGTCTCGTCAATCAAAGTAACACTTGTCTGCACCAATTCATGTCTAATATCTAAACCAATCATACCCCACGCATTGAAAACTCCACTCTGAATTGCAGGAACTATTATTTTAGGTATTGCAAGTTCCTCAACAATGAAGGGAGCCATCATCGGTCCCGATCCACCATGAGCGATGAGCGTGAATTCCCTCGGATCATAACCTCTTCTGACAGAAATCAATCTTATAAGGTTCGATGAGTTGTCATTTGCAACTCTAATAGCACCATATGCAACATCTTTAATATCAAGGTTCAACTGTTTTGCAATGTCTCTGAACGCATTTTCAGCCAAATTCTTGTGTATCTTAAGCATACCTCCAAGCAAATACTCTGGGTTTAAGTAACCAGCAACCACATATGCATCCGTTAAAGTCGGTTTATCCCCTCCCATACCATAACATACGGGGCCGGGTCTTGAACCAGCAGCCTTAGGACCAACTTGAAGATTTCCGGCTTCATCAACCCACACTATACTTGTTCCGCCAGTGCCGATTTCATTAATGCTCATTACCGGTACTCTCGTAGGATAACCCGCATTCCACTCATCTTGTTCTATCCAATATTCTGTACTTACTTGTGGCGTTAGGTCTTTAGCAAGACCAGCTTTTGTTGTCGTGCTACCTCCATCTATTACTATAATGTTATTTTCATCTAATAGATGGCCTAACACCGTACCTCCCATGATTCCAGCTATCGGGCCACCTTCAACTGTCGTAATTGGATATTGTTTAACGTATTCTAGAGTGGCCATTCCTCCAGAAGCAAGCGTTAAGTAAAAGACGCCATTAAACCCTTTTTCTTTTAGAGCCGTTTCAAGTTTTTCTATATATTTAACAAATACCGGTTGGACATAAGCGTTAAGTACAGCAGTATTAAAACGCTCGTATTCTCTCCATTCATGGCTTAATCCGCTTGAAATTGTTACAAACGGTTTTTCAATGCCATTATCTTTGAGAATCTGCTCGACTATTTCTTTTGCTTTAATTTCATGAGATGTATTATGATAGCTGTTTATAAATCCAATCGCAAACGATTCTGCGCCCTTTTTAAGAAGCGAATTACTCGCTTTCTTGATTTCTTCAGCATTTAATGGCTTGTATATGCTCCCATCAGAATCTATGCGCTCATTAATATACTCTGTCATATATCTAGAAACAAATGGGGTGGGTTTCTTATATTTGAAATTAAAGATCTCTCTCCTATTAGCTCTCTGAATATCCAAAATATCGTACCCAGCTGTTGTTATAAATCCAACGTTTGCCCCGCTTCTTGTTATAACCGAGTTTATAACTACAGTTTGACCATGAATTATTTGACTGGCTTCCTTAACAATAACCCCTTGTTTTTCCAGTTCTTTAATACCTAAAAGGACCCCTTCTTCAAAATTTGGCGGTGTTGATTCAACTTTTATCCATGTACTTTTCCCGGTCTCTGAATCTACCGCATACAAATCAGTAAAAGCTCCTCCAATATCTATGCCAATTCTCCAAACCATTCAAATACCTCCCTGCATTCTATAGTTTAAGATACAAAATTGAGAACTTTTTTGGAGATACAATTGGCTATATTTTTAATCACCTCCAGTTGGATCATTACATAAAATTATCATTTTGTTCACTTGTTGTGAGTTGTATATTACATGAGATGTTTGTTGCAATAAATGAATAAATGTATGAACTTAAACTTTTACATTCCATACTTCTTTAAATACTCGAATAAGGTTATTTCCTAAAATATTTTTAATATCTTTTTCAGAATAACCCCTATCCATTAAAGCTGCAGTTAGATTAGGCAATTTATCGGGAACCTCTATTCCTTCCGGAAAATACCATGGAGGAGGTGGGTATACATTGGGATCATAAAGACCAGCCTCCACATATCCGTTATATATTGCCTTTGCCTCTTCATCACGTATAAAACCAGCTGTACACACATCGTAATCAATACCAAGTGAAATATGTTCAGTACCAACTAGTTCAGCAGCATAGTCTACATGCCTCAAAAAATCATTAAGGTTAGGCTTCGACTTGTTTGCCACAAAGGCAGGGTATCCATTTATGCCAACTACTCCACCTTTAGAAGCTACGGCTTTGATCTGGTTATCGAATAAATTTCTATGAGAGTAACATACTGAATTAACATTTGAATGTGAAAATATTACTGGCTTTTGCGAAACCTCAATTGCTTCCATAGTGGTCTTATAGCCGGTATGAGATAAATCTATTACTATACCGACGCGATTCATTTCAAAAATAACCTTCATGCCGAATTTGCTTAGCCCGCAATCTGTTCGCTCTGTACAACCATCCCCTACTGAGTTTTTGACGTTATAGCATAATTGGACCATTCGAATGCCTAGTCGCTGATATACCTCGATCATATTAAGATCGTTATTGAAATGATTAGTATTCTGAAAGGCAAATATAATGCCTAATTTGTTCTCTTTTTTCGCCCGGAATATATCTTCAACGGTTGTAACATGAAGTAATTTATCAGAGTGATCACGAAGTGTTTTAAACCAGACCGCCAACTTGTGCATAGTTGCTTCTATAAAGTCATTTGGATCTGCCACGGTCGGTGCGATCACGGTGATTCCACCGGAAATCCACCTTTTAAAATATGTACCGTAACTGGCTAACGGACATGTTGCGTCAATGACAATAGCATCCTTATGCAACTTTTCAGCTTTGTTAATCATCTCTCGCCCTCTTTCAATTTAACTAGTAGCTACATTACTCTTTTTTCATAATATTTATTGCAAGTGTAGTATTAATTTAAATTACAAATACTATAATTGCTATAATGTTTCTATTATAATATTCAATTTCATCAATATTATAATTTCTGTGTTAATAAGTGATTCATCTCTTGTTGCAGAACTTAACATATTAAGGTCTCTAAAGCAAGGTACTCTAAACTGTTTTGAGTGAAATAATGAAGCGAGTCTAATTTTATACAAAAATTGTTTGATTAGTATGCTAATCTTATTACTCTTTTTATTCTTTCTTGGTTACAGTAACTTTTTCTCCTCCTTTCTGCCAAATTCTAATACCAATCTCTTTTAGAACATTAAGATCTTCATAATCCACGTTGCCAATAATATTTACCGGTAGATTTCCGCGGCAATCCCTAGTATGTTCAGCCCCGTAATATATAGCCAAAGCCTCTGCTCCAGTTTTTGCGTAAAGGCCTTCCCATTCTCGCCAGTATACGATATCTCCTTTACTCACAAAGATTTGCTCATTTTCACGAGGGGGAGACTGTGGTGTTTTAATAGGAAAATTAATTTCTCTTCCGCACCATCGAGTATGCAAGACGTAAGCCTCTAAAGGTAATAAATTCCAAATGGTGCTGCAAGTCTCCGGCGCTTCATCAAACTTTAATATTCCTCTAATTTCACCTCCACGCTCAAATGTAAAAATTATCCTTCGGTTTTTCATAATTTCACCCCTCCCATACTATTTGGTCTGTGTTAGTTGAGTAAACACTACTTTTAGTCCAAATTTTTTTATGATCATTTTATTTGTTAAATCCTGCATAATAAACAACTGCCCACTTGGTACACTTAGTTACCTAATTAAGTTACCTAATTTTTATATATTCTATAAAATATAATAAATTCCTTCTTTTCACTTAAGATAAATTATATTTTATTATCCTTATTATCACATAATTTTAGATCAGGGCTGTCCAATCACTTCGGAGTATCTTTTGTTGAGATTTATATCACCTTTACAGTCCAAAGATTCTTTAACATCAATATCGAGTAGGTGGCGAGTAATTATTTTACTCGCCGTCCCCTCACACCACCGGACATACGGGACCGTATCCGGCGGTTCATTAGTTGAATGCTTTTGACAACTGGCAATATCTCTTATAGACACTTCTGTATCCTAGGTTTTCTAAATAGTCATTAGTTATGGTGCCTGCCAATATTGGGCTATTGGATATTCTCCAGTAGCCTTTTCTTGTATTGGCAAATTCCCATGCCTTCCATTTAGGTAGGCCTAATTTGATTAGATTTCTCCATCTTGTTTTTATCTTCTTCCATTGTTTCCATATACAAGTCCTGAGCCTTCTTCTTATCCTTCTAGGTGTTTAGTTTTCTTAATCTGTATTCCATGCTGATACCACTATTTCGATTGGTAAGTTCTCTAATCCTATCTTTAAACCTTTTGTAGGACTTTTCGTGGATTCTTATGCGGCACTGTCCTTTTCTAAAGTAAAAGGACAAGCCTAGAAATTTCCTACGGGTCACTAGGTCTACCGCACTCTTGTTTTGATTTATCTTTAGTTTTAGTATGTTTTCTAGTAGGTCTTTTAGGCTTGCCATTACTCTTTCTCCTGCCTTCCTGCTTTTGACATAGATGTTGCAGTCATCGGCATAGCGGCAGTATCTATGACCTCTTTTGTCTAGTTCGTCTAATATGATGTTGGCTAGTAGTGGGCTTAATGGCCCACCTTGAGGTGTGCCTTCTTCTAGAAGATATTTTGACTCCGTTTATCATGACTCCTGATGTTAGGTATTTTCTAATTAGTGTGAGTAGTCTCTTGTCTTTTATCTTCTCTGATAGTTTGGCCATTAGTATGTCATGGTTTACTCGGTCGAAGAATTTCTCAAGGTCCATGTCTACTACCCATCTGTATCCTTGGTTTATGTATTGTTTGGCTTTCTGTATTGCGTAGTGAGCGCTTTTGTTGGGTCTAAATCCGTAGCTGTGCTCTGAAAAGGTGGGGTCATAGATTTTTGTGAGTTCTTGAGCTATGGCTTGTTGGATTAGTCTGTCTAGGACTGTGGGTATTCTTAGGTTCCTTACCCCTCCGTCGTTTAGGTATTTCTATTCTTCTTACAGGTGAGGGGTAGTAGTTGCCTTCCAGTAACTTTTGTTTTATGTTTAGCCAGTGTTCGATGAGAAAGTCTCGAAGTTCATCGACACTCATCCTATCGACTCCATGGCTTCCTTTGTTGGCTTTTACTCTTTGGTAGGCTTTTATCATGTTGTCTCTTGCTAGGATTTTCTCCATTAAGTTACTGGTGTTGTCTTTTGCACGGTTTTCGCTTTCTCTCTTTGAAAACGCCAGGGAACCGCTCGGCACTCCTTGCTTATCTTGAAGCTGCACTCCTACATCGGCAAGGTAGTCTCTGTTTTGAGTTGTCTGCTTTCTTTGCGAATTCCTTGAGTATTTCAAAGTTGAAAACCTCCTAATATTCGGTCCTTCTCCGCTAAAGTGCACTTTAGTGGATACTATGACCTCTGCTGACTTCTGATGGATTCAGTTACATATCACTATGTAGGTTACTGTAAAGGAACTTCATCCTTTTGACAGTGTATCCACCAGACCTCCCCGGGTAAGAGCGATAACCTTCATCTCATATATCTGCCAGATTTACTGTATGGGGCTTGTGTAGTGTTGGACTTTGTATTTGTGTTGCAAACTCGTCCGCCCCAAGTCAGCCTGTTATCTGGTTCTTGTTCATCAGACCGAGATTTTGCCTCCGGCTTCCTTCAGATTCCACGTCACCGTGGACACCCTTGCCTTTGGCTAGTGGTTCCCACTACCAAGCCCACAGCGGACTTTCACCGCCAAGTTATCACCCATGCCGGGCGCAATCTAAAATAGACAGGCAACATATCGTCACCTGTCTATTTTAGCTAATTATCGTTCAGTTGTTTTTGGCTGTATGCCCGATATCTGTTTTCGCAAGTTTCTTTTTTATCAATGCACCCAACTTTCCGGTTTCGGAAGCAGTTAGAGAATTCCAACCGTAAAGCCTGGCTCTCTCCAGCAAGCCGAGTTCAGCTGCCGCTTCTATTTTAACATCTCGTTTACAGCATTAAATGAGTTTTCTTCTAGTTTAGGATTTCTCGGTCTTTTTTTCCCCATAAGCTCACCTCAGTGTTTATATTGTCCCGAAAAAATCAATATTATTCCAATGCCATTTTTGTATGAGGCAAGCTCAAGTGAATTTACTTATTCTGTTTTTTTATTAAGTCTCCCACTTCTTTGGCGATTCTATAAGGTTTTGTAATAATTCGTATGGGCAGGGAAATAATAAATCTAGTAATATCCTTCTCCAGTTCCTCTGTCATTCTATAAGGTTTTGTCAGTATCCTTTCGATAAAATTCCCTGCGTAGTTTCCCAACAGTTTTTCACGCTTAATCTCTATTTCATTTCCACATTGGGTGCATTTTATGCTTTTCAAAAAATTGCTCATATAGGTTACTTCATGATGTGTATCCTTACCACAATGCAAACAAAAAAGTTCTGCATCCATCTTGGAGGTCATATTTAAAATCTCCTCCCTGTATTGTATTACAACATTTCGTCCTGAATTCTTCGAAGCTGCAGTATTACAGAAGTCTCGTTCAGTTTAACCATATCATACCTTATTGTCTCACCTTTTTTTATATCTTTCTTAACCATGACCCTGCTGCTCACAAGACCAATTGGTAGTGCATTATCGTTTCTAGCGTTTTCATATGTATCGATTACACCATAAACTGTATAGCCACCAATGCCATCAAGGTATTCTCCGGCTTTTAAATCTTTCTTGGCAACCGCTACGGTTTCTGAAACTGGCGCACCCATAGGGACTATCGTTGCCTCACCGTAAAAATAAGCCCTGGCTGCTGATAAGGGTGTCTCTATACCTGCCAGGTGATACGGCCTGTATAGAACGTAGTTGGGTCCATCTCCCATGGATAGATACGCCATCTCTTCTTTAAGTGCAGGTAAGTCTGTCGTAACTATCACGAATACACCAGGTGCTATTCCCCTTATGAATTCTACAACATGATATTTATCAAGAATTCCTCCCTGTGCTTTCAAGCTTAATAGGCCTGGTAGTTCCTCCACCGTTGCCTTGGGACCAATTAAGCCCCTTTTTGAGGGCAGAAAACCTGTAGCATTTGATACTGCCGTCATCTCTACCATTGTCTTTGTCCCGTCAACAAAAGAAGCCAACATCTTTGGGTTCATATTTTTACTCGCAGCTTTTTCTCTGACAGTATCGGGATTTGCACTTTGATCTAAAGGGTTATTTTTACCCTTGCCTGCAACTAATACCTCAAATCCCACCCCATCAGCAAAATCAAATAACTCCATTATTGCACCCGGCTCATCCCCTGCTGACACCGTATATACAACACCTGCACTGTCGGCCATTTTTTTTAATACTGGCCCTACAGTTACATCAGCTTCGACATTGAGCATTACAATGTGCTTTCCATTATGTATTGACCCCAACGCTAACCTAGCCCCTGCTTCCGGATCACCGGGTAGCATCTATTACTACATCAATGGGTAGACTTTTCGTTGCAATATCAAAATTTTCGCTTACAACAAATTTGTTTCTTTTTATAGCATCTTCTGCCTCAGAAGCAGTACTTGCTTCAAAAATATCACCCCTGTCAATGCCTGCCGACTCATATACTTTAGCTGCTTTTTCTGCATTCCTGTCCACCAATATTGAAGGCCTTATTCCTCTCATGCAAAACATTTGGCTGATCATTGCTCTGCCCATCTGACCAGCTCCAACAAGGCTTATATTTATTTTTTTTCCTTCTTGCTCCAGCTGAACAAGTTTTGTGTTTAAGTTGAGCATTTGAATTCCTCTCCTAATAATGTTTATTTTAAAGCTTACTAGTAAAAAAATTAGTATAAACTTGTAAAATAAGGCAGGTAATCCTGCCATTTAGTTAGTTATTCTGTGGAACTTTCTTCCAATCTTCTAAAAAACGCTCAACTCCAATATCAGTTAAAGGATGTTTGACCATCTGCTTTAAAACCTTAAAAGGAACTGTGGCAATATGAGCTCCTGCTTTAGCCGCATCAACGACATTCATAGGAGTCCTAATGCTTGCAGCAATTATTTGTGTTGATATGTCATGATACATAAAGATTTCCGAAATATCTGACACAAGCTTTATTCCATCCTGGCTTATATCTGTAAATCTGCCGATAAAAGGGCTTACATATGTGGCTCCGGCCCTTGCAGCAAGAAGCGCTTGATTTGGACTAAAAACCAATGTCATATTTGTTTTAATCCCTTTGTTACTCAATTCATTTGTTGCTTTAAGTCCTTCCCACGTCATGGGAACTTTTATTACAATGTTTGGGTGCCACTTAGAGATCTGGACTGCTTCATGGACCATACCTGCAGCTTCAAGACTGACAACTTCCGCGCTTATGGGGCCATCGACAATATCAGTTATCTGTATTATGGTTTCTTTAAAATCGCGGCCTTCTTTCGCAATTAAAGTCGGATTTGTCGTGACACCGTAGATTACCCCTAAAGACGCAGCTTCTCGTATTTCACTAATATTTGCGGAATCAAGAAATAGTTTCATTTCATACCTCCGAAAACTGGTTATTTTTTTATATTATAACACTTTTTTACGCTTAAGTTCTAACCTTGCTAAGTTAACTAAGAGAAACTGTATTCTTCCTTAATTGCTTTTTCAAGACACCTCCTCTCAGAAAAGTGATTTTGGGATTGTTAAATATAATTTCATTTACAAAAGTAGTTCACCTTAGGTTTGGCCTCAATCTCGTAATAGATTTTATCACAACATTTCTGAGACAGCAATGATTCCTTGCATAAAAGATGGTCTTTAATTAAAGAGGTAATATTTTTTATCCATTTCACAAAAAATAAAGTCAAAATACTTAGGACTTGGAGGTATACAAAAATGGTAAGTAAAATGCAGCTCAAATCCGTCGGCCAGATGTGCCCTGGTTATATGTATGCAGGTGATGCAACATGGATGCCGTCTATGGTTGTCAATGAGGCACCAGTTGTCAGCTGTGAAACGTGCATTCATTGGGAAAAAGAAAGGTGTAATATTGACCTATTTGACAAGGTACTAACCAGCCTTGACCAGACATAAAAGGGGGAAAAATTAGATGACGCCAAAGAAAAGGCTATTTGTCACGAAAAGGACAACCGGCAAACACCGCGTAAATCCTATAATTGTGGGCAAACCAAGTCCTAGGGAGGTTGAATCACAGGTTGCTCAACTCGAGAGTAATCAACCAGGGACTAGAAAAGATGTAAAGATTAAAATGGATAATAAATTAAATTAATCGTTCAGATCTTTTTTGTAATTTAGGCCTATTTCACTACCAACATTGTCCAGTTTTTGCCTTACTTTTTTTACATCTTCGAGATTATAACCTATTAGATCTGCAATTTCTTCATCATTGAAACCTAAAGATACGGCATCTAAGAACAGGTACAGGTCAATGCCGTATTCTTTTTTTATTTTATATTGTTCTACACCCATTTTGTCAAAAAAACCGTTTTGTTTTTTCTTATCCATAGTTTCACCTGTGCTCATCTTTTAAAACCTAATAATTTGCTAATAGTATTCAGAAATTCTATCGACAGTAAAATTACCTTCTTCATCATACCAGGCTCTATTAATCTGTCGTAGCTGTGTGATGCCCTTTTGCCTCATTTCTTTTATCATCAGATCTATCGATACGTCCAGTCTATCAAGATTTTCCTCTATGACTTTCCCCTGCTCCACAACAATCGTAGGAAATATACCTTCATTTCCCCAAAGGCCCAAATCTTTAGGGGTCATCGTCTGCATATGTTTCTTCTTCAATACACTTAGCTTCCCATTCGGTTCTATCGAAGCCTCTTCTATTTCATTTATATTCGTTACATCTTTTTCTCTCAATAAAACCATCAAGTCCGCAATTGTAATACGTTCTTTTTTTAAATTATTAACAAGCACTTCACCATTTTTGATCAATACTGTTGAAGTGCCCTGCAAAGCATTTTCAGCTTTACGGTTTTTTGTAATAAATATTGCGAGCAGATAATTTAACAATGCAATAATTATAACCGGTATAACGCCATTACTAACTGAAATTTTATCATCTTCTAAGGGGATTGCTATAGCAGAACCCATTATGATTATAAAAATCAGGTCAAATGGTGAGAGTTGTGCTATGGTTCTTTTGCCCATTAACCTGACTAAGATAAGGCTGAACACAAAAAGTATTAATGCTTTATAAGTATGTACCAAAATTTCTCTTATCATTTTAAACCTTACCTCACCTTACCAGTCATGCTATGAAATATTCTGTATAAATTCTCTACTTCATTAACTAAAAATAAGCCATTCTCAGATCTTATTAGTGCTTCAACCGCCTGTAACATGGATTTTTGAATATCTTTTATTAAAAGGTCGTGAAGCTCGTAAATGTTCTTACTTATCGATGAAATCAATTTTTTCCTTAAAACCGAATTTTTCTCATTAACATTTATATCAAGCATTACTTGTGCCGACAGGTTAATTTGCTTCAATAATTTATTTAACTTGATTAAATTTGAAGAATTAGATAAGTTACTTTTCAATTCATCATCTATCTGCTTTTCGAAACATTTAATTAGGCCTAAAAGATCCTCAGAATCATTTTTAATCGAGGCCATAATCTTAGAAGTGTTTGCAGATTTATTTTCCATATTTTGTATCGCTCCTCTATATTTAGTCTTAAATAATAGTAACTCTTTTATTCAGGCAATTATTTC
>JBMNGH010000007.1:0-68996 GCA_050949725.1 Tepidanaerobacteraceae bacterium
ACACAAACCACATGCAGAACAATTATTGCCCGCACAAACAGGGTGGTGGCCAAGTTCATTGACTGTTTTTTCATTGAAATGGAGATTGTTTTTGGGACATATTTGTATACAAAGCCCGCAACCCTTACACCTGCTCTCATCTATTACAATTTTGTTCAAGGCATTGCCCCCTTATAATATTGTTACTAATTTATAATACCACAATTTAATACCTGATGCTAGTAATAGTGACTAAATCTCGGGAAGTCTTAGATAAAATCCGGATTTGCTATTTCCGGAATCGTCTTTTTCGTAGATTTTTAGTTTTTTTCCATAAATTTTGGCCTTTTCTTCATCCCTGATTACTTTTAGCACGCCGTGGACAAGTGCCTCTAGTTCATCTTCCCCCGGAGATATGTAAACATCTGCAATAAATGCTATTCGCCGCTTTATCCAATCTACAAACCCTTGATCATAGGCCATTGCACCAGTAATGACAATCGCGTCAACATCGCCCTGCAGCACTGCAGCACAAGCCCCTATCTGTTTCGACACCTGATATGCCATCGCCTCAAAAACCATTGATGCCTTAGTATCATGATTATCTATCATACGCCTTGCAACCCTAGCATCATTTGTGCCTAAATGGGATACCAGGCCACCTTTGCCGAGAATCATTTTCTTTATTTCATCTGCTGAATAGCCCTTATCTAGACATAGTTTTACAACTTCCATTGCCGGAAGCGCACCAGCCCTTTCGGGTGTAAACGGGCCTTCACCGTCGACACCATTGTTTACATCTACTACCCTTCCCCTTTTATGTGCACCAATTGTTATCCCACCTCCGAGATGTGCTACAATAAAATTTAAGTCCTCGTACCTTTTTCCTAGCATTTTTGCCACTTTTCGTGCAGCTGCTTTTTGATTTAAGGCATGAAAAACACTGCGCCTCCTAATTTCAGCCAAGCCTGTTACCCTTGCTATTTCGTCCATTTCATCGACCACAACCGGATCGACGATAAAAGACGGGATGCCTAATTCTTGACCTATTTCATGAGCCAATATTGCGCCTAAATTTGACGCATGTTCCCCATAAACAGCATTTTTCACATCTTCGAGCATATAGGAATCCACAACGTATGTTCCGCCTTCAACAGGTCTTATCAAACCTCCACGCCCGACTACTGCATCAAGATCATAAATGGGATATTGTTTCTCTTTTAGTACTTTAAATATAACCCCTTTTCTGAAAGAGTATTGATCTATTATTTTCTCATATTTTTTTAATTCATCGGCTGAATGTGCAATTTTGTCTACAACCATTGCTTCTTCATTTTTAAAAACCCCAATTTTCGTCGATGTCGAACCCGGGTTTATTGCAAAAATCATAATGTCATTTGCCATAATACTCACCCCAAGTTCCATTTTGTTACTTTCTTTTTAGAATTTCTTCGGTCACTTCATCAGCCGCTTCAGCTGTCGTGATTTTTTTGCTTTTCGCCAGTTCAAAAATCTGTTTTAGCCTTACAGGTATAATGTTGAGCTTTTCATACGTCTTGTCTGTCCTATATAAGCCACCTGCTAGTTCCTGAGAGACATTTATCACACCACCACCATTTACAATATAATCGGGAGCGTATAATATTCCCCTGTCTTCAAGGATTTTGGCAAAACTGTTGTTTTTTAGCTGGTTATTTGCACTGCCTGCAATTATCTTGCAGTCTAGTCTATATACGGTATCCTCGTTAATTACTGCTCCCAATGCACATGGACAAAATATATCACTCTGCACCTCATATATTTTTTCGGATTCAACAGCGGCCACACCGTATAAATCCTGGGCTTGTCGCACCTTTTCAGGGTCTATATCTGCCACCACAACACTTGCCCCATGTTCTGTAAGGAGTCTTGTAATTTCCAGCCCTACTTGCCCTAACCCCTGTTGTGCAACCTTTATACCACTAAGATCATCACTTCCGAATAACCATTCTACTGAAGCCTTTATGCCTAGAAAAACCCCGTATGCAGTGATAGGAGACGGATTTCCGCTTTTATTGCTCAGCCCCACAACGTGAGAGCATTCCTGGGCGATATAACTCATATCCTCTTCACTGGTACCTACATCCTCTGCGGTAACGTATCTCCCTCCAAGGCTTTCTACAAATCTACCAAACGACTTGAAAAGCTCAGGTGTCTTATCACGCTTCGGATCTCCCAAAATAACGGCTTTACCCCCTCCCAGGCCGAGTTCCATCGCAGCATTTTTATAGGTCATTCCACGTGAAAGGCGAAGTACATCGATTAAAGCATCCTCCTCGCACTTATAATTCCACATCCTTAGCCCACCAAGAGCCGGCCCCAACTTAGTGCTGTGAATAGCTATAATCGCCTTGAGACCAGCCTTTGGGTCATTACAAAATACCACCTGTTCATGTCCCATCTGACATATTTGTTGCATTACTTTCACTTTAATCTCTCCTCACGCTAAATTTTTTACGAAACTCCATTTAGTAGAGGTCGCCCCCACTAAATGCATAATCGGGCCAATTTTGACTTAGCCCCCTCTGACATAAGTCCGCCTACGAAAAAGGGTACCTTAGGGCGGGCTAGCTCAGTTTTAAATAATCTGCTGTCAGAAGTCCCAGGGCAATAGAATAAACCTTGCTTTCATCCTTATCCGCCCTGGAAGTCAATACGATGGGAATTTTAGCACCCAATACTATTCCAGCGGCTTTTGCACCAGCAAAATAGACAAGGGATTTGTACAAAATGTTTCCACTGACCAAGTCAGGCGTTATGAGCACATCAGCTATTCCACCTACAGGTGAAACAATATTCTTGTGATTTACAGCCTCTTTTGAAACCGCTATATCAAGCGCCAAAGGGCCGTCTATAACTAAATCAGGCCATTTTCTATGTGCCATTTTACAAATAAGTGCCGCATCAACCGTAGAAGGAATAGAAATATTTATATCCTCTACTGCAGAGAGCAAGGCAACCCTCGGGCTATGGATGCCCAAACTCTTTGCGACAATGAGGCTGTTATTTAAAATACTGTACTTTTGGTTTGCGTCAGGATTTATGTTGACAGCCGCATCACTTAAAACCAAAAGCCTTTTAAAGCCTGGCACTTCAAAAACGGCCACGTGACTGAGAAGATTGCCGTCAACGAGCGTTTTGTCTTCTGATAAAACCCCTATTAGAAAGTCCTTTGTCGTCAAGAGACCTTTAACAAGCATCTGGGCTTTGCCTTGTTTGGCAAGAGAAGCCGCGATTTTTGCTGCTGATCGTGGGTCGTCTTCATGTATAATTTCTATCCGATTTGTTTCTATACATAGCTGTTTTAATTTGGCTTCAATCTTATTTTTTGAGCCAACCAAAATACTTTTTACCGGCATCCGCTCTTGGGACAACTTCAAAGCCTTTAAAACCGCCTCGTCCTCTGCCTTTGCAACTGCCATAATTCTTATATTTAAAGTGCTTGCCCTGTCTACAATTTCATCTAAGGATTTCAAGTCTTGCCATCTCCTTGTTAATATTTTGGTTTTATAATTGGAAAACCTAAATCTTCTAATGATATTATTTTGCAATTTTCATGCCTGGATTTAGAAACTGAAAAAAGGCCGGAATAACGGCCTTACCAAGGTTTTTAATGTAATTTACTTAATGAATCTTTTTTCACTCACTGCAATTTCTTGCATGCAAACTCTTTCTTTCTTAACTGACATTGTGCTTTTTTAACTTATAAAATAGCCCCCTGACAGAAATCCCTAAAAGCCTCGCGGCATTAGTTTTATTTCCATTAGCTTTTTGTAAAGCACTTAAAAGTATTTCTTTCTCTGCATCCATCATGAGTTGTTTTAATGTTCGCCCATTTAATCTTCCTTGAGCAGCGCAGATATTATCCTGTTTTAGTTGCCCATGGAGAAAAGGTATATGATATTTTTGAATTACCACTTCACCGAATTTCATGTTGATCATTGCCCGGGCAATTGCATTTTCTAATTCTCTTATATTACCCGGCCAATCGTACGACATTAAAATATTTATCGCCTCATTCGATATTTTCTCAACTGCCCTCCCAAATTCTTGGTTGTATTTTTTTATCAGGTAATTTACCAAAGCGGGGATATCATCTTTCCTCTTCCTCAATGGAGGAATGTCTATAGGGAATACTGTTAATCTAAAATATAAATCTTTCCTAAATTTGCCGGTTTCAACAGCCTTCTCCAAGTCAACATTCGTCGCTGCTATAATCCTTACATCTACCGGTATGGGTTGGGATTCTCCCACTTTGATAATTTCTTTTTCATTCAGTACTCGGAGGAGCATCACCTGCATGCTCTGATTTATCTCTCCTATTTCATCCAAGAAAATTGTACCTCCGGCGGATTCCTCAAATAAACCCCTACGTCCACCACGCTTTGCACCTGTAAAGGCTCCGTCGGCATATCCAAACAATTCACTTCCCAGAAGGCTTTCTGTCAGTGTTGAACAGTTTACCCTGACGAACTGATTATGGCATCTATCACTTTCATTGTGTATGGCATGTGCGAATAGTTCTTTCCCTGTCCCGCTTTCCCCTCTCAATAGGACGGTTGCATTAGTTGCAGCAGCATTTTTCGCAGATTTCTTTGCCTCTTTAATCTCCTCACTATGTCCAATGATATCATCAAATGTAAATTTTGCCTCAAGATGCCTAATTCTCCGCCTCACTACTTCAAGTTCATCACTCAACCTCTTCAGTTCCGACACATCGTGTACAACTGCAACACTGCCCTTCAATTTATCATCGACTATTATGGGTGCTGCATCAACAATGACTTCTTTTTTATTGGGGCCTGCTCGCATTGGAATGCCTTTTATGGGCTTTCCGGTTTTCAATACCCGATAATGAACACTCTCTCCCTCTGCAATATCTACTGTAGCCGGTTTTCCGATTATGTCATCTCTTGTAAACCCAATAAGCTTAGTATACGCTTTATTTATTAGTATTCCCTTGCCCTCTGCATCAACAACAGATATTGCATCTTGTGTAGAATTTATTATTGACTCCAACATAAATCGAATTTCATTTAAATTTGTAACCTCTTCAGCAAGTTTTTCTACATCAGTTATATCTCTAAACAAGGCCACGGCTCCGCTTATTCTGTTTGCCTCATCATAAACAGGCATTCTGTTAGTGACAATCGTATTTTCTCGGATTCGTTGTATCTGGTTCAGTTCTGGTTGACCGGTTTTTAATATTATATGCAATCTGGTGTTCGGCACTGTTTCTGATACTTTTTTTCCAAGGGCTTCGTCCCTATGCAGTTTGAGAAGCTTTTCTGCTGCTGGATTTATGATTGTCAGACATTCATTTTTGTCAACTGCAATCAACCCGTCATGAATGGAATCAATAATCGATAACAATTCCTTTATCGTCAGCATAATGCTCTTCCTCACTGTGTTTATTCTTAGTTTTAATTCTACATTTATTGTTCTTTTCCTTCAGGAATACATTGTATTATTCCCGTGCAAGTAACATAATATATAGAAAATCACAGCTGACTAGCTTTAAATATAGAGTTTTTGTATAAAAGCCTGAATATTTTTGTGCTTCCAACAAGGGTTTAGTTCAACAATTTACTTCATGAAGAATATACTATAAACATGACGATAAAAACACTATTGCGCTCTAAAATAAAAGGGGTGACGATTGTGGGAGTAGCTATAGCTGTTTCCGCACAAGGTTACGGCAGTGAAGGTGCTTTTGACTATCGTGCGGAAATGACAGGTCATATTGTAATAAAGACACATGATGGGGTTCAATTTTTGAACCAGCTTTCAGATATCTCTGGCAACTTGGGCGACATACAGACAATAAAAATATTTAGCCATTCCTACCCTCGCGGTATCATAATGACTAATTGGAGTGGATTTTATGATGAACCTGGTCCTAGTGATACTGAAAGGGCAGCATACGTCAAAGATTTAGCAGATCTAATCAAATCTAGAAGCATTATTTTTTCATATAACTCGCAAATACTGATGTTCGGCTGTAATCTTTCGGGAAAATTTTCAGAAATGCTCTCAGGCGCCACTTCAGGAACCGTGATTGCTTCTGCAGGTGGTACATACCCTGAAATAGTTGGAAATAGAGAAACAGGGGTTTTTATATCAACATCGGACTGGAAGGTCTACAGAAATGGTATCTTTGCTTATAACGCCGGTAAAAGGCTCCGGGCATGGTAATCTATTTGTCTGATTTCAGGCCTTTTTTATTGCTTGAAAGTTACCTTGACAGCAATTAGCAATCCATCCTTCAGCTTTATCGATGCATTATCTTTCACAAACAAATTGCTCACTCCTCTGGCAGGGCCAATTTTTAGGGTTTCTCCCTTTAAAGGATAATAAAGGCCCTCTGTCTCAATACCAGTTACCTGAGGTGTAATGGGAATCAATGATAAAATATCACCTTTGGAACCTGTAATATCAGCATCTTTTTCTAACAGAAACATTTCCCAGTCCTCTCCTGCAATCCTTACATCCATGCCAAACCTCTTAAAATGAACCATCAGTAGAATATTTGCTAGACTATGATCCGGCCTTTCTCCTAAGGCCGCAAGTACCATGACTTTTGTCGCCCCTTTTTGCCGAGCAGTTTCCAGTGCCAGCTGAGTATCAGTATAGTCTTTTTCTATTGGATATGTCAGTATTTTTATTCCCTTGCTATTAATTAAATCAAGATCCTGCTTTGAAACTGAGTCCATATCACCTACGATAAGATCTGGTACTATACCCAATGAAAAAGCGTGTCTCACTCCGCTGTCAGCGCAAATAACGAGCTTAGCACCTTCCATATGCTTTTTTATAGCACTATAATTCCTAATTTCTCCACCCGAAAAAACAACTGCTTTCATGCCAAACCTACCTTTTCTACGTATCTCAGCTTATTGGGTATTTAAAATGCCCTTTGCATCATTATATCACTATTTTAATAAAACAGTTTACTTAACGAATGAAAACTCACCAATTATGGTATAATTCATATCAAGGTTATTTATTAATTTACATATTATTATCTAAAAATAGCCACGGAGGTGTTTTTTTGAAAACCCTAAACCCAAATATATTTAGGCAGTATGATATAAGAGGTATTGTAGGTGAAGACCTAGACGAAAAAGTTTCAGAAACACTCGGCCGTGCATTCGGCTCATTCGTGCTAGACAATGGAGAAAAACAGGTTTTGGTTGGATGTGATAATCGCTTATCATCACCCAATTTGAAAGTCGCCCTGATACAAGGATTGGTTTCTACGGGATGCGATGTCTTAGATATAGGAACTACCATAACACCAGTTTTTTATTACGCCCGCATAAGGTATAATATCAACCCAGGTATCATGGTAACAGCCAGCCATAATCCGGGTCATTTTAATGGTTTTAAAATAGGGTTCGGTCCCGGAACAATATATGGGAAAGAAATACAAAACCTAAAAAAAATGATGGAAAGCGAAAATTTCGTCGTGGGTAGAGGCAAAGTATCCCAAGCAGATCCGGCTGAAGATTACATAAACATGATATGTTCCAAAATACACCTGCCAAGGAGATTAAAAGTAGGTATAGATTGCGGCAATGGAACTGCTTCCCTTTATGCTGAAAAACTATTTAATCGCCTCGGAGTAGATGTATTCCCACTATATTGCAATTCTGATCCGAATTTTCCAAACCACTTTCCTGATCCTGTAAAACCTGATAATCTAAAGGTTCTTAGGAAACTTGTCCTGAGGGAAGCTCTTGATGTGGGAGTTGGATTTGATGGGGATGGGGATAGAATCGGCGTTGTGGATGACAGTGGGAATATTTTATTCGGCGACATGCTCATGATACTGTTTTGGAGAGAAATACTACCAAAATATCCTGGAACGACCGCGATTGTGGAGGTGAAGTGTTCAGACGCATTAGTTGAAGAAATAAAAAAATTGGGAGGAAATCCCGTTTTTTATAAGACAGGTCATTCTTTGATAAAGGCAAAAATGCGCGAAACAGGTGCAGTTTTCACAGGAGAAATGTCAGGACACATGTTTTTCGCAGATGAATACTATGGTTTTGACGATGCTCTTTATGCCGGAGCACGGCTTTTAAGGATACTGGTGAATTCCGAACAAAAGCTTTCCCAACTACTTTCAGATGTGCCAAAGTATCACTCAACACCTGAAATACGAGTGCCCTGTCCTGATGAAGAAAAATCATCAATGGTAAGCTCTGTAAAAAAATATTTTAAGAAAAAATTTCCTATGATTGAGGTTGACGGTGCAAGGGTAATTTTCCCCGATGGCTGGGGGCTTGTAAGAAGTTCAAATACCGGGCCTGAACTCATAGTAAGAGGCGAATCTAAAACAAAACAAGGGCTATGTAAGATAATCGAGGAACTTAAGAATGCGTTACGACCCTTATACTTCGATATTAATATCTAAACATTAAATAACTCAGGGTAAGGGGATCGGGCACCGGTAGCCTGATAAAGCCTCTTGCATTCATCAGTGCTAACAGGGACTTGAAATTTGCTTTTTTGTGATGAAAATGCTTAGGCAATAAAAATGAATTAACAGAGCACAATTTCCCCTTTCCGAGCATGGCGTAACTGCATCTATCACAAGTCAACACAGATTTCTTCTTATTCATGATCATATAAAAATCAAGCTCCCTTTTGCCCATAAAGCTTCCCGGGCATACCATACTCAGTTTCAAACTAAAAAATGTAATCCTATCTTTCCTCTCCTTCACAAAACAGTTATTAGCCATACTCATAATCTTTTCTGTCAAAGGACCTTTGGTAAAATCCAGTATGTTACCGTCATATCTGTAATAAAACAAACTGCCCACTCTCCTTATTTATTTATAGTGGGCAGTTTTTTTATAAAGTATTCGTACAGGAAGAGGCGGCAATCAAAACTGTAGCTTTTCTTCCAGGCAATCCTTCAATCTGTCTATTGATATTCTATCCTGTTGCATGGTATCACGATCCCTTACAGTTACTTTGCCATCATCGAGACTTTCAAAATCTACCGTAACAGCGTAAGGTGTACCTATTTCATCCTGGCGGCGGTACCTTTTGCCTATACTTCCTGTATTGTCATACTCAACGTGATAGTGTTTTTTTAAATCATGATAAATTTTACGAGCAAGATTTTCTAGAGGTTCTTTTCTAGACAATGGAAGCACAGCACATTTTATAGGTGCGACTTCAGGATGGAACTTTAGCACTACGCGGAGTTCGCCGCTCACCTGTTCTTCATGGTATGCATCACATAATAGTGTAAGCATCGCCCTGTCTACGCCAAGTGAAGGCTCTATCACATACGGCTTTATCTGTTTGTTTTCGGTTTGGTCAAAATACGTCAGTGACTTACCCGAATAAGCTATATGCCTTGACAAGTCAAAATCAGTCCTGTTTGCAATCCCCCATAATTCACCCCAACCAAAGGGAAACTTGTACTCAAGATCTGTTGTTGCCTTAGAATAATGGGAAAGTTCTTCTGAGGAGTGATCCCTAAACCTTAAATTTTGTTTTTTCACACTTATAGATGTAAAAAAATCAATTGTGAACTGACGCCAAAAATCGAACCAATCTTCATCCTCACCCGGTTTCACAAAAAATTCAAGCTCCATTTGTTCAAATTCTCTTGTCCGGAATATGAAATTACCCGGAGTAATTTCATTCCTGAAGGCCTTGCCTATCTGGGCTATTCCAAACGGGAGTTTTACACGGCTGGTATCAGATATATTTTTAAAATTCACAAAAATGCCCTGGGCTGTTTCTGGCCGGAGATAAATAACTGAACTGGAATCCTCCGTAACCCCCTGGTGAGTTTTGTACATGAGATTAAATACCCTCGCATCAGTCCACGCCACATCACCACAAGTCGGACACTTTAACTTGTTTTCATGTATTATTTTAGAAAGCTCCTGAACACTTTTACCCTCCACATGCATGTCCAATGCATCTTCTATGAGGTGGTCTGCCCTAAAACGAGATTTGCACTGTTTACAGTCTACCAAAGCATCGTTAAATCCAGTCACATGGCCTGATGCTTCCCATACCTTGGGATGCATCAATATTGCACTGTCAAGGCCCACTACATCATCTCTCTCATGGACAACTTTTTTCCACCATATGCTTTTTACATTCTGCTTAAGCTCTACACCCAAAGGCCCGTAATCCCATGTATTAGCAAGACCTCCATATATCTCTGAACCCTGAAACACAAAACCTCTTCTTTTACATAAAGATATTACTTTATTCATTGTTTTATCTTCATTACTTGCCATAAACAATACCCCTTTTCAATGTGAATTATATTAAAAAAACCCTAAACCACTTTAAAATGGTCTAGGGGTCCAATGATTCAAGGACGGTTCCACCCTAGTTGTAGGTCAACCTACCGCTTTTCCGGAAAACCATATTCATTTTTATTCTTCCGCTGCCGCATCTATATCTATGCTACAGGGCTCACACCGTCCCCTGCTCGCTTTGATGCAGTGAGATAAGACTTTACGGGAGGTTATGTTTTTCTCTACCATAAAATATATACTATGGGTTTAATCAAGTCAAGCCATTTATCTGTTCATTAAGATTAGTTTTCTATTTTTTGTGAGATTATTACAAAAAATCAATGCTTCAAAAAAAAGTCGTATATTATAAGTATTATAAGGTGATCTCTTAATATAAGCATACTCATACGGCAAAACAATTATTCGGGCAAGCTTAGCTTTTGAGGCTTAAACAGTATTTAAAGTATTAAAATGAGATTGAGGCATAAATTCCTTATGACCGACATTTATAAGGTGATAGTAAAGAAATGCAACCTCTTCAATATATATGAGCTTTAGCAGGGCTTTTTCGAGCGTCTCTCCTGCCGCTAGAACACCATGGTATTTTAATAAACATACACTTGAATCCTTTAATACTGCCTGTATGTTATCGACAAGCTTACTGCTTCCTGGTGCACCATAATCAGCTACCTTAACCGGTACTCCCTCGTAATGCACGGCTTCAATAGAGACGGGCAGGATTTCCTTCCCCATACATGCAAAAATAGAGGCATATCTTGAATGAGAATGAGCTACCCCACCGGCCTCTTTTCTAAATTTATAGACACCTGCGTGTATCGATGTCTCAATAGAAGGTCGATAAGGAGCTTCAATAGCATTGCCCTCTAAATCCACAATAGCTATTTTATCTTCAGTCAGTTCATCTCTTGAAATACCGGATGGTGTGATATATATAAGCCCGCTTTTTCTGTCAATAATGCTGAAATTCCCCGATTTGTATCTACAAAGCCCTATATCATCGGCCTTTTTAGCTATTCTCACTACTTCTTGTTTCATTTCCGAACAATTCATATCAATCACCTCAATCAACGCAAACCGGCCGGTTTATTCAATTATAAAACTGTTCGGTAAAATTTACAAGCTAACTGAACGGAAATACTTCACTATTTACCTCTCTGTTTCTAGAATCTTATCTCATTTTTTAGTCTACCAAAAAGAAGTCCTCACAAGCTGAGTTTTGGGCTAGCAAACGCTCTTTAAATCATCGATAAGAGTCATCATTAGAGGGTTATACCCTACCCTTATAGAATAACGACATCTACTTTGTTCCAGATTAATATATGATATCAGGTTTATTATTATTTTAATGCTTTCAATCGTTTATTTATCTTTGTATAGTAGATGATGTCGATAATATCATTAACCACACCTGCACCTCTTGCAAAAAGCAACCCTGTTAGCAGTGGGCCTAATATGGGCACTTGAAATGGTATACCTGCCAAAATAAAAATGTCCAAGTTTATCCCCAAGGTAATGATAACTGAAAGAATAGCAGTTACAATATGCTTTTTTTCTTCTTCCGACCACTGTTGCATGGGCTTTAAAGCAATATTTAAAATGAGAACAACAGTCTTTGTAAGAGATTCTATCACAAGTGACAAAACCGTTAATATCTTAACCATGTCCACCTTTTTTCCCCCCAATCTTATTACATCCTAATACATTAATATGCAAAAAGTGATTGTAAGGGAATCAGTATGCACAATTATTAATCGTGAAAAAAATCATAAACCGCCTGGGCAGATTTTGAAGTCATACCCTTAACATTGGAGAGTTCCTGTAATGATGCCTTTTTAATACCGTCTAAACTGCCAAAAGCCTTTATGAGAGCTTTCTTACGCACCCTACCTATACCTGGGATATCATCCAGGATAGACCGCAAATTTCTTTTGCTACGCAGTGACCTGTGAAATGACACGGCAAATCTATGTGCTTCATCCCTTATCCGCTGTAGCAGATGCAGGGCTTCGGAACAATCCGGCAAGATAATCGGTTCAGTTTTCCCTTCAATATATATATGGTCAAATCGCTCGGCTATCCCAATAATCGGTATACTAGTAAGATCAAGTTCTTTCATTGCTTCAGCAGCGTAACGAATCTGACCCTTACCTCCATCTATGAGCAAAAGATCAGGGAAATTATTGAATTTTTCGTCTCCCTTTATTCCTCGCTTAAACCTTCTAAAAACAGCCTCTTTTATGCTTTCAAAATCATTCGGCCCGTTTACGTTATATATTTTAAACTTTCTATAATCTTCCTTTTTTGGTAAACCGCCTTCAAATACCACCATTGAAGCGACAGATTCGGTTCCCTGAAAATTGGAGACATCAAATCCTTCTATTCTATATGGAACATTTATTAGATTCAAATACAACCTTAATTCATCAATTGCTTTGTCGTTTTTTTTCTCCAACCTGACTTCCGTGTTTTCGTACGTATCAAGATAAAGTCTTGCGTTTTCTGCAACCATATTGGCAAGTTTTCTTTTTTCGCCACGACGCGGTATTAATAAATACACTTTTGACCCCTTTTTTCTAGATAGCCACTCTTGTATAGTTTCTACATCATCTATCTCTTCATCTAAAATAATCTGTTTGGGTATAAAAATGGAATCATCATAAAACTGTTTAATAAAGGATGTCAGCACTTCTTTACGTTCAATTCCTTTAGTGTCTTTAATTATAAAGGGCTCTCGCTGTGTGAGCTTACCTTCACGGACAAAAAATATTTGCACACACGAGGCATCTAAACCCCTGGCCATTGCAATTATATCTTGATCTATCATATTTGACGATACTATTTTTTGCTTTTGTAATACATCCTCAAGTGCCAGGATCTGGTTCCTGAGCACTGCCGCCGATTCAAAGTCTAAGTTTTCAGACGCCATCTCCATCTTATCTCTTAGTTTTTTCAAAAGAAAACCCGGCTTGCCTTCAAGAAACGTAATTATATTATTGATGATTTCACGGTAATAGGTTTCTTCAACCTTCCCCTGGCATGGAGCAAGACATCTGCTTATATGATAATTAAGACATGGCCTTTCTTTTAAAGGCAGACTCCTCAAATCCTTTTTACAGCTTCTAACCGGAAAAACCTTTCTGATAATATCAAGAGCTTCTCGCATTGACCCGACATTGGCATAAGGCCCGAAATATTTTGCACCATCCCTCTTTACCCTTCTGACAACCTTCAGCCTCGGGAACGGTTCATTTAAAGTCACTTTAATATAAGGATATTGTTTATCATCTCGGAGAAGTACATTATACTTTGGCCTGTGAAATTTAATCAAATTACATTCCAGGATAAGTGCTTCTACTTCTGTATCGGTAGCCATATACTCTATATTCTCAATCTTCGATACCATATGAGCAACTTTAGCCGGCAGATTTTTGGTTGATTGAAAATATGACTTGACTCTTTGTCTTAACGATCTAGCTTTGCCGACATATATTACTTTGTCATTATTATCTTTCATGATGTATACCCCGGGTTTTTTCGGAAAAACCGCTACTTTTTCAGGATCAAACATAAAGAAACCTCCCAAAATTATTATATCACATTAGGGAGACCTTCTAGGACCGCAAGTCTATCGTTTTAGCACTTGTTAGCACATATCATTGCCCGGGAAATCGAGTTTTAAAAACCTGGATATGAAACTGACAATCTTTTTAGTCTCATTGAAATTCAAAACAGGGACTTTCCTTTTTTTAACCTTTAAACAATACGTATCACCTTCGTTTAAAATTTCAGTTTCAGGATAAACAGTTTTGATATCGTATATTGTATCAATACTTTCTACTGCAATTGCAACAACATCCTCATCTTCTATCATTTTCAAGGTCTGGATATTGCCCTTTCGGTAAACTATAATCTTGGGAATCCTTGCGCCCTTATAGCCTTCAACAAATACAATATCTGATGATGAACACATCTCGTTTATGAGCTCATTAAGGTGTCGTTCCCGAGCCTGTCTTGAAATTTTTAAGATAACATCAGGCGCACTCACGATTATTTTATCTGCACCAGAAGTATAAAACTTATCTGAATCTCTACTTCCCATATCTATATGTTGAGCATGTTTGATGACGCCAATTGTATATCCCATCGCTTTCAGCTCAGGTATTATTTTAGAAAGAAGCGTTGTCTTACCGCTCCCTGAATAACCTGAAATACCTAGGATATTACCCATAGAACACAATCCTTCCATAATCAATTTCAAATTGATCTTGACTTCTATAAGCAATAAAAATAATCCTGCAAAGATTGCAATTATTTCCTTTGAAATCTGATTAACTTATTTTTCATTTTATTTTTTTATTAGATATCAAAATGTTCCCCATAGATTAAGTATATCTAGTATATGTTAAATTAATACTTTACGAAATAAAGCTATGTCGCTATAATAATTTATAGTGACGGAAACGAATTTTGTGCGAATTTCATCCGTTACTAGTAGATATGAACCACTCGATGAGATCATTATATTTTATAAACAAATAATAAATCTGTTGAATAGATAGTCTAACGCATAGCTAAAGATAATAAAAGGTTTAGGCGCAAAAACTTAAAAGTAATATTTTGTTAATTTAGCTATGAAATTAGGAAACGTTAAACTAAGAAATGTAACTTGAATTTATATTTTCCTATGTTAAGGAGGAAATCCTATGATAAAATCCTCGACTAAAAAATTCGTTTTATCAGCTTTTTTCCTAGCTCTCGGACTCGTATTGCCGTTTCTGACGATGCAAATACCGAGTCTTGGAAGCAGGTTACTGCCAATGCACATTCCTGTCTTGCTTTGTGGCTTTATCTGCGGATGGCCGTCCGGTTTGGTCGTCGGGCTTATTGTACCTGTCTTTAGGAGCATGCTGTTTGGAATGCCTCCAATGTTTCCTACAGCTGTTGCGATGACCTTCGAATTAGCCATGTATGGTTGCATTTCGGGTGTTTTGTACGAACTCTTTCCTAAGAAGAATTCTTTTATAATAATATCATTAGGCTTGGCTATGATTTGTGGACGAATAGTCTGGGGAATTGTCAGCCTGTTTTTGTACGGTTTGAGTGGTAGCGAATTTACCTGGCAAGTTTTTGTGGTTGGTGCGTTCTTAAATGCTATTCCGGGAATAGTAATTCAGTTCATTATCATTCCTATCATTGTAATAGCCCTAGCAAAGACAAAGCTTGTGGGAAATGTTCCTGATGAATATTAGAAATGTGCTGTTAAGCCAATATAGACTTTATCCAATGATGCAAATACGTGATATTGTAAAGCTGATATACCAGAATGAATTTGCCGGTGAGCACCTTATTTTAAATGAAAAAGACAGTTTGCTAAAGTTACAAAAGGAATATAATCTCATAAAATGTAAGTCTGCTACCAATACGATATACAACAATGTCTTTGAGGAGATCGGCAATGGTCTATGTAGGTTAAATTTATTCACCCTAAAAGATTACGACATCGATCTTACGACTGTTAACCGCTTCTTTTTAACTACTGCAAATTCGAACACTGGTAGTAAAAATAGTTTCGAAAATAAACTTGATGTGTTCAGTCATTGTTGCAGAAAAAAAGAGTTGCCTTATGATCCTCATGAGGTCGTAGCTTATCTGCTTGCTTACAGAAAGAAAGGTTATCCACCTGTTAGCCATAGCAATATTTACAAGATTGCATATTCCCCTGCATATCGAATTGTAAAAAAGGATTACAGCATTTTTTTTGAACTGTTTTGTAAAATTGACCTGCTCATGAAATCACACAAAAGAGTAATCGTTGCTATTGATGGCAACAGCGGTGCTGGAAAGACTACACTTGCTTCTTTAATAGGCAGTATATATGATTGTAACACTTTTCATATGGATGATTTTTTTCTAACCCCTGATTTGAAAACAGAAAAACGTCTTAAGGAAATCGGCGGAAATGTCGATTATGTCCGCTTTAAGCAGGAAGTAATCGATAAAATACACAGCGGACATAAATTTGATTTTCGTGCATATGACTGCAAAAAAATGGCTTTTAAACAACCAGTATCGGTGATTCCAAAAAAACTGAATATTATCGAGGGTTGTTACAGCATGCACCCAACCTTAATAAATAATTACGATTTAAAAATCTTTTTGTGTATAGACAAAGAAAAACAAATTCAGTTAATATTAAAAAGAAACGGTGTGGATGTGCTAAACAAATATTTGGAGGAATGGATACCATTAGAAAATAAATACTTTGAAGAATACAAAATAAAAGAACGAAGTGATTTGGTTTTCAATAGATGACTTTGAATTATTTCTTCCCAAGCTTTTAACTTCATAGCCTGTAAACCCAATAATTTGCCGATGTTCAAAAAAAAAGATGCAACATTGAAGTAACTTCTACACATTTCTACAATATGTAACAAATAAATTCATTCTAAATAACTTTTTAATTACAAGAAGGATTTTTGTATTATATGTAGAAATGATTATTATGTGAAATTAATTACATATAGTATCATTCGTCATTTTATGATTGTAATTAATGTAACTTAAAAATGGGCACGATAATACTAAGTATATACAAGTGAGTTTCAGTAAAAGAGGCTTTATTTTTTTGCAATAATTTTTACATAACAATATAAATATCAAGGAGGCATATTCAAATGATAGTTGGGGTACCAAAAGAAATAAAGGCACAAGAAAATCGTGTTGCTATGACTCCTGCGGGAGCAGACACCATGATTAGGGCAGGACATAAAGTCCTGGTTGAAAAGGGAGCCGGACTTGGAGCAGGCTTTTCTGATGAAGAGTACAAGGCCGTCGGTGCTGAGATCATCAATGAGGCTTCCGATGTATGGGCAAAAAGCGAGATGATAATCAAGGTTAAAGAGCCACTGGCATCTGAATATGGTTATTTTAGAAAAGGTCTTATCATTTTTACTTATCTGCACCTTGCGGCAGAACCTGACCTGACCAAAGCCCTTATAGATTCAGGTGCTGTTGCAATTGCTTATGAGACCGTGCAAAGAGCAGACAGGAGTTTACCGCTGCTCACTCCTATGAGTGAGGTTGCAGGGCGCATGGCTGTGCAGCAGGGTTCGATTTATCTCGAGAAGACACGTGGCGGCAAGGGTGTTTTGATTGACGGAGTGCCCGGTGTTCCCCCTGCTTCTGTGGTTGTAGTAGGTGCAGGCATTGTGGGTACTGGTGCCATAAGGAGGGCCGTAGGTCTTGGTTCAAGAGTCACTATTTTGGATATCAATGTAGACAGGCTCCGTTATCTCGGAGAGGTATTTATGGGCAGGGTTGAGACACTGTATTCAAACAACTTTAATATTACTCAAGCTGTAAAAAATGCTGATTTAGTCGTAGGAGCGGTCCTCATACCTGGTGCAAAAGCTCCAAAACTGGTAACCGAAGAGATGGTAAAGCAGATGGAACCAGGCAGTGTGATTGTCGATGTTGCCATAGACCAGGGCGGGTGTGTTGAGACGATTGAACACCCGACAACACATGCTGAACCGATATTTGAAAAGTACGGTGTAATACACTACGCTGTTGCAAACATACCTGGGGCAGTTCCGCGCACATCTACTTTGGCCCTAACTAATGTGACTGCACCTTATGCCCTCAAGATTGCGAATATGGGATGGAAGCAGGCCGTATTGGCAGATCCCGCACTTGCTAAAGGTGTAAATGTGCTTGATGGTAAGATAACTTACAAAGCTGTTGCTGATGCTTTTGAGCTTCCATATGTACCGCTGGATGAGCTTGTAAAATAACCAGGGTAATACACTAAAAGATACCAAGATATAAAAAAGAAGTAGGGCTGCCCTAAAGCGAACCAAATGACAGCTCTACTTCTTTTTTATTATGCCCAAAGCCATTTATGGTTCATTGATAACATATTGAAAATAAACAACTAACCAAATCTATAATGATTTAATATCACGGTGTCAATTTTTCTGCTACACCTTTGTACATCTTTTTTTCAGGATATTTATAAGAGTATAGTTTGCTCGTTTGTTTTCTCATATCCAAGCTGGCACACCTTTCATTACCCTCTGTTATCGTTATAAAATGATTTCCTGCCAACGTCCGACCTTGCTTGGAAAACAGTGTTTCCATAAGAAAGAAATATTCAAATCCTTAAATCTTCCATGTCAACTTTACTTGTTTTTTGATGGAAGAAAAAATGAAAAGGTTGTGCAGCCTTCAGGGTAATTTGTTGCCCATACCTTACCCCTATGAGCATCGATTAAATTTTTAACTATTGCAAGACCCAGCCCTGTGCCTTCTGTGTGTCTAGCGCGAGACTTGTCTATTTTATAAAAACGTTCCCATATAAAAGGCAACTCATCCTCAGGAATTCCAACACCAGTGTTTGTCATTGATACAATGATTCCCTCTTCAACCGTTTTAGCATGGATTTTAATTTCGCCACCTGGATCAGCATATCTCATGGCATTGTCCAAAAGGTTTATAAAAACTTGAACTATGCGATCCTCATCAGCTTCAATAATCGGCAATTGGTCACAATCAACTACAATGCTTAAATCTTTTTCTTCCAATACAGGATCTAGCTTTTTGACAACTCGCACAATTAGTTTATCTAGGCGTATTTTGTCCTTTTTTAGTACAAAATGCCCTCCTTCAATTTGGGAAAGGTCCAAGAGATCATTTACCAACCGACGAAGTCGCAATGTCTCATCAAGTATTATACTCAAGTACCTCTTTTGTTCTTCCGGGTTATCTACTATTTGGTCGAGAAGAGCCTCAGTGTATCCCTGAAGATATGACAGAGGCGTCCGCAATTCGTGCGATACATCTCCTATGAATTCTCTTCTTAAGTGTTCCAGCTTCCTTTCCTTCGTCACGTCCTGCAATACAACTAGTACCCCTAGAATTGTGGACTTCTCATCCATTAAAGGAGCAAACCTAGCACTGATAATTTTTCCATCAATTTTTATTTCCTCAGCCAAATGCATTTTTTCCTGCTTAACTCTATTAAGAAATGGCATAAATATCTTATACCGTTCAGGGTTTTTACTGTTATATCCCTCACTACCCAAAATCGCTTTAGCTTGGGGATTGACAATCAGTACTGTATTATCAGAGCCAAAAGTTATAACCCCATCAGTCATGCTCAAAAGCACATTGTGGAGCTGATTCTTCTCTTGATAAAGAGCATTAATATTATCCTTTAATGCTTCTGAAAGGTAGTTTATTGATCTGGCCAAGGTCCCTATTTCGTCATCTGAAACAACTTCAATCCTATCGTCAAAAACACCACCGGCCATGTTTTCCGCCACTTTTTTAATGCGAACAAGAGGCTTTGAAATCATCTTTGACAAAATAAAACTCAGGGCAGTTGAGACTAGAATGGCCCCGGCAGCAGCTATAAGTATCAAGTGCCTTATATGTGTAATTGATTTCTGTATTGATGTAATTGGAGAATAAAGAATCACTGCCCCCATTACTCCGTCTTCCGTTTTAATGGGCAGTGCTACCATCAGCATTGATGTACCAAAATGTGGCACATATGATTTGTGCACAACCATGTTTCCATCCAAAATTTGTGCAAATTGTTTGCTGGTGAGAATAGAATCTCTCATATTAAGCAGGCTGGAACTGGCCATTATTAAACCCTGACGGTCAACTACCACAGCATGTGCGTTAATAAATTTGCTGATATCTATTAACTCAGTGGGTTCGATTCCGCGCAAAATAAGGCTTATCAGTTGTTGACCTTCATTTATCATTTCATTCTTCTTTATACTAAAATAAAAGTTTTCAAAAAACCGTGACATCGTAAGGCCTGATACAAGAATTGCTACTATAGCTAAAAGTGTCATGAACAGCCAAAGTTTGCCAATAATACTCTTTTGAAAAATCACCCTACCACCCCGAACTTATAACCTATCCCCCATACTGTGCTTATAAAAGAAGCAGCCTTACTTCTCCCAAGTTTTTCTCTTAGCTGCTTAATATGAGTATCAACAGTACGAAGACTCCCAAAGAAGTCGTAACCCCATACTTCCTCAAGAAGAGTCTCACGATTGAATACCCTACCCTCGTTTCTTGCCAAGTAATATAAAAGATCGAATTCCTTTGGTGTTAAATATACTTCTCTTTCATCAACCTTTACAGTTCTCGAAACGGGATCAATAATCAAACCTGGAAACTCAAGAGTCTCCTTTTCCTCCTTTTTTAGGACAGAGCGTCTTAACAAGGCTTTGGCTCGAGCGGTAAGTTCCCTAGGGCTAAAAGGTTTTACAACATAGTCATCTGCTCCAAGTTCAAATCCTAAAACTTTATCAAATTCTTCTCCTCGTGCAGTCAGCATAATAATCGGCACATCACTGTTTTTTCGAATTTCCTTACACACGGTCCACCCGTCTACAACCGGCAGCATCAAATCTAAAATGATAAGGTCATATCCATTTTCTTTTGCCATATCGAGGGCACGTTGTCCATCATACGCTCCATCAACTTTAAATCCCTCTTTTTCAAGATATAATTTCACAAGTTCTACCATACGCTTTTCGTCATCAACGACAAGCACCCTTAATAAAGGCATGTCCAAGCTCCTCCTATTTGTAATAAGAACCCCACCCGACGACGCAATCGATGATTGCTGTCGGGTCCCGGGAACCTTGCGCTTCGCTAAAGAACCCCATCCAACACGCAATCGATGATTGCTGCCGGGGCACGGGACCTTATTGTTTCAAATAAGGTCAAGTTGCCTTGACCCCAATAATCACTTAACTCATCCTATAGTAATTATAGGTTTTCGTATATTTTTAGTCAACAAGCTTATTTTGGCCTCATCTCTCCGGTAGACTTGTCAATATAATATTCACCCTTTATGAGAAGCTGAGAGATTGGTACAATCTTGTAACCTTGGCGATCCAACTCATTTAAAATGATTTCTAAGGCTTCTGCAGTATTTTTTCCGTTGTTGTGGAATAACACAATTGAACCCGGTTTTATGCGTTTTATTACCCTGTCGTAGATTGCACTTGCGCTCAGATCTTTCCAATCCAATGAATCTACGTCCCACTGTATTACCTTATAATTTAGTTCAGAACAAGTTGTTATGAGCAAATTCCCATAATCGCCGAATGGCGGCCTGAATAGATTTGCTTCCTGCCCTGTTAGTTCCTTAATTTTTTTATGGGTCGTCTGTAACTCTTCAATCATTGATTCTTTGGACAAAGAGCTCATCCTTGGATGTGTTGCGGAGTGATTGCCTATCTCATGGCCTTCAGCGGCAATCCTACGTGTCATATCAGGATACTCTTCCATCCAGAATTTAACCAGAAAGAATGTTGTCTTTACTCCGTGTCTGCGTAAAATGTCGAGCAACCTTGGGGTAACGTCACTTCCCCATGCCGCATCAAATGATATAGCAGCTATTTTTTCCTCTGTCTGGACTCTGTATATTGGCACAAGTCTGTCTAACCCTCCAAAAACCAAAAGCGATTTTGTAGGCAAGTAACTTAAGCATGAAAAAACAATTATTATGACAGTAACAAGACATATTAATCCTGTAATATAATTACGTCGGATATTTTTCATCTTAATTGTAATCACCCCCTAACTTAGTCATATTATTTTTATTCTCAGAGACAACAACTTATGATATGTCGAATATCCTGCATTCATGACGAATATTATTTAATAAAAACTAAAGGGGGGGGTTTTGAGTGTTGACTAAGGGTCAAAAGAAAGGTGTTATATTCGGTATAATATGGGGATTTTTTAGCTGGGTGCCCTATTACACAGAGTACTTAGGTAATATTAGAAATCTAATTGGCATTCCTGCGACACTGGGATTAAATTTAGAACTGGTCTTAAATAAGGGAAATGCATTTGTTTTCAGTATAATTATGGGTGCGGGCATATGTTTTTTCATCGTAAGCCTTTTTGAGTTTTTAAGGACAGGAGTCAAAGTTATTGGTCTTTTCCCATATAAAAAGAGAAGGATGTTAAAGAGGGGGTTGTAAACTTGATCCTCTGCAAAACTTTTTTTGCGACATTTGTACTTGTGTTCCTTGCAGAATTAGGCGATAAAACTCAATTATCAACTATCCTAATGGCTGCACATAATGAATCTTTTTTGAGTGTTTTTTTGGGTGCCTCGCTTGCTCTGATACTAAATGCATTTATTGGTGTATATCTAGGAGGTATTATCTCAAAATCTGTACCGATGGATTATATCCACTTGGGAGCGGGGATATCTTTTATTATTATTGGAATATTGCTCGTAACACAAAGGCTTTAATTTATTATCACCTTATAATCCTTTATTTCAATAATTAAAATTGAATTAAAATTTCAACCTTTTGATGATAACATAAAAAATTGTTTTTGAAATGCCTAGCTTTTTTTTTATGCTTTCTGTTATAATAACAGATGGTGGTATAATAACTTTCTGAGGAGAGGTTACTTTGTCATTGGATACAGTATTCACTTTAATCGGTGGGCTAGGCCTTTTTATCTATGGAATGAGGCTCATGGGAGAGGGACTTGAAAAAGCTGCCGGCGACAAGCTCAAAAATCTGTTGGAACTCCTTACCAGAAATAGGTTCCTCGGTGTAACTGTCGGTATGCTTGTAACTGCAATCATACAAAGCAGCAGTGCTACAACCGTAATGGTAGTCGGCCTTGTAAATGCCGGCCTCATGAACCTCAATCAGGCCATCGGCATAATAATGGGAGCAAATATCGGTACTACCATGACCGCGCAGCTCATAGCATTTAAACTCACAGATTTAGCTCTCCCAGCAATAGGTATTGGAACAGCCGTCTTTATGTTCAGCAAACAAAAAACCCAAAAATTTATAGGGGAAATAATACTCGGATTCGGGCTATTGTTTTTCGGGATGCAGACAATGGAAATTGCTTTAAAGCCCCTTGCGAAAATGCCCGAATTTGTAAATTTCCTTGCTAGCTTTTCAAAGACACCTGTATTAGGCGTATTGGCGGGATTTTTAACGACAGGCATTATTCAGAGCAGTAGTGCAACAATAGGAATTTTGCAGGCGCTGGCAGGACAAGGGATAGTGGATATTTCAATAGCACTGCCCATATTATTCGGCGATAATATTGGAACATGTGTCACAGCACTTCTCTCAAGTATAGGCACAAACATAACAGCAAGAAGAGCTGCTCTGCTTCATCTGATAATTAAAGTCATTGGTACTGTTATTTTTCTGTTTTTAATTCCTGTTTTAAAAACAGTAGTTTTAACAACCTCTCCTGACCCAATAAGACAAATAGCCAATGCTCATACCATTTTTAACGTCACTAACACTATAATCCTGCTCCCCTTCTCTTTTGTGTTAATAAAACTGGTCACTCGTCTGATGCCAGGCGAACCAGTAATTGTTGAGAGAGGCTTAAAATTTATTGATGACAGACTGCTCAAAACCCCTTCAGTGGCTTTCTTACAGGTCAATAAAGAGATAGCCAGAATGGGGCGACTTTCATTGGAAACCGTGAGAGATACAGTAAACATATTTCTGAACTACAATGAGCAAAAAGACAAGCTGGCCCGCGAAAAAGAGACTGTAATAAATGAACTCGCCCGTGACATAACCAGATTTCTCGCACTCCTTTCTAGGACACGTTTATCTTCGAATGAAGCAAGTTTTCTTACAAAAATGATAAATGCTGTCAATGATATGGAAAGGGTTGGAGACCATGCCATGAATATCTTGGAACTGGCAGAAGACAAACATGAGAAAAAACTTCCCTTTAGCAAGGAAGCTCTATCAGAATTAGTTCAGATATCCTCAAAGGTTCAGGAAAACTTTTCCTTGTCTGTTGAAGCCTTTTCTGAGAACGATAGAGACAAATCAACAGCAATAATCATAAATGAAGAAGAAATTGACAATATGGAAAAAAACCTCCGTGCAAATCATATAAAAAGACTAAATGAAGGTACATGTTATCCTAGTTCCGGTTTGTTGTTCCTCGACGTGTTGAATAATCTAGAGCGTATAGGTGACCATGCTTTTAATTTGGCTTCATATATTCTCGATATTGATAAAAATTATAAGGATTTGACATTTATAAAAAAATAGCTAAACTTGTTATCTGTGTAACCTGAAACATAATATTCTAACATAATATGCCCCTTTTTCGGTTAATTTATAAAAAATAAGAACCCCACCCAACACGCAATCAAAGATTGCTGTTGAGTCCCGGGAACCTTGTTGTTTCACAATAAGATTGCCAGTAAAAATTAAAAATACGGAAAGGGGGATTACATTTGGCATCCGGGCAAAGCGGCAAAAAACATGTGGTTGAAGGTATTCACAGAGAGATGGACAATTTTAAATACGAGGTAGCAAGCGAGCTAAATATCCCTGTTTACCAAGGCTCTGAGGATTACTGGGGAAATATATCCTCAAGGGACTGCGGTGCCGTCGGAGGCAATATGGTGAGAAAAATGATACAAATGGCAGAAACTCAGATAGGTCAAAAGCAAAAGCTTTAAACTGAAACATTATAAACCAAAAAACGTAAATGTAACCGCCACAAGGTCAAACCATGAAACCAAGTGGCGGTTTAATTTTTAACTATTAACTATGCTTCTTTGAGTTTTTCGAGTGTAAATATTATCTCATACATTAATCTATAGGGATTTAAAAGCGGATCATGGCCCAGCAAACTTGTAATTTTGTTTTTTCTATAAAAAATTGTATTCTTGTGTAAGTATAATTCATCAGATACGGCCTGCATATTTCCGTTATGTTCAATCAATTTTTCAAGTGTTTGCAGCAATGATGATTTAGTTTGTAAATCATATTCTTTCAATCTTTCCAAAGCCTGATCTACAATTTTTTTAGTTGACTCTCTGTTCGCAAGTTGGTCTAAAAGAGTATAAACACCTAAATCGGAATAAAAGATACAATTACCTCTTCCAAATATTTTCCTGCCCAATTTAATTGCTTTTATTGCTTCTTTATAACCTTTGGATATGTCCTGTATTTTGCCGAAATAATTGCAGATACCTATGGAGATAAACAGCTGGTTGTCTTTCGCGTATTTAATAATCCTATCACCCAGTTTTTTTGCACGTTTATATAGGTTTTTTTCATCTTCCTTCCCCTCTAGCAAAACAATTATTAAATCACTTCTTAGTCCCACCAGATTTTTTGAATTGTCGTTTAAAATGATTTCCTCGATTTTTGGTAATATGAAATTTTTTGCATATAGCATACTGCCTTCTGCCTTGTTTTGTTTGTTTAGATCATTGAAATTATCAATATTACATATTAAAAGTAAATGCTTGTTTGTTAAATCCCAACCAAAACTTTTAGCTCTTGTGTGTGCAACCGTTTCATTGCTAAAATTCCATGTCATCAGGTCTGCTATAAAATCCCTTTTTAGGGTATCCTTCATATCTTCAAAGCGTTTCTTTTTTGTAAACATAAGCCCTATTGCTATAATGGCCTGTCCGATTGTCAATAATATTTTTTCATCTTTGTCAATCATATCCAAAATTACTAAGTAACCATAGTATTGACTTGTCAATATGATCGGGTATATCAAAACTTTTTTTTGAGATACCCACAGAGGGGATGGGTTACGGAAATCAACGATATTTCTTTTTACTATTTGTTTTATTTCAGGAATTTCCTCACTCTTAACCTTGTGTTTTGATATGCAAATATTATCACTATCAAACAATGCTAACCTTTTTTTTATGATTGAACCTAATGTTGAAAGTAAATCATGTACATCTTTATCTGCTAAAATAACATCATACAATTGCTTTTGTACATTTGATGCAAATAACAATTTCTCCTTTTCGATTTTTAATATTTCGTCCATTAATGGAGTTATAATGTCAACATATGCCATATCAGAGGGAACCAAGATTAACGGTAAATTTAAGTTATTAGCGAGAGATATGACTTCTTCAGACACCTGTTTTAACCAAAATCCCAATGAGCATATAACCAGGCCGGAACAGGAGCGTTGTGCCAAAATCCTTATAATATTTAACTGTTTATCGATATCATCGGCAATAGAGTAAAAGGATGTTATGAATAATTCACCACCTCTAATCCAATTGGCTACTTCAGAGGATGTGGCCTCCAAAACAGAGACGGAAGATATTTGTTTGTCAAGCCCTCCATGACCGGCTATTACTACCCCCTTTTTTAAGCCGCCTATTTCTATAGCTTTTCTTACAGATATCATAATTAGCTCCTTTTTTTAAATTTATTAAAAAACAAATTTTTTGGCATCTTGGGCTTCATAATAGCAAATAAGGGTAACCTTAATTGTTACCCTTTTATATATTTCGGCATGCTATCAATAAATAATGTTACATATTTTATTTAAAACTATCAATATAACTAATTGGCAGGTAAACCATATTTTTCTATTTTAGTTCTGCTAAAACATGTAGCAATAACTCCCATGAGCGATTTACAGAATTAAAATCTAAAGTCTCGTCCGGCGAGTGGACATTATAAATATTTGGACCAAAGGATATTATATCGATTTCTTGTATATTGTTTTTAAAAAATCCGCACTCAAGCCCCGCATGCACTGCCGTTATCTGTGGCTCTGCGTTATATAGTTTTGTGTAAGTATTCACAAACAATTCCCGAATATTAGATTTGGGATCGTAATCCCATTCAGGATATTCGGAGTCCGACAATGTGTCAGCCTGAACGCGTTTTGCTATAAGTTCCATTTTGTTTAAAATATTATATTTTAGGCTTCTCTTTGAGCTCCTGATATTGCTTACAAATGTGACAGTGTTCTCAACAGTGTTCACAACACCTAAATTAGTAGAGCTTTCAACTAGGCCCTTTATATCCATGCTCATCGTTTGAACACCATTAGGTATTGTCATTAACACAAATATTAAATCGTCCAAGCTTTTATTTGAAAACACTTTTTTCGGCATATCTATTTCATTTATACTTATATTGACTTTTTCATCTGATGACATAAATTCGTTTTTAATTATTTGGTTCCATGATTCAACTTTACTTTTTAATTTGCCAAAGTCTTGGTTATCTATTAGTATTACCGACTCGGTTTTGCTCGGTATTATATTCATCTTGATTCCGCCATTGATTTCAGATAAACTGAAATTAATCGTGCTCTGAAGTTCATGCAAAAAGCGACCCATCAGTATATTTGAGTTGCCTCTCCCTTTATCTATTTCCAAGCCTGAATGGCCTCCTTTAAGGCCGCTGATCGTAACTCTATATGGGACAAACTCTTTGGGAACGTCCTCCCAAACGATATCGAGTGAGATTACATGTCTTATTCCACCGGCACAGCTGGCAACAAACACTCCTTCATCTTCAACATCTAAGTTTATCATGGTTTTACCCGTAATGTTAGTCATGTCAAGTTGGGCAGCCCCTTGAAGACCTTCTTCTTCATTGGCCGTGAAGATAACTTCTAATGGCGGGTGTGATATTTCTTTTGATTCCAGTATGGCTAAACTGATTGCCATTCCGATACCGTTATCTGCCCCAAGTGTTGTCCCGTTAGCCTTTATAGTATTTCCATCTATTACTAAGTCAATTGGATCCTTGTCAAAATCATGGGTTGAAGTGTCTGTTTTTGTACATACCATATCCATGTGGCTCTGCAGAATTACAGTAGGTGATTTTTCGTACCCTGATGTCCCAGGTTTTTTTATTATTACGTTATAGGCATCATCTTGTATAAATGTAAAGCCGTTTTGTTTTGCAAAGTCTACAAGGTATTTGCTTATCTTTTCTTCTTTGCCTGAGCATCTGGGGATCTGGCATATTTCTTCAAAAAACTTGAACACAGATTTTGGCTCAATATTATCTAATTTCCCCATTTTTTTCACCTCAATGTTAACATTTACATAATTAAATTATAACACACAAAAGTCTCTTTGCATCGGCCATTTACTGCTCATCACAATTTTTTAGAATTTCTATTAGTTCAAAAGTCACTTCGTCCAACATGGAAATAAACTTTTCTTCATCAGTCATTACCGATAACTTTTCATTTGCAATTTTTTCTGCAACCCTGTTTACTTCCTCATCGTCAAACAGATTGTATTTTTTGAGCAGAGCCATAAACTTTTCTATGGAATCTACAAGCCTGAAAGGGCCATACATCTTAGGTTCGTTTATACAGCCTTTTGCACTCGAAACAACATATGCCATATAATCCAGTATGTCTCGCTTATTCATTTTTGCTCCCCCCATCGATTGATAAATGTGACTTCTTCTACAGGCCTCCTGGGAGGTGTTGAAGGTCTTTGGTCAGAATAACCAAGGCTTATTATCAAATCTACGGAAATTTCATCCGGTAGATCTAGTATTCTCTTAACCGCCTCTTTATTGTATGATTTTACCGTGCAAGTGGCTATTCCTTTTTCAGTAGCCATGAGCAGTATGTTCTGCGCTGCCATGGATACGTCTATTATGCTCAGCTCATCCCTGCCAAAAGCCCCTCCCCTTTCATAGGCCTTTTTACGGTCACTGCAAATCACTATCAGGTTCGGCGGGCCGCCTAGCAAACCTGGAGAAAATGCTTTGATTTGATTGCATATCTTTTCATCATCTACAATTATAAAATACCAGGGCTGTATATTGCTCCCGGTTGGTGCATAGATGCCTGCTTCGATCAGTTCTTTAATCGTTTCTGTCGGCACTTTCTTTTTATCATATTTTCTGATACTTCTTCTTCTCTTTATTGTGTCCAAAATGCTCATAAAATCTCCCTACCTCTTGTTTATTGTTTGAATAATTAATTGCTGTCAAAAGAAATACGCTCTATGCGTATTTCTTTTGACAGCCGGGTATTTAACGTGAGTTTAAACTCGGCTCCAGATGTTTCGGTCTTTGTCACGTGGTGGGATATACGCTCTTTTGCTCTGAGATATGTTTAGCTTTATCAGTGATTCAAGGTACCTTATAGATACAGCAGCAGGATATAATACCGGAACTGAGTAGCCTTTTTCCTCTAGCTCTTGTGATAAAAGTTCGTCTACTCCTATCATGCCCGTACACCCAAGAATAATTGCTTGTGCACCGTCACGCTCTATTGCTTCAATAGATTTGTCAAGCAGGGCTTTGAGCAGTTTGTCTATATCAGATAGTTCTAATACGGGAATATCAACGGATTTCACTGATGCCAATTTTCCACTTAAGCCAACTTGTCTTCCAACTTTTTCTATCAATGGCACTACTCCGTCGACAACTGTAACTACCGAAAATCTATGTGTCATATCAGCCGCATATAGCATTGATGCCCTGCAGGGGCCGACTACGGGGATATCTAGTTTCTCTCTTGCTGCCTCTACTGCCGGATCTCCCATACAGCTAATAAATACCCCATCATATCCTTCAGCCTGTGCTTTTTCTGCAAGTTTGAGAATACCGGGTGCTGCTAATGCTTCATCATATTCCCCTTCAATTGATGCTGTGCCGTATTCTATTCTCTCAGCATCGATTTGCACATCTTCAGAAATAAATTTCTTTATTTCTTCTTTTGTATCATTTTCAAATTCCTTTGTGGTTATAGGGCAAATGACTTTGATTTTCATTTGTACTCCCTCCTTTACTTCCCCGTTTTTTACTTGAAATCAGCTTCTATATTTACATCTTTAACTGTTTGGCCAAACATATTTATGTTCATTGCTTTAAAGATATATACTAGCACTAGATAGAGCACAAAACCCGCTACAAGTGAATTAATGCACTGAATTCCCCATTTTACTGAAAAGCCGATTATTGACGCAATGATCCAGGCAATAAAAGCCGGCCTTGAAATGTCTCCATATTCGGTGTCCTTATCAAAACTGTATTTACTTTTGTTGATGACAAAATAATCCGCTATTATTATACCTGCTACTGGAGGTACCCCAACTCCCAATATGGTCAGCCAATTGACGAAATAATCCGCAAGGCCGAAAACACCAGCGATGGTAGCTATTATACCGCATACCAATACTATTTTTGATTTTTTCACTTTGACTACATTTGAAAATGCCAGCGATGAGGAATACAAATTGTTGTCATTGGTTGTCCACTGTGCAGCGATGAGGACAATGAGCGCTGGTATGCCTAGACCTAATTGTATCATTGCAGCAGGTAAATCTCCCGTTCCTGTCGTCAAGCATGTTAGATATCCCGCTACGATTACAAATGAGTGCGCTATCATATATCCTATAGCTGTTGCTATCAAGGATTGACCTGCATTCTTTGAGTATCTTGTGATATCTGCCTGGATTGCACCTCCAACTGCAAAGGCTCCTACTATGAGAACAGCAGCTGCACCGTAACTCATAGTACCTTCAGGCCGTAACGCAAAAAGAGCATCCCAGCCTCCGGTGAGGTTTACAGCTTTTATTATACCCATAAGTGATGTTATCAATATTGCAGGTGCTGCAATATTGCTTATTATGCTGAGCCCTCTGTATCCAATATATGCCGACGTCATCATCAAGAGGCCGCCCCATAAGCTTGCAAACTTTACTGATGTGATAAATCCTCCGTTTGGAAACATGGTGTTTATCGTCATGCCGAAGAACCCAACTTGATAGGCATACCATCCTACCAATGTGACTGCTATAATCACGGAAATTACCATTGAGCCCTTTCTGCCAAAAGAATGCCTCGCCAGCATTGCCGTGCTTACACCTTCTCTGGCACCGGCTACACCAACCAGACCACCATAAACTGTTAAAATTGCATTACCTATCAATGAGGCTATTATTGCTTCCCTTAGGTTGAGACCTGCTGCTAAAGCAGCTCCTGTAAATAGGCCGGCCATTGAAATACAAAATCCTATTGCAACTAAAGATACGTTAAATATACTCTTTCGACCCGATGCCGGTACTCGTGAAAGCGCATAGTCATTTTGGGCAGCAAGATTAGTATTGTTATCCATGTTTTATCCCCCTCAATTCATTTTCGAGTCATCTCATGGGTTGATTAGGATTAATCGGTGGTTTGTAACTAAATTTTATTGATTGATATTACTCTTTAAGTACTCTTTGAGTTTAGCCTCTCAGTAAATCAATATGTTAAGATACCAATTAGATTTAAGTAAATATATTGCCGAAGTGTTCCTTAAAGAATAAATAATCCAGGAAATTATCCTTTACAAGCCAAAAATGCTTGTATTGAAAGTTGTGTATTTTTATATAATGTGGTAATCTAATAAGGATTATGTCTCTTGGTATTTTAATAATACCCTTGAAAGGTAAGTTCTTTTGAACTTACCTTTTTTTTCACCAAGGGCATTTTGTTATATCTGTAACCCCAATTTTTTACTTAAGCAAATCTTCAATCGGCACATAATCGAAGTCGAAGCCGAAATATCTGGGGCCTAAAATTCCTACACCTTTTTCTGTCCTGAACATACTCCTTGCCTTAATTCCAAGCACCGCTACCTCGTCGCCTACCTTCAGTTTGGGGTTGGTTATGGGTTCGCCATCTTTTGAGCTGACTACTGTTATCATATCCGGGCTCGTTGCTACTACTTTATCATTGTTCCATGCTACATGGTTTTCGTTCTTGAACCATATTTTCATCACTTGGCCCGCATATTCTCCGCTGCCCTCTATTGTATGTGTTCCCCAATAGTAGCCAAGCTTGTCTTCTGTTTCTTTCTTTGTAACCTTACCTTTTATTAAAATCCAGCCTTCTAGCTTATCAGCAACTGCCTTGACAGGATCTTTACCCGCTTCTCTTGCTTCCCTTATCATTTTCCCAAGCTCGTAACATTCTGTTAATGTCCCCGGGATTATTGCCTTTTTCATTTCTTTGCCTGTCATCAAGAATCCGGTATCACCTGTGAGACCATATGCAGCAGCACTTATTTGCTTACCGATCCTCTCAACAATTCTGTAGTTGATCGCATGTTTGATTACACTTACGTTTCCAAACTCATCCACAACAGATAGCGGCCACAACGGTATACCGTGCAGGTAAGGTGTTGTCTGCGGAATTTCAGGAATCGCTCTACCCGTGTAATCACCGTCTACTGCAGGTAGCCCATTGACCAATCCTGCTGCTATTCCACCTGGCGTGCTTGCCCCTCCTAATTCTAAAGGAACAACCGCATCAATCTTTTTCCCCATGTATTTGGAAAGCTCTTTTATTGATTCGGCTATCCTCTGCTTCTCCGTATACTTGGAATCTGTCAGACCAAAACCTTCCATCTCTTTCTTGACTTCTGGTGTGTGTGGTGCTATAGAGCCCATTAAAAATGGACATACTGTAATTGCGTCATCGGCTATATCATTTACGTCTACCCATCCGATTTCCTTGCCTGCCCTCAATTCTGTTAACAGTGAGTCCAGCCCGTTTTCTGCCAGGCCACCTCCGCCAGTTCCGTATAAAGTACAGCCCCTGACAAAGTCCCTAACCTCCATCTCTGTCTTTAACACTTTCTTAAACATTTCTAGGCCTCCTTAAACATTTATTAATTAAATAAAATTCTTAATTTAATTTGAGTTTTTTATCACACCTCCTCCTAACTTTGATCAGGTATAATTTAAGTGGCTAAAAATTAAGATTTCAAAGTCTATTTTATCTTGGTTATTGTTCGAGTCATTCAATTTTTGTATTATAAAACCCTTTGTTGTGATATCTAAAAAAAAGAGTATAATTTGTATCAAGATTACAAAAGAAAATACTAATCGGACTAGTTGTTCTGGCAGGAGAATTGATATACCAGTTTACCAAAGCTCTGAAGATTATCGAGTTGAATATGTGTTCTCGAGGTCATACTGTTGGTGGGCAACATATTATTAAACTGCAACATAGTCTTAGAATGATTCAATGATTGAAATCAAAGTGGGGGGTAAATAATAATAGCCCTTTTGAAGGGCTTGAGTATGTTATAAATAACTAATATATTCTTTTCGATCGTTCAATCGCCAACAAGCCTGAAAGGGCCGTACATTTTCGGTTCGTTTATACAGCCTTTTGCACTCGAAACAACATATGCCATATAATCCAGTATGTCTCGCTTATTCATTTTTGCTCCCCCATCGATTGATAGATGAATACAGGCTATTATATATGGAAACCATAAAAGAGGAGATATAGTTTTGTCGGCTAAGGATTTTTGATGGGGATAATCTGATTAAATATAAGAACCCCACCCGACGACGCAATCAAAGATTGCTGTCGGGGCCCGGGAACCTTGTTGTTTTATAAAAAATGACAATAAAAGAGAGCAAGGTATTCAGCCCTGCTCTTCATTCTTTTTTTCTTGTTTATTCTTTTCTGCCAGTACTGTCTTTCCACAATACGGACATTTCCATGCCTCAAGATCTGCAGCGGAATATGAGCGTCTGCTGCAAAAAGGACATGTTGAGTATGGCAATAAAAACCCCCCAAACCTTGCGGTTTAACACTAAAACTTAATATACGTCTCCGCTTCGCTCTATTAAATAATTCCCCAAAGTTTTCAAAAATCCTTCATAAGGATAAACAAAGATTAGGCAAATTTATGATTTACGGTGATTATATAAAATTTATGGGTGATAATAAATGGACACTTTTTTTAAAATATTGGCTTATAGTTCTTTTTCCGGGCTGGCAGTAGTTATCGGCGGTTATTTAGGTACTAAGAAGATACCTGACAAAATCCTCGCGTTTGTATTAACATTTGGTTCAGGTGTCCTTCTCTCAGTACTATCTTTTTCACTAATGCATGAAGCATATCAACTTTCCGGGCCGGTATGCACCTCCTTAGCATTTATAATAGGTGGAGTTTCATTTTACCTATTAGAATACTTCGTATCGAAACACGTTGCTGAAGGTACCGGGATGATAATCGGCACTGCAATGGACGACCTACCAGAAGCTCTCAGCATGGGAATAGGTTTTGCAACTGGGAAGGGCAAGTTGGGTATTGTACTTGCTTTGTCAATATTTTTGCACAACATACCTGAAGGGATTTCATCAACCCAAGAGCTTATAGATAAGTCTAAATTGACTACAAAATCCGCAATGTTATTAGCTTTCCTGGTAGCCTTACTCGACCCTTTTGCCGCTTTAACAGGATACTATATATTAAGAAATGTGAGCACCGAATTACACGGCATGATAATGGCTTTTTCCGGCGGATCCATACTGTTCATGACAGGAACCGATATGATTCCAAAAGCACATAAAATCGGCTCAAGGCTTGAAAATTTCGGAATGCTGGTCGGTTTTCTGACAACTTTTTTGCTCAGCAGAATTATGGGTTAATACCCATCGCTTTTAAATTGTGATATAATTGGTCTAACATAATAGGGATTATCACTAACCACCGGAGGTGTCGCTATTGGAAAGTATCGATGTGGCAAAAATAGCAATTAAAATGGCCCTTTCCTCGAGAACTGAAGAAATGGAACTGAAACAGTCGTATTCAAAAATGAACGTAAAGGTTTGTGCAGTTGATTTTGGAGGAGATTTCGTAAATTCAGTCAAGAAAATCATTGAGCGAGCCCTTGTAGCAGCAAAAAGGGAAGGCGTGATAGAAGAAACTCACGTTTTTGAAGGGGCTGTTGTAGGCGCAACCCGAGAAGCCGTCTCGCAGATTGTCCCAAAAGCACTTGGACTTAATATCGGGGGTAAAATCGGAATAGCAAGACATGGCGAACATATAAGTGTGGCTATGTTTTTTGGGGTAGGTTTTTTAAATTTAAACGATGTTGTCATCGGTTTGGGGCACAGATCTATACCTAATCAGGTAACTTAGGTAACTTAAACAAAGCATATTGACAATGTGAGTATTATGAAATATAATTGGTTTAAATACTTGTAGGATGGTAGTATGGTAGGAGATCGGTTATGAAAACACTCTTACCGGGGTGTTTTTTGTTTTCTCCCCCATGCTGACCGTTTTTATTATTAAGGGGGTAATTTATTTGAAAAGGTTTTTTGCTCTATGTATGTTGTCACTTTTAGTTTTGTCTCTTATGCTGGCTGGTTGTGGAGACCAGAACACCGGCAGCCAATCTTCTGAAGTTTCTAATGAAGGACAATCAGATACTACTGAAAAGGTGTTCAAGATTGGTATTTCACAATTCGTAGAACACCCGGCACTCGACTCTGCTAGAGAAGGGTTTATTGACGGTTTAAAGGAGTCAGGTTTTGAAGAAGGAAAAAACGTAATATTTGAATTGGAAAATGCTCAAGCGGATTTTCCTACAACCCAAACGATCGCAAGCAAATTTGTGGCAGATGAAGTAGATTTAATTCTGGCAATAGCTACACCCTCCGCACAATCGGCGGCCAATGCCACAAAAGACATACCAATCATGATAACGGCGGTGACTGACCCTGTTGAGGCCGGCCTTGTCAAAAGCCAGGAAAAACCCGATACAAATGTAACTGGCACAACAGACATGAATCCAATAAAAGACCAACTAGAGCTTCTAAAGAAAATACTGCCAAGTGCTAATAATGTGGGCATAATCTACAATGCCGCTGAACCCAATTCAAAAGTACAGGTCGACATAGCAAAAGATGTGTCAGATGATATCGGTTTGACTATACTTGAAGCGACAGTTGCAAACAGTAATGAGGTCAACCAAGCCATTCAAACCTTGGTCGGAAAAGTAGACGCATTGTATGTACCAACCGATAACACGGTCGCCTCTGCCATTGGGGCTGTTGTTAAAGTATGCAATGATTCAAAAATACCCGTGATAGGTGCCGAAAGAGGGCATGTTGAAGGAGGAGCGCTAGCGACTTTGGGTATTGACTACTACCTTCTTGGTAAACAGACCGGAAACATGGCAGCCCGAGTTTTACAGGGCGAGAATCCACATAATATTCCAGTTGAAGGTTCAAAGGATCTAAAACTTATTATAAATATGACGTCAGCAAAAACCCTTGGAATAAATATACCGGATGAACTTAAATCAAAAGCTGATGAGATATTAGGAACTGATTAGAGGTGTCCCGTAAATGTGGCTTAACACTTTACTTACATCTGCCGAGCAGGGTCTGGTATTTGGAATCATGGCCCTTGGCGTATACATTACATTTAAAATTCTCAAATTTGCCGATTTAACTGTTGACGGAAGTTTCCCTCTCGGTGCAGCTGTGGCCGCTTCATTAATAGTGAGCGGCCAAAATCCTTTTCTCGCAACAGCTGTAGCTTTTGCTGCAGGCGGAGGGGCAGGTATCTTTACTGGATTGCTAAACACCAAGGCTAAAATAAGTGACTTGTTAGCAGGAATTTTAACAATGACATCATTGTACTCAATTAATTTGAGAATAATGGGAAAACCGAATATACCTTTATTAAACCAACCTACTATTTTTACTTTTGTGCAGGATTTAATTAAAAGCATGATTCCCGGTTTTCCTTTAAAATATATGTTTATAATCATCTTTATAATTACCGCCTTAGCGGTTAAAATCCTTTTGGACATTTTCCTCAAGACGCAAATGGGTTTTTCATTACGAGCAACAGGGGATAACCCACAAATGATACGAAGTCAAGGGGTCAATACTGATATTGCCAAAATTACCGGTCTCTGCCTTTCGAATGCGATCATAGCCACTGCTGGAGCTCTTGTAGCCCAATATCAGGGATTTGCCGATGTAGGAATGGGAATAGGAACAGTAGTTGCCGGCCTTGCATCTGTAATAATAGGTGATGCTCTTATCGGCGAAAGATCTATTTTCTTTAGTACATTGAGTGCTCTGTTCGGGTCTTTTTTGTACCGGCTAAGCATTTCCCTTGTACTGTCTTTTAGATTAGCCCAGGCCTCAGATCTAAAGTTGCTCACAGCATTAGTAGTGATAGCAGCGCTTACTTTACCGCAATTTAAAAAGACGTTAAAGATAAACTTCGGGAGGGGGGCTTCTGATGCTCAAAATTGAAAGTGTTTCAAAGACATTTAATCGAAATACCCCTAATGAAAACAAGGTTTTTGACGGACTTTCACTTGAAATAAATGAGGGCGACTTTGTCACAATAATTGGCAGCAACGGAGCTGGTAAGTCAACACTTCTCAATATAATTGCGGGGGTCTTCCCTATAGATGCGGGCTCAATAAAGCTCGATAACAATGACATATCCAATTTCCCCGAATATAAAAGGGCTGCCTATATTGGGAGGGTTTTCCAGGATCCAATGCTGGGAACTTCTCCATCGATGACAATCGAAGAAAATCTGTCTCTCGCCTATTCGCGCTGTGAAAACTTTAGTTTAACCTGGGGACTAAATCCCTTGAAAAGGAGTCTATTTAAAAAGTACCTGTCAGACATCCCTCTAGGGTTGGAAAAAAGACTGACAACAAAAGTTAGGCTGCTTTCAGGTGGCCAAAGACAGGCACTGACACTTGTTATGGCAACCATGAAAAAGCCGAGGCTCCTTCTGTTAGACGAACACACCGCCGCTCTAGACCCGAAAACCGCCATACTTGTAAATGACTTGACCGAACAAATCATCCGCAAAGACAAAATTACGACACTTATGGTGACCCATAACTTGGAACATGCTATCAAAATGGGCAACAGACTTATTATGATGCATATGGGAAAAGTAGTTTTGGATATAAGTGGTGAGGAAAAAGCCACGATGACAATTCCCATGTTACTGAAAAAATTCGAACAGACGCAGGGTGAACAATTTGTCAATGACAGGGTTATGCTCGCTTAGAATTTATTCATAATTGAATTTTGCATAACAAGTATTCTCACCATTTCTGAAGATATTGATTAACTTGATTACCGCAACTATAATAATATTATAATACTACTTTTATTAATTTTTATTAAATTTGCCTCAATTTTCCGATCGACTGATTATGTTGGAGGGAAAATATACATATGATCATCAAGGTTAAAGATGTGCTTACTTTTGGCGGCCTAAAAAATGCAAAGCTAGTTGCGGGTGCAGGTGGCATCGAAAACGAAGTTGAGAGCATAAGTGTCTTGGAGGTAGCCGAGTCCGCCATTGGAAGGTGGGTCCTTAAAAATCAGCTATATATTACTTCCTTTTATGCCATACATTCAAATGTAGAAATGCAGAAAATAGTCATCAAAACATTGGTCGATTCTAAATGTTGTGGCTTGGTATTGTGCCACATTAATTTATGGGTTAAGAATATTCATCCCGAAGTTATTGACCTATGCAATCAACTTAACTTTCCACTAATAGTAGCCGATTCTGATGTTTCTTATGTTGAGATCTTAAATCCCATTATTGAGAGACTGATGAAAATAAACATGGCTGACACTCAGCTAATGCTCAGTGCACAAAACAAGCTGATAGATATAGTTGCCACTAATGATCAATTAGAGGATATTTTTAGAAGTATAACAAGTGTCTTTAAAAGCGAAATTTCATTTTATGATTTGGATAATAAGTGCATTTTTGCCAACTGTTATTGCAGTTCTGTCACAATTTCCAAAATCGAGAATTTTTTAAAGGATTCCTGTTACAGCTTGTTTGCTGAATTGAAAAACAATTCTTTTACAACGAAAACTATTGATGGAAAATCATGGATTATATATCCTATTAAAGCTGTAGGCGTATTTTACGGCTTTGTTGTTGTTTTAAACAGCTTCGATAGCCCTGAAATTGCCCAAAATTTGATAAAAAATATAGCCAAGATGTGTACACTGATTTACACCAAAAAAAGTAGGCTTAAAGAACTGCAAGAAATTTATGTCCAAAATTATATCAGCGATCTGATAACCTGGAATTTTAGAAACGACGATGTTGCAATCAAATCTGGTTTAGACCTGGGTTGGGATATAAGAAATAAATCCTACCTAGTTATTATAAATATTAACAGTATTCAAGAGTATTTGTTTCGTAAAGAGGTAAAAGATATACAAAACTATGTGAAAAAATATCTTTATCCTCTCATTGTAGAAGAAGTAAAATCATTTAATCCTAAAAATTTAATCGGTTATAGAAGTGATATGGTTTTTATACTGATAGAAAGAGATAAAAAACTTGATGAGGAAAATATAGAAACAGTGACTGCTAACAGAATATTAAAACTTTGCTCGGAACATTTCCAGGGTTCTGTATCAATAGGAATCAGTGATTACATTTCTGACTATACAAGAATTCCCACCAGCTATGTTGAAGCTACAAATGCTGCTATTCTCGGCCGTAAATTTTTCGGTGAAAATAAGGTTACAAAATATTCCGACCTCGGTTTTTTAATGTTGTTAAAAGAGATGAAAAAAACCAAGAATACAGATATGATTATCGATTATTTGTTGCAACCCCTTATTGAATATGATAGGCTAAATTATACAACCCTCGTAAAAACATTTGAGTGTCTGCTGGAGAACAATATGGATGCTACTAGGGTTTCCGAAGCCTTGTTCGTTCACAAGAATACTGTAAATTACAGGAAAGGCAAAATAATAGAGATTTTAGGTAAAAATCCTTTCGAAATGCCGCATTTGATAAATTATCTCTTGGCATACACTTTACAAAAGTTGTAAATTTGTTAATTATATGCATCTGTTTGTGTGTTTGAACAAACGGATGCATATTTTTTTATTTTTTGCAATAATGTTTTAAAAAAATGCATATTATATACTTGAGTTAAACAAGCTAAAATCATAGCTAAAATCATATAGGGAGGAGATGAGTGATGAGTACTACTGCAGAGACACAAAAATCGAGCGCTCATGACCACGCGACTGAAAGGGTCCCTGAGCGGGAGAAGAAGGGAATTTTTGAAGTTGCAATCGTCACAGCAGGGTTTTGTATTTGCATGTCCGGCCTTTTTACAGGAGCCTCAATCGCCATCGGCTTAAATTTCAGACAGGCTATAATCGCTGGAATCATAGGGAACTTAATTCTTTCAGTATACGGTGGCGCTGTTGGAATGGCAGGTGCAAAAGAGGGTGTGTCCACATCCTTGTTGGCAAGGCAGGGGTTTGGGCGCGAAGGATCAAAGGTAGTGAGTATGGTGCTTGCCCTAACAATGTTGGGGTGGTTCTCAGTCCAAGTAGGGTTTTTCGGGGATACCATCAGTGCCATGTTCCCGAATGGGGGTTTCTTCGCAACCAAATATGTGGCAGCTTTTTGGGGTGGAATCTTAATGCTTTTGACCGCCTATTACGGATTTAAAGGAATCAGTGTGCTCAGCAAAATTGCGGTGCCTGCAATTGCAATACTGTCGATTATCGGAATTTTTGCTGCGGTAAACACTGTAGGTGGTTGGAATTCAATTACTGCTGTAAAGCCTGCCCAAAACATCAGCTTGGGTTCCGGCATTGTAATGGTAGTGGGTTCATTTGCCGCCGGTGCTTCAGCTCAAGCCGACATAACTCGGTATGCTAAATCGCCGAGAGTTTCCTGGATAGCCACAATTATTGGTTACATGATAGCAAATTTGTTTATTATAATGGCAGGCTACATTACGAGTTTGGCTACCGGTTTGGGAGACTTGCCATCGGCAATGCTGCAATTAGGTCTTGGAATCCCCGCACTAATAGTCCTTATTGCCGCACAGTGGACTACAAATGATAACAACCTTTACACCTCTTCTCTAGGCCTTGCAAACATAATCAATGTAGACAGATCTAAAATCGTTTTGGTCACCGGTGTATTGGCAACACTTGTGGGGGTTGCTGGTCTGTCTAACTACTTCGAAAGCTGGTTGGTTATTTTAGGAATTGGTGTCCCTCCTATGGCAGGAATTATCTTGGCAGATTATTTCTTCATCAGTGGACAAAAATATAGCTATGGAAAAGGCACTGAATACGCCAAATGGAACCTCAACGCATTTATAAGCTGGATCATAGCTTGTGTCGTAGGATATTTTGTAACCTGGGGCATCGGCTCATTAAATTCCTTAATAGTGGGTCTTGTCCTATACATCATATTGATGAAAGTAAATAAGGACAAAGCTATGATAGGAAAATATATTGAAGAAAAGTTTTAAAACAAATAAAAATATCTTTAAGGAGGTTTTTCAATGCCGACATATTTAGACATGGAGCTGACTCAAGCTGCCTACAAGCTAATGCACGACATGGTAAAAGTCAAAAAAGGAGAAAGTGTTTTAGTTACTATTGATTCAATATCAGACTTCAGAGTTGCAGAGGAAATAGCAAAGATATCAGAAGCCCTCGGTGCCAAAGTCATGCTTGCATGGCATTCTACACCTAAAGGATATGGTGCGATGACAATGCCGTATCTACCAGAACCTCTAATTGCGTGTGCTGACAAAACCGATGTGTGGATTGAGCTAAATGACCAATGGCTGCTCTACTCTCCCCTTTGGGATAAAGCCGTTACTAATGGTCGGACGAGACAGGTGATGTTAGGTGGATTGGGCATTGAGAGGATAGTGAGAAACATAGGTAAGGTTGATATGGCAGTCCAAAAACAATTCCAGGATGAACTGACAAGAATGACAAAAGAAGCAAAAGAGGTTCGTATAACTAACAAGGCTGGCACCGACATTAAGTTCAACAATGACCCGAACAGACCTATTAATAACGAGATTGACTACAGCACCCCTGGTGCCCACTTCCTCATCGGGCAAATTGGTTGGGCTCCTAAAGAAGAAACCATCAATGGGAAAATAGCAATCGACGGAGCAATAAGCGGCGGAGGAGATGCAGAATTAGGGGTGCTCGATGAGGTCATAACGTATATAGTTGAAAAAGGCAGGATCGTAGATTTTCAAGGAGGTCAAAAAGCAGAAATAATCAAAAACCACTTCAAATCACTCAATGATCCTAATATGTATATAGCTGCACACGTATGCTATGGCTGCAGCCCGAACGCCAAGCTCGAAGGCTGTACAACAGAAGATGAAAGAGTATGGGGAAGCACTCAATGGGGTTTCGGCCATCAAGGTCCTAACTACTCAGGAGGAGAGCCAAGGACTGCAAAAAGCCACATTGACGGTATATGCTTAGATTGTTCTGTATGGCTGGACGGTCGCAAGATACTTGAAGACGGTGTATTCATTGACAGCAAACTTGCCGAATTAGCTAAAAAACTCGGTAAATAGCTTAATCAGAGGTCAGTAGGCTGTACATACTACAGCCTACTGAAATTGTCTAATAGCACAATTGTGTAAAAAATAATAAATAAACACAGGGGGCAGTTTTATGAGCAAACTGGTTAAAGTCGGGGCAGATCCCTTTCCTCCTTATCAGTTTTATGATGAATCGGGAAATGTGAAAGGTTCCGATTATGACTTGGTAAAAAAAGCATTTAAATTAGCAGGCTACGACATAGAAGTAAAATTGGATGAATGGAAAAAAATAGAGGAAGACCTGATCAACAAAGTTTTCGATGCTGCCTTCCAGGTCCAACATACGCCTGAAAGAGAAAAGAAATATCACTTTTCTGACCTCTTGAGAAATGCAGTAACGGAAGTTGTAACAGGTAAGGAAGGGTTAATTCTTAATTCATATAAGGAAATTGAAGAGAAGGGGTTGAAGATAGGTGTAATCGACAACTACACTTATGGGGACGATGTTGATTCCTTGGATCCATCTCTAAAGGTAACTTATCCGGATCAACTTCCTCTGTTGAAGGCAATAAATGATAAGGAAGTAGATGTAGGCATATTTGACAAAGGCGTCAAAGAATATTTAATGAAAAGTGCAGGTATAACAAATATCCACTCAATTAAACCTCTGGAATTCATCAGGCCTTTGTATGTGGTCTTTAACGATCCATCACTGAGGGACGAGTTTAACAAAGGTCTTGCAAAAGTATGATTTTGGTGACAAGCCCCCTTGCATAAAAACAGTTTAGATAAAACTGTTTTACAAGGGGGCTATTTTTTCTTTGTACTTCATTGACTACGGTTTTATATCAATGGTTTGTATGTCACACAACCCTGTATGAATGAGCCTGGCTACGTCAAGGTTGCTTTCGGCATCATGAACAGACGAAAGCGCTGGCCTAGTCTTGGGGTGCTTTGGCACAAATACCGTACAACAGTCAGCATACGGCTGTATAGAAATATCATAAGTGCCTATTTTACGGGCATAATCCATTATCTCCACCTTGTCAAAGCCGATAAGGGGTCGGAAAATGGGCATTTCTGCCACTTCATCAGTTGCCATCAATGCCTCCAGTGTCTGGCTGGCTACTTGTCCCACGCTCTCGCCCGTCACCAGGGCCTTTGCTCCGAACGTTTGGGCCAGCCGTTGTGATATCCTAACCATCATACGGCGCATAAGTATTGTAAGAAAATCTTCAGGCCCTTTTTCCGCAAGGTTCTTCAGGACATCGGTGAAATTGACCACATGCAAACGAATACCGTTTGAATAACTTGCGAGAACCCTGCAAAGATCAATCACCTTCTCCTTTGCCCTGTCACTCGTGAACGGGAAACTGTGAAAGTATACTGCATCAATTTCTATTCCCCTTTTCATTGTCATATAACCTGCAACAGGACTGTCAATCCCTCCCGACAACAGCAGCATAGCCTTGCCATTTGAACCTAAAGGGAGGCCACCCGGTCCCGGGATTTTTTCAAGATATACAAAAGCCCTTTCTCTTATCTCAATCTCAAGCACAACATCGGGATTGTGAACATCCACGCTTAGACCGTCCAAATTTGAAAGTAAATGAGCTCCAATCTCTTTACTTACTTCCGGAGATTTTAATGAAAAAGATTTGTTTGGCCTGCGCGTCTCAACCTTAAAAGTTTTACCGAAATAAGCCGCACTTTTCATAATTGATAGGGCTGTTTCTTTTATAGAACTCATTTTGAGTTCACAGCTCATGGCAGGTGAAACTGATACTATGCCAAATACCTTGCTCAAGGAATCTGCTATCTCTTCAGGAATACCACTTGCATAGCAATATATACGTCCATGCGTCTTTTTCACGATTATATTGTCGAACCGCTTAAGCGCAGCTTTTATCCTCTGTATTAGAATCCTTTCAAAAAAAGGGCGGTTTTCACCTTTTAAGGCTATTTCACCAAAGCTTACCAAAAATAGGTTTTCCATGACTACCTCCGCACAAATTTTCTAATTTCATTGACCTGTCTCTTAAGTACATCTACCGTGTAATATATGTCTTCAGTTGTAATGAATGGAGACAAGCTGAACCGCACGGCGCCTTCTATTTCTTCTGAGGTTTTCCCCATTGCCTTTAAGACATGACTTTTACCTGATTTATGTGATGAACATGCAGAGCCTGTAGAAACGTATATGCCGTGGGATTCAAGTGCATGCAATAGTATCTCTCCTTTTACCCCGAGAAAAGATAAGTTTAATATGTGTGGCGCACCGCCTGACTCCGGCCCGTTAACAACAATATCATCAATTTCATCCTGGACTCCTGAGAGCAATAAGGCCTTTAGTTCCTTCATGTGCCTGCCCCAATTGTCTAAATTGTTGTAAGCCTCCTCAACCGCAACCCGAAATCCTGCTATTCCAGGTATATTTTCAGTCCCCGATCTAATTCCGAATTCCTGGCCACCACCGTCAAACAGCGGTCTGAGCTTAACCCCGTCTTTTACAAATACGGCGCCCACACCCATTGGGCCATATATCTTATGGCTGCTTACAGAAAGAAGATCAATCCCCTTTATACCGGGAATAAGTCGAATCTTGCCAAAGGCCTGGACTGCATCAACATGAAATAATGTGCCGGCATTTTTTTTGATAATATTAGAAGCCCTTTCAATATCCTGGATAGACCCTACCTCGTTGTTGACATACATCATGCTCACTAAAACTGTATCAGACGTCAAAGAACTGTCAAGTTCATCAATGTCAACATGACCTTGATTATTCACACTGAGATATGTGACAGAGAAGCCTTCTTTCTCGAGCTGTTTAAATACTTCTAATACGGAAGGGTGTTCTACTGCTGTTGTAATTATGTGTGCATCCCTGGTATTTAAAGCACGTAGCACACCTTTTATTGCAAGGTTATTAGACTCTGTCCCGCCAGAAGTAAAGTAAATTTGGTCAGTTCTCACACCCATTGCAGTTGAGACAGCTCTCCTAGCCTCCTTTAGATATTTCTCAGCTACAATGCCCATTTCGTGTAGAGAAGATGGATTGCCGTAATGGTTTACCATGGCTTCGAAGACAGCCTCGGCTGCTTTGGGAGAAACACGGGTTGTAGAGCTGTTGTCCAAATATACTTTTTTCAAAATATATCACCTGCTATAAAATTTTCTATTTTAACAATTTATCCGGAAAAATTTCTGATTGATTTTTCGTGACCTCATTGATCAATGCGTCAACTTGACAAATAATATCACCGTACATTTTAACGAGTTTTTCACCTTCAGATGTAAGGGTCGCACCTCCGCCATCTTCTCCTCCTATACGTCTTTCTAATAATTGTACCTTTAAACGCCCTTCTGTCCGCTTTATCTTTCCCCAAGCCTGTCGGTATGACATCTTCTCTTTTGCCGCTGCCTGGTTTATTGAACCGTATTTGTTGATCAAAACCAAGAGTCTGTAAATACCATCACCAAATATTTGTTCACCTTGTTCTTCAAGCCATATTTTGTATTTGAGCTCCATGCTTTTCCCCTCTTTTGAAAAATAGGAATAATATTCTCCACAATTATTATATCATAATACCCTATAATGTCATTTTTTAAGCTTTTTTAGCACACATTTTTAATATTATTTGATTGGTATTTAATTACAGTAGCATAGCAAGCCAACTATTAGGATAACATAAAAAGAGAAGGTCTTAAGAAGGAGGTGAAGAACTTGCAACTAACCCAAAAAGAGAAGTTTTATCTTCAGGATGCCCTAAGTCATGAACACATTTGTGTTATTAAGTACAACAATTATGCAAACCAGGTTCAGGACATGGAACTTGCTAACATGTTCAGAAACTTAGCAACAAGAGAACAGCAGCACATTGACACAATAACAAGTTTACTACAACAGGGCGGTGTAAATACTACTGGCCAATAAGTTAGTTAAAAGGAGGAATTTAAATGTCTATAAGCCGAAACCGAACTAAGACAGCTGCTGACAAAGATTTACTAAACGACATGCTCATGACTGAGAAATACGTGTCAGGAACTTACGAAACAGCAATAATGGAGTCAAGTAATGAGAGTGTTAGAAATGCACTCCGCCATATTCAAGACGAAGAACAACAGCATGCCAAAATGATTTTCGACGCCATGAATCAAAGAGGCTGGTATACGCCACAGTAATCTCATACATTTATGCATCCTAATCAGAACATACAACACACCCAAATGACGACGGTTATTTGGGTGTCGGTTTTACTTTAACCGTCTTATAGCCCATTGAACGTGTTCTCTAACTGTTTCTGATGGGTCTCTTAGCATACTTTCCAAAAAAGGAATAGCATCTGATGATGTGTTTGCAAGAGCACACACCGCATTTCTCCTTATCGTATTTCTTCCCCTCCAACCGGCAGCCGTTTTTCCAAAAGACTTAATATATTCATTTTTACTTATTTTAGCCACCTTGTACAGGTTTGTATCAATCCCGTCTTTTACTACAAACTCTAAATGGTTAGGTATTCGTACATGTGTATTGTGGGGGCATACTTCTTGGCAGGTGTCACAACCAAAAATTCTATCCCCAAGAATTGTCCTATATTCTTTAGGGATCGAGCCTTTCATCTGGGTAATATATGAAAGGCACTTGTAGGGATTTATCTGATAAGGAGCAAAAAGCGCACCTGTAGGGCACGCCCTGATACAGCGGCCACAATTATCACACTGAGTCTCAAGAGGTTCATCAGGATCAATTTGTATATCTGTCAATATTTCACCCAAAAATACCCATGAGCCTAATTCAGGAACAAATAAACACGTGTTCTGACCCAGCCACCCTATCCCAGCTCTCTTTGCGGCGGCCCTTTCGATGAGACTTCCGGAATCAACTAAGACTTCAAACTTACCATTTTGTCTTTTGGATATAAAATCGACAATCTCATTGAGCTTCCTTCGTATTAGGTGATGATAATCATATACCTGCGCATATTTGGATAGTCTTCCACAGTCATCTTTTTGAGTGATTAGCTCCCGATCACTTTGTAATGTTAAATACCCAATAGCAACACATATTATGGTCCTTACACCAGAAAGTATTTGATCTGGACAACATCTCCTGTCTATGTGGTAGTCTTCAAAAGGTGATAGTAATCCTTGAGATTTTCGCCTTTTAAGTATGCGATTCTCTTCGAAAAAAGGTTCAGCATTGGCAAAACCAACCCTGTCAAATCCGATATCATGTGCAAATCTTCTTATCTCCGCCTTCAAGTTCATAGCTATAACACCATCTTATCTGTGAAGTAAGAACCCCACCCGGCAACGCAATCAAAGACTCCTGCCGGGTCCCGGGAACCTTGTTGTTGCACACAAGTATTTTTTATTCTCGAGAAAGGTTTATAATATGCTGCAGCCAAGGGTATTCTGAGCTTCTTTTAAAGCAAAATCATGTACCGTTCTATCGAATGATGCTACTCCATCTTTATAGATATTTACTTTGTAGCCCAGGTTTCTGGCATCTGCTGCCGTGTAAAGCACACAAATGTTCGTACAAACTCCTACGATGGAAATCTCATCTATCGACTTTTCCCTTAAAAAGATGTCTAAGTCAGTGCCAAAAAAAACGCTGTACCGGCGTTTGTAAATTACTTTATCCTCGTCTGCCACATCTATTTGATCGATTATTTGACTACCCCAACTGCCCGCTATACAGTGGGGATTGAACATATCAAATTCTTTGTCGTCTTTTTCATGATTATCACATATAAATATGATCGGAAAATTGTTACTTCTATATTCATTAATTTTCTTATTGACATAAGGAATGATCTCTTCACCCTGCCGTCCTATATACAGTGCTCCGTCTTTATCGATAAAATCGCGGAGCATGTCTATTACCATCAAAGCCTTCAAATAATTCACCACCTGCTTTTGATTTGTCCAACTATTTCAAAAAAATTCTATGTACAACTTACTTCTAATTGTATCTAGTTTTTACTCATATCGTTCATAACAGACTATCTCTTCAAGCTTCTTTCTCGGTTTTTGCGGGGGATCCTCAGCTGGGTATCCTAAAGGGGTCATCGTTACTACCCGCACCTTATCAGGAATCATCAGGATTTCCTTAACCTTGTTCTCATCAAAATTTCCAAGCCAGCATGTACCCAGTCCTTGCTCATACGCCTCAAGGATCATGTATGCAGTAGCTATTGATAAGTCTATAGTGTAACGATATTGTCCACACTTCATAACCCCTTCAGGTTCTATTCCACATGATACTAATACAACCGGAGCCTCAGCCACAAATGAATAGTTGAAGGTAGCCTCTGCAAGCTTTTTCCTAGTTTCTGGATTTTTAACAACAATAAACTTCCAGTTCTGCAGGTTTTGGGCTGATGGTGATAGCCTTGCAGCTTCTAAAACCTTAAACAGTTTTACATCTTCTACCTGTCTATTACTGTACTTTCTAATACTCCTTCTACCTTTGATTGCTGATAAAATGTCCATCGGACATCCCTCCAATTGTCAATAATATAATGTTTATAAAATTATAACAAATATTGTTAGAATAACAAAATCTTAATTGACCTCATCTGCAAACGCCCCTATGTTAACAAGACCACATGTTTACTTTAAAACCATCGTTTTGGCAACATCCCGAAAAAAACAAAACCGCCTAATTACAATCAGACGGTTTTTAAAAATATTTGATACGTTTAATACTTACTATGTTCTTAGAAGCTAAGTCACATACTTTTAAAATCCAAAATACCGCTATCTCCAAATTTTGACTACCTACCTCTCGATAGGTGGGTGTTCTCAACCGTGCTTCTATCGCTTTACTGGGCATATGGCCCTCCTGAAAGTACATATCTACACAGCATGTGTGAACTCCCGTATTTATTTTGTAGGTTCAAAATAGGAGATTGGCAAATATTCCAGACAATTTCAGACGATTATGGTGCGGGCGGTGGGACTTGAACCCACACGTCTGTTGACATACGCCCCTCAAACGTACCTGTCTGCCTGTTCCAGCACGCCCGCTTAATTAGACTTACCTAATCCTTGGATAGCTTTTACATAAAATGCTTTACCGCAACTCGCTATCCTCTTATGCGTGACATTTATTATTATATATACTAATTTGCTCTATGTCAATACACCCGAAACCAAGTCAAAAGCTATACCTGAGTTCTGCATATATCTGAATATAACTCTGGAATTCTATAATTTAGCCAAGGTATCTCCTTTCTTCTCTGTACAATACTTTTCTTAATTAATTTATCTACAAGCATTCCCTGTTCGTTATTGAATTGCTTGTTAATGTTTCCGCTAGGATCGACAATCATAGAATAACCGCAGTAATTTGAATAAAGACCTTTTCCTGTTCTATTCACACCTACAACATATAGCTGATTTTCGGCTGCCCGTGCCCTTAACATTAAAGTCCAAAGATCCTCATAAGGTGCAGCCCATGCACTGGGGAAGATTATAATTTCCGCATTTTTCAGTGCAAAAATTCTACTTACTTCTGGGAAGCCGACATCCGCACAAAGAGAAATGCCTATTTTCCATCCTTTGTAATCAATTACTTGAAAATCACGGCCTGTTTCAAAGAATAGTCTTTCTTGATCCCATAAGTGAATTTTATTATGAATACAAATCAATTTTCCGTTTTCATCCCAGAGAGCTGCTGAATCATAAAATCTCCCCTTAAGATAATTAGATATTCCTGCAACTATGGCAACATTGTATTTCTTGGACAGCTGTGAAAAAAAGCTTTTTGTTATTTCATTCGTGTCTTTTTCTTTTATCACGTCAAATTCATATCCCGTTAGCGATAATTCCGGAAAACAGACCATATCAACATCGGATAAGTTATTTTGTTCAATAAACTTCTCAATAATGTTTTTATTTTTCTCAATGTCTCCGTCAAATAATTCTATTTGACCTAAAGCAATATTTAACGTTTCTCTCACAAACTCCCCTCCTACCAGTCTAAATATTTATTTTATTTAGGAGACGCCGGAGATAAAATAGTAACAATTAAACAGATACACTAATCAGTATTAAGCGCACGGGAGATATAGGTGTGCTAGTCATGAACAAAGCATTCAATATTATTACCCCATTGGATTAAACTTAATACCCGGCAACATTTAATTTGCGGCAGAGTTCCTGCGCTTTAGGCAATTTGTATATTCCGTTTTCTTCGAATACCTCTCCATCTAAGATTATCGTCGGTTTCAACAGTATACCGTCGGTATGTGAAGCTGCTGACCAGCATTCACCCATAATCGAGGCTCCTTGGCTGCCGATGCCAAATTCCATGCAGCCGAACACCCTTTCATCTTCTACAATTCGACCTGTGGTTCTCGTCACACCAGGGTTGAAGCCAAGGGAATAATGAGCTAATCTATACATATTCGAGTCGTCCATTGATTTGATCCAGTTTTCAAAAATCCTTGCTTCTACATCTCCATCTATATTTACAACCCGGCCTTCTTTTATTTCCAGTTTAACAGGGCTTTTCAGCAGGCCAAGCTCCAATGGAGGCCATAAGGCTCCGTCAAACACCAGTGTACCGTTAATAGTGCTCTCTATGGGACACCAGCTTATCTGGCCTCCCAGCATTATGGGATATCCCTTTTGGGTAGCTTTCTGGCCGGAATGACGCACCTTTCTTCCGCGATTATAAGCAGTCAGATATGTTCCATTGTCACTTTTTACTATTACTTCATCCGCCGACTGAACTGCTTCTTTAAAGAATTCTCCAAGCTCTATAAGTAAATCGTAATCCACTCTAGCAATAGTTTTTACCAACATTTCCACATCCATGCCGGTAAGACAAATATACCTGCACCCGTTCTCCAGTGATTTCTTCCAGGAAGGAGAGTGCATAATGTAAGAATATGTAAATTCTATCCACACATCAGCATTTGAAACCGCACCTCCTACGGGAGCAGGGGGCTCTATGCAGGCATTTGGTGCTGTGGGATAGTATACAACCGTCGGCATGGCTCCAATGCTGTAAACAGCATTGGCCGTGGCCTCCGCTACTCTCCTGTCGGTAGAGGAGTCAGCAGTTATGACAACATTTTCCCCTTCTTTAACCAACATTACATCTTTCACCAGCTTTAATGCCCCTTTGGCAACCTCAAAACTCAAGTACTCTGCTGTTGGTTCAATGCCAATGTTCAATTCCATAATTACCATCCTTTCTTTAAACATATTAATTTGCTTTTATTAAGCATTTATTATAACCTCTATTTAATTAACTCATAAATCGCCTGAACATAAATTTTCGAAATTTTTCTGAGATCCTCCAGCAAAATATATTCGTCTTTTTGGTGAGCCAGTTCCTTTTGCCCAGGAAACACCGGCCCAAAGGAAACGGTATTTTTTATATACCTGCAGTAAGTGCCTCCACCGATCGAAATAAGTTCCGCTTCGGCCCCGGTCATCTCCTTATAAATGTTCTGAAGTTTTTTAATAAAAGGCGTGTCTGGTTCAACATATAGGGGCAATTTGTGTTGGATTATTCTAAATTCAGATTCTAAATCCATGGCGATTTCCTTCAGTTTTTCGATGATCTGATTTCCATCAGCCGTCACAGGATATCTTACATCAAATTTAAGGCTCCCACGTTCTGCATTGAAATCCGCTATACCTAAATTAATTGTCAAGGCACCGGAAACTTTGTCACTACATGATATCCCAAGCGTTCTCCCATCATGCTCCATTTTTAATCTGGCCACTGCGGCATCAATGAAAGTTTTTGCTTTCCTGCCACCGAAACTAATGTGAGATAAAAAACTCAAAAGCATTTGAATAGCGTTTTCCCCATCTTCAGGGTAACTGGCATGAGCCGAAAGCCCTTCAGCTTTTATGTGGATGCCATCAAGGGAGTCTTCAATAAGGATTTTGCCAGCAAAACCCTCTTGGTTTACTAATTGCAAGATTTTTTCCTTATCCACACCTTTTATTATCGCTTCCGCACAGTCTGGCACTACATTCAAACGTGTCCCACCTTGAACACTTATCAGGAATGGCCTGCATCCTTTGTCTTGGGTAAAGCTTTTAATTATCTCAAATCGCAAAATCCCTTTTTCCGCATAAATAATTGGAAACTCCGCATCCGGGGAAAAACCGTATATAGGTGTTTCTTCCTTTTCAAGATAGTATTTCAAACCCCTGGCTTCAGTCTCCTCATCAGTTCCTATTATTAAACGGGCTCTCTTTGAAACAGGAAGCCTGGATTCCTTTATCGCTTTTAGAGCATATAAAGCAGCGAGCGTCGGCCCTTTGTCGTCAACCGAGCCACGGCCGTAAAGCTTTCCTTCTTTAATTTCTCCACCGAAAGGAGATGCTGCTGACCAGCCTGTCCCGGCAGGTACCACATCGATATGCCCCAAAATACCCACCATCTCAATGCCTTTACCTGTTTCTGCATATCCTGCATAGTTATCTACATTTTTGGTTGCTAGCCCCATCTCCCGACTTTTATTTAATATCCACTTAAGTGCCTCATCTATTTTTGGTCCAAAGGGGTAATTCTTATCAGACTTATCTTCGTCCAAGACGCTTGGAATCATTATGAATTCTTGAAGATTTCTCACCATTTCATTAAAATACTCATCAATTTTTAGATTCAGAACGCTTTCCATTCTATCTCTCCTAAAAATATAATTTGTTATATAAATTTTGGTCCATTGCAAATCGTGTTTTATAGAAATAAACTGCTTGCTTAAAAAACTAATTTAATAAATTGAAGATAAACACCCCCTCCGAGGTAATTGTTTCTCAGTATTGGGCATTTATGCTGGGATTCTAGCTTCTATTTATCTCTGGAAAATCAGCAGAACTGATTTCAATTTTGCAATTTATACGTCGACATAATCACACGTCTTTATATAAGCGAAATATTTTTAATAATATGAACATGGCCTTCATTGTTAATTTTAACATAATGGATAATAGCGTCAAGTATTTGGATAGTGGTCAAATAAGGTTCAACTTTACAAAATACAAAAAAAGGCCCCGTAAACCCTTCAAATGAGAGTAGAGACCTCGATTCAGTATTCATAAAGCATTTTTAATCTAGACAAGCATTCAATTACGTAATCTCACGGTCTTCATAAACAACTATGTAATAATCATGCAAGTTATTGCTTAAACCTAGGATTAGATTGGCAAAACATAAATTAAAAACGGTAACCAAATACTAAATAGACGCAATAAACTCCATTTCTATTTTTACATCTTTTGGCAACCTAGATACTTCAACACAGCTTCTTGCAGGGGGAGAATTTTTGAAATAGCCGGAATATATATCGTTTATCGTCGCAAAGTCATCCATATCTGCTATGAACAATGTTGTTTTAACTATGTTATCCATTGATGCTCCAAGGGATTCCAACAGCCCTTGCACGTTTTCCAAAACCTGTTTTGTCTGTTCTTGAATGCCTCCGTCCACAATTTTTCCAGTAGCAGGATTAAGCGGTATCTGACCCGAAGCAAACAAAAACCCCCCCGATTTAACCGCCTGTGAATAGGGTCCTATAGCGGCCGGTGCTTTTTCTGTGGAAATAACTTTCTTGTCCATAAAATCACTCTCCTTTTAATAATACCTTAATCATTCAACGTACCATTTGGAAATGCTGTCAAATACATTACTGGTGTCAGGCGCAACTCCTTTGATTCTTTCACTGACACACACAATGCTATTGGGACTGTACAAGAAAAGATACGGTACATCACGTGCTATTATCTCTTGTGCTTCATACATTAACTCTTGAAATTTTTCCTCATCCTTTTCTACATTTGCTTTATCCAGTATAGCATCAAGTTCATCTTCACTATAAGAAACAAAGTTATACCCATTTTTAATCGCCTTGCTTGAAAACATCGAATTTAAATCGGGAACAGTTAAGAGCTTCCACCCCATTAAGGCCGCATCATACTGCTTATCTAACACCCTTTTTTTAAGTTCATCCCAAGAAAGGTTTACAAGTCTAACTGATATCCCTATTTCCTTTAGATTTTCTTGTATATCAACAGCAGCTTGGTATCTTGAGGAATTAGATGAATTTACCAGTAGCTCAAATTCAAATTTATGGGTCTTTCCTTTAATTCTTTTTTCTTTTATCCCATCACCATCAATATCCTCCCATCCCGCATCCTTTAAGATTTGGGCAGCCATGTCCATATTGTACATGCTACTTTGTACAGCTGAATTAAATACCCATGAGTGAGGCAAAACAGGACCATCAACGATAATTCCCAAACCCTGGACGGCATTTTGGAGGATCGCAGGCCTGTCAATCCCGGCCAGTAATGCCTTCCTAACGCTAGCATCTTCAAAAATTGGGTTTCTTTGATTCAGGGCAACAAATTCCAAATAACTGGACGGATACTGAATCAGGTTCATGCCTTTTACATCGCGAAAGAAATTCCAGTCCTGATTATTGATAAAGAGCAGGTCAATTTCACCTTTTCTGAATGATTGTTTGGCAGAGGCTTTTTCTCCAAACATCCGTACATTGACCTTTGCAATTATAGGCTTAGTGCCGAAATAGCTTTCATTCCTTTCTAGGGTTATTGTATCAGTTGTACTATTTGTTACTTTAAACTGACCTGTTCCAGGCACTAATTCCGCATTTTCTTCATTTGACTGGGATTTTAAATACGAAGCTGGCGCGATTCCAAAAGTCATTCTGCCGAGTATACCTCCGAAAGGCTGATTTAAAGTAACCACAACAGTGCTTTCATCAGGTGCGCTATAATCTAATATATAGTCTAATTCCGGAAATACAGTTGCTTTGTCTTCTTTATATCTCGTTTCTTTTAAAAGAAAGAGCCTGTCAAAAGTCGCTATGACATCTTGTGATGTCAAATTTTGGCCATCATGCCACTTAACACCCTTTTTTAGGTGAAAGGTATAGATTTTGCCATCATCGGAAATATCCCATGACTCAGCAAGACAAGGTTTAGTATGCCCCTTACCGTCAATTATCACAAGGCCGTTATACACCAAATTAGAAATTAACCTTTCTTCATCATTTTTAATCTGAAATGGGTCAAGTTTAACATGTGAACATACGCCGATTCTTAACTCGTCTGTAATATGTGGCATGTTCTGTGTATCCTCTTTTTCTATCGGCGTAAGTAAATTGTCATTAGAACAACCAGAAATCAGAAATGTTATACATAAGAGAAGTGCCGCTGCCAACTTCAAAATTGTTTTCATCATTGGGCCCCCAGTATAAACCAGAAACATTTGACATTATAATGAAATTATAGTATACATGAAATCAGAGGTCAATTTCCAAGGCCATTTAACTCGGAGGTATGTTATGGAAAGGACTTTTGTCATGATAAAACCGGATGGTGTAAGACGCGGACTGATAGGCACAATCTTAAAAAAATATGAAGACAAAGGGCTTAAAATAATCGCCGGAAAGTTGATGAACGTTCCAATAGAACTCGCCAAAAAACACTACTGTGAACACACCTCAAAACCTTTTTTTAATGAATTAATCAGCTACATAACATCTGGACCAGTCTTTGCAGCGGTTCTAGAAGGCAATAAGGCAGTGACAATCGTCCGCCTCCTCAACGGGGCCACTAAGGTTGAAGATGCCCTTCCCGGTACAATTCGTGGGGATATGGCAATTTCTACAACAGAAAACCTAGTCCACGGCTCGGACAGTGGTGACAGTGCAAAAAGAGAAATAGCCCTCTGGTTCCCTGAATTGTGATTATTTCATTTTCTTAAGCTTTGGATTATCAACAATACCTGGAATTCTTCCCCTCTTTGCTATCGGTTTGCCGTCAACCATTTTTAAATCAAGGGTCATATCTATCGGCGGCGCCCCCGATATATAGCTTCCAACACCGAACGCATCTGCGCCCGCATCTGACAGAATTTTTATCCTGTCCGGACAAAGCCCCCCTGAAACAAATATCTTGATATGCTCATACCCCTTCTGATCTAATCTCTTTCTGAGTTCATAGACGAGCCCAGGGGTTACCCCGCCCCTTTCACTCGGCGTGTCAAGTCTTACACCTTCTAATGCGCTACCAAGAGCCTCGGCTAACGCAAGCGTCTCTTCTACCTCGTCCCTAAATGTATCGACTAAGATAATCCTGGGAGAATCGGGAGGCATTATCTCATCATATACCTTTGCAACCGAAATTGTTTGGCCTGCGACAATCATGGCAGCATGTGGAATGGTCCCTGAAGGGTCCCTCCCAAGCAGCTTTGCAGCCAATATGCAGCTGGCGTTATTGGCCCCTCCTATTATGGCCGCGCGCTCCATTACAGGGGCAACAGCAGGGTGAACATGGCGGGCACCAAAGCAGATAAATACCTTGTCCTCTACAGCCTGACGACATTTCCATGCTGCGGTAGCCCAGGCACTTGAATGTGCCATCATGCCTAAAATCACTGTTTCGTAAATACCGAATTCCCGATAAGGCCCCTTTATCCGCATGACTGTATCCTTGGCCTCAAAGGTTTCACCTTCCGGTATAGCATCAATCTCGACGGCCTTGTTTTTTAATAAGTTGAGCACTTCTTGGGTCCCGCACATCATCCCTGATTTCCTGGGAAATATTTCTGCTACTACTTCCTTTGAAGCAATTCCCATATGATTTAAAATATCCATTGTCTTTATGAAATATATGTCAGTCGTAAGCCCGGCTGCTATTTCATCATGATTTGCAGAAAACAATGGCCTGTCGTGTTCGAGTTTTAATCTTTTCACTTGAGACAATGTTTTAATTTCTTCCATAATAGTAAACCTCTCTTTCGTTTTAAAAAAAATTAACATATACAGCCGAGTATTATTAATTTATCAAAACAACCTCTAAAAAGCGTATAATTTTCTATACCACCTGTAAGCCTTTTTTACTTTTATGACAAATTCCCTCGTCTCATCAAACGGTATACCATCTTCTCTGGCATCGACTAACTTGCCGTTCTTTAACCACTTAGCTACATTTCCCCTGCCTCCATTATACGCAGCAAGGACAAGAGTCATATCATCGCCAAACTCATTTTGTAAGGTTTTAAGATACCATGTCCCAATTTTGATGTTAAGTTCAGGGTCTTTTAGCTGCTCGGTTTCAAAATCCCGAATTCCCATCTTGTCGGCTGACCATTTAGCTGTTTCAGGCATGAGCTGCATTAACCCAACAGCACCTTTAGAGGAAATTGCTTTTGGGGAAAAACCACTTTCCACCTTTATAACAGCAGCTGTTAAATAAGGGTCAACCTCATATTCGACAGAATATCGAGTAATTACATCCCGATACTTTAATGGGTAGATGTATTTCATAAACCAGAGGATATTATTGTGCAATGCAAATAACCCTATGACAATTACAAGTACAATAATAATTGCTGTTAATTTTTTTATCACTGGATAGATAAATCCTCCCAAATTTTTTCTACCTGTCTTTTTGTATGTGCAATATCGCTACTGTTATCAATTATTCTTTTTGCAAACTTGAGTTTTTCCTCAAGAGGCATTTGAGCTCTTATTCTATTGATCGCCTGTCTAACTGTCATGTTTTTTTCGCGATTCATGAGCCTTTGAATTTGAGTTTTTTCATCAACCGTTACAACCCAGACCTCATCAACATACGAATCGAGACCAACTTCCAAGAGCAAAGCGGCATCTATTACCACAACCCTCTGATTTTCTCTTTTGTAAACTAAAAGTTCATTTTTAATCTCATCGATTATTTTGGGATGTGTAATACCATTTAAGATTTTTAGCTTTTTTTTATCGGAAAAGACTAAGCTCCCTAATTTTTTACGGTTTATCTTTCCATCAGGACATAAAATTTCATCACCAAAATGTTTTTTTATTTCAAACCAAGCTTCTTTTCCTGGAAGCATTACTTGCCTGCTTATCTTATCAGCATCTATTATAACAGCACCTTTCTGTTTAAGCAATAAAGAAACCGTACTCTTTCCACTTGCTATCCCACCTGTAAGACCTATGACTAACAGATTAATGCCTCCTTCATTTAGAGTTCTCCCCATGTGTATGCTTGCTTTAAGTCTACTAACAAAGGCACTTTAAGCAAAACGGCGTTTTCCATATGATGCTTTACTGCCTGTTTTACCTCAGAAAGCTCGTTTTTTGGAACATCAAGAATGAGCTCATCGTGTATTTGAAGCACCAACTTAGTTTTAAGATTATTTTGTTCTAGGTATTCATAAACCTTGATCATTGCTATCTTTATTATATCTGCAGCACTTCCTTGTATTGGAGTATTCATAGCTGCCCTTTCCGCAAATGACCTAATGTTATAATTTTTGCTGTTTATATCGGGTAAATACCGCCTTCGATTAAAGATAGTAGTAACATACCCCCTTGTTTTGGCTTGCTTAATTGTATTTCGAACATAATCCCTAACACCTTGATACCTTTTAAAGTATGCTTCTATATATTCTTTTGCTTCACTGTTGGTAATGCCCAACCCTTGAGCTAAACCATACTCGCTTATGCCATAAACGATACCGAAGTTTACAGCCTTTGCCTTATCCCTTAGCTCATATGAAACATCTTCTTTCGGGACTCCAAAGACTTCGCTTGCAGTCCTCGTATGTATGTCATCATTGTTTTTAAATGCCTCAATCAGACCGGTATCACCTGAAACATGTGCTAGTACCCGAAGCTCTATTTGTGAATAATCACCGGACAACAGAAGACGATCAGGGTTTTCTGCAGAAAAAACACTGCGAATTCTCCTTCCCTCATCTGTCTTTACCGGAATATTTTGCAAGTTTGGTTCAGTGCTGCTTATACGGCCGGTCGATGTCACAGTCTGATTATAATGTGTATGAATTTTTTCTGTCTCTTTGTCTAGGACGGCCAACAAGCCATCGGCATATGTTGATTTTAGCTTCATCAAGAATCTGTACCTCAAAATTTTCTCGACTATAGGGTGACTCGACTTCAGTTTTTCCAAAACATCTGCATCAGTAGAATATCCTGTCTTTGTCTTTTTAACTACAGGCAGATGTAACTTTTCAAACAAGACTTCACCAAGTTGTTTTGGTGAATTAATGTTAAATTTTATCCCTGCCAGCTCATATATTTCATTTGTCAGGTCAGACATCTTTCTGCCAAACTCTGCTGAGAGTACCTCTAGTTTTTGCTTATCAGCTTTAATTCCAACTGTCTCCATTTCAGAGAGTACTTTGCCAAGGGGCATTTCTACATTTTCAAAAAGGTCATGCATTCCCACATCATCAAGTTGCTCGGCCAGAAAATCTTTCAATTGAATAAGCGCCAAAGCTCTAAGTCCGAAATCCTGGATATCCTGCAATTCTTTTCCCAAGTATTCATATGCTATATTTTCAATATCATAGCTGGATTTTGAAGGATTTAATAAATATGCGGCAAGCATTGTGTCAAACTTGCAACCAAAGTTTATATTCCAGCTCTTAAAAGCACATCTGGCCAATTTCCAGTCGTGTGTAATTATTTTGCCAGATGAATGTTCAACAAAATTTTTTAGCAATGACCTGATATCTTCATTAGAATCAAGTTCTTCCCTCTTTAGGTAATATGCACACTTTGCTGTAGAAAAACCTATTTCTAAGATATCATAAAGCGCAGGCGAAATTTTTGCTGTCTTTATGAGTATTGCCAAGAAATCCGAATTCTCAAGCACACTTATCGCTTTTTCCATATCATCAGTCGTTTTTATCCTGCTCGAAGTAATTTGTTCATGATTTGCTTCTTTTTTGTCTTGTCTTACTTCAATCTTGCTAATAAGGCTGTAAAACTCCATTTCTCGAAACAATTTTAAAAGGCGGTCATAATCCGGGCTTTTTCTGCCGAATTCCGAAAAATCACATTCTACATCAAGTTCCCTCACTATAGTTGCCAATTTTTTGCTCATCAGAATCTGATCTTCATAACACATTACTCCCTCTCTTATTTTTCCCTTTAGCTCATCCTTGCTTTTTAATAAATTTTCAACACTCCCAAATTGTTTTATGAGCTTAGATGCAGTTTTTAAGCCTATTCCAGGTATACCCGGAATATTGTCAGACGTATCTCCTTTTAGGGCTTTTAAATCTGTAATCCTTTCAGGTTCTACCCCATAACGATCTATGACCTTCAGTGTATCATATAATTCCATCTTACTTATACCTTTAATTGTAAGCATCACATGTGTCAAATCAGACACTAGTTGAAGAGCATCCTTATCTCCAGTAACGATTATTGTGTATAATCCTGCATCTTCAGCCTTTTTGGAGAAAATACCCAACAAATCATCAGCCTCGAGCCCTTCCTTTTCCACATAAGAAACATTTAAAGCATTCAGCACATCCTTTAAAAGGTCGAATTGTCGGATCAGTTCATCAGGGGTTCTAGGTCGGGTGGCCTTATATTCTGAATACATGTCCTGTCTAAAAGTGGGCCCCTTTTTATCAAAAGCAACCATAACATAGTCAGGATTTTGCTCTTTTAACAGCCTAAAGAACATATTGATAAAGCCGAAAACGGCGTTTGTATATATTCCTTTTGACGACCTCAAGGGAGGCAGTGCATGAAAAGCCCTGTGTACAAGACTATTCCCATCAATTAACAACATCTTTTCCATATTTATCACCTCGATACTATTATTTCACCAAAAAAACAGAAAAACCTGCAAAAAAATAAGAACCCCACCCAACAACGCAATCAAAGATTGCTGTTGGGGCCCGGGAACCTTGCGCTTCGCTGAAGAACCCCACCCAACAACGCAATCAAAGATTGCTGTTGGGGCCCGGGAACCTTTTTGTTGCACAATAAAAAAGCCCTGAATTCCGATATCAGAGCTTTTTGTGAAAACAAAATTACTTCTTGTTGCGTCTTGTGCGGTTGTATATTATAAGAATGATTATACATAAAAAAGCGATGACTGCTGCAACCGGAAGAATGATACCTGTCAGATGGGCCACCCATGCCAGCGCGTTTGTCAATACATTCAGGGCTGTGATAAACCCCTCCCTGATTTTCCCCAACACTTCATTGAATGATATTCCTGTAACCGTCTCCTTGGACGGCCGTTGTTCGATCAAGTTTATATTTATAGATGACAAACGTATCATCTTATCCCATGCCCTTAATTGTCCTGTTAGCTGATCTTGTTCAGTTCTCACCCTGTTCAATTCATTCTCTATCCTCAGCAGTTCATCAACATTGTTTGCCATATTTAATAGCTCAAGAAGCCTCTCTTCTTGGCGTTTCAGGTTCCTAACCTTTGCATCGGTATCGTAATAGCTGTCAGTTATCTCCTGGCCGCTGATGTTTTCGCTTTGGCATTTCCCAAAAGACCTGATTTCTTCAACCGCATCCATCAGCTTATCTTCGGGGACACGTATGGTTATATTTGCTTGGCGGGATATTATTCCTGAGTCATAAGAAGTTACATTGCTGTTTTCCACATACCCCCCATACCTTTGTGCAAGCTCGATCGATGATTCCAATTTTTGTTCAAAATGTTCTACGTAAACGGTTATACCTGCGCTTTTAATTATCTTGCGCTCTCTAACACTCTCTTCTTCTAAAGGGGTAGAGCTCATAAGTGACGGTTGTTCTAGGGCCTGTTCTTGTGGGGCACTTTTCATCAAGTATTTACGTGATTCATTATCTATTCCTTCATCCGATTCCACAAAGAAGCTGTCTTCTTCTGCCATTTCACTCTGTTGTATCCCTATTTCACCGCTTCCGCTCATAGATAAATTGTCAAATGTAGGTTGGGTCAAAATTTTGATTCCAATAATTCCTACCAGAATCACCGCTATACCTGCCGCTATACGCCTCTTGTTTTGGACAAAACCTGAAAATACAGTTAATGCTTTTTTTAGACCTGAAAAGTTGAACGAAGTTCTATCAGTACTCTGTTTACTGCTAACACGAACCAGTTTGTCATGAAGGGTAGACATATAATCGTGCGGTAGTTCTACTTGTTCAACTGAGTTTAAGGTTTTCACGATTTGTTCCATAGCCTTTAGTTCTTCTCTACATTCAGCACAGTTGCGTATATGCTCATTAAGAATTTCTCTTTCTTCAAGTGTAATGGTTCCTTCTATATACTTGTTTATAAGTTCTTCAAAGCGTTCAAATGCCATACCCTTCCCCCCTTTCGTCCCATTTAGACGTCATTTTTAAATAAAAGTTCCAGGTCCAAAGATTTACGCAAATTTCTTCGTCCCCTGTTTATTCTGGACTTTACAGTTCCTAACGAGCAATTTAAAATTTCACTTATTTCAAGATAGCTAAAGCCCTGTATATCCCTTAATATTATGCATGCCTTCTGGTCTTCTGGTAATGAATTAATAGCTTCTAAAATGGCTGTTCTCATCTCTTTTCTCTCAACAGATTGTTCAGGTGTAGTAGGGTGGACCCCAGGCTTTGTATTAGGGACTTTAAGCTCTTCTATAAGGGGAACTTCTTCTCCCCTTTTTTTTCGACAATAATCAATACACGTGTTTACTGCTATGCGGTAAATCCATGTGGAGATAGAGGAGTTTTCCTTAAAATTCCTTAAAGATAAATATATTTTAAGGAAAATTTCTTGTGAAATATCCCTTGCGTCTTCAATATTATTAAAAAACCTATAAGCTGTATTGAACACTTTTTTCTCATATCCTGAAATAAGCTGTTCAAACGCTGTGATGTCGCCGCACTTAGCCTGGCGGACAAGGTCTTTTTCTGCAACCAAACCTGTCCCCCTCCCTCCATAAGAATTCCTTTACAGTATTCTATGCTGAGCGCACGAATTCCTCCAACTAGTAAAAACAATAAATGGTGTCGGTATTTTTCACTACATCTTTGTATTCGTTAAACAACCTTTTTATGTTTTATTATCACTGTTAAACGATTGACAATAATTGAAATATCATGCACAATAATATTATAAGGATAGAATTACTTTTCGAAATATTCGTCGATTTTTTTTTGGAAAGATTTAAGGAACAGATGGCTCTTCTGGAAAGGATGAGTTATAATTGAATGTGCTATTTGACAAATTAAAAGAGGTATTATATTCTGTTGTACCGATTACAATAATAGTGCTGGTGTTAAACTTTACTTTAACCCCACTTGATATGACATCAATCTTAAGGTTTGTCATAGGAGCAGTTCTCATAATTGTGGGTCTATCTATATTTTTATTCGGGGTAGACCTTGGAATTGCCCCTATAGGGAATTTATTAGGTTCAACAATTGCTAAGTCAAATAAAATATTGATAGTAGCTGTTGCCGGATTGGTCCTCGGCTTTTTTATTTCCGTTGCCGAGCCTGATCTGCATATCCTCGCAGGTCAAGTAGATTTGGTTACATCAGGTCTGATAACTAAAATCAGTATTGTTGTAGTCGTATCCATTGGAATTGGGGTTATGTTTTCGTTCGGGTTGGGCAGAATTGTTTACAACATCCCGATGTATAAGGTATTCACACTCGTCTACTTTATCGTCTTTATTCTGGCACTGTTTACATCTCCTGAATTTTTAGCCATTTCTTTCGATGCTTGCGGCGCAACTACCGGTGCAATGACGGTTCCATTCATTCTGGCTGTGGCATTAGGTATATCGTCATTAAAAAAGGATAGCCTTGCTTCAGAAGGAGACAGTTTTGGATTAGTTGGCATAACGTCTACAGGTGCAATATTATCTGTCATGATCATGAGCATCATTTCAAAAACCGATAAAATAACAGGAAGCATTGGATACAACGAAGCGATTTCTGTTTCGATAATAAGCCCTTTTATTAAAAACATTCCGATAGTAGCCTGGGAAGTTTTTATGGCACTGCTCCCTATATTATTAATTCTGGTTGTGTTTCAGAAAATTTCATTCAAGATGTCCAAAAAGTCCTTCAGAAGGACGGTAATAGGGCTTATATTTACATTTGTGGGTTTAGTCTTTTTTTTAGTAGGGGTCAATGCGGGTTTCATGGATGTTGGTAGCACTGTGGGTTACAAATTAGCCTCCTTGGGAAATAAAACATACGTTGTTTTAATTGGATTTATATTGGGATTAGTGACAATTTTAGCCGAACCTGCGGTTTATGTATTGACACATCAAATAGAAGATGTCACAAGCGGATATGTAAAAAGAAAAGCCGTAATGGTATCACTTTCAATCGGCGTTGGCTTTGCTGTTGCCTTATCCATGTTGAGGATAATCGTTCCTCAAATCCAGCTGTGGCATTATTTATTACCATGTTATATAATTGCCATATCCTTAATGTATTTTGTGCCAGAGCTTTTTGTTGGAATTGCATTCGATTCGGGCGGTGTAGCTTCAGGCCCGATGACTGCAACATTCATATTGGCTTTTGCACAAGGTGCTGCCGAAGCGATAGAGGGAGCAAATGTATTAATAGATGGTTTTGGTGTAATAGCAATGGTTGCCACAACCCCTTTAATAGCTTTACAGTTGTTAGGTTTTATTTTTAAAATAAAATCTAATAAAAGGAGGATTATGAAGAATGATGGATAACTCGCTAAATGCAGACTTTGAATTGATTTGCGTGATAGTAAATTTCGGAGTAGGCAGCAAAATAATGCATACAGCCAAGCAGTGCGGCATTTCAGGAGGAACTATATTGCTCGGAAAAGGAACAGTAAATAACCGGATTTTGGATTTCTTTGGCATTACAGATATCAGAAAAGAAATAGTACTGATGGTTGCCGATAAAAAAACAGCGACTAAAACGGTAACTAAACTCGATAAGGATTTTAAATTTGAAAAACCTAATCACGGTATAGCATTTACTACATTTGTTTGTGATGTGATAGGCGCAAGTTGCTGCAAAAACGACAATCTAAAAGAGGGAAGAGGTGTGGATAACACGATGTATCAGGCGATAATAACAATAGTGGATAAAGGAAAAGCGGAGTACGTTATTAATGCTGCCAATGCAGCGGGCTCTAAAGGTGGTACAATAATCAATGGGAGGGGCTCGGGCATTCATGAAACAGCCAAGCTGTTTTCAATGGAGATTGAGCCCGAGAAAGAAATAGTTCTAATCCTATCCAAGCGCGAAAGAACCGAGTCAATCATAAATTCGATAAGAGAACAGTTGAAAATAGACGACCCTGGAAAAGGTATAATCTTCATTCAAGATGTAAACAAAACATACGGTCTATATGAGTAATAAAAGAGGCATTTATTTTACTTTTAAATTCCTGAAGCGGTTTAAAACAGCTGCTACCTCGTACTTTCGAGGAAGAGCCATGTTACCTGGATGCCCTCTGAACGGAGATACAGCGTCCAGCCCATTTTTACTGACATAGCTAAAAATCTTCTCTGCTGCCTGCGGCAGGGTTATTTTTTCATCAACGATATACTTCTGTATGAACTCGAGCATAAAACAAATGGTATTAGTTTGATTTGAATCAATCAACTGTTCCAAATCGCGAAGATCTATCTCGGTTTTATCGTATGTTATTTTGTCCTTTCCTCGGGGTTTTATCTTCACTCTCTGCCGGTTTTTTGAAAAAGTGGATTTCAATATTATTCTCTGTGGGCTTTATTTTCACGAGTTACAACAAATTCCCTTCCATCCCCGTAGATATGGTCATAGACCCCTAATTGCAATGCTTGAAGCAAAGTGGATTTTCCGTGAAAACCCCCTCCCACAATAAGGGTAACCCCTTCAGGAATGCCCATCCCTTTAATCTTTCCATGATTTGGCAGGTTTATCTCAACTTCATATTCTTTTGGACTTATAAAAGGTACAGCACCCATTTTCATTGGCCTCTGAGATATACCGCTTTCTCGTGGGAGAATACTACCATTTGCAATAAAAGCCACCAGGCGGCGGTCTATAATTTCCTCACGCAAAAAGTGCTGATCTTCGACTAATGCAACCTGTCTGATCAATTTATCTTTTGGAATAGCATCAAAAAAAAGAGATGCCTCGACGATTTTGGGGATTGTATCAAGTAATATTACCTTGGCGTTGCGGCTTAGAATGCGCCTACCGGCAGCCGGAAGACCCACCTCTAGCCTCGCTTCAATCAAATTACGGTTAATCACAATAAAGTTTCTCTCCAAAATCTCTTGGCCGCAATGTCCTATCGAGAGCAAACCGCTCTTTCCTGTTCCACTTACATGGTTGTAAATACTGTATATTGTTTTTGCAACATGCCTGCTTAAAAAATCCACAACAGCCCTGCGTTTATATGCGGTGTCATATAATTCATGCGGGAATCCGGCCTCTTTTCCGGGAACCGTAACCCGAATCCTTGACGGGGAAGCAAATGGATCCCCTTGTACATAGTCGATTGATAATGTAAAAGTGTTGAACTTATACTGCCCTTCCAATTCCTTGTAAGCCTTGTAACCTCTTCCGTCTATATCATCCAGGATTTTTTCAAGATCTTTATATGATTTCAACTTATTCACTCTTTCCTTACTAGTATTAAAATAATTATCTATACAGTGATAAATCCATGTATTAAGCTTATTATGTTTAATTATATCTTTTTTTTTTTTTTTTTAATAAAGCAAAAACTATTTGCCCTATTCGGGATGCAGTTGATTTCATCTCTTTTAAAAATGAAAATTCGAGAATAATTGGCATAAAAAAACTCTCAAATCCGAATCGCCGTATTTAAGAGTTGGTTATTTTCTGGTGCCGGTGGTGGGAGTCGAACCCACACGTCCTTGCGGACAACGGATTTTGAGTCCGTCTCGTCTGCCAATTCCAACACACCGGCTCAATAATAAGTTTCTCTAAAAATCAAATTATGGACAATCAAAAATACATATCAATAATAACTAAAAAATCGGTTGACATGGTGTGTCTATATATTAGCATATACTTTTAAATAGTTCAAGTAGAATGATTAAAGGTTTTCTAGTACGAAATGATTAAATTAAGAATTAAAATTTGTAAAAGATAAAAAATATATATAAACAACTAAAAACCTCGGAGGGCAAATATGCTAAAAAAGGTTACAACTATTATCACACTGCTCATCTTTCTATTTTCTTATTCAACAAATCTCTACGCGGTCCCTAAGTGCACATGCAGTCAAGACAGGGTTTTGAAACTACAAACACCACCTCTTTATGGTGAGGATATTAAGGAAATTCAAATACAATTAAATAGAATGGGCTACTATACACATGATATAAACGGCATCTATGATAAAACCACAGCAGAGGCAGCAAAACAATTCCAGAGGTCGTATAACCTCGTAGCAGACGGCATTTTTGGTATCAAGTCAATGACAATGCTTGCTGAAATATTCGAAAGCCCGGCATATAATCCAAACACCGAAGACCCTGAGGGTGAGATTTATATAATTATCAATTCACTTGAAAGAAGACTCACTGTCATGTCTGACGGAAAACCGTTCAAATCATTTCCGGTCGCTGTAGGCACATTCGAAACACCAACACCTATAGGGGCATTTAAAATAATACAAAAATCTTCTTGGGGCGAAGGGTTCGGTGCACGTTGGATGAGATTAAACGTGCCCTGGGGTATTTACGGAATCCACGGGACAAACAAGCCTTGGTCTATAGGGGGATTTGAATCTCATGGCTGCATAAGGATGCATAATAACCACGTAAAGCAGGTATATAATTGGATTGATGTCGGCACCAAGGTATATATTGTCGGCGGTGTGGACGGCCCGTTCACTTTTGGGCTAAGGCCTCTTTCTACGGGCTCCAAAGGTTCTGACGTTGTAGAAGTTCAAAAGCGCCTAGCTGGTTTTGGCTTGTACAACGGAAATTTTGACGGCATATACGGTTCTGGAACAGCTCAAGCTGTTAGGAAATTCCAGAAGGATAACGGGTTAAAAATAACCGGAAGTGTCAATATGGCAACTTATGAAAAACTCGGTATACAGTTGTTTGAGTAGGATTTTTGGCAAAACATATTTTCATATTCTAACAACCGTAATAAATCCACCGGCTTTTTTATAATAGCTCTCGCACCGGATTCCATTAGTTCAGCTTCGTCTCTAAAGCCCCATAAGACACCTACGGCGCACATGCCAGCCGCATTTGAGGTTCTCATATCAACATTTGTATCTCCGACAAACAAGAAATTTTCCGGCTTTATGCCTATTTTTTTTGCTATCTCAAACGCCCCACATGGGTGCGGTTTTTTAGGTATTCCATCTCGTTGACCCAACACAGGAGCAAATTCCCAATCTGGTAACAAGCTTCTGACAACTAACCTTGTCAATTTGTCAGGCTTGTTTGAAAGAATAGCCATCTTGATTCTTCTTTTTGTAAGTTCATCAAGAAGTTCTGCTATTCCATCATAAGGTTTGGTCTTATATGTCATTCGATTGCTGTATTCTTCTTTCATCATAGCAACACACTTTGCTTTGACTCTTGTATTAATATACTGTTGAGGAAGCGCCCTCTTTACAAGCATTTCCGTGCCATCACCTACAAAATACTTGTATTTTTCTGTTTCATGTGTCGGAAATCCCATTTTACATAAAACGGCATTCATCGACTCAGCTAGATCTTGTAATGTGTCTAGCAGCGTACCGTCTAAATCGAAAATTACCCCTTTAAACATTGTATCAGCTTCCTTTATGTATATTCTCTTACTTTCTCTGTTACCATGTCTTATTATACAGGTATTTTCATTTCTTTAAAAGGACAAAAGTCCACGAATTTTGTATAAATAATAAAGAAGCATACTGATTAAACCAATAACTTC
>JBMNGH010000008.1:0-112956 GCA_050949725.1 Tepidanaerobacteraceae bacterium
GACCACAGCCTTTCGCTCGTTTTGTTTATTCTTTCGTCTGCTTTGGCGTTTTGTGTGTTATCTTTGTTTTCCGACAATCAGAACTACCTCCTGCTAAAAATAGCTCTTTATTATATTAACCATTTTCACCACTAAAATGCTTCAACCGATATTATTAAGAAAGGTACTTTTAATTCAGAAACGAATAGGTTTACTAAAAAGGGTTAAACTAAAGTTTAGATTCTGCAGAAAGGAGCGTTATTCTTGGTAAAAACAGTAATAGGAGTTTTTGACAGCCATGAACAGGCAGAAAAAGCCATCTCTGATTTAAGAGATTCGGGATTTGAGACGAACGAAATATCTATTGTCACAAAAGGAAAGGGTCAAGAAGGTAAGAACCAGGAAGAAGGCGGCTCTGTTTTAGATATGGGAACGACTGCAAGTGGAACAACCACAGGCGGAATGCTAGGTGGCCTTGCTGGTCTTGCTTTAGGTGCCGGAGCTCTTACAATACCCGGCCTTGGCCCGATTATTGCAGCAGGTCCAATAGCCGGTCTATTATCTGGCGCAGCAACTGGAGGTATAGCAGGTGGCCTTATTGACTGGGGCATACCTGAAAACAGAGGACAGTATTATGAAGATGAAGTAAGAAAGGGCAGAGTTTTAGCGGCAATCAGGACTCATGAACAAAAAATTGACTCAGCTGCAGAGGTCATGAGGAAAAACGGGGCAAAGGGTGTTGAGTCTCACTGATTAAATTCAAAGGGAGCTGTTCTCGTAAGGGAGGCGGCTCTTTTTTGATTTATATTAACAAAAATATTTGTCGAGATGTGTATTGTTACATCTTTTGCTGCATGCCAAACATAATCTTAATTTTTAAAAAGAAGGAAAAAATAATGTTTTATCGAATATATTATACAGAATAAAAATATTTAATCCAGGGCTTAAAAGGGGGGAGAAACAAATGCAGATGAGTTACAGTCTTACCCTTTCCCAAACTCAAAAGCTCATCATGACTCCAGAGTTGCGACAGGCTATAAAGATTTTACAGCTTTCGACTTTAGAATTGAATCAGTATATAGAAAGAGAGCTGCTTGAAAATCCGCTTTTAGATTTGAGTGAAGAACAGACAAAAGCTGACGAAAATTTTGAGAGGTTGTGTAAAGAAAAAAAAGAAAAAGAAAGAGAAGTAGACTGGGAAGAATATTTCCAGAATTGTGCAGATTTTGGATACTCAAGAATGCCGAGAGAAAAAAAAGAAGATGACTTCAATTATGAAAACCTTGTTACATTTACCCCTTCATTACAAGATCATCTTTTAATGCAGCTGCATCTTTGTACAATTCCTAAAACAGAGTTTAAAATAGGTGAGTTCCTAATTGGAAACATAGACAACAGAGGTTATTTATCATTAGATGTGAAAGATGCTGCTGAGTTCTTAAGAGTTACAGAGGCTGAAGTGGAGCGAGTGGTTAAGCTCATACAAACTTTTGAACCGTGCGGCATCGGGGCACGTGATCTTAAAGAGTGTCTGATCTTACAAATAGAGCAAAAAGGTATTCAAAAACCTAAGATAAAAGAATTGGTACAAAATCATCTTAAAGACCTTGCAGAAGCCCGGTATACTAAAATAGCTGAAGCTCTGGGTATAACCTTGCCTGAAGTACAATGTCTAAAGGATATCATTCTAAAGCTTGATCCAAAACCTGGAATTAATTTTCCTTCACCTGATGATACTCGGTATATAGTCCCTGATGCTACTATAGAAAAGGTTGGAAATGATTATGTTGTCATAATGAACGATACAGTGTCTCCTAGACTCTCTATAAATCCATATTACCGTTCACTTTTACATTCGGAAGATAAAGAGTCAAATACGTCTAAATTTCTTTCAAATCGTTTAGACTCGGCTTTGTGGTTAATTAGGAGTCTCGAACAGAGGCGTATCACTTTGCAAAAGGTAATTAAATCAATTGTTGATGTGCAAAGAGGGTTTTTCGATTTCGGGTTAGCCCACTTAAAGCCCCTGACATTAAAGCAAATTGCTGAAAGAGTTGATGTGCATGAGTCTACCGTTTCGCGTGCTATTAACGGAAAGTATGTTCAGACTCCCAGGGGGATTTTTGAACTCAAGTTCTTTTTCAAAAGTGGGATTGAGAATGCAAACGGCTCCGCAACGTCATCTGAAAGCATCAAAAAGATGATAAAAGAAATGATTGAAAAAGAGGATCAATACAACCCATTGAGTGATCAAAAACTGGCAGATATGTTAAAATTAAGGGGCATTATCATTTCACGCCGGACGGTTGCTAAATACCGAGAAGAAATAGGCATTCCGTCATCGGCAAGGAGAAAACGATTTAGATAATGTATTTCACATATAAACGACAATATCATGTTATTACTAAATTAAAACCAATGTTTATAAAGAGAACAATTGAAATGAGTATACTTTCCGGAATCATAATATCATTCATATGAACATTTTTATACTTTTTTTATTTTGCCTTAAGGCAGAATAAAATTTTTTATCAAAAGCGGGACAATTTGCACCCTTATGGGACCAAATATATCCCATGAGGATGTTAAATATAAACAATTGAGAATAAAATTTGCTTATAAATGTAACCTTAAATAAAGAGATTAATAAGGAGGAATTTTAATGAGTGTAAGAATTGGAATTAATGGTTTTGGTCGTATTGGGAGGAATGTACTTAAAGCAGCATTAAATAAACACGATGATATGCAAGTGATAGCAATCAATGACTTGTATGATACGAGAACACTTGCACACCTGTTCAAATATGATTCGGTATTCGGGACTTTTGATGGTGAAGTTGAACCAAAGGACTCTTCAATTACTGTCAACGGCAAAGAAATAAAGGTTTTTGCTGAAAAAGACCCTGCCGATATTCCGTGGAAAGATTTAGGAGTAGAAATAGTAGTGGAATCATCAGGGGTTTTTACAGCAAAGGACAAGGCGATAAGACATATACAATCAGGGGGAGCAAAAAAGGTAGTTATAAGCGCACCTGCAAAGGGAGAAGACATAACAATAGTAATGGGCGTAAATGAAGACCAATACAATCCTAAAGAGCACCATGTAATTTCAAATGCGTCATGTACAACCAATTGCCTTGCACCCGTTGCTAAGGTCTTAATGGACAATTTTGGGATTTCAAAAGGACTCATGAATACCATTCATTCATACACGAACGACCAGAGGATACTAGACCTGCCACATAGGGATTTGAGAAGAGCAAGGGCAGCCGCAGTCAACATAATCCCCACAACTACCGGTGCCGCCAAAGCGGTTGCGCTAGTAATTCCAGAACTAAAAGGTAAACTGAACGGATTTGCCTTAAGGATACCGACATCAGCTGTATCCGTAGTTGATTTAACATGTCTTTTGCAAAAAAGCGCAACTGCAGAACAAATCAACGATGCTATGAGAGAGGCTTCGGAGGGCAGATTGAAGGGAATACTAGGCTACTCTGAGGAGCCGCTCGTCTCAATGGACTATAAAGGCAGTGAATTATCATCTGTTGTAGATGGGCTTTCCACAATGGTCATAAAGGATGACTTGATCAAGGTTGTGTCATGGTACGATAACGAATGGGGTTATTCACATAGGGTTATGGACTTAGTCAGGTTTATATCTGAAAGAGGGCTATAAACATCCATAGGATCTAGATATTAATCACCCAGGAGGTCAAAATGCAGAGGGTTGCAAAGATGTTAAAAAGAATTGCTCCAGAGCTCGCACAAACTGTGGACCTTCGATATATAATTCTGCGAAATATCTATTTTAACCAACCGATTGGCAGAAGAGCCCTCTCATCTGTTTTATCAAAATCTGAACGCACGTTGCGGGCAGAAGTAAAAAGACTAGAGGGACAAGGCCTGCTAGAAATAGATCCAAGAGGCATGAAAGTGACAAATGATGGAGAGCGGATTATTACCGACCTTGAAAATTTCATGTTTTATTTAAAGGGCCTAAATACTATTTCCGAGGAAATAAAATGCAAATTTGGTTGCAAAGATGTTATAATAGTTTCGGGTAACTCAGACGAAGATAAAACCATAATCAAAGAGTTAGGTAAGGAGGCTGCGGATTTTCTAAAATCTTCATTGAAAGATGGGGACATAATTGCCGTGACCGGTGGGACTACCATAGCACAGATCCCAAAGTTCCTCAATTCGACTTCACACAAAAATGTTGTTATTGTCCCCGGGAGAGGCGGCCTCGGTGAAAAGGTTGAAATCCAGCCAAACACCATCGCAGCAGAACTTGCAAAAAAACTGGGCGTAGAATATGAATTACTATATGTCCCCGATAATTTAGGTTCTGCGGCGATGGACTCTGTAGTAAACGAACCGAGTGTAAGGGAAGTTATTTCTGTAATAAACAATGCTACCATTCTTCTTCATGGTATAGGTGGTGCTGAAGAAATGGCGAGCAGGAGAGGGATGAGTAGAGAGCAGGTATTGGATATAATCAACAAAGGTGCTGTTGCTGAAGCGTTTGGTTTTTATTTTAGCAAAGAAGGCAAGATAGTCCATACAACAACGAGCATAGGCCTGTCTGCAAAGGCCCTTGGTAAAATCAGGACTGTTATTGCCGTTGCAGGTGGTGCTAACAAAGCCCCGGCTATACAGGCTTTTCTGAGATATCACCAGCCTTCCGTGCTCATTACCGACGAAGGTGCAGCACGGAGGTTGCTGGAAATAGAGGGAGGCGATAATCATGAATAAAAAAACCTTGGAGGACTTTGAAATAAATGGACAGCGGGTTTTGGTACGTGTAGACTTTAATGTACCTATCGATCAAGACGGCCGAATTACGGATGACACGCGTATAAGGGCGGCTTTACCAACAATTCATTACCTCCTTGATCGTGGTGCTAAGGTTGTTCTCGTATCCCATCTAGGTCGACCCAAGGGTAAGGTTGACAAAAAGTACAGCCTTTCCCCTGCTGCAAAGAGATTATCAGAACTTGTGGGCAAATCAGTCATTCTGGCAGATGATTGCGTTGGTAATTCGGCGCAAAAAGCCGTAGATGCCATGGTTTCTGGTGACATAGTTATGCTCGAAAATGTAAGGTTTTATGCGGAAGAAGAGAAAAATGACCCTAATTTTGCAAAGAAGTTGGCAAAACTTGCGGATATTTTCATAAATGATGCTTTCGGTACTGCACACAGGTTACATGCGTCGACAGCAGGTGTAGCAAAGTATTTGCCTTCAGGAGCAGGTTTCTTGATAAAAAAAGAATTGGATACCATGGGTAGAGCTCTCGAGGTTCCGGATAGGCCATTTTTGGCAATATTGGGCGGCGCGAAGGTCAGTGATAAAATCGGTGTAATAGAATATCTGCTCAGCAAGGTTGACTCTTTATTAATAGGCGGCGGAATGGCGTTTACGTTTCTGAAAAGCCTTGGATACGAAGTGGGCAGATCCTTGCTTGAAAAAGACAAGGTGGATCTTGCACGCCAATTATTAGAAAGTGCAAAAAATAGGGGTGTTGACATTGTATTGCCAGAAGATGTTGTAGTAGCGAAGGAATTAAGGCAGGGCACCGAATATAAGACGGTTAGCATTGAACAGATACCAGAAGACATGATGGGTTTAGATATTGGAAAAGTGTCACAGGAGAAATTTGCAAATGTAATAAAGAAGGCTAAAACAATAATATGGAATGGACCAATGGGTGTATTTGAAATCGATGACTTTGCTGAAGGCACTTTGACTGTTGCTCGTGAACTTGCTGAATCTCAAGCAGTTACGATAATAGGTGGCGGTGACTCTGCTGCAGCAGTTGAGAAGCTGGGATATGCAGAAAAAATGACTCACATATCTACGGGCGGAGGCGCATCGCTTAAATTTCTTGAGGGTAAAGAGCTCCCAGGGATAGCTGCTTTAAATGAAAAATAGGGGGGGTATTTCCATGGAAAGAATTCCCTTGATTGTGGGAAATTGGAAAATGAATAACACAAAAAATGAGACATTAAGCTTTTTAGATGAATTCCTGATCAAAATAGACGATTTTAAAGCTGAGATAGTAATATGTCCAACTTTTACATGTCTTTGGGCTGCGGCTGAAAAGACAAAAAACACCAGACTAAAGCTTGGTGCTCAAAACATGCACTGGGAAGATTCAGGGGCTTATACAGGAGAGATATCGCCAATAATGCTAAAAGAAATTCCGTGTGATTATGTGATATTGGGGCATTCCGAACGCAGACAGTATTTTGCAGAGACTGATGAAAATATAAACAAGAAGGTTAAAACCGCCATAAAACATGGCATTACACCGATTATTTGCGTTGGTGAATCTTTACCTCAAAGAGAGCAGGGGATCACAGAACGCTGGGTTCTTGATCAAGTCTCAGAGGCTGTAAAAGGCTTAATTTCTACAGATATTGAAAAAGTTATATTTGCTTATGAACCTATATGGGCAATAGGGACCGGGAAGACGGCTTCAGGCAATGACGCACAAGAAATTGTACATTTGATTAGAAATAAAATATATGAGTTATTTGGAGAAAACACGGCAGAAAAAGTAAGAATTTTGTACGGAGGCAGTGTCAAACCTGATAACATAAAGGAGTTAATGCTCCAACCGGACATCGATGGTGTTCTTGTAGGTGGGGCAAGCCTTAAGACAGATGCTTTTTCCAAAATAGTAACATTTAACACGGATTAGTGGGAGATGAGACGGTGCCAATAAAACCTCTGATATTAATAATACTTGATGGATGGGGATTAAACCCAAGAATTGAGGGAAATGCAATATTAAAGGTGCACACACCAAACTTTAACAGGCTGTTACATCATTATCCTAATTCTACTCTTTCGGCCAGCGGGCTTGCAGTAGGTCTTCCAGAAGGTCAGATGGGTAATTCAGAGGTTGGCCATCTGAACATAGGGGCAGGCAGGATTGTTTTTCAGGAGTTTACGCGCATAAGCGAGGATATAAAGAGTGGGAAATTTTTCAAAAATCCGGTTCTAAATTCGTCGATTGAACAGGCTGTTAACAACAACAAGGCCCTTCACCTCATGGGCCTCCTGTCAGATGGCGGAGTGCATAGTCATATTCAACATTTGGAGGCTTTACTTGAGTTTGCGAAAATAAGGGGATTAAAAAAGGTTTACCTGCATGCCTTTTTAGATGGCAGGGACGTCCCGCCATCTAATGCGATGGTTTACATAAATAGAATAGAAGAAAAAATGGCATCTCTTAAAACAGGAGTGTTGTCCACCATTTCGGGTCGGTATTATGCAATGGACCGGGATAAGCGTTGGGATCGTATAGAGAAAGCTTATAATGCAATTGTATTCGGTGAAGGGATAAAAGTTGAGAGAGCAAGTCTGGCGATTGAAAAGAGTTATAAAAGAGAAGAAACTGACGAATTTGTAATGCCCACTGTTATTGTATCTAAAAATGGAAACCCAAAGAGCAAAATTGAGCAAGGAGACTCTGTAATATTTTTTAATTTCAGACCCGACAGAGCGAGGCAGCTTACATACGCATTTTGTGAAAAGGATTTTGATGGGTTTAAAAGAAAAGCCGGCTTTATTCCCTTGAATTTTGTTTGCATGACACAGTACGATAGAAAAATTAAAAATGCAATGGTTGCATATCCCCCCCAGTCTTTAAAAAATATATTGGCCGAAGTTTTATCTAACGAAGGTTTGAAACAGCTGAGGATAGCTGAGACGGAAAAATACGCTCACGTAACCTTTTTTTTCAACGGAGGAGTTGAAAAGGCATTTCCAAATGAGGACAGGATTTTAATACCTTCTCCAAAGGTGGCTACATATGACCTTAAACCGGAGATGAGTGCATATGAGGTAACCAGGACGGTCATCGAAAAAATAAATGAAGAGGTTTATGATATTATAGTTTTAAACTATGCGAATACAGATATGGTTGGGCATACTGGTATTTTTAATGCCGCCAGAGAAGCCGTTAAAGTAGTAGATGAATGTGTAGGAAAAGTAGTGGAGGCCATCAGGGCAAAGTCTGGGACTGCTATTATAACCTCAGATCATGGGAATGCAGAACAGATGTTGGACTATGCCAGTGGGGAACCACACACAGCGCATACCACCAATCCAGTGCCGTTTATATTGGTAAGCGACAAATACTATAAACTGCGACAAGGGAAACTAGCTGATATTGCCCCGACTATACTGCAGCTTTTGGGAATAAATAAGCCGCAGGAGATGATAGGGGACTCGCTAATACTAGAAACTTTGGATTAGAAGTTAATATAAAAAAATCGTTTGGAAGGTGAGTTTAGTTGTCAAATATTCTAGATGTATTTGCCAGAGAAATAATTGATTCACGTGGGAACCCAACCGTCGAAGTCGAGGTAGTGCTCGAGGACGGGTCATTCGGGAGGGCATCTGTGCCATCAGGAGCTTCAACAGGTAGGTTTGAAGCTGTTGAATTAAGGGATAAGGATTCAGAACGCTATAACGGAAAAGGTGTATTAAAGGCTGTTGAAAATGTTAACAAAAGAATTGCCAAAGAAATCAGGGGTTTTGATGCATTGGATCAAGCCGGGCTTGACCAACTGCTAATACAACTGGATAGTACGCACAATAAAGGTAAGTTAGGTGCAAACGCTATCTTAGGAGTTTCTCTGGCCGTGTCAAAGGCTGCGGCTGATTATCTGTCCTTGAGCCTTTACAGGTATTTAGGTGGAGTCAATGCAAGGGCGCTTCCTGCTCCAATGATGAATGTTTTAAACGGCGGAAAGCACGCAGACAACAATGTTGATATTCAGGAGTTTATGATAATGCCGCTGGGAGCGAAAAGTTTTGCCCAAGCTCTCAGGATGGGAACAGAGACTTTTCAAACCCTGAAAAAGGTCTTGAACAATAAAGGGCTTAGCACAACGGTTGGTGATGAAGGAGGTTTTGCACCCAATTTATCGTCAAATGAAGAAGCAATTATTTACCTGGTGGAAGCAATTGAAAAGGCCGGTTATACTCCAGGGGAAGATATATTTATAGCCATAGATGCGGCATCATCTGAGTTTTTCAGTGATGGGAAGTATTATCTCAAAGGAGAAGGTCTTGAGTACGATGCAGAAGAAATGGTAAACTATTATGCTAAGCTTGTGGAAAAATACCCCATTATTTCTATTGAAGATGGTATGGCAGAGGAAGACTGGGCCGGATGGAGGCTTCTTACCAAAACCATTGGTAACAAGGTCCAGCTTGTAGGCGATGACCTTTTTGTAACAAATACAAGTCGTCTGTCACAAGGGATTACAATGGATGTTGCAAATTCCATCTTGATAAAACTCAATCAGATAGGGACCCTTTCGGAGACTCTGGATGCCATACAGATGGCTTCAAGGGCTGGCTACACCGCTGTTGTTTCTCATCGTTCAGGAGAAACCGAAGACACGACAATTGCCGATTTGGTTGTCGCTGTGAATTCCGGTCAGATAAAAACAGGGGCGCCTTCACGAACGGACAGGGTAGCGAAGTACAATCAGCTTCTCAGAATAGAAGAAGAACTCGGGGATTCGGCTGAATATCCAGGCTTGAAAGCCTTTTATAATATAAAGAGATAAAGAACTTGATCCGGTAGGAACACACGAAACCTGCCGGATTTCATTATGAAACGACAAGATTTCCGGGGGACGACGGCAATCCTCGATTGCATGTCGGGTGGTTTTTTTATTTATACATTACTAACAATATAATTGCTAATCAATATAATATAAATAAAATGACAGCATAATAGCGGGATTTTCACAATAAGGGCTATACTTATTCCCGCATTGTGCGTCCTAATATTTTAATCATATTGAGTTTTCTTATGTATTGTGATAAAATAACAGTCGTCAAATCGAATAGGAGGTGGCAAGCTAGTGGAGGTTTTTTTAACAGTAATATATGTGGTTGTATGTGTAGGCCTTATTGCGACAGTTCTGCTGCAATCAGGAAAGAGCGCAGGCTTGTCTGGATCGATAGCTGGTGGGGCAGAAAGCTTTTTTGGGAAGAAAAAGGGTATTGACGAAAAGCTATCTCGTTTTACAAGTATACTTGCAATTGCATTTTTAGCAATTTCTGTTTTAATGATAGTTTTTATCAGATGAGCAACGCATAATTTGGAGGGAAAATGGATGGGAAGCTTGATGATATGGGCTCCTGTATTAGGAGTCATTGCACTATTATATGCGTGCATTTTAGCAATGAGAGTTGTTAAAAGTCCCGCAGGAGATGGCCGGATGAAGGATATCTCAGATTCTATTCATGAGGGGGCAATGGCTTTTTTACTCAGGGAATACAAGATACTCTTGATATTTGTAATTGTGATGTTTATTGTAATAGGTTATTTAATAAATTGGTCTACAGCTGTATGCTACATAACAGGTACAGTTGCATCAGTGCTTGCTGGTTATGTCGGCATGAACGTTGCTACGAAAGCCAATGTCCGGACGGCGAATGCTGCAAGAGACGGTCAGAACAAAGCACTTAATATAGCATTTTCCGGCGGGGCAGTTATGGGCATGTCAGTTGTTGGACTGGGTATTTTAGGTTTAGGGGTGCTTTATTTTATTTTTGGAAACCCATCAGATGTGAGAAGCTTTGACGTAATAAACGGCTTTGCCCTGGGCGCAAGTTCCATTGCGCTTTTTGCCAGAGTAGGCGGAGGGATATACACTAAGGCAGCTGATGTAGGGGCTGATTTAGTAGGAAAGGTTGAAGCGGGGATACCCGAAGATGATCCTCGGAATCCTGCGGTTATAGCCGACAACGTAGGAGACAATGTCGGCGATGTTGCAGGTATGGGAGCTGATTTATTTGAATCTTATGTTGGTTCAATAGTTTCGGGTATGGCGATAGGTGCTGTTGCGGTTTCTGTTACTAGTGGACAAGCATACGGCATTAAAGGTGTTGTGTTTCCAGTCCTCTTGGCTTCAGCCGGAATTTTGAGTTCGATTATAGGAAGTTTCCTGGTGAAGACAAAGGAAGGTTCAAACCCTCAGAAGGCTTTGATGAACGGGACATATGTCAGCGGAATATTAATTATCTTATTTTCCTTCATTCTCAGTAAAAGTGTGTTGGGAGAATTAAGTGGATTTTATGCGGCCACATCAGGCATTATAGTAGGGATTATCATAGGAGCAATAACTGAATACTATACATCATCAGAAAACGCCCCTGTAAAAGGAATAGCTGAAGCCTCACAAACAGGTCCCGCTACTAATATTATTTCTGGTTTGGCTGTAGGCATGAAGAGCACTGCATTTCCAGTACTGTTTATAGCAATTGCTATTATTATAGCTTATAAATTTGCAGGTCTTTATGGAATTGCTATAGCAGCTGTAGGCATGCTTTCTACGACCGGCATGACTGTAGCTGTTGATGCATATGGACCGATAGCTGATAATGCAGGTGGAATCGCGGAAATGGCAGAAATGGATCCCAGTGTAAGACAGATTACCGACAAACTTGACTCTGTTGGAAATACCACAGCCGCCATAGGGAAAGGCTTTGCAATTGGCTCAGCTGCCCTAACAGCATTGGCGTTATTTTCTGCATACACAACGGCAGTAGGTTTGACTGAAGGCATTAATTTGCTCAAGGCTGATGTGATAATGGGTCTGTTAATTGGCGGTATGCTGCCATATCTTTTCTCAGCAATGACTATGGAGGCTGTTGGAAAAGCTGCATTCCATATGATAGAAGAGGTCAGGCGTCAATTTAAAGAGATTCCGGGAATCATGGAAGAAAAGGCGAAACCTGATTATGCGAGATGTGTTGATATCAGCACAACAGCTGCTCTAAAGGAAATGATTGTACCCGGCCTGATGGCGGTTATTGCACCACTTGCGGTCGGATTGATTTTTGGTAAGGAAGCCCTGGGGGGCCTGCTCGCAGGAGCACTTGTTACAGGGGTCATGATAGCAATTCAAATGGCTAATTCAGGTGGCGCCTGGGATAATGCTAAAAAGTATATAGAATCAGGCAACTACGGAGGGAAAGGAACATCGACTCACGCGGCGGCTGTTGTGGGGGATACGGTTGGAGACCCGTTTAAGGATACATCTGGACCGTCCATTAATATACTTATTAAGCTTATGACAATTGTTGCACTTGTGTTTGCACCGCTTTTTATGTGATTGGTATATGTTATTACAGGGTCTTGATATACTATCAAGACCCTTGTTTTTCATGTAGTAGGAATGTTCCCCTCGAAATACCTTTGAATACCTTTAAAGATTGCCTCAGCAATTTTATTTCTGTAATCCGGGTCAGTTAGCTTGTGCCTGTCTACATCATTAGATAAAAATCCAATTTCTACCAGCACGGCAGGCATTGGTGTCTCTCTTAATACATATAAGTCTTTTGCAAGAGGTTTTCTATGATTATTCGGCTGAAGGCGCTTGAGTTCTTCTTGGATGAGCAGGGCTAATATTTTGCTATCTTCCTTATGAGGAAAGAAAAAACACTGTGCTCCGAAGTATTTTGAATCGGTGAACTGATTGACGTGAATACTTACAAAAATGTCTGCTGAGACAGATTTCGCTACATCCACCCTTTTTTTTAAATCCTCTCGAATCGGCAATTTTTTGCGCGTTTCTTTTTCTCTTGTCATTACTACATTGTAATTCTTACTTAGAAGCATTTTTTTGAGCTTTTGCCCTACATCAAGATTGATCTTGCTCTCCTCAATTCCGGAGCTTTTATGTACTACTCCTGGTTCTACAGTGCCGTGACCGGGATCTATAACAACGGTTTTTGTATTTATAAAACTTTGAAGCACGGGTATTGACCTTGTTATAGACCATTGATATGCTATTCCTAATACGAAAACAGCCAAGATAATAACACAAACTTTTTTGTTTCTGTCTGCCCTTTGAAAAATTGAAGCACGAAATATTTCTTTTGACAAAATTGACCACCTTACCTCAATTCTTTAATTTTATTAAATTTTATTCAGAAATATATAATTTAGAAGCAGATTGCAAAACGATAAAGTTGGAAACAATAGAGTATGAAAAGAAAGAAGGGACAGTGGAATATGCCTTTAAAAGAAAAACTGCTTGAGTTCATGAGAGAAAAGGCTTATAAGCCGGTGACTGATTTAGAGCTTATTCAAGCACTAAACATTGATATGGAAGAAGCCGATTTATTTCTAAAAACACTTTGTCATATGGAAAAAGATGGCCTTGTGGTTAAAAACCGCCGCGGAAGGTACGGTATACCTGAACGTATGAATCTGATAGTAGGGACTTTAGAAGGCCACCCCGGCGGATATGCCTTTTTAATTGCCGAAAGCCAGGATGAAGAAGATGTATATATAAGCCGTGAAAATACAAATGGAGCATTGCATGGCGACCGAGTAATAGTACGACCTAAAATACGAGTTAAAGGAGATGCTAAGAGAGAAGGGGAAGTAATACGCATACTAAGAAGGGCTAAAAAAAAAGTTGTTGGAACCTTAGAAAAGGGGAAAAACTTTTCATTTGTCATTCCAGATGATAAAAGATTCTTTTATGACATTTACGTTCCCAGGGAGAACACTTCTGGAGCAAAGACCGGTCAAAAAGTAGTCGTGAGGATAACGAATTGGCCAGAAAGGAGAAGGAATCCAGAAGGAGAGATAATTGAGGTTTTGGGGTACCAAGATGACCCGGGCATGGATATTATTTCCATAATAAAAAAATACGATCTGCGCCTCGATTTCCCGGGTAGGGTAAAAAACCAACTAGAAAAAATCCCGGATGAAGTAAGTGAAGATGACCAAAAAGGAAGAGAAGATTTTAGAGACAAAAGGGTCATTACAATTGACGGAGAAGATGCAAAAGACCTTGATGATGCCGTTTCGATAGAGAGTTTGAGTGACGGTTACAGATTGGGTGTCCATATAGCTGATGTAAGTTATTATGTAAAAGAAAAAAGCCCTATAGATATTGAAGCGATGAAAAGAGGCTGTAGCGTTTATCTGGTGGATAGAGCAATCCCGATGTTACCTCCAAAGCTTTCCAATGGCATTTGCAGCTTGAATCCAAATACTGTTCGCCTTACGATGAGTATTATTATAGATTTCGATGCAGCAGCAAAGATTAAGAGCTATAGAATAACTCCTGGAATTATAAAATCGTGTGAGCGCATGAATTATACGGAGGTAACCAGTATATTAGAAGGGAAATCACCTGATTTGATAAACCGTTATGGTTATCTAATTAAAGATTTGGAGTTGATGAGAGAGCTTGCTGAAAAACTTTCACGAAACAGGATTAACCGGGGAAGCATAGAATTTAACATTGAGGAAGCAAAGGTTATTCTTGATGACAACGGTTATCCTATAAACGTAATTAAGGAAAAAAGAGCGATTTCTCACCGTATAATAGAGGAGTTTATGTTATCAGCTAATCAAATTATAGCCGAGCACATGTATTGGCTGAAAATCCCATTTGTTTACCGTATTCACGAGGTTCCCGACGAAGAAAAGATGCTTGCACTCGAGGAATTTTTGTATAACCTCGGCTACTCAATCAAAGGTGTCAGGAATATAAAACCAAAGACCCTTCAGAAGATTATTGAAAAAGCGAAGGGAAAACCTGAAGAAAAGTTGATCAACACTGTGTTGTTGAGATCTCTAAAGCGTGCCCGTTATAGTGAACAAAATGCAGGTCATTTTGGATTGGCTGCTGGATTTTATACACATTTTACAGCACCTATTAGGAGATATCCTGACTTAATAATTCATAGAATTATCAGGGAACATCTAGAAGGAAGACTTGATTCAGCGCGCCAAAAAAAACTTAATAAAATATTGAGCAAAATGGCTAAAATTGCTTCTGAGAGGGAAAGAATAGCTGAGGAGGCTGAACGAGAAACCGTAGAATTAAAAATTGCGGAATATATGGCGGAAAGGGTTGGAAACATTTACAATGGAGTCATTTCAGGTATAACTCCCTTTGGCATATTTATAGAACTTGACAATACGGTTGAAGGTTTAATACATGTAAGCAATATGGAGGACGACTATTATACATTTGACGAAAAGACTGTAACTTTAAAAGGTGAGCGGACCGGCAAGGTATACCAAATCGGTGATGCGGCAGAAGTAAAGGTCATAAAAGTCAATATCTCCGAGAGGCAGATAGATTTTGCATTTGTCAATGGATAGGCAGGAGTCGGACGTAAAGAGTGGTGATTTTATAAAAAAAGTTGTTGGTGACACAAAAACATGATACGATAAACATAGTACTACTCTAGCATTGGTTTGTTTTTTGTATAATATAATACATTATTTGCAGGTATAATACTGCCCTAAAAAAATAACCTAAAAACTCTAATTTTAAGTAACCACATAGGCGATTTGTAAGATAAAAGGTGTTCGAGCTCTAGGGGGTTAAGAAAATGGAAAAAAAGTCAAGAGATCTTGTCACAAACAGAAAGGCAAGACATGATTATCATATAATCGAGACTTATGAAGCAGGAATTGCGCTTGCAGGCACTGAAGTCAAATCGCTTAGAGCTGGCAAGGGCAATTTAAAAGACAGTTTCGCCAAAATTGAAAACGGAGAATTGTATATTCACAATATGCATATAAGCCCGTATGAAAAAGGCAATATCTTTAATAAAGATCCAATGCGCACTCGCAAGTTGCTCATGAAGCGCAGGGAGATTGACAGGTTATATGGGCTTATTAAAGAAAAAGGGCTGACAATTATTCCTTTGAAACTTTATCTTAATGAAAAAGGCTTAGTTAAAGTGGAATTAGCCCTTGCAAAGGGAAAAACTCTTTATGACAGAAGGGAAGACATCAAGCGAAGGGATGCAAACCGAGAAATAAAAAAGGCCTTTAAAGACTATAACATGCGCATTTAAATAAAGATGAAAATTAAAAAGGGGGAAAGAATAAATGCCTACGTTTGATTTTAAATGTTGTGATTGTGGACATAATTTCAGCGAATTTGTCTCTATTAAAGACAAGGAGAAGGTCAGCTGCCCAAAATGCGGAGGTCGTGTAAGCCAGCGTTTTACCGGTTTTTGCTATTTCAGGAAAGGTGGTAATGCCGGTTCATCCTCTAGCAGCTGTAGTGGTGGAAGCTGCAGTACCTGCAGTGGATGCAGTTAGTCGCTAGTCTGTCTATAAGTGTTAAAGACTTAAAGATTGTCTACAGTTATGTGGGTATTAATCGTCTTTACACAGTGATGCAGTAAATGCACCAGCTACATGTCGACAGCGGACCGTTGAAACAAATGCGTTGTCTCAGTTGAGACTGTTTTGATAGCGTTGGTAGTATAAATTGCATACCGTAACTGTCAATAGTTACATTGCCATAACATAACTATACCCATGGAAATTTTACAATTGACATATTAAGCGATTTCATTTATAATATGAAATTGCATAAATCAGTTGCTGCGGGATTGTGTAATGGTAGCACGCATGACTCTGGATCATGTTGTCTAGGTTCGAATCCTAGTCCCGCAGCCAATAATACGGCCATATCGTCTAGGGGTTTAGGACGCCGCCCTCTCACGGCGGTAACGGGGGTTCGAATCCCCCTATGGCTACCAGATAAAAGACAACTTGTTATTTGCCTTATATCTTTTTATTTATCTAAGAGATCAAAATAAGATATGAATGTGGATAATATCTACTATGCCTATTCCTTATTGCATAAATCCATACTGGATTCAGCCGGAATAGGTTTTATTTTTTACATATTCAAAACATGCAATTTTTTTAGGAGGTGACTGAGTGACATTTCAGATTACCCGGAGTTTTTTTCAGACAATTGTTGAAAGCATGAATCTAGGTGTAATTGTTGTAAATGAAGAGGGGAACGTAGTATATTTAAATCCAGCATATGAGTCTTTTATAGGTCGATGTGCAAATGAACTAACAGGGAAACATATTTCGAAGGTGGTAGAGAAACCTGGAATCCATTCACCGGTGCATTGATAATCCTTACAGGCGTGTTCTTATTATTTAGGTATCATTGAAAGGAGACGGCGACCTTTGACGTATTATAATTTGCTAATTCAAACTTACCGTATAGTTTGAAGATAACAATCAATATGAAAGTCAGCATCAGTCAATGACAAAGGCGGCGGTGTAAAGTACTTAGCTGGCCTTCATATTTGTTGATATCGTATTAAAAATATGAATTTGCCTTTTTTACTAGTTTGACGGTATTTGTTGCAATTTGATCAGGCTTCACATTTAATCTTGCCACCCCTGTTTCCATTGCGGCTTTGGCTACTGCTTTGGCTACAGCCGGGGCAACGCGCGAGTCGAACGGCTTTGGAATGATATAGTTTTCATGAAGTTCATTTTTGGGAATCAGCTCTGACAGTGCGTGAGCTGCTGCCAGTTTCATCTGTTCATTTATTTCAGTTGCCCGCACGTCCAGAGCGCCCCTGAATACACCAGGGAAGGCAAGGACGTTGTTTATTTGGTTTGGAAAATCCGACCTTCCTGTACCCACGATTTTGGCACCTGCATCTTTTGCCTCTTCCGGGTCGATTTCCGGGACGGGGTTTGCCATTGCAAAGATTATGGGCTCTCTATTCATGCTACGAACCATTTGTTTGCTTACAATATTTGCTGTAGAAACACCCACGAACACGTCTGCTCCCTGTAGAGCATCCGCAAGTGTTCCCTTTCGGTTAAGTGTATTTGTCTGTTTACAGATCTCTTCCTTGGCAAAATTCATCCCTTCTTTTCTGCCACTGTATATGATTCCGTTGCGGTCGCACATAACGATATCTTTAACCCCGGCACTCAGGAAAATTTTAGCAATAGCGATGCCTGCGGCACCAGAACCGTTAATTACTACATATGTATTTTTTAGGTCTTTTTTAACTAACTTTAGTGCGTTCATTATTCCTGAAAGAGCTGTTATGGCGGTGCCGTGCTGATCATCATGAAATACTGGGATAGACAGCTGTTCTTTTAAGCGCCTCTCAATTTCGAAACATGCAGGTGCGGCTATATCTTCAAGGTTGATTCCCCCGAAAACAGGTTCAATGAGCTTTACTGTTTCAACTATTGTATCGATATCAGAGGTCTCGATACAAATTGGAAAAGCATTGATCCCAGCAAAGCACTTAAATAATACGGCCTTTCCTTCCATTACAGGTATGGCTGCTTTTGCTCCGATATTACCAAGACCGAGCACTGCAGTGCCGTCTGAGACTATTGCAACCGTATTGCCTTTTGCCGTATATTCGAATACCTTTTCAGGGTTAGCGTAGATTTCCTTACAAGGTTCTGCAACACCAGGTGTATACGCCAAACTGAGATCGCGCTGGTCTTTGATTGGAATCTTGCTTATTACTTCAATTTTACCCTTGTTTTCTCTGTGTAGCTGTAACGTTTGTTCTCTTAATGACAAAGTTTTCCCTCCTTTAAATCTGACTATACTCTTCGCGGCCTATTTTATAAAGGTCATTTCCCAGGCAGTCCACTACTACGGTGAGCGGGAGATTCTCTACCTCTAATTTAAAGACAGCTTCAGGCCCGAGGTCGTCGAATGCGACGACTTCTGCTTTTTTAATGCACTGTGAAAGAAGGGCGCCGGCTCCTCCGATTGCTCCAAAATATATCGCGCCATATGTTTTCATCGCTTCAATTACTGCTTTGGATCTTGTTCCCTTGCCGATCATGCCTTTAAGCCCATTTTTTAAGAGAGCAGGTGTATATGTATCCATCCGACCGCTTGTTGTAGGCCCGGCAGAACCTATTACATTACCTGGTTTTGCGGGACAGGGGCCTACATAGTAAATTATTTGACCTTGAAAATTTAAGGGTGGCTGCCCACCATTAACAAGAATTTCGACAAGGCGCTTATGTGCTGCATCGCGTCCCGTATAAATAATTCCGCTCAACAACACCCTGTCACCACATCGCAGTCCTTTAATTGCTTTTTCGGTTAAAGGTGTAGACAAATTTTTTTTCAAGTATATTCCCTCCTATTGTTCAAATCTCGATTTCCATGTGTCTAGCGACATGACATTGGATGTTTACGGCAACCGGCAAACTGGCAATGTGGGCGGGGAATGTTTCTATATTGACAGCAAGGGCAGTTGACGTGCCGCCGAAGCCCTGCGGCCCTATGCCCAATTTATTGATTTCGTTCAAAAGTTGTTCTTCAAATTTCGCAACTTCGGTTTGTGGATGGTGCTGTCCTATTGGTCTCAGCAGTGCTTTTTTTGCAATCAGGGTAGCGACTTCAATCGTGCCTCCTATGCCTATACCGACGATGATGGGCGGGCAAGGATTCGGCCCGGCTTTATCTATGGTTTGCAACACAAATTTCTTGACACCTTCAATCCCGTCTGCGGGTTTCAGCATGCGCAAAGCACTCATGTTTTCGCTTCCCCCGCCCTTTGGCGCTATGGTAATATTGATTTTGTTGCCCGTGACCAATTCGGTATGGATTACAGCAGGGGTATTGTCCCCAGTGTTCTTTCTCGTCAAAAACGGGTCGGTTACGATGGATTTTCTCAGATAACCATTAGAGTAGCCTCGCCTAACACCTTCGTTAATTGCATCTATAATATTCCCACCCACAACTTTTACTTCATTCCCAAGTTTTAAAAAGAACACAGCGAAGCCGGTATCTTGGCATATTGGTATATTCTTTTGCTCTGCAATTTCGGAATTTCTCAATATATCTTTGATTATTTGCTTCCCGAGAGGGGAGGTTTCTTTTTTTGCCGCTTTTTTTAAAGCCTGTTTTACATCAGAAGGCAATCTAATGTTCGATTCTATGCATAGCTTTTCTACAGCTGAAATAATCTGTTCTACATGAATTTCCCTCAAATCATTTTCTCCTTTCCGAGAAACTTACTGTTGGCCATTTCTTTATAATTTAATCATACATTTTATTTGGGTTAATTTAAAGGGTTGTCCCTACAATATTTTATACCTTAGGCTATTGTGACACTCCTGACCGTGAAACCGTTGCGCGTGGTCTTTTCGGGGAATAATAAACCGATATAAACACCTAAATGGTCTCTTAGGCTGTCTTAGTATAGATGAGAGAAATAACTCACACGGCGATTCATACTAATACCGTATGTTGCCAAATCAAGTACAATTTAATAAAATGTAGATACGGCAATTTATGAAAAATGATCGGAGGTTAAGTATTTGTGACTGGAGATTTGGCAGGTGTTCTAATATCAATTGTATTTGTGTTTGCGGTGATTCTCGCATCTGAAATTCTGAGAAAGATAGGGAATTTTGGCAATGAGTTTACAAGAAAGTTTATCCACATAGGTGTTGCACACTGGTGGATTGTAGCCATGTATTTGATTGATGGGATTTGGTATGCACTTATTCCACCTGCTCTGTTTGTTGCAGTAAATTATTACTCATATAAAAAAGACCTATTTAAAAGCATGGAGAGGGGAAAAGATTCTTCCGACCTAGGCACCGTCTATTTTCCCATATCGCTTATAATTCTCATATTACTCACCTGGAGAGGCGGGCTATTAGGTGAAGACATAAGGTATATAGGAGCAATAGGTGCACTAGTAATGGGTTACGGTGATGGTTTTGCCGCAATAGTAGGCAAGAATTACGGTAGATTTAAATACCACATAATGAATAGTGTAAAGAGCATAGAGGGCTCCGCAGCGATGTTTATATTGTCGTTTGCTGTTACCGCACTGTTTCTAGGTGCCAATCGAGGATTTGGCTTTGAGACAATTGTAGTCAGCCTTGCCGTTTCTCTACTTGCTTCAATTACGGAAGCAATTACACCTCTGGGGATGGACAATATTACTGTTCCCATCGTTGCATCTGTTTTGGCATATATATTTACGCACATGCTACAGGACAGGGTGGCTTATTTGTTCATATACAGTGCCGGCTTTGGCTTTATTTTAAGCTTTTTGATATCTTACATTGCCTATTTAAAAAAGTCCCTTACTTTAGATGGGTCCATAGGAGCCATTTTTTTAGGGACAGCCATGTGTGTAACATCCGGATTATTCGGGTCAGTCCTCATGATTATTTTTTTTATATCCTCCAGCATTCTTAGTCATTTTAAAAAAGAAATGAAACAGGAGGTAGCTTACCGGTTCGATAAAACCGGCAGAAGGGATATTGCTCAGGTGTTTGCAAATGGTGGTGTTGGTCTTATCTATTCCGTTTTGTTCTATGCCACAAAAAACCCTTCATTTCTCCTTATGTTAGGAGCGGCGTTTGCTGCTGCAAATGCCGATACCTGGGCTACTGAGCTTGGAATATTAAACAAAAAGCAGCCAATTTGCCTCAGGACTTTACAAAGGGTAAAAAAAGGGACCTCAGGCGCCGTTAGCTTGATTGGTACGTTCGCTGCACTGCTTGGGGCTATGTTTATCGGTGTTTTTACCGTTTTGATATGTATTGTGTCTACCGGATTTATACAGCATCATTACAATTACACCCATATTTTCATATTAGTAACCGCCGGAGGTTTTGTCGGTTCGATTATAGACTCTTTGTTGGGAGCGACCATTCAGGGTGTTTATTATTCTCATGATATAGGCGGGGAGACGGAAAAAAGTATTTATAATGGCAAACCAACTACCCTTGTCCGAGGGTTGAAGTTTATTAATAACGATTTGGTAAATTTTCTGAGCATAGGAATCTCCAGCGCACTCTTGGCGACAATTATCTGATCATATCATGCCTGCGCAACCTAATACATTTTTCATCTTGTGGGCAACTATTTGCTTTATTGCAGCTCTGGCCTTTCCCAGGTACGTCCTTGGGTCAAAGTCGGACGGTTTTTCTGCAAGGTATTTGCGTATAATAGCCGTCATTGCCAGGCGAAGATCTGTGTCTATATTTATTTTGCAAACCCCAAGAATTGCTGCCTTCCGAAGCATTTCCTCCGGGACTCCTTGTGCGTTTGGAATATTGCCTCCAAACTTGTTGCAGAGCTCTACAAGCTCTGGCAGGACAGAAGATGCGCCGTGTAGGACAAGGGGGAAACCCGGGAGTTTTTCGGATATTTTTTCTAATCTCTCAAAGTCAAGCTTCGGCTCTCCCTTAAACTTATACGCGCCATGGCTTGTGCCGATTGCAATTGCCAATGAGTCAACTCCTGTTCTTTCAACGAACTCGACTGCTTGATCCGGGTCAGTATATGCTGCTTCTGATTCAGCCACTTTTACATTGTCTTCAGTACCTGAAAGCTTACCCAGCTCTCCTTCAACAACAACACCGTGGGCATGTGCATATTCCACGACTTTTTTTGTAACCGCTATGTTCTGTTCAAATGGGAGTCGTGAGCCATCGATCATTACTGATGTAAATCCATCATCGATACAAGATTTGCATATCTCGAAATCTTCGCCGTGGTCAAGATGAAGTACTATTGGGAGAGATGTATCTTCAACAGCGGCCTCTACAAGTTTTGTTAGGTAAATGGGCTTGGCGTACTTTCGAGCACCTGCGGATACCTGTAATATTAAAGGTGATCTGGTTTCTTGTGCGGCTTCGACTATTCCCTGTATTATCTCCATGTTGTTTACATTAAAGGCACCAATAGCATATTTGCCCTTATACGCTTTAGTAAACATTTCCTTTGACGTCACTAGAGCCAAGACTATTCCTCCTTTAAGGCGATTAATTAGTGGCTTCTGTGAACATTATAATCCAGGTAACATGTTTTTTCAAATAAATGGTTATTTTATTTATAGGACATAAAATGTAAATAATTTTTTACAGGAGATAAGATTTATGAAGTACGTTGCAGGTATAGATGTTGGCGGGACAAAAACCATGATATGCATTATGGACACAAACAAAAAAATAGGACACACAGCCGTATTTGGCACTCAATCCGATAGGGGACCTGAGGAGCTTGTATGTAAAATTGGAGTCGTTCTATCACATATTGCCTCGAAAGCCGGCATAAGCTTTACCGACATATGTGCTATTGGGCTGGGTATGCCGGGGCCCATTGATTTTGAAAAGGGGGCTATGATAAATCCCCCAAATTTTCCTGGATGGAACGATGTACCACTTGTAAAACTTATGCGTAAAAAATTTAATAAGCCTATAGTATTGGAGAATGATGTAAATGCCGCTGCACTCGCTGAAAGTCAATTGGGGGTAGGCAAGGGTGAAGATGATTTTGTGTTTGTTGCAATAGGCACCGGAATAGGTGGTGGTGTAATATCCGGGGGAAAGCTGCTCAGGGGAGCCGGAGGCAATGCGGCTGAAATCGGGCATTTGACTATAAGTCTAGGTGGGCCCAATTGTGGGTGCGGAAATCGCGGATGCTTCGAGGCATATGCTTCCGGAAAGGCTCTTGTGCGGTTTGCTCAAAAGGGCTTGGCAAGTGGGACGAAAAGCATAATAAGTAAATTTTCACAAGATGGTAAAATAACCGCTGAACATGTATTTATGGCTGCAAGACAAGGAGACTACTATGCGCAAAAGCTTGTTGAAAAAGAAGGTTATTATTTAGGAGTTGGGATCGCAAATGTTTTGAATGCGTTTAACCCGAAGGTTATTGCACTCGGCGGAGGAATCGCTCAACAATTAGATATGTTTTACAACCGTATGATGGCTGTGGCGAGAAAAAAAGCACTTCCAACTAACCGTGATGCAAGGATTGTTAAAGCCATGTTAGGAAAACAAGCTGGAGTAATCGGCGCGGCTCGCATAGCATGGCAGTTTCTAAATCATGGTTAAGACATAGCCATAAAACCTGAACTTTTTGAATATGCTTTTAATATATTATTATTGACCTGTATTACATTGTAGTTGGGATAAGGTCTTTTTAATTGACAGATTAACTAGCACAATCCAACATCATAAGAGGTGAAAGAGATGTTAACCCCTAGCTTGGAAGATTACCTTGAGGAGATGTACAGGAGCTTACGTGAAAGTAACAGAACCGCTAGAGTCAGCGAAATTGCAAATATCCTTGAGGTTTCAATGCCTTCTGTAGTAAAGGCTCTAAAAAAATTAGAAAAGATGGGATACATAATTTACATGCCTTATGGCGAAATAGAGCTTACTGCAGACGGCAAAGCAACAGGAGAATTTTTGGTCAAGCGCAACATGGTTTTGAGAAAATTTTTTGAAATGTTGGATTTAACATGTGACGCTAGTGCAGAAGCCGAAGCTGTCGAGCATTATCTTACATATCCCATCATTAAAGCCTTGGAGAAATGGGTTCAATTCATGAAAGAACGCGGTTATGTTGAAGAATTTAGAAAATTTAAACCCAGCCAGAGTTGTTTTGAATCAAAAAACAAGTGACATCAGTCGGAACACGGAGGTAGTCAAAAAGCATACGAGAAATGCTGCAGATGTTGTAATGATTACAGTGTAGGCTCCCCACTTCAGATTACCCGTTTCCTTATTTATGGTCAAAAGCGTGGTGCCGCACGGAAAGTGAAGCAGGGAAAAAAGCATCATATTTATTGCAGTCAACAAATTCCATCCGTTGTCAATAAACAACTGTTTTATTTCACCTAAGCTTTCAGGTGATACCATTGTCCCTTCGCCTATATACCCCATTATGAGAATTGGAAGTACTATTTCGTTTGCCGGGAATCCTGCCAAAAAAGCGGTCAAGATATAGCCGTCAAGTCCAATTACAGAACCTAAAGGATGAAGTAGGTTTGCCAAAAGTGCCAGCAGACTTTCACTCCCAATTTGAACATTTGCAAGAACCCAAATTACTGCACCCGCAGGAGCGGCTACAACAATTGCTCTGCCCAGGACAAAAATGGTTCTGTCAAGAATTGAGCGCACCACGATGCGACCTATCTGTGGGCGTCGGTAAGGCGGTAGCTCCAATGTAAACGTTGACGGGACTCCTTTTAACAAGGTTGATGACAGAATTCGGGATACTGTTAAAGTAACAAATACACCAAATGCGACAAGTAATGTCACCGCTATTGGTGCTGCAAGTGAGCCAAATGGTGTCGACAACCCACCCAAAAATATTGAAGCGAGTATAATCAATGTCGGGAAACGGCCGTTACACGGAACAAAATTGTTTGTGATTATTGCAATTAAGCGTTCGCGTGGAGAATCGATAATACGTGCTGCAATTATGCCTGCGGCGTTACATCCGAATCCCATACTCATTGTGAGAGCCTGTTTGCCCTGTGTTCCCGCCTTTTTAAAATAGTGATCCAGTGTAAATGCTATCCTTGGGAGATATCCTAGATCTTCAAAAAATGTAAATAACGGAAAAAATATTGCCATAGGAGGAAGCATGACTGATACGACCCAAGCCAAGGTCCTAAAAATTCCCAGAACGACTATTCCATACAGCCAGTTGGGTGTTCCCAATTGTATAATTAAGTCTCCTAATATATCCTGCAACCAAAACAAAAACACCCCCAAGGCTTCAGAAGGGTAATTAGCACCTACTAATGTGAGCCAGAAAATTCCGCATAAAAGCATGAACATTAACGGGATTCCTGTCTTTCGCGATGTAAGAAGATAATCAAGCCTTTTATCGAAAACACTACCATCTTCAAGTGGGTTGTTTTTTGCAAGATAACACTGTTTTTTTATGGTAACCGCTTTATTTATTATGTGTTCTGCCTTTTGGAAGTTTTTTTTAACTAAATTGTCATCTTCCAGATAAAAGGCTTTATCAGTTACTTTTAGACAATTTATGCAAGAAACAGGAAGTTTTTCATTTGAACAATTACTCAAATTGTAAGGATTTAATATGGTCGCATTATCTTTTTTTAAGAGTCTGTTGGAAATTTGTTTTGTAGCAATTAATGCTATTTGTTCCTTTAGCTCTAAAAGCCCTCTTCCCTCGCGAGCAGCAGTCGCAACAACAGGAACTCTCAGCTCATGTGATATCACACTTGTATCTATTAATATCCCTTTTTTTTCTGCTTCATCTATCATATTTATACATACTACGACTTTATTAGTAACATCTAAAACTTGAAAGACAAGATTAAGATTTCTTTCAAGGCATGTTGCATCTGTCATCACAACTACTACATCCGGTTTTTCTGTAATAATAAAATCCCGGGCTACCTGTTCGTCCTGCGAACTCGGAACAAGGGAGTATGTTCCAGGCAAGTCGATTATGTTATAAGTCGTATCTCTATATTTATACCTTCCTTTAGCAAAACCGACCGTTTTTCCTGGCCAATTTCCCGTATGCTGGTTTAATCCGGTCAGCGCATTAAAAACAGTACTTTTTCCCGTATTAGGGTTGCCCATAAGGGCTATCATTGGCCTTGCTAAGGGAGTGCCGGGTTTTTGAACCTTGTTTCTTTCTGCTGCATATATAGACATCAGACACACACCTCAGTGGGATTTATACAATATACTGATTCTCGATGCATCTTCACAACGAAGCGAAATGATCGAGTTTTTAATCCTGAAGGCCATCGGGTCACCGGATGGGCTTTTCAAATACGTTTTGACTGCACTTCCAGGAATAAAGCCTAAATCGAGGAGTCTTCTCCTGATAGGCCCTTGAATGTCTAAGGATACAATTTCACCTTTAGACCCTAGTGGAAGCCTGTCAAGATTTATTATTTTTAAGCTCACTTTTACCACCCCTATACCAAATTTTGAGTTAGCCTAGGCTAACTTTTTACTTTTCTGCTTATATAATATGAAACTTTATTTAATCGGGTGATAGGATTCGTAGGTTTCTAATAATAAGACATGGATAATTAAACCAATAAGTGATAAAATAAAACACGATAGTGGAGGGGTCGGTATGATATTAAATCAGCTAAATTCGACTTATCGACATGCAAGAAGATACAGACAAATAATAAATGTTTTGATCAAATATGGTTTTGGTCATCTCATTGAGAAATTTGGAGTAATTGTTCCGCGTGCAAAACAACGTAAAATAGAGGATATTGATAAAAAACTGTCTGTACCACAAAAAATAGTCTTAATGCTTCAAGAACTAGGCCCAACATTTATTAAATTAGGCCAGTTGCTCAGCACAAGGCCTGATATCATACCGGAAAACTACATACGTGAACTAAAGAAGCTTCAAGACAATGTACACGGATTTGATTTTGCAGCAGTAAAACAGCTTATTGAAGATGAGACAAAAAGTAATCTTGATGAGTTGTTTTCTTTTTTTGAGCAGAATCCTTTAGCTGCAGCTTCTATCGGCCAGGTCCATCGGGCAGTTTTAAGAGGAGGGCAGGAGGTAGTTGTAAAGGTACAGAGACCCGGTATAGAACAAATAATAAATGTAGATTTGGAAATACTTAAGGGCATCGCCGCTCTTGCCGAAAAGAGGTTTCCTGAAATACGAATATATGATCCTGTGGGAAAAATTGAAGAATTTTCAGATGCCATACAAAAGGAATTGGATTTTACATTAGAAGGTTGGAATATTGAAAAAGTAAAGCTAAATTTCGAGGACGATGAGACAGTATATATCCCAAAAGTGTATTGGGATTCAACAACTCGGAGAGTTTTAACAATGGAGTACATTGATGGGATTAAAGTAGACCGGCCAGGTGAAATTGCTGGCATTGGTATAAATTGCGGAAAAATCGCTGAAAATGCAGCAATGGCTATCATGAAGCAGATTTTTGTACACGGGTTTTACCACGGTGATCCGCATCCGGGCAATATACTTATAAATCGTGCTGGGAAGATAGTTTTTATAGATTTCGGGTTGATGGGACGAATAGATAAATATACGAAGTACAAGCTTGCTGAACTCATAACAGGTATAGTGAAAAGGGATGCAGGCAAAATTACCGGTGCAATTTTAGATATTAGCGTTGTAGAAGAGAAAACAGATATACGGCATTTTGAGCTTGATATACAAGACTTGGTTGAACGATACTATGGCAGAGCATTAAGGCAGATCAACATATCACAGCTATTTAGTGAGCTGTTCTCACTGGTTGTCAAATATAAGATAGCAATACCATCTAATTTTACGTTGCTTATTAAAAGCGTCATTACAATCGAAGGTGTTGCCAGGGAATTATCCCCTGATTTTGACATTGAAAAGGTTGCTAGACCGTTTGTTCAAAAAATGATATATGAGCGCTATGACCCCATAAATTTAATCAAAGAAGCCTTCTTTAATATTTCGGAAATCAACAGGTCTCTCGCGTTGATTCCAAAGATAATAAACATGTTGTATGAGAGGTCTAATCGCGACAGTCTGAAGCTGGATTTTGAGACAACCGGCAGCGAAAAAATTATATTCGAATTGAACAAAATGATAAATCGTCTTGTATTCAGCTTGATCGCAGCATCTTTTATTATAGGTTCTTCTTTAATAATTCAATCTAATATTGGGCCTTTCGTTAAGGGACTTCCTATTATTGGTTTGTTAGGTTTTACTGCCGCTGGTGTGCTGGGTTTGTGGCTTATTATATCGATTTTGAGAACAGGTAAATTATAAATCACATTCCTTTATTTTCTGACCTGTTTTTATGTCAAAGAGACTGATCTTCGAACCCGTAACAATAGCCGCCGAAGGGATTTCATCCTTTGGAAGGGCGCAGGAGCCCGGGTTTACAAGAACCAAACCATTCTTTTTTTTTAACATTTTTTTATGAGTATGACCTGTTACCAATAAATTAATTTGCCATTTTGCCGCAAGGTCAATCAGCTGATTTTCAGAATGTTCGTGGCCGTGGGTTACGAGTATCCGAAAGTTTCCGATGCACGCAAATGCAAAAGGTGATTGTATTGGTATCGATAGTACCATCTGGTCTATTTGGGCATCACAGTTTCCCTTGGCTGCTATAAAAGGAATTTCAATGTCATTAATAATGTTTGCTAACTCCTTCGGATTATATCCTTCGGGCAAAGGGTTTCTAGGACCATGATACAGTATATCTCCCGCGTGAATTAAGCATTCACATTTTTCCATATTATTAATTGTTTTTAAAAATGCCGTATAACTCCCATGCGTATCACTGATTATCCCAATGTTCATAGTTATGCAAACCTCCAATTGTTCAACCTTGTACTTAATTTTATCAAAAAACAGGAGTTCTTGGAATTTATTTTACAATCTATTTACAGTACAAGTTTATTACAGGAAATTATGGTGCTGTGTCGAATATAAAAGAGAGAAAGGGGATGGTAAAATTGGGTAGAGCTAAAAAAATTTTATTTTTGTTCGGGGCGATTGCGGTTGTCGTATTTTTTTGTGTGGCCGTAAAAGCAGATATTGGAGAACCGGGATCACAAACCGACCCGATTGTTTCAAAAAGCTATGTCGATAAGGTATTTCTGGAGCTTAAAAACTACATCGATTCAAAAAAAGGGGAATCGTCCGACCTTGAGATAGTGTATTTGGAAGAGGGTCAAAAACTGATAGGTGACAAAGGAACTGAAATAATACTCAGGAGCGGTTCTGCCAGGATAATTGACAGTATATATGGAGGATTGGCAGATGTTACTTCCGGAAAGGATCTTAAAGAAGGCGAGAACGCACCTCAAAACCATCTTTTAATTGTTCCCAGAGACGATGGTAGGGGGCTTATTACTGACAGTAATGTTGTCGTAATGGTGAAGGGCAATTACTCGATATCCGACTAGCTTTACATTAATGCTGTATGATGATATACTTTTTTTAGCAAATTTCCTCGAGAGAGCGAGGCTTTTTTAATGGAGAGGCTAACGGTTTTATTGGCATTGATGGCCTTGAGTGCCGGTGGTGCGGAAACTCATGTTGTTTCACTAGCAAAAGAATTATCTGTTCGTGGAGTAAATGTACTTGTCGCATCACACGGGGGGAGTCTTACAACTGATCTTGACAAGAGCGGCATTCCGCATTTTACATTGCCCCTTGACAGAAAAATGCCAATTAGCTTAATACGTTCTGTAAAAGGCATTTCGGATATAGTAAGGCAAAATAAAGTGGATATTATACATGCCCATGCTCGGATACCTGCATGGATATGCCACTGGGTTGAGTACATGACTGGTTGTCCGTATATTACAACTTCTCACGGGATATATTCCACAGGCTGGGGAATGGGTTTACTCTCAACCTGGGGCAATAGGACAATTGCTGTCAGCGAAGATGTAAAAAATCACCTTGTTCAAAATTTTAAAGTCGATCCGGATATCATCCACGTAATACCTAATGGTATTGATCTTAAGAAGTTTGATCCAAATGTCGATACAACGGCAGTAGAAAAGGAACTGGGAATTTTACCGACAGACCTGAAAATAGTATACATAAGCAGACTAATGGGAGCAAGAGGTGAGATAGCCCTCAGACTTATAGAGGCAATGCCGGAAATACAGGACGAATTTCCCGATATCAGGCTTGCGGTTATAGGTGAAGGAGATAAGTTTAGTGCTATAAGTAAGATGTCCAAAGAATACAATAATAGGGTAGGCATTCAAAAGGTTATCGTAACGGGAGCTCGACTCGATACACCGCAAATAATGAATATGGCCGATGTGGCAGTTGGTGTGGGCAGGGTTGCACTTGAAGCAATGGCTCTAGAAAAACCCGTAATTATTGCGGGAGAAGCAGGGTTTATGGGAGTTTTGACACCTCGAAATTTCAAAGAGGCACACAAACACAATTTCAGTGGTCGGGGTTCTGACAGGCAGACTAGTGCTTCAACTATAGCAAAATCTATACGAGAACTGCTCAGGAACCGAGAATACAGAGAAGAGCTAGGTGTTTTTGGGAGACAAGCTGTCGAAAAATATTTTTCCATAGAATCCATGACAGAAAATATAATCAAAGTGTATAAAGAGGTATTGTCGAGGAGGAAAAACAAATGAAACTGATAGACGGTAAGGGCAAAGTATTTGGTATAATCAACATAATCGATCTTATTGTAGTCTTGCTCGTAATTGCAGTTGTCGCAAGGTTCGCCATGAGTACGACATCTAGCCCTTTAACAGTTGAAACAAAGAATATTGAGGTTGTCTTGCAAGTAAAAGATGTAAGGGACGCTACGGCAAATGTTATCAAAGAAGGAGATATTGTGAGGGAAACGAAGACGAACGTAATTTTAGGAAAGGTGACGAAAGTAGACGTTACTCCTGCACAGACTCTGGTAGAGACAGCAGACGGGCGTGTTGTAGATTATCCGAATCCTGTTCTCAAGGATGTCAGCATCACAGTAGTTGGCACAGGTACAGCAGGGGAGAACGCCATTGTATTGGGAAACAGTGAAATAAGAATAGGCACCTCACTCACCGTAAAAACAAACCTTTATTCTGTAATTTCAACAGTTGTTGAGATAAATGTGCTTTAGCATTCGGTAAATGAGGGGATCAGAATGGGAGAACTCGGTCAGTGGACACAGAACAGTTTTATATTTAATACCGCTTTGTTACTATCTAGATATTACAATGACAGTTTTGTATCACAAATAATTTCCATATTATGTAAACGGCTTGTTACAATTTATAAAACAAGTCTCATAAGTAGGCTGTTCAGCGCTGAGAATTGGGAAGAAAGGGCTTTTGATGACAGCCTGTTTATCCGAATATTTCCTTTGTTGGCACCTTTGGGTGCAGGTATAATAGATTTTATTAACAATATAGCAGAGCAGAGTATATTCATTCGCTCAATAGCAGCTGTTGAAAAGGAAATCTTGATTAAACCTTTCAAGACTATTTCACTTATTTTGTTCCCGGCATTATTCATATCTACTGCTCTTCAAGCAATGTTATCAAGTTTCATGCCAAGTGTGCTGATGCTGAGACTTGTTATCCTTGTGGTGACTTTTTTGATGTATTTTGTTGAACTGCCGTTTAAACTGCTTGTCCAGAACAGTTTTGTCGGGCAACCCCTTTTCCGTCTATGGAATAATAAAAATGACCAAACAGCAGAAGCAAACAATTTCATAAGTCAGGACAAACGAAAAATCAACACAACTCATGGCCTTCTAGCAGTTGTGAGCGGGGTTATCGGGGTATTATATTATTTTCTGCCGACAACAACCTTTGCTAAGCTTTTCGGCATTGTGATTTTGGGACCTGCCATTTACTTACAACCCGGAATAGGGCTTGCAGCAATAGCGTTTATGCTTCCGTTTACACAGACCACTTATATCGCCGCAGTTGCTGGGCTCACTTTTATAAGTGTGCTTCTCAACTTCCGAAGGCTTGAGCTAAAAATCACCGGTATGATGATACCTGTTGCCTTATTTACAATTTTGGCGGCGGTTGCAGCAGTTTTTTCTGTTATGAGGTCTGAAAGTCTTAATTCATTGCAGCTTTTTATCGTATATTTTATTCTTTTCTATTCTTCAAGCGTTTTATTTAAAGAAAAAAAGATATTTAGGACTTCTGTTCTTTTATTTGTTGTTTCATCATTAATTGTGGCATTATACGGTATTTATCAATATTTTATTAAAATACCCACTGCGAATGCATGGGTTGATATATCTCAGTTTCCTGAACTGACGCGTGTTTACTCTACTATGGAAAACCCCAATGTGTTGGCGGAATACCTTGTTTTCGCAATTCCTATAGTTTTGGCGTTGCTGACTTCATCAAAAAGGAATCTTGGCAAGGCATTTTATTTGGCAACCCTACTGGTGCTCACCGTATGTCTTGTAATGACTTCTTCAAGGGGAGGGTGGCTTGGGCTTGTCCTTTCTGTAGTAGTTTATGCTGCGTTGAAGGAGAAAAAGTTATTTATTGTAATACTGGTGATTGCATTGCTTTCTCCGATATTTTTGCCTTCTGTGGTTGGCACCAGGGTTGCAAGTATTGGAAGCATAGAAGATAGTTCAAATGCCTTCAGGGTTTCTATATGGATCGCATCTACACGAATGCTTAGGGATTATTGGCTCACTGGTGTTGGTTTAGGTTTATCTGCTTTTTCGAGGGTTTACAGAGATTATATGATAGCAGGCACGCCCGCATTACATGCCCATAACCTGTACCTTCAGGTGGGGATTGAAATGGGTGTGGTTGGCCTATTGCTGTTGATATGGATATGCTCGGCAGCTTATTCAAGGGTAAAAGGTTTGCTGAAGCTAGAAAAAAGACATTCTTTTATTCTTGCAGGTATAATTGCGGCACTGGCAGGGCACCTTCTTCATGGCCTATTTGATTATGTGTGGTTCAGTCCCAGGATCGTCATGATTTTTTGGATGTATTTAGGTATGACATCTGCCTTATCATCGGTTTTGGACAAAACCGATGATAAGATAAAGATGGTCGAGGAAGGTGCGAAATGGGAAAAATAATCCAAGTTCTTACTGATACGAACATTGGTGGAGCAGGTAGATATCTTATTAATATGATTTCAAGCTGGGATGGCGGGCGCTATGACTTGACGGTCGTTTGTCCAGAGGGAGGAGAGTTGGAAAGGCAGCTCATAAACAAGGGCGTAAACCTTTATACTGTCAAAGGTGGCGAAAACTCTCTGACGAAAGAGCATATCACTGCACTGTGCCAGATAATTTCGAAAGAGAAAGCAGATATAGTACATACACATGCGAGTTTGTCTGGAAGAATCGCAGGTAAGATATTGAGGCGCAAAGTAGTGCTTACAAGACATGGCATGAGCCCCATAAATTCTAGTATTATCGTGAGAGGCGCTACAAAACTCGTTTCATGCCTGCTTACAGATAGAATAATCGCTGTTTCAAGGGCAGTCAAAATTAATCTTATTGAGGCCGGTGTGCCTGCTGATATGATCAATATCATTTATAATGGGATCGATTTATCAAAGTTTAAAACGATTGATCCAAGGCTGAGGTCAAAATATGACATACTCCAGGAAGCCCCGGTCATCGGGTTGGTTGCCAGGCTCGTTCCGGAGAAGGGGTTTGATGTCGCATTAAAGGCAATGACATATATAATCAGACAAATTCCAGAGGCTTTAATGGTCATTATAGGAGATGGTCCATCAAGGCAATATCTTGAGGGTCTTTGCACAGACTATAACATTAATAAAAGTGTTATTTTTTTGGGGTACCAAGAGGATGTGGAAAACCTTGTGGCCGATTTTGACGTATTTTTAATGCCTTCTATTTCTGAGGGCCTAGGGCTTGCACTCCTAGAAGCAATGGCATTGGCAAAGCCGGTTATTGCTTCTGAGACAGGTGGGATCCCGGAGGTTGTAAAAAGTGGGGTAAATGGTATTTTGATTCCACCAGGAGATCCGAAATCCCTAGCCCTGGCGACAGTTAAAATACTTTCATCTAAAGACTACGCTAAAAAACTGGGCATTTCGGCAAAAGCCACCGTTTTTAAAAAATTTTCGTCTAAGAGTATGACCGATAAGACTATGGACATTTATGATCAAATCCTCCAGTAGATTGGAGATTCATCATTATGAGCAAGCTGAACAAACTGTTTTCGATATTACTCCTCATATCGATTGGCGTATCGATATATATGTTTGCTCTAAAGGTTTACGTTGAGCAAGATAATGATAAACTGGAGCTTTCAGTATCTTATAAGGAAGTTAAGTCCCTTGCAAATATCCTCGACAAGAGCCCTCGAGAGGTCCTGGAACAACTGAAAGATTCAGGCGTGACTTCTCTTGCAATCGAAGAGGCGACAGTAAAGGATCTGGCGGATGTGGGCTGGGTCTTGATATTGACTGGTTGGCAGCTTCAGGACTACAATAGATTGTTAGGCACAACTGAACATGCTGTTCATGAGCTCGTGACTTCTAATGATTTTAATCCAAGGAGTTATTACATCCTCACCCATAAAAGGGGCATTCTTGAAAGATTAGGGCTTTTTATGCAGGAGCGGGGATACGATATTAAGTCCTACGAAGCTGGGGAACTTTACATAATACAGGATGTAAGCGCAAAAGGTGGCTTTACGTCAATGGGTCTAGGGTTTGATCAATCCGCATTTGATCTAGCAAATGATGTAGAGCTCACCCCCCTGATTGCTTCTAAAGACATTGGAGCTAAGACACCTGTGGAAATTGAGTTTCTGGTAAATGAACTAAATAATAAACACATAAGTATGTTTTTGCTACTGAACAATGAAATGCCTATCGACAAGGTATCGTTTAGGATGCTAGCGGATTTTTTGAAGGATAATAAAATAAAGCTGGGGTTTGACGAATTTCAGAAAACTGATGGCATTGCCCTAGTGGCAGAAGAATTGGACTACTCAGCAATACGTGTATATAATCGTCCGCCACATAAATGGATGGACGAATATCTGTTGGCGGCAAGGGATAGAAAGGACAGGTTGTTGTATCTACATTTGTTTCTTTCAGGTTTCGAAGACCTGCTTGCATACAATATGGAACATATAGCCCGTATTAAAAATGACATAACGACGAAAGGCATAATAACAGATTTTGAATTAGGAAGTACGTCTCCATTTAAGCCTATATATCCGAGCAAGTTGTTTTCATTCATATCGTCTTTAGGAATATACTGGGCTTTAAATATTCTTGCAAAAAGAGTCGGGTTATCCCGGACTTTAAGCCTAAGCCTTTTGGCTTCAGTGTTTATTTTATTGTCAATCGTGGCTATTTACAATTTTTCATTATTCAGGGACGCTGCTGGGCTTTTAGTGGCCGTGAGTTTTCCCGTATTGGCTACATATGAAGAAATGAGAAAGGAAACACATAATGGCTGCAACTTTAACACTTTAATGTTTGGATCGATTCGAGGATTTTGCAGAGCTACCTTTACAACTATTATCGGTATTTTAATAGCATGGGGTATTTTCAGCGGTAGCCCTGCACTGCTTGGTATTGATAAATTTCGAGGTATCAAAGCCCTTTATATAATATCTTATGGCATGTTGATTTTATTTTATCTTAACGATAAGAATGGTGGTTTTAATTTTAAAAAGCCAATTATTTCCTTAGGCGGCATTTTAGGACTAATATTGTTTGCAGGAGCGATTTTTGTACTCATAAATCGCTCCGGTAATACTTCAATCATACCAATACCCGAATGGGAGCTGTCTTTCAGGATATGGCTTGAACAGGCATTATGGGTCAGACCCCGCACCAAAGAGTTTTTGATCGGTTTCCCTGCCTTGATAATAGGCGGAGGTATAAAAGCCCTCGGCTTAGATAAATGGTCAAAATTATTTTATATTGTTGCCTTATTAGGCATGGTTTCAATTATGAATACTTTTAGCCACTTTCATGTACCCGCACTCATATCTATTGTCAGGTCGTTAGAGGGAATGATTATTGGGATAATTCTTGGTACAGTTGTATTGGGAGGATTTTATCTGTATGAAAAGAGGAGAAAAGGCGATGCGTAGGGTATTGGTATCCGGATATTATGGCTTTGGCAACGCAGGGGACGAGGCTATTCTCATGTCAATAGTGGAGTCCTTGAAAAGTTTAAGAAATGATATTCAAATAACTGCCCTCTCTGCCAATCCCCAATCCACAATGGATCAACATGGTATAAATGCAGTACAAAGAACGAATCCATTGGCTGTATTGAGAGAGTTATCAAGAGCGGATTTGGTAATCAGCGGTGGAGGTGGTCTACTCCAAGATGCTACAAGCAGCAGGTCAATCCCTTATTACCTGTTCATCGTATATATGGCAAAAAAACTTAATAAAAAGGTCATGTTTTATGCCAATGGTGTCGGGCCTGTTTACAGGGAAATGAATAAACGCATTATTAGGTTAATTGGCAATACTGTTGACTTCATCACTGTAAGGGATGAGAAATCAAAACAGCAGTTGATAGATCTTGGAATCACGAAGCCTTCTATTGTTGTGACTGCAGATCCCGCATTTGTCTTGTCTCCCATACAAGACGAAATAGGAAAAAGGATTCTTGAGAAGCAGGGCATTACGATCACACAGGATCGCCCCCATATCGGCATTTCATTAAGGTCGTGGAACCTGGAAAAGAGCCATAAAACTATTGCTGGGGCTTGTGACTATTTAATCAAAAATCACAATGCCAGTATAATATTTTTGCCAATGCAATACCCTAATGATTATTATGAGTCCCTTCATGTAATCAAACATATGAAAGGTCATGCCCAAATACCGAATACCCCCTTGGGACCAAAGGAACTCCTTTGGCTTTCCGGAAAGATGGATATGATATTCGGCATGCGACTGCATGCACTCATCTTTGGCGCAATGATGTGTGTGCCAATAGTCGGTTTGATATATGATCCGAAAGTAGAGTTTTTTTTACAAAGAGTTGAGCAACCGTCTGCCGGTAAACCGGGAGAGCTTGACTTAATAACACTATGCCATCTCCTAGAAAATGTCCTACAAAACAAAGATGAAATCAAAAAGCAGCTTAAGGAAGCAAAAAAGGACCATGAAGATCTGGCAATGAAGAATGCAGTTTATGCAGTTTCACTCTTGGGGGGGGAATTATGAAATGCACCGATTTGGATAAAATAGACATATTAGGTGTTATTTTAAATAGGATATCATACGATGAAGCAATTGAGAGAATAAAAGATTATATAAAAACAAAAAGAGCAGGCATCATAGTAACACCTAATGCGGAAATTATTATGAATGCTCAAACCAGAAAAGAATTAAAGAATGCTATTAATACTGCTGACATAAGCTTTCCTGATGGAATAGGTGTTTTAATTGCTTCCAAAATCTTAAAGTCACCGCTTGCTGACAGGACCGCAGGGTATGATCTATTGATTAAAATGCTTCAGCTTGCTCAGGAGGAGAGACTAAGTATCTACTTGCTTGGAGGGGTACCGGGTGTTGCCGAAGATGCCGCAAGAATACTATCCCGTAAGTTTCCAAATTTAATTACTGCTGGGACGATGCACGGTTATTTTGACGAAGATGCTGAAAAGCGAGTGATAGAAGACATAAATAAAAAAACACCGGATATGCTGATAGTTGGCATGGGTTCGCCTAAACAGGAGCTATTTATGTCAAGGTTCCGTCATGTTTTGAAATGTGGTGTGGCTATTGGAGTTGGCGGGAGTTTAGATGTAATCTCCGGCAGGGTTCAAAGGGCTCCAGTTTTTATGCAGAAGGCTGGCATGGAATGGCTTTTCAGGCTCTTAGTTCAGCCTGCAAGGATAAAAAGGGTGGGTGCACTCCCTCTGTTTTTATTAAAAGTAATTTTTTTCAGGAGAATCGAAAATGATGTCTAAGACCGATTTTCTGGAATACGGTCAAATAATATTGGGGTGTTTCATAGGGTCACTTGGCCTTACAATGTTCTTGATTCCCAACAAGATAGCAGCAGGGGGTGTGAGCGGCCTTGCAACGGTTTTACACTACCTTTTTGATTTGCCCGTGGGTTGGTCAATGCTTGCCTTGAATATACCCCTTTTTATAGCAGGAGTAAGGGTTCTAGGGGGCGGTTTCGGTATTAAAACTGTCGTTGGAGCAGTTTTTTTTTCGGTCTTCACCGAGCTGACTGCAAATTTTCCGATAGTTACTCGAGATTTGCTCTTATCTACAGTGTACGGAGGGTTTGTCCTGGGTGTTGGCATGGGTTTGGTTTTTCGAGTAAGGGGTTCTACTGGTGGCACTGACTTAGCGGCAATGTTGCTTCACCATTTCTTTTCTATAAGTATAGGTCAGGGGTTTATGTTGGTGGATTCTTTTGTGATTGCTTTTGCCGGTATAGCTTTTAATTGGGAACTGGCACTGTATTCATGGATAGCATTGTTTATAAGTGGAAAGATAGTAGACCTGCTAATAGAAGGGGCAACCTATGCAAAAGCTGCTTATATAATTTCAAATGAAGCAGATACTATTTCCCGGAAAATATTGACCGAATTGGACCGGGGTGTGACCCTATTAGGGGGGAAAGGCGGGTATACAGGTGATGAGAAAAATGTGCTTCTTTGCGTTGTGACCAGGCTTGAGCTTTCAAAATTAAAGAAAATAGTAAAAGAACTTGACCCCAAGGCATTTATCATAGTTCATGATGTACATGAGGTGCTTGGAGAAGGGTTCAGTTACTTGGATAAAAATATTCGAAAATGAATAAAACATAATTAAAGAGGTGGTTTAAATGACTTTGCCATATGAGAAGCATCAAGAACTGAAAAATATCTCCCGCAATATACGTCGTCATATTATTGAGATGACTGCTGAGGCGGGCTCTGGTCATCCGGGCGGTTCACTGTCGTGTGCCGATATATTGTCTGTGCTTTATTTTCATGTAATGAGAATAAACCCACAAGATCCTTTGTGGCCGGACAGAGACAGGCTTGTGCTCTCTAAAGGTCATGCTGCGCCCGCACTCTATGCTGCACTTGCTGAAAGAGGGTATTTTCCCAAAAAAGAATTGCTGAAACTGAGAAAATTTGGAGCTATTCTTCAAGGCCATCCGGATATGAATAGCACCCCCGGGCTCGACATGACGACAGGTTCTCTTGGTCAAGGCCTCTCTGTGGCAAATGGTATGGCTTTAGCTGCCCGGATTGACAATAGGGACTACAGGGTTTATGTAATACTGGGCGATGGAGAAGCCGAAGAAGGACAAGTATGGGAGGCGGCTATGACTTCCAGTCACTATAAGCTTGACAACCTTATGGTTTTCTTAGATTACAATCGCCTTCAAATTGATGGTCCTATTTCAGAAATAATATCACCCGAAAGCTTTTATGACAAATTTAAATCCTTTGGGTGGCATGTGTTAGAAATTGAAGGTCATGATATTGGGCAGATAGTAGAGTCGGTCGAACAGGCAAAGGTTACAAAAGGCAAGCCGACTGCAGTTATAGCACATACAATAAAGGGTAAAGGTGTTGCCTTCATGGAAAATCAAGTTGGTTGGCATGGAAAGGCACCTACCAGAGAACAGGCCGAAGAAGCACTAAAGGCACTTTAAATTAATGAATGGAGGTATTAAAGATGACCAAGATCGCTACCAGAGAGGCCTATGGCAAAACCCTGGCAGAGCTGGGTGATAGAATAAAAGATATTGTTGTGCTTGATGCTGACCTTTCAACATCTACAAAGACGGCAATTTTTGGAAATAAATATCCTGAAAGGTTTTTTAATATGGGGATAGCAGAGCAGGACCTTATGGGAACAGCGGCAGGTTTAGCTACATGCGGGAAAATACCTTTTGCGAGCACCTTTGCCATTTTTGCAACAGGCAGGGCATTTGAACAAATCAGAAATTCCATATGTTACCCCGGGTTAAATGTAAAGATAGCTGCAACCCATGCTGGCATTACTGTCGGGGCTGATGGAGCAACACACCAGTCAGTGGAAGACATTGCCCTAATGAGGTCTTTACCGAATATGACTGTAATAAACCCTGCGGATGCTGAGGAGACGAAAAAAGCGGTTACGGCAGCTGCGTTGCATAATGGTCCGGTCTATATAAGGCTGGGTAGGCATCCTGTCGATACCATTTTTGGGGATGAGTACGATTTCAGTATGGGAAAAGGCGTGGTATTGAAAAAAGGAAAAGATGTTGCCTTAATTGCCACCGGAGTAATGGTTGGCCAAGCGTTGGAAGCTGCAGTCAATTTAAAAACACAAGGTATCGATGCAATGGTGATAAACATACATACGATAAAACCTATTGACAAGGAAATCATCATAAAAGCTGCCGCCAACTGTCGAGCCATCGTTACAGCTGAAGAACATTCCATTATAGGAGGTTTGGGGAGTGCAGTTGCGGAAGTAATCGCAGAAGCGCAACCTGTTGTCATGAAAAGAATAGGAATAGAAGATAAGTTCGGGGAATCAGGTAAGCCTGAGGAATTAATGAAATATTTCGGATTAACTGCTCAACACATATCAGAAGCGGCGATAAAACTCCTTGAGAAAATTGTTTAGAAAAATCGAGGGAAGGTATTTGTAAGCTATATAATACCTTCCCCAGTTTTTTACGGTAGTAAGTTTGCTGCTAAAAATGTTTGTGGTGCGGGTATTCTCCATTCTGCAAAAGATATGTGTTTAAAAAATTGAGTTGGCAGCAAGCTTATTTGTTTGCTCAAATATCATACTAAAACTCTGTGCTTGACAGCTTAAAATAATTTAAGGGTCTATTTTTGTAATAAACTGCTCAACTGGTTCTACTGCTATTATCATCGTTGCTGCAAGCTGGTTTACAGGATCATAGTCCTTTAAGACACTTCTGAGCTTTAGACCGAACTTGTTTTCAAAAACCCTCTTTAGTTTTATCTTAAATTCGTTCAGTAGGGCCAAATCCATCAACCTTGCAGTAAACATGTCTTTTTCATCTATGTATTTCAAAACAGAAATCCTTCGGTTTAATGCTAGTATGATGATTTTGTCCCCTATAATATCGATTTTTTGCCAATCTAGTTTGCAACCGTACATTTCTTCATTAATTTTGTCATTCATTTTTATTACTTCCTCTTTAAACTCATCGATAGTTTTCATTATAAAACCCCCATTTTTTTATTTGCCTCTTGATTTTGTTGAAAAAGACTCAATTTATACAAATTAATATCTTCTTATCTACTTCAATATTAATCAGTTCAACACAATTTTATGCACCACTGCTGTAAATAAATTTTTTCATAAAACTTGTTTATAATGTTACCATGACCTTCAAAGTTACCGTGAGCATCAGGATTCAGGAAGACAAATGGGGTCAAATAAGATAAAATATTTTACCAAAGCTAGACTCATTATCACTCGGTATTGCATGGTATTTGGGAAAGCTTTCCGAAAAAGGGCCGGACGAAAAATTCTCTTTTGAATATCATATATGGTCCCTTGAAGGCAAAAAAAACATGTTAAGTATTCATATAGTAGTAAAAGATCAAATTGAACGCGGAAGACAATCATTAAAGTAAAGGAAGATGTTAGAAAAATGTGAAGGGAAAAGGAATTGAACATGCTACTATAGAAATTGATTATGAAAGTGAAAATTGCAAGAATAAGTTTTGTTATTGACAATCGTTTTTTTTACTACTTTTCGCGCATATTTAGCTGCACAATAAAGTTAAAGCCAGACATTTAATATACAAGACAATTCGATATATATTTAGATATTATTGTGGAACACAAGGTTCCCGGGACCCGACAGCAATCTTTGAATGCGTCGTCGGGTGGGGTTCTTATATTAATTAATTGGGAGGTTTTTCATAAATGAAAATACTTGCTACACTGGGAAGTCCGAGAAAGAAAGGGAATACAGCAACACTGTTAAATGCCTTTTTGAAAGGGACAAATGATAGGGCTGGAGCCGAAGTCGAGTTTGTATATTTGCAGGAAAAAGACATTCAGCCGTGCAAAAGCTGCCAATCTTGCCGGAGATCACCCTTTTTGAAATGTGCCATCAATGATGATATGCAGCGGGTGAACAGGGCATGTTAAGAAAACTGAGTGAAAGGATTTTTATAGGTCAAGGATTCAAAAAGGTTATTTTCATATGCCGTATCCTTGCGGCAAAGGGGTGATTTTATGAAAAGGCTGTTGACGAGCCTGATATCGATCATTGCTGTTATCTCGTTTTCAGGCGTGATTTATGCAAACTCGGGGCCTGTGTTTTGGAAAGGGTATCCATCTGCAAATATAATGAGTCTTGATGAAAACTCACCGATCTTGATTGAAAGAGAAGATCTCATTTTTGATTTCTCGAATGGTGCATTCGATTATACGATCAATGGCAAAACTACCGCAAATTATTATATGGTAAATCCGACGAACAAGCAACAATCTGTGCAAATGGCTTTTCCTTTTGTAGGGAGGCTTCCCGAGCTCTCGCAGGAAGATATTTTAATTTCGGCAGACGGAGTACCTGTACTTTACGATGTATATATTGGAGATGTTGTGGACTACTATGGACACCCGGAGGATGACAAGGAACTGAACTTTGATTTTGAAAGGATCATAAAAACTGTTACTAATGAACCATACCGGGCGGAAAACTTTAAACAGGATCAAATCGGCAAGCTATATTTAATTGAAGTTGAACCAACCACTGATCAAAGGATAAACTTTTCGGTGGACTTTGAACTAGACGTTGACAAAACTAAAGTTCTCACAAATGGATTTAATCGTTTTGAAAGACATGGCGGGAATATAAAAATCGCTTCCGGGTGTTACAAACCGGAAGTATTAGAAATATTCGTTTTAGGTGAAGACATTGATTTAATAATGAATGCCTATTCCGATGGCCAACTTACAAAAAAAACCGATTTATTCACCCATAAAATATCCACTAAAGATGTGGAGCTGAGATCATACTTGATGGACTGTGTCAAAAATAATGATTATATTAAGCTTAATGCCATGTTTTCGGATATCCAATTATACAATACATATTCGAAGGCTCTTGACAGCTACCTCACATCGGGGTACAGCAGCGTAGAAGACCTTTTGCAACAGGGATCTCTTCAACGAATTTTGATCCTTGTTTACACTGTGGACTTTCCCGGTAATGCTGAAAAAAAGGTAAGCGTATGCTATAATATATCCGGTACTATGGATAGAAGAGAGACAGCAGATGCCCTGTACACTTATGACTATATTTTGAATCCCGCTCAAAACTGGAGGGATTTTAATAACTTAAACATCAAGATTATAGCACCAGAAGAAGCCCCTCATATTGTAAAAAGCAGTATTGAATTTACAAAGGGAGAAAACAATGTCTATACGGCATTCTTGGAAAAACTGCCTGAATACGATTTGTTTTTTACACTATACTCAAAAGACAAAATTACACTATTTGACAAAATACGAGGCAAATTCCAAAGACCATTTGGATACTTTGCCATGCTGTTGTTATACCCAATAGGTTTGCTGATAGCTGTAATTATTATTGTAATGGTTATTCTTAAAATAAAAAATAAATTGAGATTAAAATAATGTTTATTTATTATAATCATAACTCAGTATAACCCTGTCTTAACTATGTTAGAAATCATTGTAGAAAGCGTGTTTGCTTGTGAAAAACAATATAAGTGCTGAAGAAAAATACCGTATGATGATATACACACCTGTTGATAAACTTATTTGCAAACTGGCGGTTCCGACTATTATAAGTATGATGATTACGGCGTTGTACAATATGGCCGATACGTTTTTTGTAAGCAAGATAAGCACAAGTGCATCAGGTGCTGTAGGGGTAGCCTTTTCTCTAATGGCTATTATTCAAGCACTTGGATATACACTTGGTATGGGATCCGGAAATTATATTTCAAGACTACTCGGTCAAAAAAACAGACAGCTTGCCGGAAAAGTTGCCGCAACTGGCTTTTTTTCAGCCCTTTTTCTCGGCGCAGTCCTGGCCGTATCCGGTCTCATTTTTTTAGATCCCCTCGTATACGCTTTGGGGGCTACAAGCACAATTGCTCCCTATGCCAAGAGTTATATAAGGTATATCCTTATCGGTGCGCCCTATATGACCGCCTCATTTGTTTTGAACATTACGCTGCGCTACCAGGGAAGTGCTTTTTATGCAATGACGGGGATAGGAACCGGCGGCATTCTGAATATTATTTTAGATCCCATCTTTATCTTCGGCCTTAATTTGGGTACAGCAGGAGCGGCTTTAGCGACCATTATAAGTCAATTTATCAGCTTCAGTATCCTTTATCACAATTCAGGGATAGCAGGAAATTTAAAAATCAGGTTTAGCAATTTTACTCCAAAATGGAAAATTTATAAACAAATACTCAAAGGCGGTATGCCTTCATTTTACCGTCAGACATTAGGCAGTGTTGCAATGATTTGCATGAATTTCAGTGCGGGCATTTACGGTGATGCGGCTGTTGCTGCAATGGCTATAGTTACGCGAGTATTTCATTTTATTATATTGGTGACGATCGGTTTTGGTCAAGGGTTTCAGCCGGTTTGTGGTTTTAATTATGGCGCAAAACGGTATGACCGGGTGCTCGGTGCATTCTGGTTTTGTGTAAAAACTTCTGCAATATTTTTAGCAATAATGGCTTCAATTGGATTTGTGTTTTCATCTCAAATAATTTCGGCATTTAGGAGGGAAGATTTAGAGGTTGTCACAATAGGAACCAGGGCATTTAAGTTTTATTGTGCTTTATTGCCTTTTTCATCATGGGTTATAGTGTCTAATATGCTGTTACAAACAATAGGCAAGTCCGTCAGAGCTTCTATTATAGCAGTATCACGTCAGGGTTTATTCTTTTTGCCTGTAATACTCATACTACCTCACAAGATGGGTCTTTTAGGCGTGCAAATCAGCCAACCTATAGCAGATGCCTGCACTTTTTTAATCTCATTGCCAATAGCGCTGAGCGTCCTAAAAGAGCTGCAATTACAGAATAAAAAGCATGTCAATATCGAGACATATGACATCAAATGAGCCCTCGGTTTAATCCACTCGTTTAAGTCTTCATTAACTACTTCGACTTTGGGGTCCCATAGGTCATCACCAGTAAACTTTGAAAGATGTTTTCTATTCCATTCAATAGTTTTTGATTCAATTTCTATTACAATTACTTCTTCAATTTCTTCTCATTTTATAGCTTCCCCCAAGGAATAGCCGACCCCGAGGCCGCCGATAAGAATTTTTTCGGATGAGTTGCAGCCTTTGTAGCCGAATTTACTAAAAGTCTTTCGGAATTTCCGTTATAAGCCGCCATGAGAAAGTTCCATTAAATATCATTTCATAATACCCGTTTCTTTTTTGTAATTGTATCTCTCCGTTTTTGTCATAGCCCTTTCGATTATATATAGGCAATTCATATATCTAACCATCCTTTTTGCAATATGTCTCTTTTCATTATATCTAATATTTCCTTAATTATAATCCTTTACAGTCATTGGACAACTTAAGCAATACGTGTCGATAATGCCTTGTTGGTTGCTGTCTTTGTATATAAAACTATTTAAAAAAGCATAAAGCCTGCCCTTTGGATAATTTAGGCTTAATATTACAATAATATTATTGCAGGTAAAGAAGAGCATAATAAATAAGACGAACAAAAAAAAGACAAAGGAGTATGCATGATGAACTTAACAATATTGTCAACTTATCCTCCCCGTGAATGTGGGATAGCATCTTTTTCCAAAGACTTAAAAGACAATTTAACCTTATGGGAGCAACAGGTTTCGATTATTGCAATAAATGATGGAAACACCACATATGAGTACCCTCGGGAGGTAATTTTCGAAATTACTGAAGACAGAGCGGACGATTATCAAATTGCTGCAGAGTTTATTAATAATGCTGACGTAGACGTTGTGTTTATTGAGCACGAGTATGGAATATTCGGTGGGGATGACGGAAGTTATGTACTGAATTTTGCTTCAAATCTTGACAAGCCTTTTATACTCAACACACATACAGTGTTGTCTAACCCTGAAGTCAACCAAAAATCGATTTTGTCCAAACTTGGGCAAAAATCGATTGCCGTTATTTGCATGACTAACAGGTCAGCTGAATTGATGAACAAAATTTACAAGGTACCATTAGATAAAATTTACGTAATACCTCATGGAGTGCCAGTTTTTAAAGTAAGCCAGCGAGACGCATTAAAAGAAGCATATGATATAGCCCAAAGACCTCTTGTGACTACGTTTGGTTTTATTGGGCCTGGGAAAGGTATAGAACTGGGAATAAAGGCAATATCTCATTTACAAGAAAAATACCCGGATATTGTATACCTTGTGGCGGGTGAAACACACCCAAAACTAAAGTTGAAGATAGGTGAAGTCTACAGAGATTCTCTCATCGATTTAATAGAGTCACTCGGTCTTGGTAATAACATAAAGTTCATAAACAGATATATAAGTCTTGAAGAGTTGGGTGAGATACTATACATGACTGATGTATATTTAACACCGTATCCTAATCGGAATCAGGCTGTAAGTGGAACCCTATCTTATGCCATCGGTTGTGGAAGGGCAATAGTATCTACGCCTTATGACTATTCACTTGAGGTGCTTGCAGATGGTAAAGGGCTTATATCATCTGAAGCTGAACCATCTGAGCTAGCAATGCTTATAGACAAGGTATTGTCCGAACCAAAGCTTAAAGCTGGTTTAGAAGCTAAAGCAGCAAAACTCGGAAAAACCATGGTTTGGCCAAATGTCGGGAAGAGCTATGTGGAGACTGTGGAGAATATTTTAAATGTAAATGTGGAAAGGAAGGTGTTCTAAAAAATTATGTACCGCCATTTGTTAAAAATGACGGACTCTACGGGTATTATACAATTTAGCAGTATTTCTTCACCTCTCCCCGAAAGCGGCTATACGGTTGATGACAACGCCAGGGCGCTGATTGTGGCAATGGAAATGGAAGGAAAGGAAAGGGAAAGACTTATTAAAACATATTCCAATTTCCTAAAAGAGGCTCAATGTCATACAGGTGAATGGCTAAACTTGAAAGTAAACGGTAGGTTCTTATCGATCATCAATTCACAGGATTGTGTGGGAAGAGGGGTGCTCGCGGCAAGTTATGCGGTGAGCTGTGGGGTTCCTGAAACGGAACATATAGCAAAAAAGATGTTAGGAAAAGCTTTACCAAAGGCTATAAACTTAAGCTCTCCAAGGGCTATGGCATACGTCCTGCTAGGCGTTGTCAATTTAATAGATTCTATAGGTATAACAGACCTATATCCTAAGGGTAGAGAAATCGCTGATAAACTTATCGGCTTATATGACATAAATCATGCACACTGCTGGTTATGGTTTGAAGAAATTTTGACTTACTGTAATGCACTGCTTCCTCATTCTCTTTTTGCTTTTTATACTGTCAGCGACGACAAGAGGGCGTTGACGGTTGCAAAGGATACGCTTGATTTCTTATGCGAATCTCTTTTTAAAAAAGGTTATCTAAATATAGTTGGAAACAAAGGATGGTGGAAAAAACGGGCAGAAATACCTCCATATGACCAACAGCCTGTCGATGCTGCTTCTATAGTGCTAGCATGTCTTCAGGCTTATTTGGCAACAAGAGAAATTGAATATATCAGGAAAGCTCAGTTGGCTTACGATTGGTATTTTGGAAAAAACATTAATAATGTCCCGCTATATAATGATCGAACACAAGGGTGTCACGATGCACTAGTACCCGATGGGGTCAATCTGAATCAGGGAGCAGAAGCAGTTGTGTCATTTTTACTTGCTCATCAAATGCTAGAAAATGTAATTGAACAAAGATATCAACGGCTTATCCCTGCGGTTTAAGGAGGAACTAGTATTGGATGATAAGCGGTTTGCAAGCGAGGAATATTTGTTTTACAGCACAATACAAAAATGGGTGAAAGAATTAGAAATTGAAAGGGATATTGATGTAGTAATCGGCATCCCATTTTACAATGAGCAAGACACTTTGATTGAAGTCATAAAGATTGCACAGAAAAGTTTAAATAATAGTAACATCAAAAAGTTAATCGTTTGTGTAGGTGATCCGGCGGGAGAAGAATCTTTAAAGGTATTAAAGCAAGCTTTTAAAGATGATATAATTTCTTTTTTAATGCCTAAAGGCAAAAACGGAAGAGGTTGCAGCATCAGAGCAATTTTTGAGGTTGCAAGAATATATGAAGCTGATGTAATACTACTTGAGGCGGATTTGCAAAGAGAAGGAGGGCAGGGCATTAAACACGAGTGGGTAGAACGCCTTGCGAAACCTATTTTGGGGAAATACGACATGGCGGTTGCAACTTTCCGTCGTCACCATTTTGAGGATGTTGCAGGTAAGTTACTCGTTTCACCATTGATATATGCCTTATACGGAACGAAATTTGAAGACCCCTTGAGTGGTGTATTTGCCTTTTCACATGACTTGGTAGAAGGTTTATGTTCTGAATATGACCAAAGTGTAATTGACAAAGGGGGTTACGGGATAAACCCCTGGCTTTTGACGACTGCGCTAAAATGGAAAAAGAATATTTGTGAAGTGAAGCTTGGTGCTAAAATGTCACCTGCTTCATCCGATAAAAAGAAAATAGTATTTAAGGAGATGTCAAGATCTCTTTTTGATTGTGTTAAAAGGGACGAAGAATACTGGATAATAACAAATAAATATTATAAAAAGCCAGATATCTTGGAAATAGAAGAAAGGATTATGCCACTTGAAGTAGTATGCAACCCATGCGAATTTGTTCAGTCTTTTCTTGAGGGGTATGATCATTATAAAAGCCTTTTGCATACCTTGTTTAATGATAATATGACAGAACGTTTAGAGAAAATAGCTAAAAACATGCCGACATGCACCAATTTCCCTCTAGGTTTCTGGGCGGAGTTTGTGTACGAATTTTTGCTGGTATATTCTTTTCAAGAAAAAGTGCCAATAGAAGACCTGATTCAGCTGTTCTCAGCAGTTTATGACGGAATGATTGCGGGTTTTTTGACGACTATAATGAACATGGAAAAAGACATGTCAAATGCTGATATTGATCTAAATTTACTTGTAACCGCAAGGGTAAATACAATTATTTCTGAGTCTGAGGATTTCTTTCTTAGGTACAGTGGTATGTTTATAAAAAGGTGGAAAAAGAAGATCGACGAAACAGCGCCATTTTTAACACCACTAGACTACCTGGAGTTTATACCGGGTGTTCCGATTGTATTGCCCAAGAGATTAAAAGGCAAAAAAAGAGATGTCTCTACCGGGCCGATCTTTAGGCGACTTCAGAAAAAATATGAATTTGCTTTTAAGAATTTCTTGCAAGGTATAGGAATTAACAGTAGTGCAAAATCTGCCGAAGTAATTTCACATTATAAATCGTTCATGGATGAGCTTGAAAGAACGGTTGACATTCTCTGCCCAGGTAATTTGTACACAGAAGAAGGCACAGAAAAGGTAATCAACAGTCTATTTGAAATCCTTCCACACAAAAAAGTACTTGTTGTAAAATGGCAGATTATGCAAAAGCTATTGAGTGAGTTCCCTCCCCGAAATCTCATACTAAGGCTTAAATTCAGGAGTTTAGGTCAATTACTCAATAATATGGATGTAAGAGATGTTCTGACCCTTGCACATTTTACTGAAGATAAGGATTATTTATGTGCAATATTTCACTGGCTTCAAGATAATTTAAGACCTGATAGTTTTGAACAAGTTGAACTTAAGCCTATGGTAGTGAGCAGAACGGATTTTCCGGGTATGGGCCAAATGAGAGAAATATCAGATCTTAATCGTCTAACTGCACAGATTGCCATAATGAATCTTGGTAAAGGTATGGGAGGCGACTACCCCAAATTACGCTATTTTACAAGAATAGCCAAAAGTATTATAGAAGCTGAGCATTTTTCTATGCTTTGGGAATCCTATGCACGTGAAAGAAAAGAAGTAGGTAGAAAGTTTGTTAATTCTATTGTCGGTCACTATGGAAAAGCCCTGTTTTCAGCACACCATGTTTTTGAAAACTGGCATCATAGGGAATTCAAAATAAGGTTAAAAAAAATGGCTGATGAATTGAGAAAAAAGAACATGAATGACGAAGCAACAAATATCCAGGCAATTGCTGACGGTCACGGATTAAGTTTGGTGCTCAGGGACGGGACATTTTTGCCGTGTTCAGCGTGGACATGGGCAAGTTTTAGCTTTAAAGGCGGTGAAGGTGTTCCGACGCCGCTTTTCCTTCATGTGGAGCGGGACTGGTTCAATAACGACCTGCTTGAGGAAATATACAGAGATATGGGGTATAATCCTAATGAAATTATGCAACAAGTTTTCACCTATATCAGTCAAGGTCGAGAAAGCATAAATCTCGCTGATGTGATGCTCGGAATAAAACCTCCAAGGCAAGAGATTATAATACAGGAACAGGAATATTGGCCTCACGCTCAACCTTTACAGCGTTATAAAGAAAAACCCATATTGACACCTATAAAAGAACATTCATGGGAAAGCAGATTTGTTTTAAATACAGCTGCGCTGAGACTTAATGACAAGGTTTATTTACTTTATCGAGCTTATGGAGATGACGAAATATCAAGGATCGGTTTGGCTATTTCTGACGGATATAGTATAATAGAGCGTCTGGATCAACCGATTTTTTTCCCAGAGACAGATCAAGAGAAAAGAGGTTGCGAGGACCCTCGGGTTGTAATAGTAGACGATGAGCTATTTATGCTTTATACCGCATATGATGGTGTTGTAGCACAAATAGCTGCTGCGTCAATTCCCGTCGAAGATTTTTTAAGCAGGAACTTTAGTGCATGGAAGAGGAGAGGATTGGCATTCCCCGGACTATGGGACAAGGATGCCATATTATTCCCTGAAAAATTTAAGGGCAGGTACGTTATTTATCACAGGATAGAACCGAGTATATGGATTGCGTATTCCGATGAGTTGTTGTTTCCATGGCCGCGTGTGGGACATAAAATAATTTTGGGGCCGCGCTCTGGGATGATGTGGGATTCTCTTAAAATAGGTGCAGGGGCTCAGCCGATTAAGACCCGGTACGGTTGGCTGCTCATATACCACGGTGTCGACAAAGAAATGGTCTATCGGTTGGGAGTTATCTTAGCGGATTTAGAAGACCCCGGGAGAATTTTATACCGATCACCTAATGCTGTTTTGGAACCTCAAACGGAATGTGAACTCGGCAGAACGAGTGAGTGTTGGATTCCCAATGTAGTATTTACGTGTGGAGCAGTTTCTGAACAAGACAAGGAAATCTTGGATGATGACGACAAAATTTTGGTTTACTACGGTGCTGCCGATACAAGCATCTGTCTTGCTACAGGAAAAGTCGTCGAACTTATACCTGAAGAAGTGCGAGCTAGGGTGGCCGGGCAAATGAGGTAAAATCAGCCATTGTCATAAAAAACTTTTATTATCATATTACCAAAAAAAAACAATTTTCCAAATCCGTTAAATCCTAATTCTAATCGGTTAAAGGCATATAAGCTTAGGATTTAACGGATTTTGTCGTTTATGTTTACAGATAAAGTAAATTAATACAACAATGACGATTTCTGGTATTTCCCATATTTTTATAGTTTTTCATGAAGGAATTTTTAGATCCACGTCGAAGTTTAAACTATGCCAACAATCGGAGTGATTCTATGTGATTGAAATGTATCGTGTGACAAAGATTTATCAAGGCGGAATATCTGCTCTTAAAGATATAAATTTAAAGGTGGCAAAAGGTGAGTTTATTTTCATCGTAGGACCAAGCGGCGCGGGGAAATCAACTCTAATAAAACTCCTATTTAGGGAAGAACTCCCGACTAGGGGTCAAATATTTTTTGCCGGTAAAAATGTTACTCGTCTTAAAGCCAGAGAAATACCGCACCTCAGAAGAAGAATTGGTATAGTTTTTCAGGACTTCAGATTGTTGCCTGAAAAAACTGTCTATGAAAACGTAGCCTTTGCGATGCAGGTTGTTGAGGCATCCAGAAGAGACATAAAAAAAAGAGTCCCCCATGTATTGGAAATGGTTGGCCTTTCACATAAATTAAAGGCAAAGCCGGCTGAACTTTCAGGAGGCGAACAGCAAAGGGTTGCTCTTGCCAGGGCACTTGTCAACAATCCAGATGTGCTTGTAGCGGATGAACCGACGGGCAATCTTGATCCCGATACTTCATGGGAGATTATGAAGCTTTTGAACGAAGTCAACAAAAGGGGAACAACCGTTGTCGTTGCCACGCATGCCAGAGATCTTGTAGATGCCTTGAGAAAAAGGGTGCTCCAGCTTGATAAGGGCAGTCTTGTACGTGATGAAGAGAGAGGGGTATACAGCAATGAAGCCGCAGACTACTAAATACTTTTTTCGCGAAGCCTTTATCAGCCTGGCAAGGAACCGTTGGATGAGCCTTGCGTCAATCGGGGCAGTTGCCGCAGCTCTGATTATTTTAGGTTCTTTTTTATTAATTTCGGTAAATTTTGATTACATACTCAAAGATGTCGAGTCACAGGTGGAGATTACAGCTTATTTGAACGATTCTATCAGCAGCGGGGATATTTCACGACTTAATATGGAATTGTCTGCAGTTAGAGGTGTTAAAGAGATTAACTTTATTTCAAAGGAAAAGGCTTTAGAAGAGTTTAAACAACAAATCGGTAAGGAACTATTGGAAGGGATGGAAAACCCCTTGCCAAATTCTTTCAGAATCAAAGTAGAAAATCCACAGGATATTGCAGATATAGCTGAGGTTGTCCAGAAACTTTCAGGTATTGATGAGGTTAAATACGGTAAAGGAGTAGTAGAAAAGCTTTTTAATATTATCTACTGGGCCCGTCTTATTGGTCTTGCAATTATGGTTGTATTTGCAGCTGTTTCTATATTCATAATATCAAATACAATTCGCTTGACGGTGTTTGCCAGGAGACGAGAAATAAATATCATGAAGTATATAGGTGCAACAGATTGGTTTGTCCGTTGGCCATTTTTAATTGAGGGTATGATACTGGGTCTCATAGGGTCTGCTATTGCTGTAGCCGTATTGGCTGGTGGATATAATTATCTGTATTATACTGTAAAGCTGAACATACCAATGATACCTATTATTCCAATCTCGGACTTTAGCTTCTATGGAGTCTACTTCTTGCTCATAGGCATGGTTATTGGGGCGTTTGGAAGTGGCTTCTCAATGAAACGATTTTTGCATGTGTAGATTTATTAAAGCTATATCAATTTTACGGAGAGGAGGTATAAGGTGTCAACAAAGTGGACAAGATATTTATCTGTGATTATGATGTTGTTTTATGCTTTTGTAATGACTGCTCCAGTATTTGCTGATAATTTAATTGACTTACAAAAACAGCAGGATGATATCTTATCGAAAATATCAAATTTAAAAAATCAAGTTAAGAAAGTAGAAAACGAGCAGAAGGATGTCCTATCAGAACTTGCGGCTATAGAAAATGAGTTGGAGAAAGCCCAAAAAGAACTTAAGGAAACAGAGTCCAAATTAAAAGCCACTGAGTTGAAACTGGCTGAAACCGAAAAAGAATTGGAACATGCGCAAGAAGAGGTTGAAAGACAGCAGGATGACCTAAATGCTCGAATGAAAGCGATGTACATGGCCGGACCAGTAGATTACATAGAAGTATTGCTTGCCGCTGAGGATTTTTCTGATTTCCTCACTAGGTTGGATATGGTTAAAAAAATTATAGATGCAGATAAAAAACTGCTGTTAGACTTTAAGGAAATTAAAGAAGAAGTAGAACAAAAGAAGCTCGCACTTGAAACGCAACAAAAACAAATTGAGCAACAAAAGAGAGAAATAACGGCCAAGAGGGCTACTATCGCTTCAAGGCAGGGAGACCGTAAGAGATTGTTAGCACAGCTCGAGGCCCAAAAAGAAGAGTACGAGCGTCAAGAAGACAAGCTGCAGGAAGATGCCAGACGCTTGGCAAAAATGATACAAGAGATCCAGTCTAAGAGCAATAATCCGTATGTTGGCACAGGTGTATTCCAATGGCCATTGCCTAGCTCAACCAGAATTACATCGGAGTACGGTTGGAGAATCCATCCCATATTCAAAACCAGAAGATTTCATGATGGAATTGACATTGGGGCACCTACAGGTTCCACAATCGTAGCAGCAAATAACGGTAAGGTTATATATGCGGGCGCTTACGGCGGTTATGGAAATACGATTATCATAGACCATGGCGGAGGAATTTCATCCCTATATGCTCACCTCTCCAAAATCCTTGTCAAGAATGGGGATCAAGTTAAAAAAGGTGGCAAGATAGGACTTGTTGGTAGTACCGGATGGTCAACTGGCCCACATTTACATTTTGGAGTAATGAAAAATGGGCAGCACACCAATCCTTGGAATTATCTTAAATAAATGTTATAATCTAAACATGAGTGTATTTAAGGTGACAAACGATAAGGTGGTTCTAAGATGTTGCTGTCTAATAGGATAAAAAACATTATAAAAGTAGCGGTGCTGTGTACGGCGGTATCGCTGCTTTCGTTTTATTTAGGGACAAAGGCTCATGATATCCAGCAATTCAAAGAAATTAACAATTCTGAAGCAAGCAGTCAAACACACCAAAACAACCAAACATCTCAAAATGGTCAATCATCCCAAGGTGAGGAGTTTTTTTCTGAACAGAACAAGTATATTGCTGAAGAAGTGAGGCCTATATTAGATGTTATGGAGATTATTCAAAACAGGTTTATCAGAGAGGTAGACACATCACAATTAGTTGATGGGGCCATAAAGGGCATGGTGTCAGCCCTGAAGGACCGATACAGCACATACATGAAACCATCGGAGTTCCAGGAGTTTATAAACTCTTTGAACGGTTCACTGGAAGGTGTAGGCATCACGATAGGTATAGATGAAAATACTGGAGATATAATTGTCGTATCTCCAATCGAAGGGGGGCCTGCTCACAGGGCAGGTATTTTACCGAAGGATAAAATCATAAAAGTTGATGAGACTGATCTAAAAGGAAAAAGCATTGACGAGGCAGTCAATCTCTTGAGGGGTGAAAAGGGTACAAAGGTTGTTTTACAAATTGAAAGGGCGGGTGTTAAAGAGAGGCTTCAATTTGAACTTGTACGTGAGACTGTCAGATTAAATACCGTAAAGCAAGAAGTATTAGATAGTCGTATTGGATATATAAAAATTACATCTTTTGACATTCACACTTCTGATGAATTTAGAAAGGCGATTGATAAACTGGACAAACATAATGTCAAAGGCCTTATTCTAGATTTGCGCAACAATCCGGGTGGTTCGCTACATGAATCGGTAAAGGTCGCTGATCAAATACTAGGTGGCGGGCTGATAGTCTATACCGTTGACAGAAATAAAAATAAACGAGAAGAGTACTATTCTGACTCCCAAAAGGTGTCTTTGCCATTGGTTGTGCTCATCAATGAAAACAGTGCTAGTGCTGCTGAAATTGTTGCGGGTGCAGTAAAGGATCACGGTGCTGGAGTGCTCGTGGGAACCAAAACTTTTGGCAAAGGTTCTGTCCAAGAGCTTGAGCCTCTAGAGGACGGTTCGGGCATAAAGCTTACTGTTGCTAATTATCATATTCCAAGTGGCCGTTGTATCGATGGAATCGGAATTGAACCGAACATAACTGTCGAATTGGGCAAAAACATGAATCCTCTTGCTCTAAAAAGGCAAGATGATACCCAGCTCAAAAGGGCTTTGGAAATGTTTTGAACTCCACATCTTTATCGAAGCAACTCATTTAGCATATTCTCAGCAGGGTCTATTATTGGAATCGATAAATAATGTTTCAGCTCTTCCTTTAAGTAAGGAAAATGCGTGCAGCCGAGCAGGAGTGCGCTTGGCTCAGAACTTTTTGGGCATAGTTTGTGTAGTGAAAAATCCTTAATTATCCTATCCGGAGGCCTTAATTCTTCGATTGCTTTTACGACTGGCAGCAAGGATACACCGATAATTTGAATTAATGGATTATGTTTGTAGAATATTTTTTCGATATTTTCAAGGCATTGGCCGTTTGCAGCCCAAATGACAAGTGATTTGACATTTATTGAAAACCTTTTATATACATCTAAAGGGGTTACGAGTGATGTGTTCGGGTTTAGCCTATTTATCAAATCGATGTCAATAGCTGCTGAAAGAGAATTACAGTAAATCATCGTTTTAAAGACACCTTGTCCTTCCAGTTTCTTGATTATGAAACTTACTTTATTAGTGAGCTCATCAGGATTTAGGTACTGAAGCCTGTTTTGTTCTTGTGGATCTGAGGCAGTAGATAAACCTACTGCCCTCAGACCGTTTTGTTTTACGAAATTGACACCTAGCATAGTATCTATAGGTGTACCTGCAATCACGCCAATTCTTTTTGACATTTTGACCAACCCAATCAATCTTAATAATCTTTAGTCCTGGAGGTTCGTCTAGAATGCGGGGACAACTGCACCCTTATAATTTTCTTCGATAAATTTTTTCACGTCAGGTGAATTTAGAGTCTCTGCAAGCTTTTTAAGTTCGGGACGTTCCTCATCACCTTTGCGTATAGCAAGGATGTTCACGTAAGGAGAATCTGCTGATTCGATCACATAAGCGTCTTCAGTTGGCACAAGACCTGCTTCCAGGGCATAATTCGTATTGATAACGGCGGCATCCACGTCGTCAAGTACTCTTGGGAGCATTGCTGCTTCAAGTTCTGACAAATTAATTTTCTTTGGATTTTCAGCTATATCTGCAACCGTTGCATTTATACCTGCTCCATCTTTTAACATTATGATGCCAGCAGACTGCAAGAGAAGCAAAGCCCTACCGCCATTTGTTGGGTCATTGGGGATAGCTATTGTGGCACCTTCTTTAAGTTCATTTAGGAGATCAATAGTTTCACCTTCTTTTAACTCTTTAATGTCCTTGAGCTTTTTAGAATAAAGACCCATTGGTTCAATATGGACCTTTGCTGTATAAGTTAGGTCAAGGTTATGATCTTTTGAGAAGACTTCAAGATATGGGATGTGCTGAAAATAATTAGCATCTATGTCTTTATCCGCCAGACGCAGGTTTGGCTGGTTATAATCCGTAAACTCCACAATTTCCAGGGTTATTCCTTCTTTTTCCAGCATGGGTTTTACAACATTGAGAATTTCTGCGTGCGGAACAGGTGAGGCGCCTACCTTAATCACAGTATTTTGAGGTTGTTCTTCGGCCTGATTTTGTGATTCGTTGCTTTGAGGCTCTTTTGATCCATTTCCTCCACATCCCGCGATTAAAGCTGTTAAAAGAGCTAAGATGAGTAGTAATGTTAAAGTTTTTTTCATTTTTTTTCTCCTCCTGAAATTAATTTTGTTAACGATTTTTTGATACTTGTCTTACTAATTTATCTCCAACTATTTGCATGACTTGGACCATGACAACGAGAATGACAACAGTGCAAACCATCACATCATACATGAAACGCTGATAGCCATATCTCACTGCAAGGTCTCCAAGACCACCCCCTCCTAAAACACCTGCCATTGCTGAATATCCCACAAGATTTATGGCGGTTATCGTAATTCCTGATACCATTGAAGGAAGGGCCTCGGGGATAAGTACTTTTGTAATTATTTGATACGGAGAAGCCCCCATTGATTGAGCTGCTTCAATTATGCCTTTTTCCACCTCTCTGAGAGCGGTTTCAGTTATTCTTGCCATAAAGGGTATTGCTGCTATTGAGAGGGGTACAATCGATGCGGTCGTTCCTATTGCCTTCCCCACAATAAGCCTTGTAAGAGGGATTAGAAGGAATAATAGAATGACAAAGGGAATGGATCTAAATATGTTGACAATTGTACCCAATATTTTATTTAAAATCTGGTTTTCCACTATCTGATCCTTATCTGTTACCATTAGGAGGATACCTAAAGGAATACCGAATATGGAAGCTATAATAACTGAGATAATTACCATGTATAGGCTTTGCCATGAAGCTATTAAAAGTAAATTCACCATTTCAATCAATTTCGATCACCTCCACATTTAGACCAAGTTGCTTCAAATAGTTAAAGGCATTGTCCGCTCTACTATTATTGCCCCTAAGCTCCACTACGAGCGTTCCGTAAGATGTATCCCGAATGTTGTCTATGTTTCCGTAAATAATGTTTACATCAATATCATATTTTCTAATGATGGTTGAAATAATAGGCTGAGCTGTTACTTCACCAAAAAAGGTTATCTTGATTATTTTTCCCTCTAACTTGCCTCGATCGAGATTTCTAATCCTTTCTTTGAGCTCTTCGGGTATATCTGATAGGGTTACAGACTTTAAAAAGTTCCGAGCTGTTTGTGTTTTAGGATTTGAAAATAAATCCAGGAGGGGGGCACATTCCACAACTCGACTTTTATCAATAACCGCAACAGTATCACAAACCTGTTTTATAACATTCATTTCATGTGTAATCAACACAATTGTGATCCCCATTTTTTTATTGATGTCTTTTAACAAATCCAAAATAGAAAGGGTTGTTTGAGGATCGAGGGCTGACGTCGCCTCATCGCACAGCAGAACTTTTGGCTCGTTTGCAAGGGCTCTGGCTATACCCACTCGCTGTTTCTGACCACCTGAAAGCTGTGATGGATAACTATTGGCTTTATCAGAAAGACCTACAAGTTCTAGCAAATTGCTTACTTTTAAATCAATATCTTCTTTGTCGACCCCGGCAATTTCAAGAGGGAAAGATATATTTCCCCAAACACTTCTTGAAGAAAGCAGGTTAAAGTGCTGGAAAATCATGCCTATTTTTTTTCTGTGTTCTTTTAGTTCGTTAGGTGTGAGCTGCGTCATTTCTGTTCCATCTATTTCTATGGAACCTGATGTCGGCCTTTCCAGCATATTAATACATCTCAAAAGTGTGCTCTTCCCAGCGCCGCTTAAACCTATTACGCCGAAAATATCACCTTTTTTTATATGTAGTGTTATGCGGTCGAGTGCCAGCACATCACCCGCATCTGAATGAAACACCTTAGTAAGATCTTTTATAAATATCATTTAGGCACATCCTTTGTTTGAAAATAAAAACCCCTTCTGACAAGCAAGAAGAGGTATGAAAAAACCCTCTCATCTGTCAGAACTTAAGTTCTGCAGGAATTAGCACCGCTGCAGCAGTTTTTAAGCTGCCGGTTGCCGGGCTTCATCGGGCCAGTCCCTCAGCCTGCTCTTGATAAGAGTTTTTTTATTCGCTTTTTTTGATTGTATAAAGAATAGCACTGTTTAATTTTTTTGTCAATAGCTCTCGCAAGTTATTGTAATTTTTTTTTGATAAAGTCAATCTTTCCATAAAACGAGGGAGGATTATTTTAAATGGATACAGAATAAGAATAGTAATTCTTATTTTCTAGATGTTTCCATATATTTTTATTGTCAAATCTCACAATACAAAATTACTCACTATAGGGATTCACTTTACGCATATTCTGCTCATAATCTTGCTAAAATAACGGGGCAACGATCCTATTTATCATAATGATAAAATATTATCATTATGATAAATAGGTTTCATTGTTTTACGGTCATACAGTTTCAATAGACATACACCATATGAATTATCATTCTGATATTTTGTGACACTTCTTTGTCAAAGACTAATATAGCATTGGCAAGTTAGGTTCTTAATAATTCTAGTTTCTTATACTATTTGGTTTTTTGGCATGCTTATTGCTTTTTATATTATTAATACTTTTTAATTGATATTTTAAATGGACAATTGTTTAAAAGGGGTGGTTATTATGAAATAGATATAAAATTGCTTAATATATCCTGGCCTTTATAAATACTTATTATTGACTAACTCTGGATTGGAGGCGTATATGATGAAGGAGCCCAAGGGTGTAGGATTAAAAACCGGTGCACTTAAACTAAATGACTGTATTATGATGGCAATCGGAGGAATGGTTGGAAGTGCCATTTATTCGCTGTCAGGCGTTACGTATTCACTTGCAGGTCCTGCAGCCGTTTTATCCTGGATTATATCAGGTGTAATTACGCTCATTTATGCGATGAACGTTGCAGAACTTGCCACAATATATCCCAAATCGGGTGGAGTATATATTTATCCGTATGAGGTATTGGGAAGGACTAATGGCCAAAAGAGCTTCTGGGGATGGTTCACCGCATGGTCAAGGCTGGCATCCGTCATTGGGGGTGCTGCATTTTCGGCAATATATGTTTCGTACTATCTGAAAGCACTCATACCCGCTGCTGAAAACTATCAGGTCCTACTCGGTGTATTGGCCGTCATAGTATGTTGGCTGCTAAACATCCTCGGCGTGAAGCTGTTAAGTCGGATTAACAAGGGGCTGACCGCAACTTTGATGACGATTTCTGTCATATTTATCATAATGTGCCTACCCAAGTTTAATGTGGCTCACTTTAGGCCTTTCTTTGGGCAGGGGACGGCAGGCACACAAGGATTTCTTGCTTCAATTCCAATATCGATGGTAGCGTATGGGTCAATATTAGCGATTGCCAGTGTCGCAGAGGAAATCGAAAATCCGCAGGTAAACATTCCTAAAGCAACTGGTTATTCTGCGTTTGCAACTATTGCCATGTATACACTGATGCTGCTGGCCACATTTGGTCTTGTCCCTGCAAGCAGTTTTGCAGACAATCATTTTGCGATGTATGCACCGATGGATTTTGCCATCGTCCAGGCAATGCCTCAGCATATTTGGCTTTCTAAGCTAATATCCATCGGAGCGTTTTTAGCATTGATGACTACAATTCTGATTTTGGTCATGGAATCGGGTAGAATTGTGATGGCATCGGCAAAGCTCGGGCTTTTGCCAAAATCTCTTGCAAATATTAACGAAAAGACGAATATACCCACCAACGCATTGACTTTGTGTTCATTAGTAACTGCGATAATCGCAGCTTTTCCTCAGTTTACTCAGACTATAATTAATTCAGGGGCATTTTGTTCTGGGGTTGTTGTTATAATGATCGTTATAACTCTTATTGTAAATAGATCTAAAAAAGTTACAGTTCCCGGTGCCTTTAGAACTCCAGGAGGTTTGTTATTCCCAATTATTTCATTGATAATCGTTGTCCTGACATTGACGCAATTAGAAGCAAGTTCATTTGTTGTGACCGCTTGGTGGTATGTTGTAGGTCTAGTAATCTTCCTCCTCGGTTATCTATTCAGCATCAAGCGGCTGGAGCAATCAGGCATCTCAGATAGTATCAGCAAGTAATTGATAACCCAGGAAAGGAGATGGTTACACTGAGAAAGTTTAAGGCTTTGTATTATATAAATCAGTTTTATGCAGGTGTAGGAGGAGAAGAAAAAGCCGATGTAGGCTTAATGGTGTTTGATGAAAAAAAGGGACCGGCAATCGGTATTGAAAAATTCTGGGACGGTCAAATGGAAGTTGTCAAGACATTGGCTTGCGGCGACAACTATATTAATGCGGATGAGAGTTACGAACAGGTAAAAAAATCAGTTGAACAACTAGTAAAAGAAGTCAAGCCGAATGTTTTTATAGCAGGTCCTGCATTTAATGCCGGGAGATATGGTGTTGCTTGTGCAAAACTTTGCGATTTCGTCAGAAAAGAGCTGCAAGTTCCTAGCATAACGGGAATGCATATAGAAAACCCTGCCGTATCTATGTTTGTAAAAGACAATTATATCGTGTCGACTTCTGAAACCGCTGCTGGTATGGGTGCAGCCCTTCCGGTAATGGCTTCAATGGCATTGAAGCTGGCAAAAGGAGATAAGATTGGGCCTGCGCTCAAAGAAGGCTACATTCCAACAGGTCATCGATATAATGAATACCACGAAAAAAAAGGAGCAGAAAGGGTTGTAGAACTTTTATTAAAAAAGCTGAAAGGAGAACCGTATGTAACCGAGATTCCAATAAGGAAATTTGAACAACAAGCTGCTGCACCGCCTTTGACAAACACTTCTGATTCTTTGATTGCGATCGTTACAACGGGAGGCCTTGTGCCAAAAGGAAATCCTGACAATCTCAGGCAGGCGTTTTCCACTACTTTTGCTAAATATGATATTGAAAACCTTGTGTCTGTTCCTGCAGGAGATTACGAATCTATACACGGTGGGTATGATACAACAAACATCAATTTAGACCCCAATAGACTGGTGCCTCTCGATGAATTGAGGAATCTAGAAAAAGAAGGAAAAATCAAGGGCATTTATAAGTATTTTTATACAACTTGCGGTATAGGAACTAACGTAAAGAATTCTACAGATATTGGAAAAAGAATTGCCGAAGAACTGAAAGAGGCAAATGTAGATGCGGTGATACTTACCTCAACCTGAGGAACGTGTACTCGTTGCGGTGCAACGATAACAAAGGTGCTTGACAAGGCAGGAATACCGGCTGCCCTCATTACGGCGTTCTCCTCAATAGCATTAAATGTTAAAGCAAACAGAATCATTTTCGGAGGTCACTTCACAAGTCCTGTAGGAAACCCCGAACTGCCACCTGACCGTGAAGGTCATTATAGGCGGATTATTCTTGAAAAAGCACTGGAAGCGCTAACAACTGAAATAAAAGAACCGACGATATTTTATGTAGATTCTGGTAAGGAGGGGTGATATATGAGACTTAAGAGACAGTTTTTTAATGTTAAGGATGTCGTGTGGGATAATTCTACTCGATTCGATAATGGAGTTTTGTTGATTAACAAGAATGAACTGTATGAGCTCGTCAAACCTTTGGCAAAAAATGTAACAAACGTTGATTTTGAAATTGTAAGGCCTGGTGAAAATAAAAGGATTGTCCACGTACTCGACACAATACAACCTATGTACAAAATTGAAGGGCGTGGCAAGGCATATTCAGGTTTTCTCGGCCGACCTGTTACAATCGGAAATGGAGTCACAAATGTACTAAATGGTTTTACCGTAATGGAAAGTGCTCCATTGCCGTGGGAAAGTACTAGTGCTAGCAGTGGATTGTTATATCCCAGGGATGCCATAGTTGACATGGTCGGTCCAATTGCTGGATATAGCCCATTTTCAGAGACAATAAATCTTGTAATAACTTATGACCTTGTAAGTGGTAAGTCTTCAATGGAATACGATAATGATATTCGACGCTGCGGGCTTGCTGTTTCGGATTTTTTAGCTCAGAGAACTAAAAATTTACTTCCAGATTTTGTAAGGCAATATACGATTGAAGATATAGATCCTGAACTTCCAAACGTTGTGCTCGTCTGGCAGTGTCAGAACCAGGGCACATATTCGAATACCTTTCTGTATGGTCACAGCATAGATAATTTAGTTCCGACCCTGCTTCACCCAAATGAAATGCTAGATGGCTGTATTGTAAGCGGTAACTATGTGTGGCCAGCTTTTAAAGTTCCCACTTACCTTCATGTAAACCATCCCATTTTGCTTGAACTTTACAACAGACATGGGAAGGAATTGAATTTTAGAGGTGTTATTTTCAGCAGGAGTCATAATCCCACAAATTGGCACAAGGAGCGTTCGGCTAATTTCTGCCGTAAGATAGCAGAATACCTTGACGCAGATGGACTCGTAATGGCGTGGGAAGGTGGTGGAAATGCAGCTGTTGACGGTATGCTGACAATCCAGGAGTCGGAAAATGCTGGCATAAAGTGTTCTACTATAACCTTTGAGTTCGGAGGTAAGGATGGCACTGAAGGAGATCTGTTGGTTGATCACGTGCCGGAAGCAGATGCGATAATTAGCGGTGGAAGCTTGGAGAAAGAAATTACACTTCCAGAAGTTGAATATGCTGTAGGTGGCGATGTAATGAGGCTAAACAAGGAATCAGGCGGTTATTTTCCACCTGCTAAAGATAGCATAAAATTTGATACTTATACTCACATCTATTGTTCCGGTAACCAAGCTGGGCATAGCAAACTGTATACGGCTGCTTATTAAAAAGACTCAAGTAAATTATGTGTTGCTAACACGGGAAGGCTGTAAGCAAAAGACGTTGACCCTGCGCTTATGGCCTTTCCCTATTTATACAGCTATGCTGTTAAAACCCCGGGGTATTTAGAATTTGGATGCTCAACATTGTATAATTTACTTTTAAGTGGGAGGCGTAAAAATGAATTATCCAGTTTTCTCGAATGCTCATTTAATCATTGGTCGCGGTTCAATAGAGTCCATAGTCGATATTAATGAAAATCGTTTTGCCCTTGTTGGGGATTTTAAGGCATTGGGTGAAAAGAGGCTGAAAAAAATAGAAACAATGCTTAAAGAAGCAGGTAAAGAGATTAAGGTAATAGCAAGTGTTGAAAAGGAACCTACTACTTCGGATTTTCAAGATGCGTTAACCACCATAAACGATTTCCAACCTGATTGCATCTTAGCTATTGGTGGGGGTTCTGCAATGGATTTCGCTAAGGTGTTGTGGATGTTTTATGAGCATCCGTGTTTTTCTCTCGAACAAGCTTTTCAACCATTTTCTGTCCCGCCAATGGGCTCAAAAGCAAAACTCATTGCGGTGCCTACAACAAGCGGTACAGGTTCTGAAACCACATGTGTAGCTGTACTTGTCGATAAAGACACCAAGAAAAAACGCCTTATTATGTCTCGCAATCTCATACCCAGTATTGCTATAATAGATTCAGATTTCCCGGATACAATGCCCAAACATGTGGCTGCATATTCAGGTCTTGACGCTTTATCACATGCCCTGGAAGCCGCAGCATGCAGAATTTCATCACAAATCGTCAAGACGATCGCAATTAGCGCTGCTCAGGAAATAATCGAATGGCTTCCAGCTTCTGTCAATGAGACAGATGAGGACAAGAAGTCAACGGCACGGGAAATCATGCACAATATTTCGACAGTAGCGGGGATGGCTATAAACAATTCATGTACAGGCCTGTCTCACGCCATGGATCAGATCGGACCGTTATTTGGACTCCCGCACGGATTAGTATGTGGAATCCTTCTACCGTATACAATTGATATGTGCTGCCCGACAAAAGAATATGTGTCTCTTTCAAGACGGCTCGGTTATACCGGAGATGATGGTTATGTATGTAAGAAACTCGTGAAAAGATTATTTGAGCTGAACAAGGAATTAGGCATACCATTAAACTTGAAAAATGTTGGTATAACTTTAAGTGATATGGAAAAAAATATGGATGAGCTTGTAGAGAATGCAATGTCATCAGCCTCTACAGCACTTTGTCCGGCGAAATTGAGCCAACAACAGTTAAGAGGGGGTTTTCTTAGGGCTTATCATGGCGAACCTCTTGATTCTTAGTTCTTTTAAATTTCCAGAATATCACAACAAGTTACATATTACTTAAATCTAAGTATGATTTTATATGGGTCTTCATTACAAGTAAAACCGAACGATCAACTGTCAAGGAACTTTGAAAACATCCTTGGCAGTTTTTTGTTTCAAATTTTGTTGAATTTTTATATTAATTATTATAATTAATAAATAAAGTGTAGTAGTTAAACAAATAGGAAAATGTCGAATTTGCAAAAATAGTTGTATTAAATAATAGCAATGGGGTAAAATAATACTAGCTGTATACCGAATCCTAAAGAATGATGACTTAAAGATATAATTTTTTGAAAATAAATCATTTTATCAACTATACGCACTTGAAAGAAAGATTTACCTGTGTTATAATATATTGTGAAAGAAGTAACGTTTTTATTATTTATTTTATATATTATCCAACAATAAATCTAGAACAATATGTAGAAAGGAAGTGAGGGAAATGACTCGCAATGAGTACTTAGAGCGTGAGAGGGATATGCTTCTAAAGGCCTATTCTACCGCTGATGAGGCGGAGAAGAGAAAGATCATGATGAAAATCATGAACATAGATGCACAAACCGGCGAGAAAGATACTTATGGCAAGAAGTCAAGCGGTTTTTTCACTCGTCGAAGAAACAAAATAATTTATGTCAACTAAGTTCTTAAAAACCGGGGATAATTCCCCGGTTTTTGCGTTAATTATCGTGAAACAACAAGATTCTTGCGTCCTAGAAGCAATCTACGGTTAAGTTGCCGGTTCTTATTATTGTAAAATAACAGGCTCACCAAAACCTGAAGCAATCCTTGATTGGTATTGGGTGGTTTTTCATTTAGGGATTAATTTGATAATTTTGTGTCAACTAATTAAATGTTAATATAATAACAAACAAGCGCAACAATTCCATATTTGTCCATACAAAACTTTTAATTTTGCGTGAATTGATTGTATGGTATTAATCGATTGTATGGTATAATAAATCTTTAAGACATTCAAATGGGGTGTTACAAGTGGGAGAATTCAGGGTTGTTTCTGAATACACGCCAAAAGGAGATCAGCCAAAGGCTATAAAGCAACTAAATAAGGGTTTAAATGATGGGTATAAATTTCAGACATTGCTCGGCGCAACCGGTACCGGCAAGACATTTACAATTGCACATATTATACAAAAAGCTAAGAGGCCAACATTAGTGATCGCACATAACAAGACTTTGGCCGGGCAGCTTTGCAGTGAACTCAAAGAATTTTTGCCCGAAAATGCTGTAGAGTATTTTGTGAGTTATTATGATTATTATCAACCGGAGGCATATATTCCACATACGGACACGTATATAGAAAAGGATGCTTCGATAAACGATGAAATTGATAAATTGCGGCACTCAGCCACAGCAGCACTTTTTGAGAGAAGGGATGTTGTAATAGTCGCAAGTGTTTCTTGCATATACAGTTTGGGTTCACCGATTGATTATGAAAAACAGGTTATTTCCCTCAGAAAAGATATGAATCGAGATAGAGATGAGGTTGTCAAAAAATTAATCGATATACAGTACACCCGCAATGAATACGATTTCCAGCGCGGAACATTCCGTATGCGTGGAGATGTTTTGGAAATTATTCCGGCTTCTTTTGGTGAAAGGTCAATACGAGTAGAGTTCTTTGGAGACACAATTGATCGTATTTCTGAAGTAGACTTTTTGACAGGAGAAATCTTAGGTGAAAGAAATCACATTTCTATATTCCCGGCATCTCACTATGCTATCCAGAAAGAAAAACTTAATCTGGCTCTCAAGGGGATTAGGGAAGAACTTGAAGCAAGAATAAAACAGTTAAAAGATGAGGGTAAAGTTCTCGAAGCTGCTAGGCTGGAACAGAGAACAAACTATGATATTGAAATGCTGGCAGAAATGGGGTACTGCAAAGGTATAGAAAATTACTCAAGACATCTGACCGGAAGACAACCGGGCGAGGCGCCGTTTACCCTACTTGATTATTTTCCTGACGATTACCTTATGATAATTGATGAGTCACATGTCACACTTCCTCAGCTGCATGCAATGTGGGCAGGCGATAGGTCAAGGAAAGAATCGCTTATAGCACATGGTTTTAGATTGCCGTCGGCTTTTGATAACAGACCCCTAAAGTTTGAAGAATTTGAGGAGCGCATTAACCAAATAATTTTTTTATCTGCAACGCCTGGGCAGTACGAATTAAAAAAGAGCAGCCAAATTGTTGAGCAGATAATAAGGCCGACGGGCCTCGTCGATCCTGAAATAGATGTAAGGCCGGTTAAAGGACAAATAGATGATCTCATCAAAGAAATTAAAGTAAGGGCTGAAAAAGACCAGCGGGTACTTGTTACAACCCTTACAAAAAAAATGGCGGAAGATCTTACAGATTACTTAAAGGAATCGGGTATAAACGTACAATATCTACATTCAGAGATCCATACACTTGAAAGGCTTGAAATCCTGCGCAATTTAAGGCTCGGTAAGTTTGACTGCCTGGTCGGCATCAACCTTTTAAGAGAAGGGTTAGATTTACCCGAAGTATCTCTAGTTGCAATTCTGGATGCCGATAAGGAAGGCTTTTTGAGGTCCGAAACATCGCTGATTCAAACGATTGGGCGTGCGGCCCGTAATGTGGAGGGCAGAGTTATAATGTATGCCGAGACACTTACCGATTCTATGAAAAGGGCAATCAGTGAAACAAATCGAAGAAGACGTATTCAGATGGAATACAATAAAAAGCACGGGATAACACCAACAACTGTTAAAAAGGCTGTAAGAGATGTGATAGAGGCAACAAAAGTTGCAGAGGATACTGCAGAGTACACACCAGATAAAGATGTTGTCAAAATGAATAAAAAAGAACTAAAGTCATATATTCAAAAGCTGGAGTCACAGATGAGAGAGGCTGCGAAAAACCTCGAATTTGAGAAAGCCGCAAGGCTCAGAGATATTATATTTGAACTCAAGGCAGAGGCATTCAGTGTTGTCAAAAAAGTGATGGATTGTAAATAACATAAATCAATGTTGAGAGTGTGGTTGTATATATATGCCTGTAGATAAAATAATCGTAAAAGGTGCACGTGAGCACAATTTAAAAAATATTGATGTAGAAATACCCAGGGATAAATTGGTTGTAATTACGGGTATTTCCGGATCAGGCAAATCCACTTTAGCGTTTGATACCATTTATGCTGAGGGTCAAAGGCGCTATGTAGAGTCGCTTTCTGCTTATGCGAGACAATTTTTAGGCCAAATGGACAAGCCAGATGTAGATTATATAGAAGGGCTTTCACCCGCAATATCTATAGATCAGAGGACGACCAGCAATAATCCGAGATCTACTGTTGGCACGGTTACCGAAATTTATGACTATCTGCGGTTACTGTATGCCAGGATTGGCAAGCCTCACTGTCCGCGTTGTGGTAAGGAGATATCACAGCAGACTATCGACCAGATGGTTGATACTGTGATGCAGTTTTCCGAAGGGAGCAGGATTCAAATATTGTCACCTGTTGTCCGCGGCCGGAAAGGTGAATATCAAAGTTTAATTGAGAAAATAAGGAAAAGCGGCTTTGTACGAATAAGGGTGGACGGAGAAATAAGGGATGTTTCAGAGGAACTTAAGCTGGAAAAGAATAAGAAGCATAGTATTGAAGTTGTAATAGATCGCATCGTATTAAAACCCGGAATAGAGTCAAGACTTGCTGATTCGTTGGAAATAGCTTTACATCAGGCAGATGGTTTAGCCATTGTAGATGTCATAGGAAGGGAAGAAATACTCTTTTCGCAAAACTTTGCTTGTGTGGAATGCGGAATAAGCCTTGAAGAACTTACTCCCCGTATGTTTTCATTTAACAGCCCATATGGGGCGTGTTCAGTATGCAGCGGCTTGGGAATCAGTATGGAAATTGATCCCGAACTGGTAATACCGGATATGTCGAGATCTGCTGATGAGGGAGCGGTAGCACCTTGGAACAGCATTGCAGGAGGATACTATTATCAGATGTTGAGGGCGGTTTTAGAACATTTTGGTTATGATACGAGTACGCCTTTTAAGGATTTGGATTCCGAAGTTATTGATGCCATTTTGTACGGTTCAAAAGTGCCGATACAGTTTCATTATAAGAGCCGGTATGGTAATAATACAAGGCGATACAGGGGGTACTTTGAAGGGGTTATAAATAACCTGAAGAGGCGTTATCAAGAAACCAATTCTGACGAATCAAGGCGGGAAATCGAACAATATATGAGCACCAAGCCTTGTCCCGCTTGTAAAGGGGCGCGATTGAAGCCCGAAAGTGTAGCTGTAACCATCGAAGGAAAGTCTATAGCCGAGGTTACTTCATTTTCAATACGTCATGCGATGGTTTTTTTTGAAGACATTTCTCTTACAAAAAATGAAAAGCTTATAGCACACCAGGTATTAAAAGAGATTAAAAACAGATTGAAGTTTTTAATTGATGTTGGCCTGGATTATCTTACTCTTGACAGGGCCTCCGGGTCACTTTCGGGAGGAGAATCCCAGCGCATAAGGCTTGCCAACCAAATAGGGTCTCGCCTTATGGGTGTGCTGTACATTTTAGATGAGCCCAGCATCGGCCTTCACCAAAGAGATAACGACAAGTTGCTCAAGACGTTAAAAGACTTAAGGGACCTAGGTAATACAGTCTTGGTTGTAGAACACGATGAGGACACCATGAGGGAAGCAGATTATATCATAGATATAGGTCCCGGAGCAGGCGAGCATGGGGGAAATATCGTAGCAGCAGGTCCTGCAGAGGTCATTGAAAAAAGTGAGCAGTCGATTACAGGCCAGTACCTGAGCGGCAAAAAGAAAATAAAAGTTCCATCTTTAAGAAGAAAACCCGGCACCAAATGGATAGAATTAAAAGGGTGCAGAGAGCATAATTTGAAAAATATCGATGTAAAAATCCCTATAGGCTTATTTACTTGTGTAACAGGTGTATCGGGTTCCGGCAAAAGTACACTCGTGAATGAAATACTTTATAAATCTCTAAAAAAGAAGTTGTACAATTCAAGGGAAGATGTGGGGGATTTTGACAAAATATTGGGCGTGGAGCATATCGAAAAAGTAATAAATATCGATCAGAATCCAATCGGGAGGACGCCAAGGTCTAACCCTGCAACATATACCAATGTATTTAATGATATTCGCGAGGTGTTTTCAATAACGCCTGACGCAAAAATGCGAGGTTATAAGCCGGGCCGGTTCAGTTTTAATGTAAAAGGCGGTAGATGCGAAGCCTGCAAAGGCGATGGAATAATTAAAATCGAAATGCATTTTCTGCCCGATGTCTACGTGCCTTGTGAGGTTTGTAAAGGAAAAAGATACAACAGGGAGACACTTGAGGTAAAATACAAGGGCAAAAATATTGCCGATGTGCTGAATATGACGGTTGGCGAGGCACTCGAGTTTTTCAAAAATATACCTAAAATTAAGCGAAAACTTGAAACTTTGCGTGATGTAGGTTTAGGGTATATAAAACTCGGGCAGTCGTCTACTACCCTTTCTGGCGGAGAAGCCCAGCGGGTGAAACTTGCAACCGAATTGTCAAGAAAGACCAATAGCGGCACCGTTTATATTCTCGACGAGCCGACAACAGGTCTCCATATGGATGATATAAAAAGACTTTTGGATGTACTACAAAGGCTTGTGGATGGAGGCAGTACTGTAATAGTCATTGAACACAACCTCGATGTTATAAAGACGGCAGACTATATAATCGATCTAGGGCCCGAAGGGGGAGACAAAGGCGGTCAAGTAATAGCGACCGGTACTCCGGAACAGATATCGCAAAATCCCGCTTCGTTTACAGGTGTATTTCTCAAGAAAGTGCTTCATAAGGATGAGAATTGTGATATAAAAAGGCTTGCGGCTGCTGAGTAAATTTTATATTAGTCAGGGGGTTTAGTTATGAACATTTTTGATATAATCGGGCCTGTCATGATAGGACCTTCCAGTTCACACACGGCAGGTGCTGTTAAGTTAGGAAATTTTGTCCGAAATATACTTGGCGAATCTCCAACATGGGCCAGAATACCATCCGAACACCGCCGAATTTTTTGTTAAGAGCAAAACCTGCAGCACAACTGTTTTAGGATCATCAGTCGGGGGTGGGAGGGTCATAGTTTTTTCAATTGATGGATTTAAAACAGAATTGTCGGGAGACTATAATACAATTATGACCATTCATAAAGATCGGCCAGGGATAATAGCCAAAGTTGCATCTTTTCTTGCTGAAAGGAAAGTAAACATCGCCCGAATGAGGGTCTCCAGGGAATCGAAAGCAGAGCAGGCCCTTATGATTATTGAGATGGACGAGGATATTCCCAGTGGTCTTGTACCGTCTCTTGAAGCCTTTGAGGATATCCATAAGGTTGTTGCGATTAAACGGCAGTGAGGTGTGATTACATGGGCACTTTAACGTTGGAGAAATTAATAAAAGATGCCGAAAACCGTTCACAACATATTTATGAAGTAATAAAGGAAATTGAAGCAAGGGAGCAAGGCATTTCTATAAAAATGCTGATGGAAAAAATGGGACAGCATTTGAAAGTGATGAAAGATGCTTTGGTGCAAGGAACCACAACCCATATCACATCCCTCAGCGGAATTACAGGAGGAGAAGGCTTTCGGCTTTGGAATAAAGCGCAAGAGTCACTCTCAGGTGATGTTATTGCAAAAGCCGCTGCAAGAGCTATGGCTGTTGCTAATGTAAATGCTTCGATGGGTAAAATTGTTGCTGCGCCTACTGCTGGTTCTTGTGGGATAATTCCCGGTGTTATTATTACACTAGCGGAAAAATTGAGTAGTACAGATGATGATTTAATAAACGCTCTGTTTACGGCGGGAGCAGTTGGTAAAATAACTGCACTAACTGCTACTTTAGCGGGAGCAGAAGGAGGATGTCAAGCCGAGTGCGGCAGTGCAACAGCGATGGCAGCAGCAGCCGCCGTCGAAATGAGTGGAGGATCACCCCGCCAGGTAGGGCATGCCGTTGCCATAGCCTTAAAGTGCGTGATGGGGCTGGTGTGCGACCCGGTTGCAGGATTAGTTGAAGTGCCGTGTATAAAGAGAAACGGCATGGGAACAGCCCATGCAATACTGGCTGCAGATATGGCCATGAGTGGTATTCAAAGCGTCATTCCACCCGATGAAGTAATAAAGGCTATGGGAGAGGTGGGCCGTGCAATTCCTGAACAGTTAAAAGAAACATCTCTTGGTGGGATTGCAACTACTCCGACAGGAGAGAAAATTCGGAAGGAAATATTTGGTGGTTAGCGGGTTTTGTCAGTTGCACCTCATCTTTGACAATTTCAAGTCTACATTGTCGACACCGATAAAAGTGCTTTTCCATCCCGGAGAATCGATTGTTGCATTATGTTTTTCAGGTTCGCACCCCTTGGCTACATAAATAAAAGCCCATGATATTGCCAATAATAATCCCTCCATATTTTTTTAATAAAACATAATATTGTCTATTATGCCTAATTATACATATTGTTCCTTTTTTTTGCTAGCCTCATGCCTTCCTCGTATTTGCTTATGCTTTTTTTTATAAATAAACTATTGACTGCGACAGCCAATACATGTATAATTGTATGCAATTATACATGTATTGGAGGGAGTTTTATGCAGACTAAAAAAATTTATCTTGTAGATACGACGTTGAGAGACGGTGAACAGACTGCAGGTGTAGTGTTCGCAAACAGGGAGAAAATACAAATTGCTAAAATGCTTGACGAAATAGGTATCGATGAAATCGAAGCGGGGATTCCTGTCATGGGAGGAGACGAGAAAGAAACAGTCACAGCCATTGCCAAATTAGGTCTAAAAGCAAGAATAATGGCTTGGAACAGGGCTGTCATAAAGGATATTCAAGAATCACTGAAATGCGGAGTTGGTGCTGTAGCTATTTCTATAGCCACCTCTGATCTACATATAAAGGAAAAACTGCGTACTACCAGAGAAGCTGTGTTGGAACGGATTATAAAGGCGGTAGAATACGCCAAGAAGGAGGGTGTCTACGTCTCTGCAAATGCTGAGGATGCGAGCCGAAGTGATGAGGATTTTTTGCTCCAGTTTGTAACTGAAGCCAAAAAGGCAGGTGCCGACCGCATTAGGTATTGTGACACTGTGGGAATAATGACCCCTATGGAAATCTATGAAAGGATCGCACGGATAAAGAAAGCGGTAGACATTGATATTGAGATGCACACACACAACGATTTCGGTATGGCAACGGCAAATGCAATAGCAGGTGTAAAAGCAGGCGCGAATCATATAGGTGTTACGGTAAACGGCCTTGGTGAACGAGCCGGCAATGCGGCTTTGGAAGAAGTTGTGATGTCATTGAAGTATCTGTTGAATTATGATATGAAGCAAAGAACGGAAAAACTGAGAGAACTCTGCGAGTACGTTGCCAGAGCTTCAAACAGAGAGTTGCCATCTTGGAAGCCAATAGTGGGCACGAATGTGTTTACTCACGAATCCGGAATACACGCTGATGGAGCCCTTAAAAATCCAAGGACTTACGAGGTCTTTGATCCTAGAGATGTCGGCCTTACAAGTCAAATTGTAATAGGCAAGCATTCAGGGACTGCCGGAATTAAGAGGAAACTGGCAGAATACAAAATAGATATCGGCGAAGATTTGGCGGACGCTATTTTAGAAGAGGTCAGAAGTGTGTCAATAGAACTAAAAAGGCCTTTGACAGATAAAGAGCTTTTAAACATCTATTATGACTTCGCGAATCAGAAGATAAAATGTGTTGTTTAAGGGGGTCATGAGTCTCTTGGGATTAAATATAACTCAGAAAATCATAAAAGACCATTTAATTTCCGGATCGATGGAGAGCGGTAGGGATATCGAAATCTCTGTAGATTCAACTCTTACTCAGGATTCAACTGGCACTATGGTCTACCTGCAATTGGAGGCCATGGAAGTAGATAAAATAAAAACTAAGCTTTCAGTGGCGTATATTGATCACAATATGCTACAGACAGGTTTTGAAAATGCTGACGATCATCTGTATATAAAGACGGTTGCAGGAAAATACGGGATACTTTTTTCTCGTCCGGGTAATGGAATATGTCACCAGGTTCATCTTGAGCGATTTGCCAAGCCGGGATGGACACTGCTGGGTTCAGACAGCCATACTCCTACAGCAGGCGGCATGGGGAGTTTCGCAATAGGTGCGGGAGGGCTCGATGTGGCAGTGGCAATGGCTTCAGGGGTTTATAGAATGCAAATGCCCCGGGTATGTAACATTATTTTAGATGAGAGACTTAAAGCTCCGGCATCGGCCAAGGATGTCATTTTGCACATACTTGGCCTCCTCACCGTTAAAGGCGGGGTTGGAAAAGTTTTTGAGTATTCAGGAGAGGGTCTAAAATACTTATCTGTACCGGAAAGGGCCACGATCACAAATATGGGTGCTGAACTTGGAGCTACTACCTCTATTTTCCCATCAGATGAAAAGACCTTGGAATTTTTGAAGCTCCAACAGAGGGAAGAAGACTTTGTAGAGCTCAGGGCGGATAAAGATGCCGAATATGATGAAACCATCAGAATCGATCTTTCGAAGATCGTCCCGATGGCGGCATGCCCACACAGCCCTGACAAGGTGGTGCCAATAGAAGAGCTTGAGGATAAGCCCATAACCCAGGTGGCCATAGGCAGTTGTACGAATTCTTCATACAGGGACATTGTAATTGCTTCCAGGATATTGAAGGGTAAAAAGGTTCACCCTAATGTGAGCCTTGTCATTTCTCCAGGCTCAAAACAGGTCTTCACCAAACTGTCGATGACAGGCGCTATTCAAGACCTGATAGATTGTGGCGCGCGAATTCTGGAGTGTAGCTGCGGACCCTGTATAGGCATGGGCCAGGCCCCGGAGACAAATGGAGTTTCACTTAGGACCTTTAACAGGAATTTTGAGGGAAGAAGTGGCACAAAATCAGCAAAAGTATACCTCGCAAGCCCTGAAACGGCTGCTGTATCTGCAATCTATGGGAAGATTATGAATCCATCCATATTAGGACCTGAGATTTTCGAACCAATTGAAGAAATATCCTATGTAAACGATAATATGATATTAAAGCCTGAAGAAAATATTACTGAAAAAGTGATAAAAGGTCCTAACATAAAACCCTTTCCTATAAACACACCTCCTGATGGTCGTATCATCAAAAAGGTAATGTTAAAATTGGGCGACAATATCACAACTGATCACATAATGCCTTCGGGTGTAAAACTTTTACCCTACAGGTCTAATATCCCTTATCTGTCTGAATTTTGTTTCTCAGGCATTGACAGCGATTTTACTCGAAGATGCAGGGAAAACGAAGGAGGGTTTATAGTAGCGGGAGAAAATTACGGCCAGGGATCAAGCAGGGAACACGCTGCCCTAGTCCCCTTATATCTGAAGATTAAGGCCGTACTTGCCAAATCCTTTGCACGGATTCACAAAGCAAATCTGATCAACAGCGGGATTTTTCCGTTAGTATTCGAGGACCACAATGATTATGATGGAATCAATGTCTTAGACGAAATAGAGATCCATGATTTGACAAGTCAGTTAGGTAAAGGGAATACGATTATTGCTTTTAATAAATCTCAAAATAGAACTATGAAACTGATCCTTGATGCTACAGATCGGGAAAAGGAAATTTTGCTTCATGGAGGATATATACATTATTTAAAAACTAGAAAGGGAAAGCGGCATGTATAAAATAACCTTATTACCTGGTGACGGCATAGGACCGGAGATCATTCAGTCGGTAAAATCTGTCATAGATGCAGCCGGTGTTCCTATAAAATGGGATGAGCATCTGGTCGGTGAAATGGCCTTTTACAAATACGGCAGTCCACTGCCTGAAAATGCTATTAACAGCATAAAAACAAACAAAATTGCACTTAAGGGGCCTGTGACAACTCAAGTCATAGGAGGATTTAAGAGCGTAAACGTATCCCTGCGCCAAATGTTTGACCTTTATGCTAACATCAGACCGGTAAAGTTACTGCCGGGCGTAGAGACAATGTTCAAAGACGTGGACATTGTAATATTTCGAGAAAACACTGAAGACCTTTATGCAGGAATAGAGCACGTCATTGACCACGACCGGGTCGAGGCTGTAAAAGTCATTACAAGATCGGCCAGTAGGAGGATCGTAATGAGAGCCTTTGATTATGCCAGGCAGAACGGGCGGAAAAAAGTAACTGCCGTCCATAAGGCAAACATAATGAAAAAGTCAGACGGTCTCTTTCTGGAGGAAGCACGCTTGGCAGCGAATAAGTATGAAGATATACAGTACGAAGAATTAATAGTAGACAACGCGTGTATGCAGCTTGTCCAAAGGCCCGAAAAATTTGATATAGTTGTGACTGAAAACCTTTACGGTGATATATTATCAGATCTGTGCGCGGGCCTTGTTGGCGGGCTAGGTGTGGTACCTGGCATAAATGCAGGGAATGAATATATGATTTTTGAAGCGGTTCACGGAAGTGCCCCTGACATTGCAGGAAAAAACAAGGCAAACCCCTTAGCCCTCCTCTTGTCGGCTATAGAAATGTTAAAATTCCTAAAGGAACATAAGGCAGCAGATTTGATACAACAGGCCATCTATCAATTATTGGAGACGGGAAGCTGCCTTACACCGGATCTAGGTGGCAGTGCCACTACAACAGAAATGACTCAGGAGTTATGTGACTTGATAAACAGAATAGGAGAATATAATTAACACTGTTTACTGAACTGCCTCCTGTCAAGTAGACAGCGGAAATAATAAAAGCCAGCAAGCTCCCCTTAAGGCAGACAAATTGTTTATCCCATCTGTCTACTTTGAGGGGAGGCTTTTATAATCACCCAAAAAATATAAAGAGGATTTTTGTTAATTTTTAAGTATTTTACGTAAAAAGTTCAGTTTAATAAGCTACGCGTACTTTTAAATTTATATTTTTTTAATATATACCCCTGGAGAGTAGTAAAAAAACCTCAAACTAGGCTGTAATTGACAGGTCTTCTTTTCCATTGTATAATTAAGCTAGACAACCCGAAGGTTTACTTTTTGTTACTCGGGGCGCTATACAAGGTTATATAGTGCGAGAGTAATTATTTTTTCCCTCGATATGTGTTAATGAGCATACCGAAGCTGTGGAATAGGGGGCGAAGAAAAATAAAAGTAATAATGTTATAGTATTTTATATTAGAGTATATATATTGTTAAAGCCGCATTATTATTTTTTACTTATGTAGTTGGATAAACTTTTCCAATTTATATTGTCGCAGATCACAAGCAGCTAAATTGATTTTCCTTTCTTTGAAAGAATGCGGTAAATCAAAACATTTTTTCATCATAGGATGCGAATATTATGTGGTGGGAGGGGGTTAAATAAAATGCAAGTTTTAGAAAAGAAGTTCCTTTATAAGCTTTGTTCTTTCATGCTCAGCGCACTGATGCTAATGGGTATGTTAAGCGGGCTGGCATCTGGCACTGTTCTGGCGTCAGGCGGTGACATAACAATTTCTGGCCCTGGGCTTAACAATCCTGAGGGCATAACTATTACTCAAGAACAACTGCGCGGAGAAGAGGCTTTGCCAACGGAACTGCAGGATGTGTATGGTAACGAGTATCTACACCAACACGACGAGAGGTACAGCACGATCAACACACTGGCCGACTAAGAGATTCTACAGAGGGTCAAGGCGTTAAAGCTGGCCGATCTGCTTGCACTTAGCCGGGGGGCTCAATGAAAAAGCCACCCAAGATCAGGTTTACGAGCGAGAGACGGTTTTGCAGCAACCTTTACCGTGCAGGAGCTATTAGAATGAGAGACAGCTATACCTTCCCCAATTTCATAGAGTATACGGCCATCCCGAACCGGACCGCTACTTCCTGGGCAGTATTAAAGGCTGACGCCGCAGAAGCCATGCTGGTCGAGCCAATGATTGCCTCACCAGCAGCTTTTCCACGTTCACGATTATGACGATCTTCTCAGATGACATGATAACTTCAACGCCGATCGGAGGGCAACTCACTCTCTTATACGGGCAGCGAGCGGTGACCCAGCAGACAAATGCCGGATTTGTAAAATATGTAACAAAAATTGAGGTGCTTACTGACCCACTAGAGAAATGGGAAGCCCCTATAGCAGATCCCTGATCCCGGTCAAGTGCCTATTGGAACAAAGGTGAAATTGAACTGCACTAGCGATGACGATGCTAAGATCCACTATACAATTGATGGCAGCGATCCCACAATCGAGAGCCCAATGTACAACTGGATTGCGAGCCGGTGGTCGGATCGGGAAGATTTTTATGAAATCAACAGGCCGATTGAAATAACAAAGGATACTACGATTAAGGCATTTGTAACAGGTCCGGGCAGGTTGGACAGTGATATCGTAGAGTTTACATATACAGTTGAAGAACCGGAGCAAATACCGGTAACATCAGTATCTATTCCCCAAGGAGATCAGGAGCTGGAGGTCGGCGAGACGGTTCAGCTAACAGCTGCTGTCGAACCTGAAAATGCCACAAATAAGAACGTCAGCTGGTCCAGCAGCGATGATGCAGTTGCTACCGTAGATGAAACCGGTCTTGTTACAGCCATAGCTGAAGGAACGGCCCGAATTACTGTTACAACTGAAGACGGGGAATATACATACAGTATCACCGTAAATGTTATACCTAAGACAATCAGGCTTTCAAAAGCCGAATGTTCTGAGGAAGGGGATATAAATCTTACCTTCAACAAGGGCATAATGCTTCCCGGCGAAGTAGGCGTGGAAGATCAGTTCACGGTTCTGCTTGATGGTGAAAATGTGGATGTTGAAGGTGTAGTACCTAGTGCACATCCTGAAGTGATAACATTAGTGTTATCTACTAAAATCACTTCTGGGCAGATTGTAACTGTAGAATATACAAAAAGCGAGGACGAAAATAAACATATAAAGTCTAATGACGGCTATATTTTGGAAAGCTTCGGGCCGATTGATGTATCTTTTCTATTGCTGCCACCAGTATTAAAAGCGGATACGACCGATAATATAAAAGGAAAGCCTATTGACATTACTTTTGAGGACGATGAGGATTGGCGTAGTAGTATTAGTGACGTATATGTCGATGGTGAGCTGCTAGAGAAAGATTCAACTTACACTGTAAGCATTGGCCTGATAAAAATTGCAGCAGATGTCTTCACATCTGCGGGCGATTATGCAATTGTCGTAAAGGCTGAAGGCTACAGGGAAGCTACTGTAGTGCAAAAAATAAAAGAAGCCGGCTCTGACCCCGACCCTATTGACGATGGGGAAATCGTGCTGGAAATTACCGGAGATGGAGTAGCCAAAACCATGAAGTATACACAGTCTCAACTGGAGGCGATGCCGCAGATCCAGGAAGTTTACAGTAGTATCAATACCTGGCCCAGTAAGAGTTGGTATGTTGGCAAAGGTGTTAGATTACGTCATCTGCTCGACGATGCCGGGATAAAATCGACTGCTAAACAGATCAGGTTTACGTCTAAAGACGGATATCGCATGACGCTAACTGTGCAAGAGCTGCTAGAAGATGAACGCTATCGTTTCCCAAAGTTCAAAGAAGGAGGTAGTGACGCCGATGGGCATATTCCCGGCAATCCATCAGGTGCAGTGCCGGTGGATACTATCATAGCCCTTGTCAGTGCCAGTGGCACTAATAACCCATCCTATATGAATGACGCAAACACACCTCTGCTGATGTTAGGTCAGAGGGCTGTAACAGAACAAACGGGTCCTCTGTTTGTAAAATATTTGAGCAAAATTGAGGTTCTAACCTCCGACCCAGGCAAATGGGATACACCTACTGCCAGTCCTGGTAGTGGGACTGTGCGTGTGGGGACCTTGGTGGAGCTAAGTAATAAAAATATGGACACCGACAAGATTCATTACACAACGGATGGTAGTACTCCCGACATGAACAGCCCGATGTACAATAGTATTGCCAGTCGCTGGTGGACTGACCGTGGCGAAAAAACAGTAGCTGAGATTAATCGGCCCATTGAGATAACTGAAGACACGATCATTAAGGCGATTACAATCGGGCCTGGCAAGAGAAACAGTGGTGTTGCTACATTTGAGTATAAGGTGGCAGAAGCTAAAGGGATTGAAAGCGATATAATCTCAGCCGATAAAGATAACATTGTAAGTCTCGAAGATGAGGCTGTGATAGTGATACCGGCAGGTGCCGTGACGGGTGATAAGGAGATTGAAGTAAAGATAGAGCGAGTGAAATCTCCTCCGCCTGCGCCTTTAGGTTTCAGAATCCTTGGAGACGTATATGAATTCATCATAAGCGGCAAAACTAGCTACAGTTTTGCCAAAAAGGTGACAATTAAACTTAAATTTGATCCCAGGGATATTTCCAATGAAAAGACCCCGACTGTTCACTATTATGACAATGAGTCGGAACAGTGGGTAAAAATCGGCGGTAAAGTATCAGATGACATTATAAGTGTTGAGGTAGATCATCTTACAATGTTTGCAGTAATGTTGGAGGAAGATTTGCAGTATCAAGAGATCACCGATATCACAGGCCACTGGGCTGAAGCTGGTATTAGGGAACTGTTAAATCAGGGGGCTGTTAGCGGCTATCCTGACGGTACCTTTAGACCTGACAACATGATTACCAGGGCAGAATTTGTAACAATACTAGTAAAAGCATGTGAATTTCCCCAGGAGAGTAGCAAGGTTTTTGAAGACACATCGGAACACTGGGCACGCGACAACATATCTACAGCAGTGCATCATGAGATTGTAACCGGATATGATTCAACCACATTTGGGCCGGACGACCCTGTTACCCGTGAACAGATAGCTGTAATGATAGACAGAACTATAAAGCCGGATACGGTGACGGGAGAAATTACATTTGCTGACAGCTCAAACATATCGGATTGGGCAAGAGAAGCGGTAGCCGCTGCGGTGAACAAGGGGATTATCAGGGGATACCCCGATAACAGCCTACGCCCCAAGGATCATGCAACCAGGGCTGAGGCTGTTACCGTTATTGTAAATGCTATACGTGCTATGAGTGAGATGTAATGTAGGATATGTTCTTGATGCCCTTGACCTGAAATGCATATACAATATACACTTTATTTTGATTAAAAAAGTAGGGTTTTGATATTCAGGAATTGAGCATCATTGTGAATTTTATCATTTTGATATGACAGACAGGAGATAAAACCGTGAGGAGTTTAACGAGAAACCACAAATTAATAAAGTTGTTTTGCAGGGTTTTACTATCTGTTTTTGTCATGATGCTGTGTATGGCTATAATAAGCCCGACAACTGTTTTTGCCGGCCGAACAGAAACTCTTGAAATTACAGGAGATGGGATAACGAATCCTGTCATGTTTACATTAGAAGAACTTGAAGAGATGGAGCAATTTGAACACGTTTACAGCACCATAAATACCTGGCCCACAAAGAGTTGGTATGTTGCCAGAGGTGTGAAAATAAGAGAGCTGCTTAAAATAGCGGGGATTAAAGAAGATGCCAAGCTTATACGATTTATATCTGTTGACGGCTATGAGGTTACTTTTACCGTTAAGGAATTATTAAACGATAAGCGTTACTATTTTCCTGGGTTAAAAGACAATCACCCTAGTGATGGGAGTATTCCCGGTTCTTATGAAAATGCAGTGGAAGTGGAGCCTATTCTTTCACTCGTCAGTGCAGAGGGAAGCGATAAACCTGATGAAATGAACGACAGGGATACTTTGCTCCTGGTATTTGGACAACGTACAGTAACTGAACAGACGAACAACTTATTTCTAAAATATGTTAGCAAAATTGAGGTACTTACATCCGAACCGGAAAAATGGGATGCTCCTAAGGCAAACATACCCAGTGAAATAGTTGTACCTAAGGGAACAAAAATTGTACTCAGCAATAAGGGAAACAATGAGGATAAGATTTACTACACGACCGATGGCAGTATCCCGACCATAGAAAGCCAAATGTTTAACTGGAGTGCCAGCAGATGGTGGCCTCTGAGGAGCGATTTGGATAGTATCAATAAACCAATTGAGATTACAGAGGATACCGTCATAAAGGCTATTACCATTGGCCCCGGCAAAGAAGACAGTGAGGTAGTGACATTCATTTTTAAAGTTGACCCGACCGGTAAAGCCGTTGACCCTACTCAGATCTCTGGAGGGCCTCCTACCGGAATCATGCTCGACCGAGATGCCATCAATCTCGAGGTAGGGAGTACTTTCCGCCTTGAAGCGACTGTAACCCCTTTTAATGCAGATGACCAAAATGTTATTTGGACTTCCAGTGATACCAGTGTGGCAACCGTTGACACAAGGGGTTTAGTTTCAGTAGTCGGCCATGGCACTGCAATTATTACTGCTATGACTTCAGACGGCAAGTACAAGGCTACATGTGTAGTAAACGGCCCTGACGAAAGAGACGATTGGATTGTTCAAAATAGCACTATCCCTGAAAATGACGGAGGGGAATCGCCAAATATTTTACCTGACGCAAATCAGCAGATTCAAGAAGATGACATATCCGCTGTTATGACTGACAAAAGCGAAACAAACACTGAAACCCCGAACCCTGAAGCTGATATTGACACAGTTCCAGAAGAAGATGAACAGATTCCTGCTCTAACAGCCGAGAGTGAAGCCGATGACAAGGATGGCGACTTGCGATATTTGGCGAAAGCGGATGAAATTTTGGATACTTTTTCAAGTTCTGATGCTTATTCGGGTCAACAAAATGAAGAGTATCCTCAGATGCAAGTCTTTGAACTGTCGATTGATGAAAGTATTCCCATAACCTTACCTGAGCAGAAAAAGTATATAGATATTTATACAGCAACCATATTTTTAAGTCTCTTGATTTTAGGTGCGAGGAAAAGATATATACAATACATAAAGGAGCTATGAGGATAGTGATAGAAATTATATTAACACCCTTAAAAAGTACGATGCATGGAATATCAAACGGTTTACTAATTCCTACGATTGCCGTCCTGTTGTTTCTTTTAGCTTTGGCGGTAGTGGAGCTGGGTGGTTTTCTGATAGAGATTTTTACTGAACGGAGAAAAAGGTCTAAAGCGTATGAATTAAACGACATTTTTCAAGAAAACAAAGATGTGGAACAAATCAATAAAGAGCTAAGCAATAACCAGATTTTCAGACGCCATAGAGCAGTGTTAAACGAACTGATCCGACAAAACAAACTGTCTGACAATTCTCTTCAAGCCTTGGCACGGGGACTACTCGCAGCAGAAGAACGGCATTACTTAAAGATAACAGACAGGACTGATATTGTGACGCGATTGGCACCGATGTTTGGTTTGATGGGGACGCTCATACCCCTCGGCCCTGGCATAATTGCCTTAAGTCAAGGGGATACAAAAACTCTTGCCGAGTCCCTGTTAATCGCTTTCGACACAACGGTTATAGGCTTGACAGCATCAGGAATTGCATATGTCATTTCCCGCTTTCGGAAAAGATGGTATGAGGAATACCTTGACAACCTTGAGATGTTAATTGAAAGTTTGCTGGAGGTGTTTGATTGTGCTTGGAAAGCTGAGAAGCGGGAAACTCAGAAATTCTAGGCTTCAAGAAGACTTGAACCCCTTGGAAGGGATTGTAAACATGGTAGATGCCATGATAGTCTTTGCCTGCGGTCTTATGCTAGCTTTGGCAGTCTATTGGAATGTAGATCTCGGGCCGATTGGAGAACGCATTAACCTGGACCTAGGGCAAGAAGTTACAGATGTGCCGGAAATCCGTGAAGACTTAATAGAAATGGAAGGCCAGGGTTCCCTTTATGAACGTGTGGGGACAGTTTATAGGGACCCCTCAACCGGAAAATTATTTATGCTAAAGCCCAACAATGACTGAAATTCAAAAATTGTATTGCTTTTAGCGATACAGGCTTAAATTTTGTTAAAAGCCTGTCATAAATATGCCAATTAAAACTTATATTTGGCCAACGAGTAATAATGGAAACAAATAACATTATTCTAAAGGAGTGCATTAAAATTAAGGGGGTGTTAGTTTCTGAAAATCTACAGACTGAGAACATCCGAGGAGGTGCTTTGAAATGCAAACCAATCATAACAAAAGTTTAAAATGTTTATCTTTACTCATAGTCGGAATTCTATTGTTTTTTATTTGCTTTAATATATTAGTTCCGGTAAGTGTACTTGCTGCCATTGACTCTCTAGAAATTTCAGGAGACGGGGTATCACAACCTATCACGCTGACATTAAAGGAATTAGAAAAAATGGAGCATCATCAGGAGGTGTACAGTTCTATCAATACCTGGCCCACCAAGAAGTGGTATGTGGGCAGGGGTGTTAAACTGTGGGATATTCTCGTCAAGGCGGGAATTAAAGAAAAGGAAGCGCGACTGATAAGATTTACTGCTGCTGACGGTTATATAGTTACCCTTACGATGAAAGAGTTGTTCGAAGATGAACGTTATCGTTTCCCTAACTTTATGTCAGGAGGAAGCGAAAGTGAAGGACACATTCCCGGCGACCCATCAGACCCGGTGCCGGTGGAGCCGATCATAGCCCTAGTAAGTGTTGAGGGAAGTGACAATCCTAAGTACATGAATGAACTAAATTGTCCGATGATGATGTTGGGTCAGAGGGCTGTTACCGAACAGACAGGAAACCTATTCGTAAAGAATCTGCACAAAATCGAAGTGCTTACCGAGGAACCGGAGAAATGGGATCCTCCACAGGCAAATCCGCCCCCTGGCACAGTGCCTAAGGGTACTATGGTAACCTTGAGCAACCTAAACAGTGATGACGACAAGATTTATTACACAACGGACGGAAGTACTCCAACACTGAACAGTCCAATGTATAATTGGATTGCCAGCAGATGGTGGGCAGCCAGGGCAGACGTGCTGGGGAAAATAAATCACCCCATTGGCCCTATTAACAGCGATACCACCATCAAGACAATAACCATTGGTCCCGGCAAACTGGACAGTGATGTTGTGACTTTCAACTACAGGATAGCGGACTCACAGGATAGACCCTCTCAAAAAGTAATTATTTTTACTGTTGGTAAGACACAGGCTACTGTTGACGGTTCGCCATATACCCTTGATGCTGCGCCTTACATAGATTCCAAATCAAACAGGACCTTAGTTCCAATACGATTTATAAGTGAGGCCTTAAAAGCGCAGGTGGATTGGGATCCTAAAAGCCGTGAAGTAAAAATTGTGGATGTGGGTAAAGAGATTGTCCTGACCATCGGTTCCAGCAAAGTTGTTGTAAATGGAGTTCAGCAGGACATCGACTGTGAACCGGCAATTCTTCCGCCAGGCCGCACCTTTGTGCCAATACGTTTTGTGAGCGAAACATTGGAAGCGAATGTGCATCACAATAATGAAAATGGTCAGATAACTATTAGCAGGTAATAGCAGTTCAGTTTTAGATAAACAAAAACAAATAGCTCCGAGTCCTTTGGCCTAAAGGTTTTACCCATGGTCATCGGGCCGATAGGGTTCGCTTGAGAAATAAGGCGGGCCTCCCGTTGTGGAAAGGAGCCTCTATGAGGAAAACAAAGATCCTTCTGGCTCCTCTTCACAGCCATTAGGATCTTTGTTACGTATGGCTGTAAATCCTGATTAATATTGTAAAGGGGGTAGATAACAGCGTGTAGCACATTTTCTTATAATGTTCGATCATTTCTACGACGCTCAGGAGATTACCTGTAAATAAATTATATAAGGAAAGGAGTTTAGTAAAAGTGTTTACTAAAAATAACCCAGCCAAGAAGCTTTTTAAATTATGAAAACGCAAAAAAGGCTAATCACAACATTTGTGATCCTTACAATGGTGTTTGGTTTAGTTGCAGTAAACCCACAATCAGCCAAAGCTGCAACAACTGAGCTTACCATTACTAAGTATGCCGTTGACGGCAAGACGATCATTGCCCAGAAAACCGTTACATATCAGGAATTACGGGATGGTGTGCTTGAAGACGGAACGGAAATACCTATAATGGGTGATGGTGAGACTGTTTATTATCACCAGGGCCCGGTCTTTATAGATTATCCCGATCCGGAAGAACAAGAGAGACTTCGCTGGAATGAAGAGGAAGACAGAAACTGGGATACAAAGGATATGGGCGCCGTAAAAGGCACCAATTTGAAAGACCTGTGTGAACTGGTAGGAGGCATGGAAGAGGGCGACGAGGTAGAGTTATTAGCCAGGTGACGGTTTTAAGAAAAAATTCGCATACAAAAATGTATACGAATACTCAGACAGGGAAGGCCCCATGGTAGTCTGCTGGTACAAGGATGGTAAATATCCCGACAGCGGATACAATGACGGCATGCGCCTCGTCTGGTTTGCCGAAGCCACATACAAAGAAGGGCCGACAGATGTCATAGGATTGCCTTCAGGCGATTACCATGTTTTCGGCAACTATGACTGGAAGCTGGCCGCTGAGCCTGAATATTGGTACTATTATCAAGGTGAATACCCGACAACAACGGGTCTTTCTGTACAAAATGTTGCTTTCCTGAATATATACAGCAATGAACCTGTGCCTGCACGGACTTTGTATGTTGCTGCCTCCGGAGAGGCAGACTTTGTCAGCAGATCCAGGAGGCAGGTGATCAGGCAAATGACAGCGCCACGATCATCGTCAAAGATGGCACTTACACTGAGAACGTGGACGTAGATCAGAGCTTGACTATTCAGTCCGAGAACGGTCCGGATGCAACTATTGTCCAGGCAGCTCATTCGGGTAGTGACGGCATACTATGTAGAAGCATCGGATGTTACCAGTGATGCAGTGTACTGCATCCGGTGCAACCTCAATATGGCAGGGCAGGCATGAAGCTCTTTACTGCTAGCTCCTGTACTATCAAGAACAATAAGTGCAACGAGAATTCTACAGGAATATCCATTGAAGCAAATTCCAAGTGATGCAACACTGTTTCCAACAATAACTGCGATTCCAATAGTGACCAAGGTATTCGTCTTACAAATGCGACGGCAATCTCATAGTAGGCAACACTTGTTCATACATCACCGGCTCCTACACCTATGCCCTCCATTTAATGGACCAATGCAGATAACAATATAGTCAAGGACAACACCTTAGACTCGAATGAAATCGGCATAAGAGTTAAGGCGGCAGACTCTAATACATTCATCAATAACACTTCTTCAAACAACAATATTGGTTTGGAGCTTGCCACAGGTTCTGTTGATAATATTTTCTATCTAAACAACTTTGTAGACAACACCGAAAATATTTCTGAAGGTTTTAATGCAAATTCTAGAAATATATGGAATTCAGAGGACGAGTTACCTTATAAAGCAAACGACACACAGTTTACCGGATATCTAGGCAATTACTGGAGCGATTATACAGGTGAAGATGCTGATGGTAACGGAATAGGAGATACACCATATCAGACAATTTCAACAGATGCCGATAATTACCCCTTGATGGGCCCCTGGGGTATTTCCATTACTCCTGTAGAAGCACCGGAAGCTGCATTTACTGCTGAACCTACAAGTGGCAAAGCACCTCTGGAAGTAAGCTTTACAGACAAATCCACAGGTACTGAACCACTGACCTATGCATGGGACTTTGATAACGACGGCATGGTGGACAGCACTGAACAGAATCCCACATATACCTACGAAAATGCTGGAACCTACACAGTGAGACTTACCGTGTCAAATGCAGCAGGAAACGATGAAGAGATAAAGACGGATTATATAACGGTAACAGAATCTCAAATGGTTGATATTCTCTTCGATGGAACAGTTGTTTTGACACCGGGTGAGACATTTAGTGTGACAGCATACAACTCGGGTCAGGCGTATACTTTTAATAAAATACGCCGCTTGGTGCACTTCATGCTGCAGCGGCTGCCGGCGGTTTCACATATGACGTTACTGACAAGAACTACGGCACTTCAGGAGCTCTACTCTTGGACAATGTTGGAAGCTACAATTATGTAAAAGGTGGTAGCCAGTGGTATGCCTACGTTAACGGCGTACTGAAGGACGGCTTCAACAATCCCGCAGGCGCCCTGAACCTCATTGAACTGGTTGATGGCGACGAGGTTGAGTTCTACTATGCGAATGTTGATGACGAAACCGATTTTGAAGCAGTGAAGGCTGCTGCCACAGCTGCTGTTAAGACCGTAGTGGACACCGGCGGTGTAGCACCGACGGATTGGACTCTGCAGCTTACGGGTGCAAAAGATGTGACTGTAACAAAAGCCTACTTTGAAGAGGCCCTTAATTGTTCGTCTTCCCACCGCGCGTCCTGGACAGATGAAAACGGCGACGTATGGGAAGGTATGCCTCTATGGCTGCTGGTGGCCATGGTTGACGATGAGCTTGATGAGGGTCCCTATCACTGCAACTTTAATGAAGAACTTGCGGAAAAGAATTATAAAGTTAAAGTAATAGCGGGAGACGGATGGGAAGCCATTTTTGATAGTTCAGACATTGCCCGCAGCGATGATTATATAGTTGCCAATACGCTCAACGGAGAACCGCTTCCGCTGAAGCTCGAGTCCGGTAAAGGGTCTTGGCCGCTTCACTTAAAAGGTCCGGCTGTTTTAGGTGGACAGCAGGTAGGTAACATTGTACGCATAGAGCTGACAGGTTTTCCTGAACCATCCGAAGGATGGACGCTGGAGCTAGTCGGGGATGTAGGTGACGTCATTACACAGGAGGAATTTGAAGAAGGTCTTGCATGCACGGAATCAGGTCATTATGCAGAATGGGAAGACAATGAAGGAAATACTTGGTCCGGTGTGCCCCTTTGGGTGCTGTTAGGAGCAGTAGATGACATTGAGACGGACAAACACTGGACGTTCAACGATGACCGGGCCGATTCGGGTTATACCGTAAAGGTCATCGCAAAGGACGGATTTTACAAGACCTTTAACAGCAGCGATGTTGCCAGGAATAACGACTACATCGTTGCGAATAAGGTAAACAATGAACCCCTGACCGGCGATTCGGAACCCCTGCGCCTGGTGGGTACCGGAGTTGCAAAGGAGGACGGCTCCCTCGGCGGCAATTCAGTGAGAGCCATCGCGAAGATTGAGATCCCCGAGCTCATGACGACGGAGCCTGAGCCTGGAAGCTGGAATCTCACTCTAAAAGGCAAGATTACAGACGTCATTTCACAGGCTGAATTCCAGGAAGCGCTCGAATGTCCGAACTCGGGGCATTTGCAGGAATGGACAGATGGTAATGGTAATGTATGGTCGGGTATACCCCTCTGGCTACTCGCAGGCTGGGTAGATGACCGTCAGCCACACAGTTTTGATTATAGCCAAGCCATGGCCGGCTACACCATCGTGGTAAAAGCAGATGACGGTTATGCAAAGGATTTATCCAGCAAAGATGTAGCAAAAAGCAATGACTATATCATAGCGAATAAATGCAACGGAGAACCCCTTGAAGATTCATGGCCTCTCCGCCTGATAGGCAAAGGCGTTGCTAAAGAGGACGGGACACTCGGCGGAATGAGTGTTGGGAATGTAGCAGAAATCGAACTGGCATCCTTTGAAGAACCTAAAGAAATACCAAAAATTCGAATAGTTAAGTATGACGAGGACGGTGTCACCATACTTGATGAATTAACAGTCGATTATACCTGGATGCAGGAAGAATTTGATGTAATCGGTGACGGGGAAAAGGTGTACCGCTTCCAGGGAGTCACTTTTGATCCCGATAATCTGTGGGACCCCGATGAAACTTTTGAAGAGTACAAAATAGAAAATGCCATAAAAGGTACCCGAGTCAGGGATCTATGTGAGCTCGTTGGAGGCATGGGGGCAGGCACGGATATAGAATTTGTGGCAAGCGACGGTTGGGTGACAAAACTTCCTTATTCCTCCATTTACCCAGATCCTTCTGTACTTGAGCGTCAAGGAGAGGCAGTGTTGGCCTGGTTCGCTGACGGAGAACATGTCCCGGATTATAAAGACGGAATGCGTCTGTTCTTCACACCCGAAGATGGAGTCTACGGCCAGTGGGATATGCACGAAACTCTACCGGAAGCATACTGGCACTTCTACGGTGCAGAAGGTATTATGTATCCTTCATGTGCAGGCTTATCTGCAAAGTGGATAACTGAGATCAGGATATATTCAGTGCCTGAGGGTGATTGGAAGTTAGAGCTTGACGGAACTGAAATCGGGGGTTTAAGGCTTGATGTCAGCAAAACCTATTTCGAATCTGCGTTGACCTGCACGTTTGGTGCTAACCATAAAGCGGAGTATATAGATTCCGAAGGCCAAGTTTGGGAAGGCATGCCTTTATGGCTTCTCGCCGGATTTGTCGATGATGAAGATCAGCATACCGATAATGCCTTTAATGATGAGCTGGCTGAGGCTGGTTATCAGATTGTAATCACAGCCACAGATGGTTACCAAGTGACAATCGACAGCAGGGATATAATAAGGAGCAGAGATTATATTGTAGCCAACACGTTGGATGAACTTCCATTACCCGATGATTATTGGCCTCTAAGGCTTGTCGGCCCTGCCGTAGATGAGGAAATGTCAATTTGGATGATTGAACGGATCGAACTTGTTCCGAAGGAGCCGAGCGATAAGCCGAGATACAAAATTATACCCGTAGAAGATGATGCATATATGATCGGTGAGCTTGATGGAATAAGCACCATGACAGTCAATCAAGGAGTATCCGGCTTCAAGTACTTTACAGTAGGTATAGAACCGGAGGTTCCTCACGACGGCGAGGAAACAGTTGTCTTTGCTCATATTAGAGACGGCATTCAGCTTGAACTGAACGCTATAAAGGCGGATTTTGATCAGGAAGACATTGATTTTGTGCAGGCAGGTTTCAATGTCCGACCAGGCGATGTGATTAGGGTATTCGTTGTAGATGAACTTACTAATTCAAAAGATCATAACCCGATAATCCTGCAATAGTCGTTTTGCATCTGGAAGTGTTCAGCTGATGATGGGGCAGGTAAATCTTAAGATGATCTTTACCCTGATTTTACCTGCCCCTTTATGTAAAACATAAAGCATCCTGTCATTATTTCAAGTTGAGCGATAGCATTTTATCGATATAAATTGCGCTTTATTACCAACTATAAGGAGATGATTGTACTTATCATCTTAGATGAGGAGAAAACAGATGTATCATAAGTTTAATATTCTCTTGAATGCTGGAAAGAAAACATTTGTCTTTTTTGTTATCCTGATTATGGTTTTTGTCCTCTGCCCAGTAAACGTGTGTTGTGCACTGTCGAAGAGCACTAGCTCAGTAACAGGCTTTCTTGATCATATCACGCTTTCGTGGACTGAAGATCCCAAGACAACGCAAACAATTTCCTGGTGCTCAGATGTGGATACTGCATTGGGCAGGGTGCAGTACATGACCGCTTCCGAATTTGATGGAGGTTTCGACGGTGCCCATGAAGTAAACGCAACGAAAATAGGTATTTGTGAGGGCTATTATTGCTTTGAAGCTACAATACGCAACCTAACTCCGAAGACAAAGTATGTCTATCGTGTCAGCTGTGGAGATGTGTGGAGTGAACCTGCTTTTTTTGATACTGCCACCGATGAAGACAGCTATTCGTTCCTGTATTTGGGTGATGTCCAAAAGGGCTTTGATGAATGGGGCAAAATGACACAAAGTGCTGTCAGTAAATACCCTGACATAAAATTTGCTTTACTGGGCGGGGATCTAGTCGACCGAGGCAACGTTATAGAGGAATGGCAACAATTTTTTTAGCAGCATCACCGGTTTTTAAAGGTCTTAGTTTGATGCCTGCGGTTGGCAACCATGACGATGAGGAATTATTCCGGCAATTCTTTGCCCTGCCCCAAAATGGTCCTAAAGGCTATGAAGAGACATTTTACTCATTCGATTATGGGAACTGCCATATAGCCGTCCTCAACAGCAACTCTATGGGCATCCCTGGAGTCGGTGATTATGACAAAATAGTAAAATGGCTCAAAGATGATTTAAAAAGCAGCCGGCAGCTTTGGAAATTCCTCGTCTTCCATCATCCTCCATATCCTGTTGTTGAAGATTGGAGAGCGGAGCACCTACAGACCAACTGGGTGCCCATCTTCGAAGAATGTGGGGTAGACATGATCTTTGTCGGTCACCAACATGTTTACATGCGGACAAAACCGATTTGCGGTGGACAGGTTCAATCGGATGGAGAGGGCATTGTATATGTTATGGGCAACTCTGGAACAAAATACTATGCCGAAGGCCCAGACTATGACTATATAGCAAAACAGCTGGCATGGGTCAGCAATTACCAAGTGGTGGAGATTGACGGCAAAACCCTGACATTGACTGCAAGAGATGCTGATGGGAATATAATTGATACCTACTCCTTCACAAAACAGGAAACAGATGACAAAGCACAGTTCAATGTGGTGCCCGTACCGAATGATGTTTATACCATCGGAAAAACACAGGACGGCATCTGCAAAATGACGGTAAACGAAGGCCAATCCGGCTTTAAGTATTTTACGGTTTCCATAGAACCGGTTGTCTCTCACGAAGGGGAAGAAACAGTTGTTTTTACACATATTCGCACAGGAAAGCAAATTGGGCTAAGCGCAACCGTGGCGGATTTTGATCTGGTAAAAGGCGCACAGGCGGGACTGCATGTAAATCCGGGTGACATAATCAAGGTTTTTGTAATAGACAAGTTGACTAGTGATTTAGACTGTAATCCTATCATATTGCAATAGCTATGACCGACGAAAAACACGAATCGAATATGCTGTAATGTCATACGGTGATGAAGATAACAGATATGAATATAGTACACATTTGGAATGACCGTGATTGTAAACATTAGCTTAAAGGGTCCATGCCGCATAATCGGTTAATTCATAATAAAGTAAAAAAACAAAAGAGCTGAGGAGTGATGTAACATGAAACTTAAGACAGTGGCTTTTATTCAGATAGTCTTGTTATTGTTGATGACAATCGTACCATCAGTAGTGATGGCAGATAGTTTGCCTGAGTTATCACTGAACAAGACGAGTGTAACAGTCGGCACCAAGGTTACCGCTTCAGGTACAACTAAGCCGGAAGCATGGGTGCCTCTTAAGGTTGTTGACAATGAAGGAAAAATTCTTGTGTTTGATGTAATAAAGGCGGACGAAAACGGAAACTACAACATAGACTTTGTTGTACCAGAAGGGGCTTCGGGAAACTTAACCGTTGTCGTCGGCGAGGGCAGTCAAGTTGCCGTTGCCCAGTTGACTGTCAAAAGCGGTAGCAGCGATAACGGAGGAAGTGGAGGAGGTGGAGGGGGTGGAGACTCAAAGCCGGAACCTGTGGAATCCACCACCGGTGAGGCAAAAGTCAATCCCAAAGCAGGCGGAACCATCAGTCTTGATGATGAGGCAACAATTGATATCCCAGCGGGAGCATTAGCGGGGGCGAGCGCAGTAGAAGTAAAAATTGAAAAAGCAAGCACAATTCCGGAAGTGTCCTCTGGTTTTAAAGTTCTGGGCAATGTTTATAAAATTACGGTAGATGGAAAGGACAGCTATACCTTTAACAAAAAGATTACACTTACATTTACTTTCAATCCGGAAGACCTTGGCCCAGGTGAAGTCCCATCCGTATATTATTACGATGAGGAAGCAGGAGAATGGGTGAATATAGGAGGTAAGATTTCCGGGAACAAGATAATTGTTGAAATAGATCATTTCACCCTGTTTGCCGTAATGACGGTTGTAAAAACTCCAGAACTTATCTTAACAGATATCATCGGTCATTGGGCTGAAAATAATATCAGGGTACTAGTTGGCCTCGGTGCCGTCAGCGGCTATCCGGACAACACATTTAAGCCAGATAACAATATCACCAGGGCAGAATTTGCGACAATCCTTGTAAAAGCATTTGAACTTTCCCTGGACAGCGGCAAGGTTTTCGCGGACACGGCCGATCACTGGGCACGGGAGTACATATCTACTGCTGCCTATCATGGGATCGTAACAGGATATGATGCGAGCACCTTTGGCCCAAATGACCTAATCACCCGTGAACAGATGGCTGTAATGATCGTGAGAGCGACACAGCTGGATACTTCTGAGGAAGAAATACCGTTTACAGACAGTGAGAGAATCTCAGCCTGGGCTAAAGAAGCTGTTGCTGCGGCAGTGAAGAACGGAATCATCAGCGGTTATCCTGATAACACCGTACGACCCAGGAATTACGCTACAAGGGCTGAGGCTGCAACGATTCTAGTGAACGCACTGCAAGTAGAGTAATCGATATACACTTTTGCAAATATTTGCATACGTTTACATGCATATTATGCACGTTTGGTCTATAAATTCTGTACTCCCACACATTGACTTTAATGTAAAATTATGATATGCTCAAATTTGCATAACGATCAGAGGTAAAAGTTGATTTTAGTGACCGGAACCAGTAGTTAATACTCACAGTTTGTTTTTGGTATTTGGTTTTAGATAGGTCACTCCTCCTGCCTGGAAGGGGACAAATTTCGAAATAATATGGGGTAGTTCCCTAACGGGGGCTGCCCCTTCTGAATCTATGTTTATAACCTATATTTATATAGTGTCTTAGTATTTATATAGTATCTTAATTTTTTATAGTATGATAGAAGGGTAGTTTTATGAATTGGTGGAAGAAATTTATCAAACGCTTTTCTCCCTATAATCTTGTGATAATAGCACTGGTTTCTGCTATAGGAATTGCAGTCAAGCCATTTACTACTACTTTTGCACACATCATTACAGGCCCCCTTTATATACCTGGTGGAGTAGTTGGTGGCGGTTTATACATGATGTGGATTGTAATTGGTACAGGTCTTGTCGGTATTCCAGGAACGGCTACACTTATAGGGATCATTCAAGCCTTTATGGTAATAATATTGGGGTCTTACGGAACACACGGGGCTTTGAGCCTTTTGACTTATTCTGTTCCGGGTGTGTTTATCGATTTGTTGCTTTTATTCATGAGAGGTCATCGCCATATATGTTGTCCTCTCTGTGCGTTTTTGGCGGGGGCCGTAGCTAACATAGGAGGCACGGTCGTCGTGTCACTCGCTTTTTTTAACCTTCCCTTAATACCACTTCTACTAAGCATTACATTGGCCGCTCTTTCGGGTGGCTTGGGTGGGCTGATAGCTTTTTATATCTTATCACAGCTCAGAAAGATGGACATAATGAAAGTTGTCACTCGATGAGTTTTTTTGTAACAACGAATCTCATACTGCAAAAAGGAGATTTGTAACGGTGAATGCTTTACCAGTGGAAATTAAAAATTTAAGTTTTTCTTTTACTGGCACGAAGAGGCCAGTATTAAACAATATTAATTTGCGAGTTTTTCCCGGAGAAATCATGGGGATAATTGGCCTAAGCGGATGCGGGAAAACCACCCTTGCCCTGGGTATCTGCGGATTGCTAAATAAAAAAATCGTAGGAATACTTAAAGGCCAAGTGAATATATTTGGAAAAAGTGTTTCTGACTTTACGCTGGCACAGATCGGTTCAAAAGTAGGATTAGTATTCCAAAACCCAGATAACCAGCTTTTTTCAACGACGGTTTTTGATGAGATTATTTTTGGCCCGGAAAATTTATGTCTTCAAAAACAGAAGATACAAGACAGGGCCCAAAGATCTATGGAGCTTACAGGGATTCAAAATCTGGCAAATAGAGCTCCAGGGCAATTGTCAGGTGGAGAAAAATATCTCGTGGCATTTGCATCAGTGCTCAGCCTCAATCCTGATATTTTTATTATAGATGAGGTGATGAGCCAGCTCGATTTTGAGAATGTGCAGAGGGTTAAAAAAATCATTTTAGAATTAAAAAATGCCGGAAAATCGTTCATTATCATTGATCATGAACTATCAAGATTGGATATTGCTGACAAACTGTATCTGATGATTGACGGGAGCTTACGACCTGCCACCCGAAAGGATATAGAAGAATATTATAAAGAACTATTATCTAATTTAGATAGGACCTTTAATGCTGATACATTTGAGTGGAGTGAAAGAACTTGACCATATTGGAGGTTAAGGATGTCTCATTTAGTTATAACAAAAATGAACCAGAAGTAATCAAGGACATAAATTTTAGGGTAAAAAAGGGAGATTGTATTGCAATCAGGGGCCCAAACGGAAGCGGAAAGACAACCCTCGCAAAAGTTCTTACAAGAATCCTGATCCCCACCAGAGGGTGTGTATTGCTTGAGGGAAAAGATATCTTAAATTTAACATTGGCAGATGTGGGCAAAAAGATAGGCTACGTAATGCAAAATCCCGAAAGACAGCTGTTTTTGCCGACCGTTGAGGAAGATATCGGTTTCGGGTTAAGGCAGATGGGATTTGAAGGCAGTAAGGTAGAAAAAAAAATAGATAAATTGCTCGATTTTTTCGGGCTTAAAGACCATAGGAAGAAACCTCCTTTCATTTTAAGCAGGGGGGAACAGCAGCGCCTTGCCATAGCTTCTGTCTTATCATTAGAACCCGAAATTTTGCTCCTTGACGAGCCGACTACAGGGTTGGATCCCCTGCGAAAGAGAAAGGTCGAGTTGTTGCTGACTGGCTTATACCACAAAGGGACTACCTTGATTGTCATAAGTCATGACCACAACTTTTTGTGTAATCTCTTTAACAAGGTAGTTTATATTAACAATGGATTTGCGCGGGAGGAAAAACTGTGAAGGATTTCGAGCTCGATCCCAGGACAAAGCTGGTCATTGTGCTTGTCTTATCGAGTTTGGCTGTAATTTATAGATCGCCATATTGGCTTGTAGCTTTGTCCGCATGCTCGACAGGAGTTTTTTTTGCATTGGGAACCGGGTTTTCCGATTTAATGAAAAGGCTAAAGAGACTAATTCCGATAATAATAATTATTGTCTTTATTCAAAGCGTATTCCGACGCGACGGCAACATTGTATTATCTATAGGAAGTCTTGCCCTGCTCACAGATGTAGGTATAAAAGAAGGTATAAGTGTTGCCATGCGATTTTTCATTTTAATTTTATCTGCAGGGATACTCATATCAGTAAACCCACAACACATTATAAGGGGGCTGGTCGATTGGAAGGTGCCTTATGAACTGATTTTTATGGTTCAAATGGGAATCAGATTTCTACCTTTATTAAGAGAAGAATTGAACGATGCCTTTGCAGCAATACAATTAAGGGGTGTTGAACTCGTCAAGGTCTCGCTAATAAAAAAAGTGAAGATCTACAGCCATGTATTTATGCCGTCAATTGCGAACGCTTTAGTAAGGACAAATCAACTGACTATTGCAATGGAACTAAGAGGCTTCGGTGTCGGTGAAAAAAGGAGCTTTTACCATGAAGTTTCATTGAAGCTTGTAGATAAATTGCTTATATTCAGCAGCATTTTTTTGGGCATAATAGCCGCTGCATTGTATTATAAATATAAGGGTTAATATTATAATTATTAGTTTTTAAAAGGTTTAAAAAAGCCAACGATATGCTTATATAAGCATGATGATGTTTCTTGTCTAAAGAGCGATAAAAATATATAATGACTGTAAAAGATACATTATCTGCTAAAATTATAAAAGATTTCGTATTATTAATTAAGCGTCTACATAAATGCATAGTCTAATGAGAGACGGACTGCTAAGAAGGCAATTGTTCCGGGTTACCTTGTTTCTTACTTTATTAGGGGAGATTGTAGATAAGGGAAGTATCGTACTGCCTGGTTACCTCATGTGTTACTCTAAGGACACTTATGGAAAATACGTTGCATAAATTAAAAGCAAGACTGTTTTGTGTCGAGAGGATGATACAAATGAACAAAAACAAACGGGATTACATAAAATTCTTCATTGTAGTAATGGCGATTATCATCTTGTTCGGGTGTGCTGGCTGTGGGAGAGAAAATCCGTCACAACAAGGAATAAATGAAGAAGACCCGGAACAAAGCGAAAAAATTAGCATAAGCGGAGACGGGGTAGCAGAGCCGAGAACTTTTACCCTTGAGGAAATGAAGGAATTGCGATATGCACAATTTGAACACATTTATTCAACGGTAAACAATTGGCCCACAAGGAAGAAATACGCAGCCCGCGGTGTTTTGGTAAAGGAGCTGTTAAAAGCAGCAGGTATTAAGGATGATGCTAAAAGCATTGTGTTTGTAGGCGATGATGAATTCAACATGCCATTTACCAGAGAACAGTTGTTAGAAACCGACAGATATTATTTTCCAAATGTCCTAGAAGGTGATTCATCTAATGCGGTTTTAGTTGAACCTTTATTGGCGTATGAGTATATGGAAGGCAGCGATGATTTAAATGATGTCCAACCAGATGACATCTGCCTTATTGTACCTCAGGAAGACATTGATGATCAGACCAACATTGCATTTATTAAAAATGTGAAACAGATTGTTGTTTCAACAGAGGATCCGGGAAAATGGGATCTACCTACAGCATTTCCTATATCGGGGGAAATAACCAGGGGAGATAAAGTCAAACTACAGCATAAAGACATGAGCGTAGTTAAAATATTCTATACGATTGACGGCACGGATCCAAAACAACACGGCATATTGTATAATCCCAGTACATATCAACTCGATTTAAACGAGCCGATTCAAATTGATGATGATACCGTCGTCAAGGCTTTTGTGAAGGGATTTGGCCAACATGACAGCGATGTTGCAACATTCGAGTACAAAGTAAAATAGGGGGTCTAGTTCTTGAAAAAGAGTTATTTTAAGTTTATAGCTTTTTTACTGGTTTATCTCATTGCTTTAACTGTTACAGGATGTGGCCAAAAAGAAATCGCAAGCGCGAGGAGTACTGGTAAAGAAGAATATGAAAACCAGATGATAGTGATACAATGCCCGAATGATGTAGAAAAAAAAGTTACAGTCTCGGAAATGAGGAAGCTGGATCAGATAGAATTTGATGCGAGCTTAACCAGGACAACCGGATTATTAGAAGAGTTTAAAGCCGCAGGTCCCACTATGAAAGATGTTTTGGCCTTGGTAGATGAAGACATTTCTGATTATAAAGCCCTGGGGTTTTTCGGCAGAGACGGTTATTACTGTTTGGTGACACCTGAGATTATTGAGAACTTTGAACTGGTCTTGGCCTTGGCCATAGATGATAATCCGGAGCTTCCCGCTGATACAAGGCCTGCAAGATTATGTATACAAGGTGAGTTTGGGCCTTACTGGGTTCGTATGGTAGAAAGGATAGTGTTGTACGATCAAATTCCACAAAAGGATATAAAGTCAGTTTGGGTGTTCAAGAATTTGATTGAGGGGATACAGCCTTATGAATACGAATATTACGGGAGCGAAGATGATGCAATAGAACTTGTCCAGGTTTTTGCGAGATTTGATGAAATAAACAATGAGGCCTTTTTCACGATGAAATCTGCTGACGGGTTTTTGAAAAATGAAGCAATGAACGTCGTAAGCCAAGGGTATTACATCAAAATAGAAGGGGAGGGTGCCCCTATGAATATTTCACCCTATATAAGGTTAGGTATGAATGTAAAACACATAGCATGGTTTTCCACAAATGCAGATGCGGCGATATTCCCTGAACAGATGGCTGACCTTTTGGGTGAAACAGAGATCGAGGGGCAAAAAGGTGTTTTGCTCGGAGAAATATTGGAAGAGGTCCGTGTTAAGGACATTGAAAGCAAACAATTTGAACTTTTTGATGTTGATGGCGAAAGATTAACTGTGACGGGGGCTGACCTTTACAAAGGATTATTGATTCCTAAAGGAAACGGCACATACAATGTCAATTGGGATAAACAAACAGAATTAGCTCCTATTGAAAATCTTCTTCGCATTAAGGCCGTAGAATAGAAATCGAACATGATTTAGCAATATGATTGACAAAATGGAGTGTTGTTGATTGAAAAACAGGATTTATTTAGTCACTGTTGGAATTTTAGTTATTTTATTAATCGTAGGTTGCAGCAGCCCGGACGGAATGACAAAAAAAGAAGTGGGAGCACTAAAAGAGCTTATACCAAATTTTGATGAGCAGGATATTGAACAAATCAGTTTAACTGATGATATAGACGATAAATTCCCGGCGGTCAAGAAAGCTTTTAAGGTAAAAAACGGTGACAAGCATGATTACATTTTTATGGTAGCTCCTGTGGGGTACCGAGGTCCCATTAACATTATAACAGTCATCGACGGCAAACAAAATACTATTGCAAACTTAAGAATTGTGCAACATGATGAAACGCCCATTTATGCTGAAAAATTAACGGAAAACTGGTTTTTGGATCGTTTCACAGGAAAAAGTGTTAACAAATATCTACGAAGAGTGAGACTCGAAGCAACCAAACCCAATGAGATAATTCAGATAACAGCCTGCACAGTCAGCACTCAAGCGGTCATAAACGGAGTTAATTCAGCAATGGGAGTCTACTGTGAATTAGTGCTCAAAGAAAGTTGTGAGCCTGTTCCGCTCAAGGTAGAAGAATTTGTTACAGGTGTTGAGTAAAAGGTGTGGTTTAATCTTCTAGTGAATACCATGATATACGATGATAGACATGAATGACCTGTAAAGGAGCTCGTCTATGTTTGCAGTTTCAAAAACAAAGAAAAGTGGCAAGACAGTTGGAATTATTATCGTTTGTTTGGTTCTCGCTGTCGGCATCCTGGCAAAGCTAAATTCCGGCGGGGAAAGGTTAAATGAGGGTGAGATCAGAATTAAAGCAGGAGATAATGTCCTTGGAATCATGACTATCGATGATGCAAGACGACTCCCTGCCGTGGAAAAAAAGATTGCCATTAATTCAACTCAAGGTATAACAAAACATGTGTTTACTTGTACTCCGTTGTCAGAGGTTTTTAACATGATAGACCCCGATATTGTCAACAGCTACGAAAAAGTGATAACAATAGGAGTCGACAATTACACTTCATTCATTAGAATGGATGAGGTATTGGAGAAAAACAATGTGTTTTTGGTGTATGCGGATAATGGCAAACCCCTAAGATCGAAAACTGGTAATGAGGGAAGCATGAGAGTGATTATTTTAAATGACCAATTCGGTCAGCGCTTCACAAACTTTCTTGTGGAAATGCGGCTTGAATAGTATCTATCATCGCTGTATTGAGAGATTCTTGGAGTTTTTGACAAGTTTATCAACTATTTCTCAGAGGCTTGGAGTGTATTATTTTGAACAATATTTACAGAAGAATAGTACAAGCAGCTGTGGCAATAGGAATCAACGCAAACTTTAAGGGATTTACTAAAGGTGAAATATCTACCGGGAAATATAAAAATATCTGTGTCCCAGGGTTGAATTGCAGTTCTTGTCCCGGAGCACTTGTATCATGTCCCTTAGGGGCATTGCAGGAAAAGGTTTTTCCCTTTCAAAAAGTGTTTTTTTACATAACCGCATTTATAATTTTATCAGGGTTATTTGTCGGAAGATTTGTATGTGGTTGGGTTTGCCCTTTTGGCTTTTTTCAAGAAATAATATACAAAATATCTTTGCCCAAAATCAAGTTGAAATTTTTCAAGAAAATGGAATATCTAAAATACCTCTTCCTTGCGATTTTTATAATTTCCCTTGTTATGATAAATACTAACTACGGTTATCCGATCTTTTGTAAATTTTTTTGTGTTGTAGAAATTCTGGAAGCAAAAATTCCTTTTCTTATTTCAAAACCACATATGTTAACTTACGAAGGATTTTACTTTTATATAAAGCTCTTTTTACTGATAGCTTTACTTTTAATGTCAATGAGCGTATTCAGGCCTTTTTGCAGATTTTTTTGCCCACTTGGGGCTTTTTACTCATTGTTTAATACGATAAGTTTTATGCGAATAAAAGTGGACAACCGGAGATGCATAAATTGTAGTGCATGTAAAAGGGCATGCCCGATTGATATAGATGTCCGGGTCGAACCAGACAGCAGAGAATGTATACGTTGTTTTAAGTGTATTGCCGCTTGTCCGACTAATTCAATTGTAATAGACAGTAGATGGTTGCGAAATAAGGAGCAAAAGACACTTCACGTTCCACTTGAAAGAGGCACAGGAAAGGAGTGATCTGGTGCAAATAAGAGATATTCAACCGCTTAATGTGATTCAGCTGCCTATCGGAAAAATAAGGATACAAAAAAAGTTTAGCAGTAAAAGAAACAAGGTATTTTTGTGCAGCATTAGAGGTAAACTCAATGCTGAAAATGCGATATTAAAGCAGTATGTTATCGGAAATCCCAAACGGGAATATGAAATATTAAAGATGTTACGCAAAAATGGTTTAAATGTGCCGCAACCATATTTTTACAACAAAAAATACGCGATAATGGATTATATACCTGGTGTCCTGCTCAGTGATTTGGTTGAAGCAGACAATATGTCATGGGTAGAAAAAATAGTTGATTGGTTTATTCTGTTTCATAGCACAATGCGGAGAGAGGGAACCCCATTTATAAAAAGTGATGTTAATCTACGAAACTTTTTGTTTTTTAACGATGAGTTTTACGGAATTGATTTTGAGGACCTTTCAGTAGGCCAACCGGCAAGTGATATCGGAGGTCTTGCGGCACATATTCTGACCAATAATCCCAGATTTACTCAATCAAAACAAAAAGCGGTCGATATGTTAATCAAGCATTACTGTAAAATAAATCACGATGTGTTACAGTCAGAAGTTAATAAATGCCTATGGCGAGAGCTTGTGAAAATTGCAGCAAGAAGGCCTGATGAGCGTCAGGAGATATTAGGGTATTGTTTTTTTCACCAAAGGAAGTGGACAAGTTGAAAGTTTTATCGGTTTATGGTTACACAGGATCTGGCAAGACATCAACAATAGAATTGATTATCCGAGAATTAGTACATAGAGGGTATAGTGTCGGTTCAGTAAAGGAAATTCACTATGAACAGTTTGCTATTGATACATTGGGAAGCAATACTGACAGACATCGCAGGGCCGGCGCTGAGCTGGTGACTGCCAGAGGGATTAATGAAACCGATGTACTATTTCCTAATAGACTTTCAATTGAACAGATCCTTTCTTTCTACAGTCAAGATTATGTTGTACTTGAAGGTGTGAGAGATACAAAAGTCCCCAAAATTTTGTGCGCAAAAAACAGAGAAGAAATTATAAAATTAATTGACGAGACAGTATTTGCTATAAGTGGTGTTATTTCAAATGAAATATCAAGTTACAACAATTTACCTGTTATTAACTCACTTGACAATGTGAAAGATATGGTGGATCTAATCCATAAAAAAGTGAAGGACTATTATCGTTATATTTAGAAGAAATAATAGAGCAATAATATTAACAAACTTAACCAAATTACAATTGACGATTAACAGAGGTTTGGCAAAGACGGGGTATAGCCTGTTATTTTTGAGATTTTACATATTAAAACATTTGTTTAATCGAGCGAACTTTGGCTTCCTCAAAAAAGGAATTTTTGATATTAATAATACAAAAGATATGATAATCGAAAGGGTACTACAATGCTGGATTTACATGGTTACATAATTCGTAAAAAAATTTATGAAGACGAAAAAATTAGCGTTTATTGTGGAATAAAGCTAAAGGACAGAATGTCAGTTATTATAAAAGCGCTAAAGCAAGAAGCGATTAATAAGGAAAATTTATCAGGCTTAATAAATGAGTTCGATATAACACGCAATCTAAAAATAAAGGGTATACTGAAGCCCATAGAATTGAAAAAAGTAGAAAACACTTTTGCTATGATAGTTGAAGACATCAAAGCAGTGCCAATTAGGAAGTATATGAAAGACAATGCTGTAGACATCCCGCTTTTTCTTGATTTAGCAATCCAATTGGTCAGGACGGTAGCTGAGGTTCACCAAAATGGAATTATACACGGAAATATTAACCCTGACAGCATTCTCATCCAACCGGCCAACAGAGAAGTAATTCTAATCGATTTTAGCAATGCTGCATTTCTTTCAGACATAAGTGATGGAACATCCCGGATATACAAAGGAGATGCTATAGAATACGTATCTCTGGAACGGCTCGGTTTGGCAGAAGGCATTGTCGACTACCGCAGTGACTATTATTCTACCGGTGTTGTGTTTTATGAGTTGTTGACAGGTCAGCTTCCATACCAAGCAAAGGATGAAGCCGAGTGGGTTCATGCTTGTATTACAACAAAGCCCGTAACTCCAGAGAAATTGAATCCAAAAATACCGTCGGCTTTGGCTGCCATTGTCATGAAAATGATTTCCAAGCCTGCTGATGAAAGGTACCAGAGCGCGTACGGTATTTTGAAAGATTTAGAGAATTGCAGGATACAATGGAATACAAAAGGCAGGATTGTACCGTTTGTCCTTGGGCAAAAAGATATCTCCCCTAGGTTTATGTTGACTCAGAGGATTATTGGAAGGGAAACCGAAACGAAAAATTTAATAAGTGTCTTTGACCGCACATGCTCTGGGCAGGGCGAATTTGTAATAGTAAACGGTTATGCGGGGACAGGGAAGACCGTTTTAATAAATAAAGTCCTAAAACCACTAGCAGTTAAAAAAGGATATTATGCATACGGCAAATTTGACCAATTACGACAAAACATACCTTATGCCGCTATCTCCGATGCCTTGAGGATGGTAATAAAACAGATAATGACCGAGAGCGTGGAACAATTAAAAAAATGGAAAAGTAAGATATCGGCTGCCCTCAAAAAAAATGGGGCTGTTATTACACAGCTTATTCCAGAGCTTGAAATGATAATCGGGCCACAAGATCCTGTTAAGCAACTGGACCCAATAGAGGCACAAAATCGCTTTTTAATGGTGTTCGGGAATTTTATAAATGCGCTTGCAGATAAAAGCCATCCCCTCGTATTGGTTTTAGATGACCTGCATTGGGCTGATATAAATTCTTTGCAGTTATTGAAATACATGTGCAGGGATTCAGAAATGTCACATCTGTTAATCGTTGGCTGTTTTAGGGATACTGAGGTATGTGAAAGTCACCCTTTATGGTTAACACTTAAAGAGATTTGCAGAGAGGACATTCAAGTAAGTGAAATTAAACTTAACCCTCTCAGCAGGGAAAATATAGCCGAATATATTGCTGAAACCTTACATTGCCCAGACAAAAGTATTGATAGACTTGTAGAGGTATTGTATCGTAGGGCGTATGGTAACCCGTTCTTTCTGAGTCAACTGTTGAAATCCGTTTATAAAGAAAATCTGTTTACTTTTAATATGATAAAAGGCTGTTGGGAATGGGAAGAGAATCAAATACAAAAAATCCAAATGCCGGAAGACGTTATTGACCTGATATTGTTCAAGCTGCGTAAACTGCCACAAAATACAATCAATATCTTGAAGCTGGCTTCCTGTATGGGTAATACTTTTGATTTGGGTTTATTGGAAGTTGTGTGTGACAAAACACAAGATGAAATATCTTATATCCTTATGCCTGCTCTTAAAGAGGATCTTATCGTGCCTGTATCCCTCTCTGGACAAGCTCTTATGGCGTTGGACAAAATAACGTCATCTCAGATTTACGAATTTATACACGATAGGGTTAAACAAGCTGTGTATTCACTGCTCTTGCAAACAGAGAAGAAAAAGTTGCATGTCAAAATTGGCTACTCTATGTTAAGGGACCTAGGCCAAGATGGTTTGGGTAATAAAATATTGACAGTGATGGACCACTTAAACCGAGGCCTAGAATTTATTACAGATAATGCGGAAAGATTAAAATTTGCGCAGTACAACTTAATTGCAGGCAGGAAGGTGAAAGCTTCTGTCGCATACGATTTAGCGATGGAATATTTTTTATCCGGGATAAGCCTATTACCCGAAAATCCTTGGAATTCCTGTTTCAACTTATGCTATGACCTTTACTTGGAGCGTGCCCAGTGTGAATATATGTTGGGTAATGTAGATGATGCGGAAAAGTTGTTTGACATAATGTTGCTAAAAGCTAAAGATGTGTTTCAGAAATCAGATATTTACGGCATGAAGATGATGCTGTACGCCGGCACAGGAAAACATGCAGAGGCAGTAAAAATTGGCATACATGCATTGCAAAAGTTCGGGATTAAGATCCCTTCAAGACCTAGTATGTTTGAAAACATTAAGGGATTGCTGCTATACAGATGGCTTATGTACAATAAAAAGCCGGAGTCTTTGCTTAATCAAAAGGAAATGACAAGCCCCGTACACAAGAAGGTAGCAGATCTTCTTATAAAGTTCATTTTTGTGACATGTACAAATTATCCTGATTTGTATGGCTTATCTATAATAAAGGCAGGTAATTATGCTGCAAAACACGGGAACAGTGAGATGGCTTCCATCGGATACTTGGGATACAGCATAGTAGAGGGCAGTGTCTTAGGAAATTATCTAAGAGGATATCAATTAGGGAATGTGGCAGTAACGCTTGCGGAAAAATATGATAATAGTCTTTCCAAATGTGTAGCATATTTTACATTTGGAGCCATAATATCCCATTGGACTCATCACGCAAAAGAAGGTCTAAAGTACCTACATAAAGCAGTGGAACATTCTTTTGAGGCAGGAGATGTGTTGATATCTGGTTTTTCGCGCGGAGTTATTTTGGAAAATATGTACTTAATAGGTACACATTTGGGTGATGTTATAAAAGAAGCAGAAAGCTGTATTGACTACGCTAAAAAAGTAAAGCATGAAAACCTTTTAATAAATGCAGAAGTCTACCTGAGGGCTGCTGCCATTTTAGCGGGCAGTTCAAATAAATCTAATTTCGCTTGTTGTGCAGAGAGTTTATTAAAATCAGTGAAGGGTGATTTGGCAGCTCTGGCAGCCTATTATTTTTCAGAAATGCAGCTTTCATACCTTTTTGAAAATTATCACAGCGCTCTCGCTGCGGCAAATAAAATCAACAAATGTAGAGGAGCCATAATGGGTTTTTTACTTTCTGCCGATTACGTTTTTTATCATTCCCTCACTATTGCTGCCGCATTTAACCAGATGCCTGCCAAGGAAAAATTTTTATACATGAGAGCACTCAAGAAAAATCAGCGAAGAATGTATAAATGGTCTGATTCATGTCCTGAAAATTTCCTCCACAAGTACCTGTTAGTTGAGGCTGAAAGGTTGCGTATTAATGATAAAAAACGAGAAGCAGAAATCATGTATGATAAATCAATAAAATGTGCTAGGGAAAATGGGTATATTAACGTAGAGGCTATTGCATATGAAAGTGCTTCAAGGTTTTACATGAACGAAGGAAGGTTAGAAATAGCAAAAACGTATATGCATGAAGCGGTCGTTTTGTATAAAAAACTGGGTGCAGAGGCAAAACTCCGAGCTTTAAAAGAAAAGTATTTTGAGTTACTTGAAGGGTTTGAACCAAGTCTTAATAATGTTGATGCACAAAATGATCCTATCGAATTGTTAAGAGACATTGTTTATAATATTGACAAAAGTAGAAATAACGAGGCTGATGGGTTTGATATTCATACAGTCAAAAAGGCACTAAAGGGATTTTCCACAAATTCTGAGCAAGAAAAATTACTAGACAAGTTTGTTAGAACTGCGATCGAAAGCACATCTGCAAATAGAGGGTTTCTGATTCTTGAAAAAGATGGTGAGTTATTTATAGAAGTTATGAGAGAAGGAGATGAGTATGGGGTTGTAGAAAACAAATTAAACCTTGATGAAATCGATACAATACCTAAACGCATGGTGCGATATGTCGCAAGGACAGGTGAGACAATAGTAATAAATAGTAAAAATCAAATCGGAATTTTTTTAAAGGACAGTTATTTGTCAAAAGCAGGTGTAAAATCCTTGGCATGTATTCCGCTCAAGTTTAATAGCTTTCCATTAAGAGTTTTATATCTCGAAAACTCATTTATGACGGGGGTGTTCACTGAGGAACGTATTGAACTGGTGATACTCCTAGCAGGCCTAATGATTTATTCAGATGTGCAGCACTCTGTCAATGAACGCGGGCACTTAAAGGATGAAGAATATCTTTTTCTTACTTATACTCTGACAAAAAGAGAAATTGAGGTTATCAATTTAATAGCCGCAGGACTTTCAAATAAAGAAATTGCCCGGAAATTGGACTTGACTGTCAATACAGTCAAGACACATATAAAGAATTTATACGGGAAACTACAGGTAAACAACAGGGTACAGGCAGTTGAAAAGGCCAAGGAGTTAAATATCATGTAAAAAAAAGACTTACCTCACCCGTTTGGGTGATGTTTTTTTGTACAATTTGCTTTATCCTAATAATTGACAAGATAATTGACAAGGTTTTTTTTAAGCTTTTGATTTTTTCTAAAGAGAGGTGATTTCAAAAACGACAGAAATAGAATAGAGATAAGAGTTAATGGGGTAAAAAAATTTAATATCTTTCCTATATAGGGTCATGAGAAAGAGGGGGTTTTTTTGATTAAAACGATAGGCATTGATGTAGGATACGGATTTGTAAAAGTGACGGATGGTCAGTCTGGTTATTCTTTTCCAAGCGTCGTAGGGAAGGTCACACTAAATCCACATTCAGTATTAGGCCAAATCAGCCCATGCTTGAAGAACTAAGGATAAATATAGGAAAAGGTCTCAATTTCGTTGGCAAAGCAGCTATTAAGCACTCTAAATTTGTCTTTCGGGATCTTTCTTACACGAGATCAATAGGAGACGATTTTGAGATATTGTTTTTTAGTGCGCTCAGCTTGTTCTGTAACGAATCTAGAAATGATTTTAACATTGTTACAGGCCTACCTGTTGAGAGAATGCATTCACATGATGATTTGGTAAAAAGAATTAGGGGCTCTAGAAATATCGTGGTTTACCGCAATGACAGACCTGTAAATATAACTGTTAATATCCATGAGGCACAGATAGTTCCACAGCCTCTTGGAGCGTATTGGTCTCAGTTCGTTTTTCATTCAGATCAAGAGTTTCCATTACATGACGAAGGGCGCATCGCCGTTATCGATGTAGGTTTTAAAACGACTGATTTAGCTGCAATAGAAGGTTCTGAGTACATTCCGCAAAAAAGCAAAACGGTTACCGTTGGGCTGGCAGAAGCGTACAGCAATATTAGTTCCAGTTTGGCTAAAGAGTTTGGGTTAGAAAAAGAGAGCCATGCACTAGATGCGATAGTAATAAAACGCAGTGTTAGTGTAGCAGGTCAGGTCTTTGACATATCCCAGATAGTTGACCACGCTTTTGAAAAACTGGCCACAAATGTTCTTGTAGAAGTCAATTCTTTATGGAGGTTACAGGATTTCGATACTTTATTGTTGAGCGGTGGTGGAGGACAATCCTTAGCAAGACATATGACGCTCCAACTTCCAAGGCTAAAACTTGTTTCTGACCCAATAACGGCTAATTGCCGTGGCTATTTGGCCTGGGGCAATCAAATATGGGGTGCCAAAACTGAAGAAGATGCAGCCGTGGCTTCGGATGAAGAAGACTAGTCAGGTGAGGCTTATGAACGTAAAAAGTATTTTAAATAAGGTAATAGATGTTGACAGTTCAGACGCTTTTGACGGCCTTATTGAAATAAACGGTATGTTTAGTGGATGTATATCTAATGGCAATGAAGTATTTGTAGCAGCTTCAGGAACTTTAGACGGCCAGGTTCAAGCGAAGAAACTGGTGGTTGATGGAAAGGTGAAAGGAAAAATTGAAGCAGAGTGTGTAGTTGTTAATTCTTCAGGTCAGTTGATTTACGAACAATTAAAATACAAGGATATTCATATCGAAGATGGAGCTGTTCTGCTTGGCAACAAAAAATTAATGAAAAGAGACACTTCCCACAGTGCAACCGAGTTGAACGCTGATGATTTTGAGCTTGATATCGATGCAAAACCTGAAAGAGAACAGGCATATAGTGAGACAGAGTATAAAAGAGCTCAAGCTAAAAAACTACCTCAAGATGATACACTACTAAACAGAGAGAGCTTCGAGATAAAAGGTCAACCGTTTTTTCAGAGCAGCTTTTAATCTATTTACCCCACATAACGCCGGCTTGATGCTGGCGCTTTTTGTTTGTTTCCTATAGGTAGTTTCAATTACTTTTACAAAAACATAAATAACAAGCCATGACGTTTTTTTTCCCGCTGGCTTTATATTTTATGTAGATCACCGAACATAAAGACACCCGAAAGGGTGTCTTTATGTTGGACTTTAACCTGTTGAGCGTGAAGCGAGTTTTCCGGAAGAGAAATGAGCCATGCGAAACAAACAACCACCCGCTATGCGGGCACGCGCGACGGAAGTAATACAAAAAATCAGGGTTGAACAACTATTTTATGTTACAGATCTAGGCAATTATTTAGCCTATTGGCCACGAAAATATAGAGGCAAAAAAACTACACTCCAAAGCAGAAATTCGTTAATAGGTAATTTCACAGAAAAGTGGTCAACAGATCTTATCCAACAAATAGTTAAATGTGATAAATTGTATGCCGTGCAAGGCGCAGTTTGTGATGAGCTTGCATTAACTAGACAATCAGCCGGGGATGTTGTAATCTCTAGAAGTAATGGTATTGAACAAAAACCCGAAGATATTTTAATCATTTTTGAGGTTAAAATGTCTATTGTTTGGAACTGGCAATACATAAAGGGTAATCCTGACCGACTTCAGTGTATCGGAGACTACAAATCACATTCTGGTAATCCGGGTCTGTTAAGGTCCGATTCTATGCTTAAGGCTATAGGTAAAAGTATTAGTATCAGAGTATCTAGTCCAAAGGCTTCTCGAATACCGATAATAATTCTGGGAAATACCCCTATTACGAGAAGTTATTATAATAAAGTAGACCAATTATATAAAGCAGGTATTATCCAAGGCTTTTGGTCAATAAATCCTAAACCTTTAAACCGTAATAATATTGAAGAAAATATTAAAACAACCCCAAAAGGTGGTTTTTTTAGATTCGATAGTTTTAATGAAATAAAAGAGAAAATCAAATCCTTATATTCTCAAGAAATGACCTTTTTTTCTAGTATGAAAAATAAAAGAGAGATCGGAGAAATTATTGAAATTGCAAATAAAGAACAAACTTATGAGGAAAAAGGCGAACTCTTTTTATTAAACTTATTAGGGAGTGATTTTTTTGTCTAAAAGGATAGGCACCAAAACAAGTTCTTTCGGAACACCAGGGAGAATAAACCACGATTCAACAGTATTCTATGATAGCAAATTATATGCTAATCAAGAAATGGAAAAGAAAAATATAATATATAAAGAAAACAAGATTCCACTAAATATACTTAATAAGATCTATTGCAAATCTAGTGAACTAATGGATGAAATTCCTGATAATAGTGTTCATCTAATGATTACATCCCCACCTTATAATGTAAAAAAAGAATATGATAAGGATATGTCTTTAGAGGAATACAGACAATTACTTTATAAAGTATTTCAAGAAACTTATAAAAAGCTTGTCACTGGTGGGAGAGCATGCATAAACATTGCTAACTTGGGGAGGAAACCCTATATTCCTTTGCATTCATATATAATTGAAGACATGCTAAAAATTGGGTACTTTATGAGAGGTGAAATAATTTGGGACAAGGCATCAAGTGCTAGCCCGTCGACAGCATGGGGCAGTTGGATGTCTGCTTCAAATCCTGTTTTAAGAGATACTCATGAATATATTTTAGTGTTTTCAAAAGAATCTTTTTCAAGAAAGAAAAAAGATAAACAGAATACAATAACAAAAGAACAGTTTCTGGAATGGACAAAAAGTGTGTGGACTTTTTCAGCTGTATCAGCCAGAAGCATAGGGCATCCAGCTCCTTTTCCAGAAGAATTACCTTATCGATTGATACAGCTTTACTCATTTATAGGCGATGTCATCCTTGACCCATTCTGTGGTAGTGGAACAACTTGTCTTGCTGCTCTTAAGAGCAAAAGGTATTATATAGGATATGACATTAAACATGAATATGTAGAACTTGCTAATAACCGTATAAAAAACTATTCGGTTCAACTACAACTGCCTATTGTTGATTAACCATATGATTAATTTAGCTTAAAGAGCACAATTCGTAACCTTTATTTAGTTATTTCTTCATCATTCATACATTATAAAACACTGTAATGGGCTTGCTAGACAAAGAAAAAAGCCCCGCTAAAATGCAAGGCAATAAATAAGAACCTTTAGTTTACAAAACAATAGCAGGCGCGCCATCCCTGCTATTATTTTGTACTCAATTGAATTAAAACTGCATTACTGAGATTGTTTTATGCTTAATTAAAGGATTTATAAAACCCTGAAACCTTTGATTTCACTGGTGCCGAAGGCGGGATTTGAACCCGCACGTGCGCAATGCACACTAGACCCTGAATCTAGCGCGTCTGCCAGTTCCACCACTTCGGCTAGTGCTTTATTAAATACACAGAGAAATAACAAAAACGAGAATAATATAAAACAACATTTGAACTAATCAGCAAAATCACAGATGCTACAGTAAGAGTATACATAATTACTTCAATGTTGTCAATGCATATAGATTTGTCCTGTCAAATTAAATTGACTTC
>JBMNGH010000009.1:0-123327 GCA_050949725.1 Tepidanaerobacteraceae bacterium
AATAGAAACAAAGTTCGACCATAGTGTAAAATAGTTGTAGGACATTTACAAAGTAAAAAACAAGAGATCCTCACTTTTTGATACAATGGAATTAACAACCAAAACCACGTAAAAGGAGGATCCCTTGTGAATACTATTGTATTACAAAACTGTAAAAATTTCATCCATGAAATCATGAATATTATGTGCGAACCCCATACTAAAGAACTCGAAGAACTGGAAATGGGCCTAGAGAACATCACCTTTGGCTTCATACTGAACATGATGCAAACTTACGTGGAGAGCCTCGATAAAGAGATAAAAGCCGATAAAAAATGGCGAAGAGAAAATGAACGCATTGTCGTGCAGCGAAATAACGACAAGCGGGAAATCTTAACAAAGTTTGGTATGCTCACATACCGCAGAACCTACTTCCATGATAGGAAAAGTGACACATATACATACCTAGCCGATGAAGCCTTAGGAGTAGCCCCCTATGAAAGAGTATCAGCTACGGTAGCAGCAGATATGGTAGAACACTCCGGCGATAACTCCTATGCCAAAAGCAGTCAGCATGTAACAGACGGCCAAGTAAGCCGACAAACCGTAATGAACAAAACTAGAAAACTAAAGCAAGAAAAACTGAAGATAGAAGTCGAAGGCCCTAAGGCGCAAAGTGCCGGTGATCCACATAGATGCAGATGAAGACCATGTATCCCTGCAAGATGGCAAAAACGCCATAGTCCCACTGATCACCATATACGAAGGCACAAAAAGAATAGGAAAACGTGGAAAGTGTATCAAAGTCCCTACCATATACACGGATATGGGCTAACCCTCGAAGATATATGGCTAAAGCGTTGCCAACTACATTTACGATAGATATGACATAGACTATTTAAAACACATCTATATTCATGCAGACGGTGCCCTCATGGATAAAGACCGGTCAAGAATGGTTACCCAAATCCAAAATGGTCCTAGACAAATATCACCTAAACAAAGCCATCCTCAAAGCCACAGCAGCAGGTCAAGAGCAATACAGAAAATCAATATATACCAGTGTTTACGAAGGTGATTTGGCCGGGTTTTGCAAGCTAGTAACTGAACTTAAACAGACTTGCCAAAGTCCTAAAAAACGAGATAGGATAGAAGATTTTAAAAGCTACGTAAAAAACAACTGGGGAGCCATCACCATATACAAAGAAGAAGGAGTAAGCGGCAGTTGCACTGAGGGGCATATTAGCCATATATTATCCAGCCGCTTTAGTTCTCGACCTATGGGTTGGAGCAAAAAAGGGCTAAAAACCATAGCTGACATAAGGATCTATTGTCAAAATGGTGGAAAGATAACTCCCGATCATTTTACAAAAGTAAATCGACAATACAAGATAAAAAAAGAAACAATGAAAAAGGCCAAGGAAGCATTTAGCAAGACTACTTATGAAAACTTAAACAATATACCCGTTTTTAATGTGGGTAAAAAGACTCCGATATCAACTCTCTTAAAGGGCATACAACACAGTGGGTATGTGATATAGACAAGTTTGTATCAAAAAGATAAGGATATCTTTAGCTTTTATTATCCTACAACAACTTGACACTATCCATGAGAAATACAGCAATTGACAAGAATATCCGAATATGTTAAAGTGTACTCAAACGAAAAAACTGGGGAGCTGGTGTGAACCGGCTGAGAGGGAATCTATAGATTCCGACCCATTTTACCTGATACGGACAATGCCGGCGTAGGGAGAATATTGAAATTAATTGTTCTTGTATTTTTAATCCCTTATCTGTTGGCAGGTAAGGGGTTTTTATTTTGAAACAACAAGGTTGTCGGGTGGGGTTCGTTATTTAGTTTCAGGATAATAAAAGGGATGCGGAATGAAAATAATTCAAAAAATGGGCAATAAGTTCATACCGTTAATAGTTGTATCGTTGCTTGTCCTTTTATGGGAGGCTGCTGTAGGCAGTGGATTTGTGCCACGATTTATACTGCCGTCCCCTTTTGATGTGTTGAAAGCTTTTGTTCTGACTATGCCTGATATGAAGAATCATATTTTTGTCACTTTACAGGAGGCCTTGACGGGGTTTGCAATCGCAATTGTCTTTTCGCTTGTGCTTGCAATGACAATGGACAGAATTTCTGCAGTAAAAAAAGCATTGTACCCGCTGCTTATAGTGTCGCAGACCATTCCTATCATTGTACTTGCACCCTTGTTTATGTTATGGTTCGGATTTGGGGTACTGCCCAAAATTATCGTAGTGGTGCTAGTGTGTTTCTTTCCGATTATAATAAGCCTTCTGGAGGGTTTAAGCTCTGTAGATACAGATATGGTTAATCTTCTTAAATCCATGGGGGCAAGCAAATCCCAGATTTTTAAAATCGTAAAGCTCCCCGCATCTATGGTGGGTCTGTTTTCTGGATTAAGGATTGCGGCTACGTATAGTATTATGGGTGCGGTCATCGGAGAATGGTTGGGGGGAGAGAAGGGCATTGGGTTTTACATGGTAAGAGTAAAGCACTCCTTTGCTGTCGACAAAGTTTTTGCTGCAATCCTGGTCGTCGTTATACTTAGTATGTCGCTTTTCAAGGTCATAGCTGTACTTCAAAACGTATCTATGCCATGGTTTAGATATATTGAGCACAAAAAGTAAATTAAAAATAATCAGGAGGTATAATTAGCAATGTTAAAAAAACAAAAACTTTATGTATCGTGTATTTTATTGGGAATGATTTTTTCGGCCTTGATTTTGCCGGGTTGTGGCACGAAAGCGAACGTGGATGAGGTAGTGGTGCTTTTGGATTGGGTTCCGAACACTAATCATACCGGAATGTACGTTGCTGTTGACAAGGGGTATTATGAGGAAGAGGGATTGGTTGTTAAGATTATGCAACCTTCAGAAGGAGGAAGTGCTGACCTTGTTGCAGCCGGGAAAGGCGAGTTTGGCATAAGCCATCAGGAACAGATGACTTACGCTAGAACAGCAGACACGCCATTGCCGGTAAAGGCTATCGCAGCTATTATACAGCACAATACCTCAGGCTTTGCATCCCCTAAAGCAAAAAACATAACGAGCCCAAAAGATTTTGAAGGTAAGAGATATGGGGGCTGGGGCTCGGAGATGGAAGAGGCGGTACTGAAAGGTTTTATGGATAAGGTTGGAGCCGATTTCTCGAAGGTCCGCATGGTGAATATAGGTACCGCAGACTTTTTTGCAGCAACGCAGAAAGATGTGGATTTTACATGGATATATTACGGCTGGGACGGTGTCGCAGCAGAAGTTAAAAATCAGCCTATCAATTTTATTAAGCTGCAGGACTTGGTCCCGGAACTGGATTTTTATACTCCTGTCATTGTGACAAGCGAGGAGCTGATAAATAAAAATCCCGATCTTGTAAAAAGATTCTTAAGAGCAACCGAGAAAGGATACAGGTACGCGATTGACAACCCGGAGGAAGCTGTGGAATCACTTATTAAAAATGTTCCGGAGATTGACAAGGAAATTGCGGTTGAAAGCCAGAAATTTCTTGCTAACGAATACATGAAAGGGACCGATAAATGGGGTATAATGGAAAAGGAAAGATGGGAACAATATGCTGACTGGATGTTTGAAAACAACCTTATTGAAAGAAAATTGAATGCTGAAGAGGCGTTTACAAATGAATTTTTGCCCCAATGAGAAATTGTCCGTTAGAAATTTAGAAAAATCGTTTGGCGATAATTTAGTAATACAAGACGTTTCCCTCAGTCTAATGGAAAATGAGTTCGTATCATTGCTCGGTTTAAGCGGCAGTGGGAAAAGTACCATTTTCAATATCATATCTGGGCTTATGCTGCCCGATAAAGGTGAGATTATAATAGACGGGAAAGACTACACCGGCAGGACCGGAAGAGTAAGCTATATGTATCAGAAGGATCTGTTGTTGCCATGGATGAAGGTGATAGACAATGTAAGCCTGCCGCTGGTGATTAAGGGTCAGGACAGAAAAAAGGCGAGGGAGAAGGCAGCCGGGTACTTTAAAACTTTTGGATTGGATGGGTTTGAATATAAATATCCCTTTCAACTTTCGGGAGGAATGAGGCAAAGGGCTGCTCTTCTTCGCACATATCTGTTCTCAACCGACATAATGCTGCTCGATGAGCCTTTTGCGGCCATTGATGCGATTACCAGGTCACACATGCATTATTGGCTGCTCAAAACATTGAGAAACCTTAACACATCGGTTTTATTCATAACTCACGATATTGATGAAGCGATACTCTTGTCCGACAGGGTTTACATCCTTACAGACAGGCCTGCCAAGGTAAAGGAGGAGATAAAGATACCTTTGCCGAAACCCAGAAATAAGGAGATTACCACCACACAATTGTTTAACGATATAAAAAAACATATTCTTGAGATATTTGCTTTACAGACTGAAGATAATTCAAATTCAATGGAAGTGAAATGTTAGCCTGTGAAGCTTTGCCCCCTTACTAAGCGCCCCCTTGCAAAACGCCGTCGCAGGGCCCGTTGGCCCCGGCTTTTTTATTGTGGAACAACAAGGTTCCCGGGACCCGGCAGCAATCTTCGATTGCGTTGCCGGGTGGGGTTCTAAGCTTCATATACCAACTCTCCGTCAATATAAGTTTCCTCTACCTTCACATTGTCTATCATGCTTTCAGGTATATTTAATATATCGTCTTTGATGACGGCAAAATCCGCACGGTATCCGGGCGTCAATTGCCCCACTTTCGGTATTCCGAGTATTTGCTGCGCTTCTCTTGTGTACAGGAGTATGGCTCTTTCGACATCTATCTTTTGGTCTCTGCCTATATCGGTCCCATCATAAGCAGTTCTTGTGACTGCCGACTTTATGCCGACAAAGGGGTTTGCAGGATCTGTCCAAGCCGTTGCCGGTGCGTCAGATGAAAATGACATTTTTATGCTGGAATCCAATATTTTTTTAAAAGGATATGTTTTCTTCGTCCTTTCATCTCCCAAGTTCCTTATATAGCTTTCTATTTCAGCGTATGAGAATATGGGCTGGGTTACGAAAGCCATGTGCGACCTTGCAGCTTTCAGTAATGCGTTTTCAGTAGGCATCGCTGCGTGTTCGATTCTGATGGATGGTGCATCTTTTAACCAACCATTTATGTCATAAAATGTGTTGACTATTAAATCTATTGTTTGCTCGCCCATGGCGTGCACTGATAGCTGAAGGCCGTGTTTTTTGGCGTATTCATACGCTTCTAGTAATTCCTCTTTAGAAGTAGTAGGTAGTCCTAAATTTTGCTCATCTCGAAAATACCCTGGCTTTACCCAAGCAGTCTTTCCGGAAATGCTGCCATCACCTATTATTTTAATTCCTCTTACCCAAACCTTATCTTTAGAATTTGTCTTGCTTTCATCAAAAACCTTTTGGTTTTTTAATTCATGCCAGTCATAGTACAACAAAATGCGCTGTTTCATTCCACTGTGACTCGCCTCGTTGTATAAATCATAGTAGTCCGGTTCTAATCTGGAATATGCATCTGCGATAGTAGTGATCCCATATGATAAGAGTTTTTTGCTTAGGTTTGTAAGTAATTTCAAATTGTCAGTCTTGGACCTTTTAGGCAAGATGTTTAATATCAAATGCCTTGCGTTTTCTCTCAGGATTCCTGTCGGTTCGCCGTTTGAATCTCTATCTATTTGGCCGCCTTGCGGGTCGGGGGTATTTTTGTCGATTCCCGCCAATTCCAAAGCCTTGCTGTTTACAGAAACGATATGATAGCAGCTACGAACTATTACAACAGGGACATCCGGACAGGCCATGTCTAAATCCCAACGGTTAGGAGCCCTGCCCTCTTTTAACTTTCCTTCGTCGTATCCCCAGCCTTCTATCCACTTATCGTTTTCCTGCTCTTTTCTTCTTAGGCGAATTTGTTCCAAAATGTCTTCTATTGAGTTTACTAGAGGCGGCGCACACGGTATCTGTACCGTGGCTTCTGCTAACATCAATGGATGCACATGGCCATCGATAAAACCGGGCAATACCCTCCGCCGTTTCATGTCTATACGTTCCCCTTCGATATTCGGTATTTCATCATCCTTGCCCACCCATGTTATGATCCCGTCGCTAACAACCATAGCACTGGCGTAAGGTGTAATGCTGTTTGAGGTAAAAATCTTTCCGTTATAAAATATTTTGGTTTTGCTATTCATGTTTATGCTCCTTTGTTAGATTATCCTCAAAAAAAATGTATTTCAATTGTCGACGTTTCTTTAGCAATGTGACTTCCAACCTGACGGTAACTGCCGCTACAAGTGTAACTTTTTAAGTTAGGTCAAGACACAAATTTGCCTTTAAAAAGTTAAGCTTGGTGTTTTTTCAATCAGGTGAGTATGTAATTTTCCACAGCATTTTTTTTATTTATCATGTTATAAATGATATAATTAAATATATTAATTGTTAAACAGGGCAAATGTGGGCCAGATGATGACTTACCGGTTAGTGTCAATACAATCCCAGTAAAGTGTATCACCCTTATTATATCAGTTGAAGTAATATAAGGAAATACGACTTCAATTCGGGATTTACCGGCAAATAAAGTGAAATTTAAAAATATCGAACGGAAGTGAAATTATGAGGGTTTTTGATGATGAGGCAAATTCTTACGATATCTGGTATGAAAACAAAATAGGTGCTTTTGCGGACATTGTTCAAACACAACTTGCATTCAGCCTTTTTAAGCCTAAAAAAGGCATGCATGTTCTTGATGTTGGATGTGGCACGGGCAATTTTAGTCTTAAACTTGCGAGAATGGGTTTGAAGGTGACCGGTATCGATATATCGGACAATATGCTGAAAGTTGCTGAAAACAAAGCCAGGGCGGAAGGGCTAATAATAGATTTTATCAATATGGATGCCCATGACATGAAATTCGAAGATAATTCTTTTGATGCTGTGATTTCGATGGCAGTGATTGAGTTTATTTGCGAACCGGAAAAGACTTTAAAGGAAATGTTCCGTGTCGTTAAAAAAGGTGGAGAGATTTTGATAGGCACTATTAACAGAGACAGTAAGTGGGGAGAATTATACCTTAGTAAAGAGTTCAGGGAAAATTCTGTTTTCAAATACGCATCTTTAAAAACGATGGATGAGCTGGTTACGCTATATCCGGAAAAGCCCAAAGCCACCGATCAATGCCTGTTTATTCCACCCGATATGCCGGAGGATAAGATTTGTATTGATATTGAGAAACAACTGTCTGCAACTGAAAGAGGAGGGTTTATATGCGCACTTTGGGTAAAGTAGCGGCATGTGAAATTTCTTTTTTGCCTATGCAAAGTTGTGATGGTGCTAGTTATGTGAATAAGGTGATCGAGCTTATTGATAAAAGTGGCCTGGAGCACAATGTAGGGGCTATGTCTACTTTTGTGAGAGGTGATAAAGATAAGGTATTTAAGCTGTTAAAAGAGATATATACATATATGGATGAAAAGTGCAGTTTTGTGATCACGGCCAAAATCTCAAACTTATGCGGCTGCAACATGGATACCGAGTAACCGGGCCGGAGTGTCAAGGGGACGGGAGGTTGTTGTCACCCGGGGTGCTTATGTTGTCACCACACCCGGGAGTGTCAAGGGGACGGGGTTTTGTCACCAAAGACACCGGCGGGAGCGTCAAGGGGACGGGAGCGTCAAGGGGACGTGTTGTCACCCGTGTCAAGGGGACGGGGTCGGGGGGACGGAGTTATTGTCACCAAGGGCGCCGGCGTGTAACCGGCAAGGGTTTGTCAGAGGGACGGGGTTGTTGTCACCATGTTGTCACCATCACCCGTGTCAAGGGGACGGAGTTTTTGTCACCCGGTTGTCACCCGGGGTGCTTATGTGTATCAAGGGAAACGAGGCTATTGTCGCCGCGCCTATGACCAAGATGCCAGTGAAAGTCATGGTCGAGAGGCAGTCGCACGGCGGAACTGGTTACACAAGGGTCGGAGTATTGACAACTTGATTTTCGCTATAGATAGAGTAATATTAAGATTTACTTGCTAGAAACCAACGGGCGAATGCAGGAAAAAGACTCCCATCACCCTTGCTGTCTTTTTAATGTAATATATGGTATAATTATCCATCAGGTATCCACAGATGTCATACATATTAAAACTAAATTATAGGTGATGAGAATGAATCTCGAAGCTGTAATAAATACGCTTATAGAAGAAACGTCAGCTTACCTTATCATCCTTTTTGGTTCGGCAGCAAGTAGGCGAATGAGAAAAGACAGTGATGTAGATATAGCCTTCTTATCAAATAAAGATTTGAGTAATTATGAAGTATTTATGATAGCACAAGAATTGAGCTCTATATTAAATAAAGATGTCGATTTAATTGATCTGAGTAAGGCTTCAACAGTATTGAAGGCGAATATTCTCGGCACGGGCAGGGTGATATATTGTGTTGATGATAAGAAGAAGCATGAATTTCAGATTAGGACTTTTAAGGATTATTGTTTGCTAAACGAGGAAAGAAAAGTAATTCTGGACAAAATCCGACAGAGGGGTAGTATTTATGCATAGTGATGTAATTTTGAATAAAACGGCTGTCATTGAAAGATGCATCAGGCGCATTCATGAGGAGTATGAAGGAAATCCTGATAATCTCAAGAATTATACAAAACAAGATTCTATTATCTTAAATATTCAGAGGGCATCTGAAGCATGTATTGATATTGCTATGCATATTATTGCTGAAAAATCATACGGTATCCCTCAAAGCAGCAGAGACGCTTTTGATTTACTGCAAACTAACGGTGTTATCAATTTCGATTTATGCACTAAACTTAAAGCAATGGTGGGCTTTAGAAATATTGCTGTGCATGATTATCAAAACATAAATTTGCAAATTGTGCAAAGAATCATTGAATATCATCTTGATGATATGAGGGAGTTTGCTAGTTTAGTTTTAAAATACTGTAAAAATAACGGTTGAGTCTGTCAAGGATGTCAGGGAGACAGAGTTACTGTCACCTCTGTTGACAACCGGCGAAGGAGACGATTTGCTGATAAAGGACTATTTGACACATGGCACATTATTGATACACAGAGGAGAATGACCCATGGCAAATGGAACCAATCAGGCCGACGGAGAAAATCGACCGCAAGATCAAAATTTGCAGCCTAAAACAGATAAAAATAAAGAGTTTGAACATCTTCCAAGTGAAGCAATGGATTTAAGGTACCAAAGGGAAAAATACATCCAGGATAGACAGGCCCTTGAAAAATATCAAGCTGTAATGAGTCTTCTCGATATGCTCGAAAGGGAGCTAGGCCAAAGACTTAAAAAAATGAATGGCTAATTGACCTAAAACTCGAAAAACAGTATAACAGAAGCGCACGTGTTTTTTACAGTTTGTTAACAGAGCTTTCGCTTTTACTAGGTGATAATGCGTATACCTCGCAGTTGCAGCTTGGCCGAAGAATATTGCAGATAGACAGGGAAAAATTCTTAAAATATCTCGCGGATTCATTTAGCGGCCAACTTCCGGGCATGGCCCTTTCGCCACTTGAAGTATTAAGCTATATGGAGCAGGGAGTATATGAGGACATAGACAACGAAGATATAATCGATTCAGAGGATCCTCCCGGTCTTTGGCTTGCATTTACCATGCCATTTTGTCTCCACGAAGACGATATAACGGCAGGAGTTTCAACATTTGATGAATGGATCGAGCGTTGGGAACAGCCTCCAGAGGATACTTCATTTGATACAGATATAAATTACAAGGCGCGTGTTCTAAAACTTCTTCGAACCCGGGACGAGGATGCCTTATATCTGTTTATCAGGAAGGCCAACGATGTTTTTCGCGGCGCCCTAAAACTCGTTTATGATGAACAAAAGGACCGCTGTATTGCCATAGCCCGTGCCAACAGGAGATTCGTGCAGGAGGTTTTGGAGGACAAACATGTGGCCTTGCTGATGTTCATGTATTATACGGGAATGACTTCAAGGAAGAATCGTATAACCTTTGAGGAGGTCCATACTTACTTTCAGAGATCCTTAATAAAGTCTGCGTCGAGAGAAAGACCCCCTGCCCACTTTTTGCATATTGCTTTCCACCGGTTTGACGTTATGGCGTTTCCAGGCGAAAAGGTGTTTATAAGCATGCCTATTATCTGAGGAGGAAGCTTTTGAACTTCTGAAGATGACTCCTCCTTAAATTCTAGTATTCCTACAAGCCTTCGCTGCCTGAGCTGTTCAACATATACCCGCCATATGTAGTGACCTTCCCTGAATTCGGGTTGTTTTTCGGCTTTCCAGTTTTTAAGAAGTTTTAACCATCCCGGAAGCATGTGTACCACCCCTATCCTCACTATAACATATGAACATTACATTAGCCAAATGTGTCGATCAGTGAATATTTAGACAGAGGTGATTTTTTGGCTTTTCTTGTTATATAATGAATGGGGGTGATTCTATGACTGTTTCGCTTACATTTTACGATGGGGTCGGCTGTATCGGAGGTAATAAGATACTGTTGGAGGACGGAGGCACCTCTCTTTTCATGGACTTCGGCACCAACTTCAAAGCCGAAGGCATGTTCTTTGATGAATTTCTTGGGCCAAGGAACATTTTCGGTATTCATGATCTTTTAAACCTGGATATATTGCCGCCACTGAGAGGCCTTTACAGACAGGATTTGGAATGTCCAGGAGTCTGGGATAGGTTTTTATCCCATCCGGACTGCCGGGAGGCGGAGGTCGCAGGTGTATTGCTTTCCCATGCGCACTTCGACCATTGCGGGCTTTTTTCGTATCTGCGGGAAGATGTGCCCGTAATAACAGGGCTTACAAGTGCTTTAATTTGCAAAGCACTTCAAGACACGGGAGGGGGCAATCGCCTGCAGGAAATATGCTATGCATCGCCAAAGGAATTGAAAGACGGTATTCTGTGTGCCTCACATTACAGAAAGATGCCTTTCAGACAGCGCAGATATCGCATAATGGGGATAAGTGCCATTCCCGAAAGTGCCTGCGGTTTTTGGGAAAATGTTGACAACTCCCGGTCGATGGAATGCTGTGCACTGGAAGCATGTGGATTCAATGTTAAAATAGCAGGTTATGATATCTGCTTCTGGCCGGTGGATCACTCTATTCCCGGGGCGGGAGCATTCGGAATAAAGACTTCAGTTGGTTGGATTATCTACACTGGGGATCTCAGACTTCACGGCAAAAACGCCCACCTTACGCGAAGGTTTTTCCAAGAGGCGGCAAAGCTAAAGCCCGTTGTCCTCATCTCTGAAGGCACACATCCTGCAACTCAAAAGCCTGTGACAGAAGAGGAGGTTGCCTCCAACTGCTTCGACGTGGTGGAAAAAGCCGAAGGCCTTGTGGTCGCTGACTTTGGTCCGCGAAACATTGAGCGGCTGCTTTCTTTCCTGGATGTAGCAGAAAACACGGGTCGCCGACTTGTGCTCACTGCTAAGGACATATATCTTCTTGAAGCCCTTGCTTCGGCAGGTGAAGGCGGTATACCTGATCCGCATAGGGACGATGGCATATTGCTTTACCTCAGACCAAAAGCCCTGACGAAAAAGTGGGAGGATGCTCTCAATGCCCGTTTTGATACCGCAAAGATGGTGTCGGCGGAAGACATAAGAAAAGATCCCGGAAGTTACATACTTTGTTTTTCATATTATGATTTTCATGCTTTTCTTGATATCAGGCCTGGGGGCGGGACCTATATTTATTCATCAAGCGAAGCCTTTGATGAAGAAATGCTGATAGATCATCAGCGCATAAAGAACTGGATAGATCATTTCGGTTTTGAACTTTACGGAAGACTCGGCAGGAACCGGGAAAAATCGGGATTTCATGCCAGTGGGCACATCCATGGGCCTGGGATAGAGGAGATGGTTGAAACAATTAAACCTGAAGTGCTGATTCCTGTCCATACTCAGGATGGCGAGTTTTTCTCGCGATTCGAAGGACTTTGTAAGGTTATTTGGCCGGAGAGGGGGAAGGCTATAACATTATCAATTTAGAAGGGGTAGGAACATTATAGTGTGTTCCTGCTTATTGAAGATACTTTTTGTTTGAAGATGTTATTATGTGACAACTTGTGTAATGTACCAGGAGATACAGCATTCAGGTTGCGCTGTAGCACCCAGGATCATGGCAAGCAATCGAACGTGACAATAAGTGTCGTGTGTCAGGAGCTCCGTTCCCTCGGATCATATCATTTGTTCCTTGACACACGACGTTCATTATCGGGGCTATGACTATGTGAAAACAACTTTGGAATTCAGGCAATCTTTAAGTAGCCCAGCGTTACGTCTACCTGGTGCAAGTACTGAGTGTATTGGCATACTCCGCCTATCTGGACGTGAAATCCCTAGCTCAAGTGTATCAAAGCGATGGCCGACCTTTTTGTACACGTTGGTATATGATGCCTGCGCGACGTGTGGTAAGCTGACAAGCGTGACACCATGGAAATGCGACACCAACCCCGTTCCACTGGCACCGGTAGGGTGACACAGGGTGACAACAACTCCGTCCCCGTGACACGGTGCACACGCGTGACACGCCGTGACAAGGTCGTACACAGGGTGACAAGGTCACGGCACCAGGGTGACACAGGGTGACAACAACTCCGTCCCCAGTGACACCCAGGGTAGGGTGACACAGGGTGACAACAACTCCGTCCCCCAGTGACACAACGTCCCCGTGACACGTTCCCGTGACAAGGTTTAGATGTTTCGAGCGAGGTCGTATGCGTCCCATATTGCGTTCATGTAGTTTGCCGCCTCTCTTGAGTCGCCGATTGCATAGACTTCAAACATTTCTTGAATCAGGGAGTTGTATAAGCTGCTCTCGGGTTTTAAACCGACTGCAATTACAACAGAATCCACATTTAATGTCTTCTTATGGAAGTTATTGTTTACGACTACTATACTATCTTGTTTTACTTCTAACAGGCTGGTTTCTGTGAGCACATCCACTTTATGAAACTTTAGCAGGTCTATCAGCATTATTTTGTTCATGTGGGGGACAGGTCTTCCGGCGGCCATCAGGTCTTCTAGTTCTTCTATTATGGTGACTTTTTTGTGTTGTTTTGCAAGCCACAGAGCGGTTTCGCATCCCACGAGCCCGCCTCCGATGACGGCTACAGTATCGCCGACTGTGCTGTTACCGAGGAGTAGCTCACCCGCACCTGTTACATTGCTCATGTTGATACCTGGTATATCTGGTGTTATAGGAGTAGAACCGGTCGCTATTATGACCACATCCGGATTTTCGCTCTTTACCATATCAGCAGTAACCTCTGTATTGAACGAGATATCTATACTCATGGCTTTCATTTCGTTTTCATACCAATTGAGCAGTCTTTTGTCATCGTCTTTGAAGTCGGGAACGCAAGCTTCCCTTAGGTGCCCCCCCAGTTTATCCGTTTTTTCATACAATGTAACTTGATGGCCCCTTAGTGTCGCCACGCGGGCGGATTCCATACCTGCGACTCCTCCGCCTACTATCATCACCTTTTTGATATCGTGTGCGGGCTCTATGGCATACTCTTTTTCTCTTCCAACTGCGGGGTTTACGGTGCAAGATTCGGGTTTGCCCAAAAACATCCTTCCAAGGCACCCGTCATGACAACCGATACACGGGCGGATTCTATCCGTCTGGTTGTGAAACACTTTTCTTGGCCATTCCGGATCTGTAAGCAGCCCTCGACCGATTCCGACAATGTCCAGGCTGCCTTCGGAAAGTGCTTTTTCTGCCAGCTCGGGCAGTTCCATTCTTCCTGCGACGATTATGGGGATACTGACTACTTTTTTGAGTCTTTCAGTATACGGAAGGTAGCAGCCGTGTTCCATGTAGACCGGCGGATGAGCCCAATACCATGCGTCATAAGTCCCGTTGTCGGCATCGAGAAAGTCATACCCCGCCTGTTCGATTAATTTTGCGGCTTCGAGTCCTTCGTCAACGTCTCGCCCCATTTCTTGGAAGTTTTCGTCAGGAAGACCTCCCTGTCTCCAATCCTTTATAAAGCTCTTTATACTGTATCTTAGCCCTACCGGGAAATCTTTCCCCGCTTGCTTCTTAATTTCTCTGACTATTTCTGCCGGGAGAGTCAGTCTTTCCTTTAGACCGCCGCCGTACTTATCCGTCCTCCTGTTGAACAGGGCAATTGTGAATTGATCCAATAGGTAACCCTCATGCATTGCATGAATTTCTATACCGTCAAATCCAGCTTCACGGGCTATATGGGCGGCTTCTCCACATCTTTTTACCATTGTCTCAACTTCTTGTGTTGTCAGCTCCCTGCAGGTTGTGGCAGGGTCCCAGTAATTCGGTATTGCAGATGGTGCAACAGGAGGGCCTTCTAGGAAAGCAGGTGGTGCGCTTCTCCCAAGGCCGAATGTGACCTGTATGAAAATTTTTGAGCCAAATGTGTGGACATGTTCGGTAAGTTCAGACGCTGTTGCTAAGAACGTGATAGGGTTTAAGGTTATACAAGGGAAACTCGGCATTTTTAGCTTTTCTATTTCATTTTCCGCTTTGACCGCACCTGTAATAATTAGCCCAGTGCCACCTTTTGCACGTTCTACGTAATAATCTATTGCGCGCTTTGTTAAATGGCCGTCCCTGTCAACCAGTCCCAAGTTTGCCATAGGTACCATAGCTATTCTGTTCTTGATCTCAACTTTTCCTATATTTATTGGCTGAAATAGTTTTTTCATATTAATCTCTCCATTTCTTACAGTTCTCATTTGGATTATTTTATCCTTTAAAAGGCTGTTTTATCCAGAATTGGGTATTTTGCTGTCTCGCTGATTTCCTTTTTTATATCCATTTTTATATCCATTATGGTATAATTATGCAACAACACATTTATTTGATTTATGATATTTATGCTTTTTTAGAAGATATAATTGAATATGCTAAGTTATAAAGGTGCTGTTTTGGCATAAACTAAATACAGTCCGACTTTATATTCTATTTACAAAAGTAAGTAAAACGGGTATTATTTATTTAAATTATTTTATAGGGAGGGGGAGGTTTAATGGCCAAGGCTGTAATTATTACCGATACTTCAAGTGATTTGCCTGAAGATATAAAACGAAATTACCCCATAAAGATTTTACAAATGGTGGTATCATCCAAAGATAAACCGGAAATGGATATATCTAACATCTCATTGAAGGTATTTTACGATCTGATGAGGAAAGGCGATCTAATGCCAACGACTTCTCAGGTGACAGTGAATACATACATGCAGGTCTTTGAGGAATGTCTTGAAGAAGGAATGGTTCCTATTGTCCTGGGCCTTTCTTCTAAGCTGACCAGCAGCTATGAGTCTGCAGTATTGGCAAAGAAGAATTTAAATGCTGATGATATAATCGTAATCGATTCAAAATGTGCCAGCTTTGGTCTGGGTCTGGTTGTGTACAGGGCAGCAAAAATGGCAAAAGAGGGAGTCGATCCCAAGGACATTGCAGAGGACGCCCGGTTTTATTGCGAGCACATGGAGCATATATTTACTGTTGATTCACTGGATCACTTGAAGAGGGGCGGTAGGATTTCTGCTGCACAGGCTTTTGTAGGGGGTCTTTTAAATATAAAACCTGTACTCCATTTTGTTGATGGAGCAATTCTCCCGCTTGAAAAGGTGCGCGGCAGAAAAAACGTTGTAAAAAAGATGGTTCAAATTATGGGAGAACGTGGTGTTAATCTGGACAAACAGCTCGTAGGAATAAGCCATGGCGACAATGAGGAACTTGCACTTGAACTTGCCGATGCGATAAAAAAGGAATTCAATGTGAAAGAAATTATGATGTCTTGGATAGGGCCAGTTATTGGTGCCCATTCAGGTCCCGGGACTGTAGCGCTATTTTTCCAAAATGCGTAATTGCTAACGGAATACTTCGTAGCAAAACAGTGGGTGGAATATGAATGCGGAATTATAAAAATAATAAAATCGAATAAAAAGGATTGTGCGATGGGTTATTAAGAAATACGGCCGGGGAGCAGTATCTTACAGCTCCCCTTTTATTGTTGAACAACAGGTATCCCGAGCCCCGACAGCAATCTTTTTTCCGTTGTTGGGTGGTTTTTTGAAATATTTATTTATTGCCTTGTTTCTTTGAGTATAATACAATGTACCAAAAAGGAGTAAATCCCATTAAAGATTTCAGGAAAGCGTAGTTTTCCCATAGTGTTCTGAAGTATACAAAAAAAACGGCATTAGTGAATATAAAAATACAGTTGCCCAATTCGAATGTAATTTGTTATAATAATAACGTATTAGCTATACGTTTTTATATAATTTTTTTAAATTATTTACTGTTATTTGACATTCATTATATACAAGCAGGTATATTTATACATTTAAGATATTGAAAGACAGTAAAACTGTAATTTGACTTTGGAATAGAGCCCAAAGAAAGGTTGGGTCATGATTTATTTTGTGACCAATTTCACATATATAGGGTCTTAACATGCTCAAAATTCGGCAGTAAGTTTACGAGAGATAGTTTTGTGTTGTATAGTTACATTAAGATAAAGTTTAATACAAATAAATTACTATATAATAATATGAGAGGGGTAAGCCGATGTCTAAAACCATGAAGAGCATGGACGGCAATGCTGCAGCCGCCCATGTTTCGTATGCTTTTACTGAAGTCGCAGCGATATATCCAATAACTCCATCATCTCCTATGGCAGAGCATATGGATGCATGGAGTGCCCACGGCAGGAAAAATTTATTTGGCCAGGAGGTAAAAGTTGCTGAATTGCAATCTGAGGCCGGAGCAGCCGGGGCAGTACACGGGTCTTTGGCGGCAGGTGCCTTGACCACGACTTATACGGCTTCTCAAGGTCTGCTTCTGATGATTCCAAACATGTACAAGATAGCCGGAGAGCTACTTCCCGGGGTGTTCCATGTTTCGGCAAGGGCCGTCGCATCGCATGCTTTGTCAATATTTGGCGACCACTCAGATGTTATGGCATGCCGTCAAACCGGATTCGCACTTTTGGCTTCCGCCAGCGTTCAAGAGGTCATGGACCTCGGTAGTGTAGCACACCTGGCAGCGATAAAGGGCAGAGTGCCTTTTGTCCATTTCTTCGACGGGTTCAGAACTTCACATGAAATCCAGAAAATAGAAGTGATGGATTACGAAAAACTAAGAGGTCTTGTCGATTTCGAGGCTGTAAGGCAGTTTAAGAAGAGAGCGCTTAATCCTGAAAGGCCCGTGACGAGAGGAACCGCTCAAAACCCCGACATATTTTTCCAGGCAAGAGAGGCCTCCAATCCCTACTATTTGGCCATTCCCGAAATAGTAGCAGATTATATGAAGGAAATAAGCAAGATAACGGGTCGCAGTTACCATCTTTTTGATTATTATGGTCACCCTGAAGCCGACAGGGTAGTAATAGCTATGGGTTCGGTTTGTGAAACGATTGAAGAGACTGTTGACTATTTGATGACTAAAGGAGAAAAGGTTGGTGTCATCAAGGTTCGGCTATACAGGCCGTTCTCCGTAAAGCATTTCTTAGATGTAATGCCCAAGTCGGTCAAAAAGGTCGCAGTGCTTGACAGGACTAAAGAACCGGGTGCTCATGGTGAGCCATTGTACCTTGATGTCTGCGGTGCATTTTATTCAGAAGCATCTAAACCTTTAATAGTAGGCGGACGTTATGGGCTCGGTTCCAAGGATACGACCCCGTCACAGATCAAGGCTGTTTTTGACAACCTAAAATCAGATGAGCCCAAGAACAGGTTTACCATCGGAATTGTGGATGATGTGACAAACACTTCACTTGAGATAAGTGAAGATATAGATACAACTGCTGAAGGAACCGTATGCTGTAAGTTCTGGGGTTTAGGTTCCGATGGGACTGTTGGTGCTAACAAGAGCGCTATCAAGATTATCGGAGACAATACCGACATGTACGCACAAGCGTATTTCGCTTATGATTCCAAGAAGTCGGGCGGTGTGACAATATCCCACCTGCGTTTCGGAAAGAACCCGATAAAATCAACTTATCTCATAAATAAGGCCGACTTTATCGCATGCCATAATCAGGCATATGTGGGCAAATACGACGTGCTTGCTGGCTTGAAAAAAGGTGGGACATTCCTTCTCAATACTCAATGGAAGCCTGAAGAGATTGAGTCCAGGCTCCCAGCATCTGTAAAAAGATTTTTGGCTGAAAATGACATTAAGTTATATATCATAAATGCAGTTGATATAGCACAAGATTTAGGGCTAGGCGGCAGAATCAATATGATAATGCAGTCGGCGTTTTTCAAACTTGCCGATATAATTCCTATCGAAGATGCAGTCAAACACCTTAAAGAGGCTGTTGTGGCATCTTATGGACACAAGGGTGATAAGATCGTCAATATGAACCATCAGGCAATCGACAGTGGTATTAAGTCACTCGTCCGGGTAGATGTGCCGGAATCATGGATGAATGCTGTTGATGAGGCAGCAGCCACTAGGGAAGTGCCTGAATTCGTAAGCAATATTGCCGATGTCATGAATCGCCAGGAAGGCGATAAGCTGCCGGTAAGCGCATTTATCGGCAGGGAAGACGGGACTTTCCCACATGGGACTACACGGTATGAGAAACGCGGAATTGCCGTAAATGTTCCGGAATGGCAGATTGACAAATGTATCCAGTGTAATCAATGTGCTTATGCATGTCCTCATGCGGCAATAAGACCTTTCCTACTCAATGAAGAAGAAGTTAAAAACGCACCAGAGGGATTTGCATCCAAGAAGGCGATAGGTAAAGGATTTGACGGTTTGAACTTCGCGCTTCAGGTGAGTGTACTCGATTGCACCGGCTGCGGAGTATGTGCAAACGTATGCCCTGCAAAAGAAAAGGGTCTTATCATGAAGCCTTTGGCAACACAGGCTGAGAAAGCGGAACACTGGGAATATGCACTGAGCCTTGCACCCAAAGAAAACCCGATGAACAAGGAAACAGTGAAGGGAAGCCAATTCGAGCAGCCGTTGCTTGAGTTTTCCGGTGCTTGTGCGGGTTGCGGGGAAACACCTTACGCCAAGCTTGTGACACAGCTTTTCGGAGACCGTATGATGATAGCAAATGCAACGGGTTGTTCCTCTATCTGGGGAGGAAGTGCGCCTTCCACACCATACTGCACTAACAAAGATGGGCATGGGCCGTCATGGGCGAACTCCCTTTTTGAGGACAATGCCGAATACGGTTATGGAATGTACCTAGCGGTAAAGCAGATGAGGCAGAAGCTAGCTAGCCTCGTGCAGGAAGCGTTGCAACTTGATATAGATGCGGAACTAAAAGATGCATTTAACTTCTGGCTCGACAATATGAACAAGGGTGAACAGTCGAAACAGGCAGCAGCCAAAATCCTGTCTCTACTTGAAAAAGCAGCACCTTGTGATGCAAAGGCCAAAGATATTCTTGACCAGATAAGTGATATGAAAGAATATCTGGTTAAAAAGTCACAGTGGATATTCGGAGGAGACGGCTGGGCATACGATATCGGTTTTGGAGGGCTTGACCATGTGCTGGCATCAGGTGAGGACGTAAATGTGCTCGTATTCGATACAGAGGTTTATTCCAATACGGGTGGCCAATCATCTAAGTCAACACCTACAGGTGCGGTGGCACAGTTTGCCGCTGCCGGCAAAGCAACAAAGAAGAAAGACCTTGGCAGGATAGCAATGTCTTACGGTTATGTATATGTGGCACAAGTGGCAATGGGGGCAAACCAAAATCAATTGCTCAAAGCATTGGTGGAGGCGGAAAATTATCCTGGCCCGTCACTCATTATAGCTTATGCTCCGTGCATCAACCATGGTATCAAGTCTGGTATGGGAACAAGCCAGCTCGTGGAAAAGAGAGCAGTTGAAGCAGGGTACTGGCATTTGTACAGATACAATCCTCTCCTCGAGGAAGAGGGCAAGAACCCGTTTGTGCTTGATTCGAAGGAGCCGAGCACACCGTTTAAAGACTTCTTGATGAGCGAAGTAAGGTATGCTTCACTTACTAAATCTTTTCCCGATAGGGCACAGGAGCTGTTTGAAAAAGCCGAAAAAGAGGCAAAGGCAAAATATGAACAGTACAAGAAGATGGCTGAGCAATAGGCCAAAGAAATAAAGACAGGGATTCCCCACCGAAATACGGGGCGGGAGTCCCGGCCTTTTTTTTGTACTATTTTATGCGTAAACCGCTCGATTTGACATTTTAATTGTGTTCATGGATGATAACTAATGGGATATATAATCTTGTCGTATAATATGATATAATGACTTAAAGGGAATTGCTTGCATTAAACGCAAGCAGTTTCTTTTAAAGAGGTGAAATCCTTCAAATGTTAAACAAAGAGTATAAACTTATAGCAATAGATATAGACGGCACACTTATTACCAGCCGCTACAGTATCTCACCACGTACGTTGAGGGCACTTAGGGAGGCGATGCGTGCGGGTATAAAGGTGACTATTGCAACAGGCCGGTTTTACATGAGCTCTTTGAGGCTTGCTAAAAAGCTGCCTATCAATGCTCCGCTCATATGTAATGACGGTGCCCAAATAGTTGACGTGCATTCAGGTGATTCTATCTTTTACAGGCCGCTTCAAATGGATATTGCTCGAAAAGTGCTCGATATATGTGCGGATTATTCGAGTTTAAGGGTGCAGATATTCATGGAGGACCACAAGGTGTACGTAGGCAGGAACTTCCAATTAGGACAAGTGATTTGGTATTTGAAAATGAAACATCATTTGAGGGGTTTTGTCAATTACCTTAAGGACTTTGTTTTTGTGCCCGTAAATAATGCAGGGGATTTTGAAAAGGCAAAATTTGCAATGAAGGGTCTACCTGCTAAAATTGTGATTTGTGGCGAGCCGGGCGAGATGAGGCAGTTGAAGAAGAGGTTGGCCACACTTTTCGGGGACAATATTTTTATTACAACTGCTATAAAAAACTGTGTTGATATATTAGATGGCAGCGTATCCAAGGCGAAGGGCTTAAGGGTCTTGGCGGAAAGGTATGGATTTAAGAGGGATGAAATCATTGCCATCGGTGATAATATAAATGATTTACCAATGCTCGAATATGCGGGCCTCGGCGTTGCGATGGGAAATGCACCCAAGCCGGTAAAAGAAAGAGCGGATGTTGTGACCGCAGGAAACAACGAAGACGGGATTGCCATTTTATTAGAAAAGGTTCTCGGCGGTATGATAAGACCTAAAGGAAATAAACACTTAATAAAGCCCGGCATGCCAAAAGACATTAAGGTTGACCAATAGAGGAGTAATAGGACTTGGAAATATCATATGACCGAACAGGCCTTGTATTTCAAAAGACACAAAACATCTATACAGTCTGCGATTTCAAGAAGTAAAAAGAGTTATGAAAAATTTAAAGTATTTTTGGGAAAGATATACTCATCACTATGGTGGGGGTAATCTAATGAAAAAGTTTGGAGTAATTATGGCAGGCGGTGGAGGGACACGTTTCTGGCCACTTAGCCGGGCTTCGGCACCGAAGCAGTTTTTGAATATAACCGGTGAAGACAGCATGATAAATGATACAATTAAACGGATTGAGGGCATAATTCCTCCTGAACAAATACTTATTGTAACAAGCAAGGCACAGGAAAAAATGTTAAACCAGGTCATACTAGACGAAATACCTGCTGAAAACATCATAATAGAGCCTGTTGGTAAGAATACGGCGGCGTGCATAGGATATGCCGCATTTGTCATCAAGGCGAGATGTGAAAATTCGATCATGGGTGTTTTTCCTTCTGACCATTATATTAAAAACCCGGTGGAGTTTCAAAAGGTATTGATAGCTGCTTTCAGTGTGGCAGAAAAGGACGACAAACTTGTCACAATGGGTATTACACCCAGCTACCCATCGACGGGGTACGGATATATAAAATATGACAGGGACAAGGTTTACCAAGCTGAAGAAAAAAGTGCTTTTGAGGTCCTTGAGTTTGTGGAAAAACCGGATGCTCCTAAAGCAAAGATGTATATCGACAGTGGTAATTATCTGTGGAACAGCGGTATGTTTGTATGGAAAACCTCTGTTATTTTAAAGAATTTTGAGCGGTTTTTACCGAGAACTTACAAAAAAATATCGGCGATAGAATCATATATAGGGAAAAATGAAGAAGTTGCTAAGGTAGAAGAAATATATCCTGAGCTGCAGGATATTTCCATAGATTATGGAATAATGGAAAGGGCAGAGGAAGTAGTAGTAATTCCAGGGGATTTTGGCTGGAATGATGTAGGATGTTGGGACTCGTTGGGCTGTGTGTTTCCTCCAGATGAAAAGGGAAATATCACCCGCGGGGATTTCGTCGAAATCGATACGAGAAATTCGATTATATACTCGAATGGGAGATTGGTTGCCGCAGTAGGCCTTGAAGATATGATAGTTGTAGAGACGAGTGATGCGCTGTTGGTCTGTCCCAAGAGAAATGCGCAGGACGTGAAAAAGGTCGTTGATATGCTCAAGAAAATGAATCGGGAGGAACTATTGTGATGGTCAAACGGGCAATTGCGGCTTTTGTTATACTATGTGCCGTCTTTTTAGCTGTTCTTGGTTTGGGCGATTATGCAATGAGCAGATTTGCTCCTGTTTCGCAAGACCTGGGTCCTGCTGGCGAAACTGAAAGTGAGGAGCCCGAAGAAAATTCTCTTTTGCCACCGGAAAACCCGACAATTCTAATTGGAGTTGTCGGCGATGTGATGATGCATGAAGGCCAGATATGGGCTGGTTATGACGAGGTTACTGGAGAATTTGATTACTCCGAGTTTTTCGAAGAGGTGAAGGACGATATTTCATCTTGCGACATAGCGATTGCAAATTTGGAAACGACGCTTGCAGGGAAGGAAAGGAAATTTACCGGATATCCCAGGTTTAACAGCCCGGATGAGATAGCGGATGCTTTAAAGGAAGCCGGTTTTGATATTATTATTACATCTAATAACCACTGTCTTGACCGGGGTGAAGAGGGCCTTTTACGGACATTGAGGATGCTTGAAGAAAGAGACCTTATAGCTGTAGGGACGAACGCTTCTGAGGAAGCTAAGGAAAGGATAAGCTGTATTGAGTCAAATGGCATTAAGACGGCAATACTGGCTTATACATACGGCACCAACGGCATCCCGATACCGCGAGCCAAGCCTTATCTCGTAAATATGATTGAGGAGGATAGAATTCTAAAAGATCTAAGTAGTGCAAAGGAATTGTGTGATATCGTATTGGTGTACCTGCATTTCGGGCAGGAATATAAGAGAGAACCCTCGGCTGAACAAAAAAGCCTTGCACTCTTACTGCTGGAAAATGGTGCGGATGTGGTCCTCGGAAGTCATCCGCACGTAATCCAACCGGGAGAATGGGTAGATGTCCTAGATGAATACGGTAGGACTGTCAAGAAGTACGTTGCCTATTCACTCGGAAATTTTATCTCTGCTCAAAGATTTCCATACACTGAAGAAGGGATTATATTGCAAATCCTATTTGAAAAGGATTTGAGCAGCGATAGGATTATTATTAAAGACATAGTTGAGATAGATACATGGGTTGAAAAATTTAAAAGTGACGGAAAGATGCGTTATTACGTGCGAAAGGGCAGGAAGCCGTCTAGTTAACCGTTACATCACGATATGGTGTTCTTCTTCGCAAATGCTTTTTATCTCTGGGCTGCAAGCGGCAGGTCTACCCCATGCGGCAAGGTCACAAAAGCAGATTTGCCCATAAACCGTATCCTCACACTTCAAAAACTTGCATTTTGAAATTTCAGTGTAATTCTTGTTTGTGGGAACCATTGTATTTCCCCCTTCATTGTTTTTGTGTATACAATAATACCACATAGGGGGAACAATTGCAAGAAAATTCCGCATATAAGGAAAATATTCTTTTTCACAAAGTGATTATTAAAGTATGTTAAAATCGTAATTGTTTTGAATCAACCGTCCTCCGCCTATAGGCACTACGACTATATCGGCGTCAGGCATGTCCTCAATAATTTCTACAATCATTATCTCAATTAATTTAATTATAACAATTTTATCGTTGAATCTTAATATAAATCTTGCTAAAATATAGATATTATGTTTGAGGTGGGTATGTTATGGGAATTATAAAAGAAAAGCAGCTGGTGAAAAGAGCTATAGAGGCAATGAGTAAGGCATATGTGCCATATTCGAATTTTTGTGTAGGGGCTTGTGCCGAGGCTTCGGATGGCACGTATTACACCGGATGCAATATCGAAAACTCGTCATACGGGCTTACTATATGTGCCGAAAGGGTTGCACTTTTCAAGGCTTTTTCCGAGGGAAGAAGGGAGATTGTGGCACTTGCAGTTGCGGCTGATGTGGATGAACCTGTTTCTCCGTGTGGCGCGTGCAGACAGGTTATAGCAGAACTTGCCTCAAACTCTGTTGTAATTCTTTCTAATCGTGACGGCACCAGGGTGGAAAAGTTGGCGCCTGAAGACCTTTTGCCTAATTGGTTCAAGTTAGGCAACTAAACTTAGTCGTTTGTGTTTAGGCAAACTGTATGCTGATGGAAAAAAGGCAGGTGGAATATGTTTTTTGTACCTGATATCATACATAAGAAGAAGATTGGGAAAAGGCTTTCTAAAGAAGAAATCCGCTTTTTGATAAAGGGGTACACGTCAGGCAGTATTCCTGACTACCAGGTTTCTGCTCTGCTTATGGCAATATATTTTAAGGGCCTTGACGAAGAGGAGATTGCGGAACTCACATCGGCAATGGCAGGTTCGGGTGAGACAGTTGACCTATCGCCCATCGACGGTATAAAGGTGGATAAACATTCGAGTGGTGGGATTGCAGACACCACAACCCTTGTACTTATGCCCTTAGTCGCTTCTGCAGGCGTAAAGGTAGCCAAGATGTCCGGAAGAGGGCTTGGCCATACGGGAGGCACGATCGATAAGCTAGAGTCCATTCCAGGATTTAAAACGGAACTTCGAAAGGATGAATTCGTATCTTTGGTAAACTCTACGGGAGCATCCATAACCGGGCAGTCTGCAAATCTTGTGCCTGCTGACAAAATGCTTTATGCCTTGCGGGATGTGACGGCGACCGTGGATTCAATACCGCTGATTGCCAGCTCTATAATGAGCAAAAAGATTGCAGGAGGGGCTGACAAAATAATCCTGGATGTCAAGTGTGGAAACGGTGCCTTTATGAAAAAATATGAGGATGCGGTTGAGCTAGGAAAAACCATGGCAAAAATCGGTTCTATTGCCGGTAGGGAAACGGTAGCATACATTACAGATATGGAGCAGCCCCTTGGCCATGCAATTGGGAACGCCGTTGAAGTCATGGAGGCTGTTGAGATATTGAGAGGCATTGCCGGTGGAGACCTCCTGACCGTTTGCCTGGAGTTCGGTGTGCAGATGATGCTGATGGCAGGTGTACAACAAGATAAAGAGAAGGCTAAAGAAATTCTTTTAAATAATATAGAAAAAGGGATTGCTTTGTCAAAGTTCAGGCAGATTATTATCAATCAAGGTGGCAATCCGGATATTGTCGATGACTTGTCACTTTTGCCACAGGCGAAATATAAGGCAGATGTGATAGCAAATAGCGACGGATATGTAAAGCAGATCGACGCATTGAGGCTAGGGGTCACGGCGATGAAATTAGGTGCGGGCAGGCAGTATAAAAACGATGTCATTGACCATGCAGTCGGTGTGGTTATCAATTCAAAGGTAGGGGATTTTGTAAAAAGTGGCCAAAAATTTGCAACCGTCTTAGCGAATAATGAGAAACTGTTGGAATGGGGTAAGCAAGAAGTGGATAAGTCTTTTGAATTTACAAATGAGAAGGTCGAGAAAAGGCAGGTCATTTTTGCAAAAGTGACGAAAGAAGGAATATTTGAATTCAAAGAAAAGGTCGATGATAAATGGTAATGCGAGTAGTTTTGATAGTGCTCGACAGTGCAGGTATCGGAGAGCTTCCTGATGCGCCAGGGTACGGCGATCAAGGCAGCAACACGATTGCTAATACGGCAAAAGCTGTTGGGGGTCTTAAGCTGCCGAACATGCAGAAACTAGGTCTGGGAAACTTGGGGGAAATACATGGTGTGCCGGCGTGCAGTAAAGCCAGGGCTGCTTTCGGTAAAGCTGCAGAACTGTCCCCGGGGAAGGATACGACAACGGGGCACTGGGAGATTGCCGGTATCATTCTAGACAGGCCTTTTCCTGTTTATCCTGAAGGATTTCCGGCTTGTGTCATAAACGAGTTTGAAAAAAGGACAGGTACTGGTGTGCTCGGAAACAAACCTGCCTCTGGTACAGAAATAATAAGAGAGCTTGGCGAAGTGCACATGAAGACCGGGAGGCCTATTGTTTATACTTCGGCGGATTCGGTGTTCCAGATAGCAGCACATGAGAAAATAATCCAGGTAGAAAAGCTCTACGAGATGTGTAGGATAGCCAGGGAAATACTCTCTGGCGAACATGCTGTTGCTAGGGTTATTGCAAGGCCTTTTAGCGGGGGGCCGGGAAGTTTTAAGAGGACGACACATAAGCGTAAAGACTTTTCACTCAAGCCCCCGCGTGAAACCTTGCTCGACAAGGTAAGCGGTGCCGGGATGGGAGTTATTGCCATTGGCAAAATCGAGGATATCTTTGCGGGCAAGGGTATAACAGAGGCTGTTCATACTAAGGGCAACATGTGCGGGATACAAGAAACACTGCGTGCTATGGGTCGACTCGACAGGGGGTTGATTTTCACTAACCTTGTGGATTTTGACACGCTGTACGGTCATAGAAATAATCCTCACGGATACGCCAGGGCGCTTGAAGAGTTTGACCAATGGTTGCCTGAAATTATTTCAAGGCTTCGCCGAGACGATGTGTTGATAATAACGGCAGACCATGGGTGTGACCCGACGACAGAGAGCACTGACCATTCTCGGGAATACGTCCCTGTGCTTGTGACAGGGGAAAGAGTGAGAAAAGGCACGGATCTCGGAGTGCTCTCGACTTTTGCCGATATAGGGCAGACGATTGCTCAAATACTGGACTGTGGAAAACTTGAAAGCGGAAACAGTTTTAAAGACAGGATAATGTGACATTTAATTAATTGCATTGGTCATGGAGTATAGAATATGTCGGTCATGGAGGTGTGGTATATGTCTAAGCTAGATGATGTGCTCGAGGCAGTAAATCACATTGCCAAAATAGACGGCAGAAGACCTCACACTGGAATCATATTGGGCAGCGGCCTCGGGAAGTTTGTGGATATGGTAGAAGATGCAGTTATTATACCGTATTCCGGAATACCGGGCTTTCCTAAATCGACCGTCAAAGGCCATAAAGGCAACCTGGTTATGGGCAGGATAAACAGAAAGGATGTTGTCGTAATGCAAGGCAGGTTTCACCTGTACGAAGGATATGACATATCTGAGGTAGTGTTTGGCACCAGGGTAATTGCCTTCTTGGGTATAGAGAACCTGTATGTTACAAATGCCGCAGGAGGTATTAATACTTCTCTCAGACCGGGAGACCTCATGGTCATAAAAGACCACATTAATTTTTCTGGGGAAAACCCTGCATGTGGTGAAGAAATTCCCGAGCTTGGACCTCGTTTTTTCGACATGACTTATGCCTACGATCCGGATTTGAAGGAAAGGGCAAAAGTTATTTTTAAACGTAACGACACAGGATACAAAGAAGGTGTTTATGCTTTTTTTAAAGGGCCGAGTTATGAAACACCTGCAGAGATAAGAATGCTGAAAAAAATGGGAGGCGATGCAGTTGGGATGTCTACGGTACCGGAAGTTATTGCAGCAAGACAAATAGGGGTTAAGGTTTTCGGCGTGTCATGTATTACAAATATGGCAGCAGGCATTTCCGACTCACTCCTTTCACATAGTGAAGTAATTGCTGCATCCGAACAGGCCCAGGATAAATTGACGAGGATTCTAATAGACATGATAGGTTAAATTATGTAAATTCCACTTTCGGAAACCCGGTGACTATATATAATCGGAGGAAGGTTACATGTATGATATAATAATAGAGAAATGTGGCGAAGAAAGACATGAAATGAAGGCCGTGGCGTCGATAACAAAAGACGGCATAAATGTGTATGTCGGTGGAGGTGAAAAGGCACATATCGGTTCCATAGTCATCAGCAAGCCCAGGCCAAGTTTAAAGGGTGATGGAAGTATTAGCTGCACTACCTCGGTCCATAATTTGGTTGGGCACAAGGATGACGGGATAGCGGTGCCGATGGCTGAAAGTATTTGCAAGAGAACTGGCAGGGTTGTTGTCGTTACTGCCGGCATACATATAGAAGGCGCAATGCAGGAGGATATCCGTATATTCAAAGAAAATGGGGTGAAACTTACTGAGAAGTTGTTGAAAAGAGCACTTTGTGACAGCTAAAATTATGATTGGAGACATAAAATCGAAGACGCAAGATTGAAGAATAAGATTGAAGAATAAGATCAAAAACATAGAATTTAAGACACAAGATCGAGGCCTAAGAACGAAGACTTAAAATTATATAATAAGGTTGAAGACTTAAGTATTGGAGATACAAGATCTGAGACATTAGCTCGTAGATAAAAGACAAATATTTTTTTATTAATAAATAAATAAAAAAAACCTGTTTATTGGAAGAGGGGAATTTGCTTGTGAACATTATAGTTGCGATAACCGGCGCCTCAGGGGCAATTTACGGTATCCGGTTGTTGGAGGAATTAAACAAAAAAGAAATTACGACACACCTGCTCATAAGTAAGTGGGGCAGGTTGACCATAGAGACTGAGACCGATTATTCTGTTGCTAATGTAAGGCGTCTTGCGAGTTTTAGTTATGACGAGGAAGACCTTTCGGCGGCAATAGCTAGCGGCTCATTTAAATGGACGGGTATGGCAATAGCCCCGTGTAGCATGAAGACTTTGTCTGGTGTTTCAGCAGGATATTCGGGAGATCTAATAACAAGGGCAGCGGATGTCACCATAAAAGAGAAAAGAAACCTTGTGCTCATGGTAAGGGAAACGCCGCTTAGCCCCATTCATCTTGAGAACATGCTGAGGCTAGCCAGGATTGGGGTGACAATTATGCCTCCTGTACCGGCTTTTTATGCTAAACCGCTTACTGTCGAGGATATAGTCAATCAGACCGTATGGAGGATTATGGATTTATTCGGCGTTGAAACACCGGATTTAAAAAGATGGGGCTCTTGGCAAAAAAGATAAGGTGTCCTGTTATTTTTTTTGTCTTTATGCTATAATAAAAAATGTTTAAAAAAGGGTAAACGGGTGATGAAATGGACAAAGGCCTAAAGAAAGAAATTTTCGAGTGGATTAAAGCAATAGCTTTTGCATTCATACTAGCTCTGTTCATAAGAGGTTATGTGTTCGAGCCCATGATTGTACCTACAGGATCGATGATCCATACGATTGAAATAGATGATAGGATTCTCGTAAACAAGTTTATATACAGATTCCAGGAACCTAAGCTCAATGATATAGTTGTTTTTAGATACCCGGACAACCCAAAGGAAATTTTTGTAAAACGCCTTATAGGTATGGGCGGAGATACAATAGAAATAAAGCAAGGAAAGCTTTACAGAAACGATGTATTGATTGAAGAACCGTATTTAAACGAAAAGATGATAGGGGATTTTGGGCCATATAGTATACCGGAAGAGCATTACTTCATGATGGGAGACAATCGCAACAATTCCAAGGACAGCAGATTTTGGGAAACCAGATACGTTTCGCGTGAAAATATTGTCGGCAAGGCGGTATACCGTATATGGCCAATCGACCGAATAGGAGCTTTAGAATAATTTGTTGCTTAAATCACACTATATAAGCGGAGCAACAAGTTGCAGATATGCAATCCATAATCTGCATATGGGTAGAGTAATAATCGCACATGGGCAAAGCGAGCCAATCAAAGTCAGCATACTGCCAAAACAACAATCCACAATAGCAAAGTACCAGCCATATGCAGTTAAAGTTGCAAGCTACACATGTGCGTAGTTAAAACCAAATTCGTATGGGTAAAGTAAAAATCGCATTTGGGCAATAAAACAATCTGCGCATAGCTAAAGCAACAATCGCACATGGCAAATCCATAATCAGCATAAAATAAAGGCGAAGCAATAAGCAGTATATGGGCATTAGTAGTTATTGCAATTAGACACCGATTATATTATAATTAATGTAAGGATGGGGAATTAGCTCAGTTGGGAGAGCGTCTGGTTCGCAATCAGAAGGTCAGGGGTTCGAGCCCCCTATTCTCCACCAATGTATGGGCGCGTAGCTCAGGGGGAGAGCACTATCTTCACACGGTAGGGGTCGTAGGTTCGAAACCTACCGCGCCCACCATGACCATTAATCGTCGAGAACCTTGACGAGATAAAAAAAAACAAGTATAATCAAATGCAGATTGAAATATGGGGCCATAGCTCAGTTGGGAGAGCGCTTGAATGGCATTCAAGAGGTCAGGGGTTCGACCCCCCTTGGCTCCACCATACGAAAGGTAGACGTAGAGCGGATTTAAAAGCTTTACGTTTTTTATTTGTTCCAAACTAAAGTGAAGGTTGTGTGAGTGGAAACCAAGATAAACTTTAAAACACGTTTGTCTTTGATGTGGAAATATTCACTTGACATTAAATCCGATGGGTTGATGTAGGTAGCTTAGCAATATTAACGGGCGATTATGGGACTAGCCCAGGGTTAAATATTAACCGGGAGCACAAAACGGGTGCTCCGGTTAATATTTAAAATGGAAAGTGATTGAATTTAATCGGGAATAATTTTTTGACCGTATTCTTTAGGGACAATGAAATTGTGTTGTTCACTGGAACTGCATCTTCTTACTTCAGGTAAGAGCACTTCCATTTCATCCAGGAATTTATCTGCTTCACGTCTTACATGGTCGAGTAAGAGTGGGGTTGAAACAATGCCCAATAATTGACACAGTCTCGCTAATTCGAAAGCAGCCCCTTTAAAGTCACGGAGCCTTGTCGCATTATCAATGACGTTTTGGGTAAAACGCATTACGGTGTTGAAGCTTCTAGGCTTGGTTTCGGCCATGGATTCTAAATCCCGTGCTGTTTCCAGTAAACGTGAAAAAGTTTTTCTAAGTTCTTCAGCCTGATTTATGAGTTCTCTTTCTGATGGGTCAAGCAGATGTATGATGAATTCTATATGTTCTTTCATTATTCGCAGCCAAAAAACTTCTTCCTCCAGGAGCATGGTCAACGGGTCACGAGGCACCGGTTTTTGCAACAGATTTAGAAAGCGCATTGCCTCTCTTCTTATATGATCCAACAGAAGAGGATAGTTGCTCCCCGGTGCTGCATTACATTCAATAATCAGTCTCAACAGTTTGGCTTTAAAAGCGATTATCCCTTTTACTGCTTTTATCAAGTCATCCAAAAGCTCTCCCTCGAGTCTGGATACTTTACTCAGTCTCTTTCGCAAATCCATAAATTTGTCTATGAAACTTTGTGCTATTTCCCTAAATTCCTGTTGGTCTGCAGGTAATCCGAGTTTAATAAAAAGAGCGTGTTCCTGCATTATCCTTGACCAAAATATGGCTTCTTGAAGGCGATTATACTCACACAGGCATCTTTGGCATATAGGGCTAGGCCTTTTTATTTCGGCCATACAAAATCCTCCTTTCATAATCCCATTTTTCCTCAAAATAATGATTTAATATATAATATTAATTAGTGGATAAATTGTGCAGTTCAGCTCGAATAATTGTGATAACAAAATATATGAATTGTGCCACCACAATTCTTGTTGCCTGACACGTTATTTCTTATAGTATCTCTAAATAATAACATGGCCTGTCGAATGCAACGCCTTCTCGAAATCCGAATCTTTTTAGGTATCTAAAGGCACTATGTCTTCTGCCATCAGTCCAGAAAATGACTATTTTGTCTCCCCGCCTGATCATGCGCTTTAGTTCCTTAAGCCAACGGGCAGCAAGCATCAGCCCTTCGATCCCTTTTGAGGAACGGCTTTTTTCTACAACCTTGTCTTGGTTTCTGAACCAATAATCGCATTCCCTTTTTGTCGGAAAAATGCACACGGAGACAATCCATGCACTACAGCCATTCGTGATGCGTTTTCGCTTAACATACATTGCAAGGCACTGTCCGGATGAGAGGACTTCATAACGCCTGTATACACTCAATAAAATCACTCTTTTCTATACTTGTGTTTAACTTGAGTTTAAATGTAATATAATATTATGAAATGGAACCAATTCTTGACACACAAAGATATGGAGGTTGATAATATGAGCGGTTTGCCGTCAAGGGATTCAATTGAAGACAAATATAAGTGGAAGTTGGAGGATGTTTATAGTGATGAAAAGCTCTGGGAAAAAGACTTTAAATCAGTTGAAGCGAAATTTTCAGAAGTAGAAAGCTATCGAGGCAAGATAAATTCTCCACAAAATCTTTTAACTGTCTTAAATTTAAGGGATGAGATAGGTAAAACGGTGGATAGGCTTTTTACTTATGCCAGGATGAGGAGGGATGAGGACAATACCGTATCCAAATACCAGATATTAGCCGACAAGGCTTTGCACCTGGCTGTCGAGAGTGAAAGCAGGTTGTCATTTGTTGAACCTGAAATCCTGAGTTTGTCAAAAGAAGAACTGTTGGATTTTTTGAGTCGTGACGAAAAGTTAGAGTTGTATAGACATTACATAAATGATCTGTTGAGGATGAAAGGGCATATTCTGGATACTGCGGGAGAAAAAATGCTGGCGGATGCTGGCGAAATGGCACAGGCCCCGGGGGATATTTTCAGAATGCTTGATAATGCTGATATGAGATTTCCTATAATCAAAGATTCCGAAGGCAACGAAATTGAGCTAACCAAGGGGCGATATATCGGTTTTATGGAGAGTATTGACAGAAATGTGAGGAAAGCGGCGTTTGAGGGGATGCACGAAACCTATGGCAAATTTATCAATACCTTCTCATCAATGCTATCCTTTAACGTCAAAAAAAATATATTTTACAAAAATCAAAGGAAATTTAATTCGTGTCTAGAAGCATCGCTATTCGGTGATAATATACCAACAGAGGTCTATGATAATTTGATACAAGCTGTAAATGACAAGCTGGCTCTGCTGCACAGATATGTAAGATTGAGAAAGAAGGCGTTGGAGCTTGATGACCTTCACATGTACGATTTGTATGTTCCCCTTGTGAAAAACTATGAGAGGAAATTTTCATATGATGAAGCAAAACAAACAGTTTTGGAAGGGCTTGCGCCGATGGGGGAAGATTACCAAAGGCTTTTGAAAAAAGGATTCGATTCCGGGTGGATAGATGTATTTGAAAACCGAGGGAAGACCGGAGGCGCATATTCCTGGGGGTCTTACGGGACTCACCCCTATGTCCTGCTCAATTTTCAGGGGAAGATGAACGATGTGTTCACGATTGCACATGAGATGGGGCATGCCTTACACACCTATTATTCTAACGGCCGTCAGCCCTACATATATTCGCAGTATACGATTTTTTTGGCCGAGATTGCATCTACATGCAATGAGGCTATTCTCATAAACAGCCTTCTCGAAAAGGCAACAAACAGACAAGAGAAGATGTTTTTATTAAATCACTTTATGGAACAGTTTAAGGCGACTATCTACAGGCAGACAATGTTTGCGGAATTTGAAAAAAGCATACATGAACTTGCCGAAAACGGGAGTCCACTTAATGCAGAGATGCTGAAAAATATTTACCTTAAACTGAATGAAAAGTATTACGGCCCCGATATTAATGTAGACAGCCTGATCGGATGGGAATGGGCAAGAATACCGCATTTTTATACAAGTTTTTATGTTTACAAATATTCTACCGGTTTTTCTGCAGCTATAACCATTTCGCAAAGGATTCTGGAAGAAGGCCAAAAGGCAGTTGAAAAATACAAGGAGTTTTTATCGAGCGGCAGCAGTGACTACTCTTTGGAACTTTTGAAGAAGGTAGATGTGGACTTAACAACCCCAGACCCAATAAACCGGGCACTGGAGGTATTTGAGAATCTATTGGATGAATTTGAGGATTATCTTGAAATGCCATGATTAAAAGGCAAGGCTTTTAAAATTTTAGCTATAAACAAGAATCCAGTTGCCCCAATTATTGAACAAACTATTACATGTATGAAATTGTTAGATGAAAGGGTATTCAATGACTTGTAGCAATAGTTTAATATGTATGCAAAGAAACAGCTGCACACGATAGGCTTAAATAGTATATTATATGTATTAAACTTTTTGCCAAGGCGTTTTTCAAGATAGTAGACACCCATGGCTACTGAAAATGCTGATGCTGTTATTATAGCTATTGAATATCCATATATGCCGAAAAAAGGCTTTGTGGTAGTTATGTATATGATGGTATTTGAAATGAGTAAACCCAAGACCGAAATAATCAACGGGATGATGTTGTTACCACACCCCCGAAGCAGTGACATAAGGACGTTCTTAGCATAAAAGAGGGGGATGCCTGCTGCAAAGCCTCTTATTATGTCCTTCAGGTCAAAGCCGTAAAACAGCATTTCTGAAATGGGTTCCGAGAGGACTAAAAAAAATGCAGACACCCCAAATGAGAACAAGAAGGTTATGGAAATAGTTTGTTCTGTTAAATTAAAGGTTCGACTGGTGTCTTTTGCTGCTAAAGACTCGGCAATTCTCGGAATAATATTGGAAGATAATGATATTGTCAGCAGTGCGGGAAAACCTAAAAGGGGCATTACCATTCCGGCCGTTTTGCCATACAATGCAATTGCATCTGAAGCCGTAAGACCTGACACCATTAAACTCTTTGGGACCAAAATTGCCTCCAGCAATCCCGACGAGGAATTTACCAGCTGACTCAATGAAACTGGAATAGAAATTGATAAAATATTAACAGCTTGTGCGATGTTTCCGCCTGCTGGCCTTATTCGCATTCGGGTTTTCTTAAAAAATAACAACACAACTCCCAGTGAAACGGCCTCACCTAAACCAAGTGCGGTTATTGTGCCGCGGGTTGGTCCTTCTAAATGGGCAAATACCGGATTTTGCAGGAGAGCAATACCCAGTAAGAACCTTGTGACACATTCTGCAATTATGGAGCTCCATACAGGGGTGGGATTTTTTTTCCCAAGGTAGTAACCTTTGAATATGGATGAAAACCCTACGAGAACTGCTGCAGGCAGTATAAACAGAATGGTTCGCTGTCCTGAAACAAACCATAATAGCAGGACGAATATGGAACCGACCATTGAAAAAAAAATTGTAAGCAATATAGTCGTTTTAAGTATTTGTTCCTCTTTCTTATTTTGATTGCATTCGGCAATGAGTCTGGATACGGCGAAAGGAATCCCTGCAGTAGTGATTGTGACCAATGTGCCGTAAAAAGCAAGAGCCTGCTGATATATACCCATCCCTTCAGGCCCCAAATTTTGAGATAGATACAGCCTGTAAACAAACCCAATAGCTCTTCCCGAGAATCGAGCAAGAGTAAGAAGACCCGTGTCAATAATAAGTTGGCCCATTTATCAGCCCTTCCTTTATTTAAGAAAGACATAAGTTGAGATATATAAAGATACTATTCATTTAGTTCGGCATTTTATGACGAAGCAGTAAGTGTAATATTGAGAAAAATTTGACTAACTTCGATGTGTTATGTTATATTCATTTTGGAAAAAGTAATAGCTTGCGGGGGGAGGCATGTTTGCAAAGTGGCCGAGGGCATAAAGAAGGTATCGATGGCGGTCGTCAGGAGGTTACCTAAGTATTATAGTTGTCTGGGAGACCTTATAAGGGGGAATGTAGAGCGAGTATCTTCGCGTGAGTTAAGTAAGCTACTCGGGTTTACTGCTTCACAGATAAGACAGGATCTCAATAATTTTGGAGGATTTGGACAACAGGGGTACGGATATAAGGTTGAGCAACTGTATCAGGAAATTGCAAACATTTTAGGGCTTAACCTGATTCACAAAATGGTAATCATCGGTGCGGGAAACCTTGGACAGGCACTTGCAAATTATGAAGAGTTCGAAAAGTTCGGTTTTCATATACTGGCACTTTTTGATGTTAATCCAAAATTAATAGGTTTAAAAATACGCAATATACCAGTACTCGATACTGAAGAGTTAAAATCTTTTATTGAAGATAATAAAGTTGATATAGGTGTTATAACAGTGCCAAAGGGCAAAGTTGGAGATGTGATAAATATTCTCTCAAATACTCCGATAAAGGGGATTTGGAACTTTACTCCAAAAAAAGTTAACGTTAAAAAAAGGATAATAGTTGAAAACGTGCATCTTACTGACAGCCTTTTTACTCTTAGTTACCAGCTGAATCAAGACATTTTTGAAAAAAGGTGCATAGAAAATAAGTCAAAAAAAACTTTAAATAGATAGAATTATTTCCTTTGATATGATAAAATGGTAATAAGAGTATTTCCCCTAGGGGGGGATTTTGTGTGAAATATGCGCGTATTATTTTGACAGCCATTTTATGCTCAACGATAATTATACTTGCAGGATGTAATTCAAGACCTGCTGAGATTGAGGTTTCACCCGATGTCAGCACTGAAAGGTATATTTCATCAATATATGATGAAGGAGAAAGCCAAAACAGAGCTATTGTGTACTATTACAAAGAAGGTTTTCTTATACCTACAACTCTAGGGATAAAAGAAACAAAACAACCTCTAGAAGCTGTTTTAGATCTGTTATTTTCGTCCTGGGCACCGACTGGTTTTGAAAATAAACTGGGTGATGTTGGGTTAAATAACTTTACTATGGCTGGAGATACCATAACGATAGATTTAGCTAAAGGATTTACGGATTCGGATGTCGGACTGAAAAAAGCCCAGTTGCTGTTTACACTTGCCGAGTTCGAAGATGTCGGAAAGATCAACATTCTTGTGGATGGGGATTTGTTTGAAACTGTTACCGCCAAACCCAAGGCCATAAACATCATCGAAAAAGTGGAAAATGATGGAAGTATAGTGATAAAACAGGGCGAAGTTAGCGATGAAGAGGGTCTAAGCTTTGTTACGGTATATTTTATGGATAAACAGCGAAAGAACATGATCCCTGTAACTTTTAATTCAGAACATATAGAGAAACAGGTTGAAAAAACCGGAGTAGTCATTGGGCCTGCCCCGGAACAAAAGGCTAAAGCGGCACTTTTTCATTTAATTGAGGGTCCAACAGGCATAAACCAATTGTCGGGGCCAATTCCAAAAGATGTGAAACTAAAGGATTTTTATGTCAAGGATGGCGTTGCTTATGTCGATGTTGTCAAGGACATAGAACTGATAATGAATTTGTCCAATGAAGCCGACATTGAGAAAACAGTGGTTGAATCTGTTGTTCAGACATTGACGTATGTGAAAGAGATAGATAAAGTGCAGTTTCTGTTCGATGGAAATAAGATTGGATCGATTGCAGGGCATACAAATATAAGTGTGCCGATCAGGCGGCTTAAATGGATTAATCCGGTTTAACACATCCATAAGCATGTAAACAAAAATAAAACATGTGAAAGAGAATACCCTTATGAGTTAGTCATAGGGGTATTTTATTGTGGAACAACAAGGTACAGCAATATTTGATTGCGTTGTCGGGTGGGTTTTAGAGCTTTTTTTACAATTTGGTTACAGTTGCTATGAGTGGAGGACTTTGTCAATCAAAGTCGAAGTATATTTATAGTCTAAGGAAAAGTATTTCGAAACATCATTTGTTACACGAGGTCGTGTTTAATTGATATAAGATATTTCCAGGAGGGACACAATGATTAAAAAAATACTGCTTGTAATGTTTCTGATTTTAACGATTAGCTCTAGCGTCTGTGGAGCGCCCGCACAAGAACCTATAGAAATCTATGTTAATCAAAATAAGATAGATTCAGATGTAACTCCGATTATTTTAGAAGGGCGAACGCTTGTGCCCCTCAGGGTTATTTCGGAGAATCTTGGTGCATCTGTTCACTGGGATAATGCCGAAAGATCTGTTAAGGTGACGGCGTTTTCAAGGTCCATACTGTTGAAAATTGATGATACGGAAGCCATTATTGACGGTGAGACAATTACCCTGGATGTTCCTGCTAAAATCATAAACGACAGGACTCTTGTCCCACTGAGATTTATAGGAGAATCACTTGGTGCTGAGGTAGATTGGGACAATACTTTGAGAAGGGTTATAGTAAACAGTGGGATACCAAAAATAATTGGTCTGTCTTATGAGGTGTTTGATGGGAACCAGTCGGTCGTCATAAGTGGAGATTTGCCATTGGATTACAGCTACCAGGAGGTAGGTGAGAATAAACTGGTAGTCGATATAAAAGGGGAAATGAAGGTTAGGGATAACTCACTGCACGTATACGATAACTTGGTGGAAAAGGTTTTTATGGCTGCGATTGATGCAGATACACCGCTCACAAGGACAGTGATAGATATAAGTCCTGAGGTTTCCTACCAGGTACATCAAACTGCTGACGGAAAGGCTGTTGTTGTATCGTTTGCAAATAACTTGAATGATATTGATATAAGCAGACACGGTGATGATTTACATGTCAAGTTGGCCACAACAAGCCAGGCAGATATAAATTACTTTTTCCTCACAAATCCGGACAGGCTTGTTGTGGATATTGCCGGGGCGCTGCTTTCAGTCGATACACCTTCTGTTCCTAATAACGACTATGTTAAAGACATTCGCCTGGGACAGTTTTCTACAAATCCGAACACCACCGCAAGAGTGGTTTTTGACCTGAAAAAAGTAGCTAACTGTCAGGTTTATCAAGATGGTAATATAACAACAGTGATATTTTCAAGTGTAAAAGACAGGCTCGTCGTAATTGACCCCGGACATGGGGGCAGTGACCCGGGAGCTGTATGTGGGAATATCCGGGAGAAGGACTTAAACCTGGATATAGGGCTGAAACTGAAAAATATCATGGAAGAGAGGGGCCTAAAAGTATTTATGACGAGACAGGATGATACATATATGAGTACATACGCACGTGCAGGCATGGCAAATGAGCTCAATGCGGATGTCTTTGTGAGTATTCACCACAATGCAAGTGAAAGCCCTTCTGGCTGCGGGACGGAGACGTTTTATTATCCCGACACGGAAAAGGAGGCTCTGGCCAGTGCCATTCAGAAGTCCATGGTAAAAAATGTTGGTTTAAAAGACAGGGGGGTAGTTGAAAGGCCGGGGCTTGTTGTGACGCGGGAAACCATGATGCCATCTGCACTCGTAGAGGTTGGATTTATGACTAATAGTGATGAATTGGCATTATTAATAAACGAGACATTCAGACAAAGAGTAGCTGAAGCTATTGCTGAAGGCATCATGAACTATTTAGCCGTAAAGGCGGATTGACACTATGTGGAATTCTTTGATATTATTACATTAACATTACAGTAATCAAATGTAATAAATAAGACAAATATAATATAAATCAAAGGAGTCGCATTTAGATGGCCTTACTGGGCGGTTATCTGTTAATTTTCCTTGCAAGGGTTATAGACGTCTCATGTGCTACTGTTAGAACACTCATGATAGTAAAGGGTAACAAACTGCAAGCCGCGTTGATAGGTTTTTTTGAAGTGATAATTTACATTACTGCTTTGAACCAGGTGATCGGAACGCTTGATAAACCTTTAAACCTTATTGTATACGCCCTTGGTTTTGCTGCAGGGAATTATGTTGGAAGCTTTGTAGAGGAAAAACTTGCCCTGGGGCTAATGACCGTACAGGTGGTTACGGAAAATATCGGTCTTAGCAAGCATATCAGGGATAACGGCTTCGGTGTAACGGTTTTAGAAGGCAGAGGCAAAGAAGGATTTCGCCAGCTGCTAATTATATCTCTCTCGAGAAGGGATCTGCCAAGGCTGATGAAGCTTATAGACGAACTTGATAAGGATGTTTTTGTGACAGTCTTGGATACAAAAGTTAGTCGGGGGGGATACTTTAAACAAACCCAAAAGGCTAAATAAACGCTGTGAAGAATGGCATAAAAAACCTCGTTTTTCAGTATATAAATAATAAGATTTTTGAATAGGAGGTTTTTTTCATGCCGAAAAAAGTTTTGTGCGTTTTTCTTGTTCTAAGCCTGCTTTTATGTTGCCAGGGTTGTGGTCTGTTTCAAAAGAAGTCAGCAGAAGAAGGTGATACCCTGTCCTCAGAGAATTACCAGACAGAAGAAACCGAGGAAAATATCCGCAAGACTGTAATGTATTATGCGAATGAATACGATATGTTGGTACCGATAGTAAAGGATATCCTGTGGGTCGAAGGGATTGGGAAAGCTGCTATTGAATGTCTTGTTGACGGTCCGGAAACCCGGATGAGTCTTGCGGAAATGGGACTTAAGCCGACCTTGCCAGAGGGGACAAGGATTTTAGGTATGAGCATCAGAGATGGATTGGCAAAGGTTGATCTAAGCTCAGATTTTTTATATTTAAGTGATGAGGTGGCCGAAAAAAATGCAATTAGTTCAGTTGTATATACTTTGACAGAGTTCCCTACTATCGATAGAGTAAGCATTCTGGTTGACGGAAAGCCTCTCAGCATGTGCCCTCACGGCACTGTCGTTGATGAGGTCCTTGAAAGGGAAAACATAAATCTTGAAAAGGTAGACTCAGAGCTTTCTGTTGAAGAAGCGATTCCTGTAACTTTGTATTTTAAAGGCAGCAACCTTATAGGCAGTCATAGCTACTATGTACCTGTTACGCGTTTGGTTAAGAAATCAGATGACATGATATTTGCAGCAATTCAAGAATTGATTAAAGGCCCTGAAGAAAACACAGGACTATCATCAGCAATACCTCCTGAGACGCAAGTGTTGGATGTGAGGCAAGAAGGGCCAGAGGTAATCGTAAATCTTTCTAAAGAAGTTGAAGGCTACGGTGGAGGTATTGATTCAGAACAGGCATTGGTCAATTCGATCGTGCTTACCGCAACACAATTTTCAGGAGTCGAGAAAGTGAGCTTACTGGTAGAAGGTGAAACAGGCGTGCTTCCTGAAGGGACGGTCTTAGACAGTCCTATATTAAAACCAGTGTATGTCAATTCCGACAGCTTATAAAAGCAAATAAATGTAGGATGATGAATTTATGCGCAAAAAGTCATGAAAGAGAAAGGATGGTATTTTTGACTAGGATAGACGGGAGAGCAAATAAAGAGAGCAGACCTATTACCATTACACGTAATTTCAATAAATATGCTGAGGGTTCTGTGCTCATTGAATCAGGTGACACAAAAGTAATTTGCACAGCTACAATAGAAGATAAAGTGCCGCCATTTTTAAGAGGGAAAGGCCAGGGATGGGTAACTGCGGAATATTCCATGCTCCCCAGAGCAACTCAGATAAGAAATGTTAGAGAGACTTTCAGGCAGAGCGGCAGAACCATGGAAATACAGAGGATGATCGGTCGAGCTCTTAGATCTGTCGTCGACCTTTCTCAGTTGGGTGAAAGGACTATCTGGCTTGATTGCGACGTTCTACAGGCAGATGGAGGGACCAGGACGGCCTCCATAACAGGTGCGTTTATAGCACTGGTCGACGCTGTAAAGTTTTTAAAAAATAATAAGTCAATTGAAGCCGATCCCGTGAAAAGTTTTGTAGCTGCAATCAGCGTAGGTATCGTAGAAGGCGAAAAAATGTTGGATCTTTGTTTTGAAGAAGATTCAAAAGCTCAGGTTGATATGAACGTTGTTATGACTGATAAGGGCCAGATTGTAGAGGTACAGGGGACAGGTGAAGCTTTTCCATTTACGCGAAAGGACATGGAGGATATGATTGATCTGGCCCAAAAGGGGATTTTTGAGTTGATTGACATTCAAAAAAAGGTTCTGGCAGATGTGATTTAATAAAGGTTGATATAGATGAAAACACTCGTTATAGCAACTAAAAACGAAGGTAAGCTTACAGAATACAAAAGTCTGCTTAGAGATTTCAAGCTAAACATTGTCTCTCTAAGGGGATTTCAAGACATAAGAATAAGTGAGACCGGTAAGACGTTTGATGAAAATGCGTTGCTTAAAGCCAAAGGGGCTGCGGAAGCAACGGGCTATGCCGCTATGGGTGATGACTCAGGGCTTGAGGTTGCGGTTCTCGGTAATAGGCCTGGTATTTACACAGCGCGTTATGCTGGCCCCCAGGCCTCAGATTCAGATAATATAAGAAAGTTGTTAAAAGATTTAAGCGGTGTACCTATTGAGGAAAGGGGTGCCCGATTCGTCTGCAGCCTTGCTCTTGTATTGCCGGACAGGCGCTGTTATTTGGAACGGGGCTTCCTGAAAGGCATAATAGCTTTTGAACCAAAAGGGATGAATGGATTTGGATATGACCCCATTTTTTATTTACCTGAATATAAAAAAACCCTTGCCGAAATACCTGAAGAACAGAAAAATGTAATAAGCCACCGTGCTTCTGCTGTTAGTAACATTAAGAAATACCTGAACTTGCTAATTCAGGAGGATTAAGCCTTGTTGATAGCCGTTTTAAGTGATACTCACGGTTACCTGCATTATGCTGAGCAGGTATTAAAACAATTAAATGGAATAGATTTGCTTTTGCATGCAGGAGATTTTGTATCAGATGCCCGAAAACTAAAAAAGACACTAGGTTGTAATATATTATGTGTATCGGGCAACTGTGATTTTTGTGCTATGGAGCCAAAAGAAAGGATTGTTGAATTCGAGGGTGTTAATATTTTAATTACTCACGGCCATATGTACAAAGTCAAGTATGGATATGAACGACTTTTAAAGAGGGCAAAAGAAGTATCGGCAAAAATTGTGGTATTTGGTCATACTCACAAGTCGGAAAATGTAACAATTGACAATGTCCTATTGCTCAATCCAGGTAGCACGGTTTTTCCGAGAGACGGAGGGAACTATACATACGCCATATTAAATATCAAAGATGGCAAAGCAGAATCGAGAATATGCACAATAAAATCTTCAAGGAGGTTGATTTAAGATGTTAGTTAAGTTCTACGGGCATTCATGTTTTGAGGTGAGCAACGGTAAAACAGTAATACTAATCGACCCATGGTTAACGGGCAATCCTCAAGCAGCAGCAAAAGCTGAAGATATGAAGCCTGACTATGTATTTGTAACTCACGGGCACAGTGACCATCTTGGAGACGCTATTCCCATAGCCAAGGCTAATGATGCTACAATAATTGCGCCTTTTGAGCTTGCAACATATTGCAACATGCAAGGTGCTCCAAAGATCCACCCAATGCATATAGGTGGTGACTACAACTTTGATTTTGGTCATGTAAAACTTACCCAGGCGATGCATGGCTCTGCTTTTATCGATGATGAGAAGATTGTGTATACGGGTAACCCGTGTGGATTTGCCTTCACAATGGACGGCAAAAGGATTTTCCATGCTGGCGATACAGGCTTGTTTGGGGACATGAGATTTATAGGAGAAGAGGGTTTAGATCTGGCAATACTGCCTATAGGTGGAAACTTTGTAATGGGTGTAAACGATGCCGTGAAAGCTGTACAACTGTTGAAACCAAAAACGGTTATTCCGATGCATTACAACACTTTTGATGTCATAAAACAAGACCCAAACGAGTTTAAGCGCAAGGTTGAAGGGAAAAATCTGGCTGAAGTTGTAATACTGAGCCCTGGCATGGATATCCAACTATAACAGCTTGTGCTCACTTGACTCAACTGAATTAGTATTTTAAAATAAGATGTAAGAGAAAGAGAGTATTTTATCTTGACTCGTAAAATAATTTAATGTATACTATACATTGTCTGATTTACCGGGGCATAGCGCAGTTTGGTAGCGCACATGGTTTGGGACCATGGAGTCGGGGGTTCAAATCCCTCTGCCCCGACCATGCGGGAATAGCTCAGCTGGCTAGAGCGTCAGCCTTCCAAGCTGAATGTCGCGGGTTCGAATCCCGTTTCCCGCTCCACTATAAAGCAGCAATATTGCGCCCGTAGCTCAGCTGGATAGAGCAACGGACTTCTAATCCGTAGGCCAGAGGTTCGAATCCTCTCGGGCGCGCCATTTCTGCACTAGTGGTGGGTATAGCTCAGTTGGTTAGAGCGCCAGATTGTGGCTCTGGAGGCCGTGGGTTCAAATCCCACTATCCACCCCATAATTATGTATTTCAGGCTTCTAGTATTAATATCTGATATTTGACAATGGGGTGTAGCCAAGCGGTAAGGCACGGGACTTTGGCTCCCGCATCGTAGGTTCGAATCCTGCCGCCCCAGCCACGAGCCATTAGCTCAGGCGGTAGAGCACCTGACTTTTAATCAGGGTGTCGGAGGTTCGAGTCCTCCATGGCTCACCACTATGCGGGCATGGCGGAACTGGCAGACGCGCCAGACTTAGGATCTGGTGGATTTATCCGTGGAGGTTCAAATCCTCTTGCCCGCACCATAAGGGTAATGTATACCTCGGTGTATGCCGAGGTGTTATTTTATAGAAAACTAAATATATTTTGTTTATGTATTTGTCATGGGTTTGACTATAAGCGAGAAGGAATATTACATGAGAGTATTTACTGATAATTTGTAAATATATTGTTATTATGCCTTGATATTATGTTATAATATATTGATCGGATAATCGAGGAATTGTTTTCAATTCCTCTTTGGGTTATTTTAATGGGGATATTTTAATTGGCAATTTTAAGGAGGAGCATGATGAAAGTCAATCTCGAAAAAATAGAAAACAATATTGCTTACTTAAACTTCGAGGTAGGGGAAGAACGATTTGAAAAAGCAATGGAGCAAGCTTACAAAAAAGAAGTAAAACGTTTCTCGGTTCCCGGTTTCAGAAAAGGTAAAGCTCCAAGGTCATTAATTGAAAGGCACTATGGGCCTGAGGTGTTTTACCAAAGTGCTGCTGAGATAATTTTACCTGAGGCATATGATATAGGGGTAAAAGATTATCAACTCGAACCTGTTGACCAACCGAAATTTGATATTCAGCAGATCGAAAAAGGAAAAAAATTCCTTGCAACTGCGGAGGTCGTAGTCAAACCTAAAGTTGAAATTAAAGAGTACAAAGGATTAGAAGTAAATAAAATGGTGTATAATGTAACTGAAGAGGATGTGGATAAGGAGCTCAAGGCTTTACAGGAAAAAAACGCCAGGCTTGTGGCGGTAGAGGACAGGGCAGCAGAAAAGGGTGATATCGTTGTTATTGATTTTGAGGGCTTTATCGACGACAAGCCGTTTAAGGGAGGCAAAGCCGAGAATTATCCATTGGAGCTTGGAAGTTCTAATTTTATCCCCGGTTTTGAGGAACAGTTGATAGGATGTTTGCCAGAAACTGAGAAGGAAGTGAAAGTGACTTTTCCTGATGATTATAGGGAAAAGAAAATAGCCGGGAAAGAAGCCGTGTTTAAGGTAAAAGTTAAGGATTTAAAAAGAAAAGATCTGTTGCCACTTGACGATGAATTTGCCAAAGATGTAAGTGAGTTTGAAACACTTGAGGATTTAAAGGATGATATCAGAAAAAGATTGGAGCAGAGAGCTGAATCTTTTAGCGATTCTTCAGTCAAAGGTGAAATCGTAAAAAGACTTTCAGAAAGTGTGGAAATTGACATTCCAGGTGTTATGATAGATCGTGAGATTGATAAACAGATTATGGATTTTGCAATGAGTCTGAGATACCAGGGGATAGATATTAGATCATACCTTGAAATGGCTAAAATATCCCCCGACGATTTGAGAGACCGGTTTCGTCAAAAGGCTATTGACAATGTAAAGACATCCTTAATATTGGAACAAATTGCAGAACTTGAAAATATACAGGTATCAGAAGAGGAGCTTGACGAGGAAATAAATAAATATGCAGATGCTTATAAAACGAGCCCCGAAGAGTACCGTAAAAAACTGAACGAGGAGAATATCAATGGCATTAAAGATGCAATCCTGACCAAAAAAATCTTTGATTTTCTGATAGATAATGCAAAGATAACCGAAAAAAAGGTTGAAAACATTGAACCTCAAGGAGAAACCGCTGAAACGGAAGAAGTCGATAGTCATGAAACTAAAGAATCAGAACCAAATGCTGAAAAGTTTGAAGAAGATCAAATCAAAGAGTAAGGAGGTTTTTTAACTTGAGTTTAGTGCCAATTGTTGTTGAACAGACAAATCGTGGTGAAAGGGCCTATGACATTTACTCGAGACTGTTAAAGGAGAGAATTGTTTTTATTGGGACCCCTGTAGATGACAATATTGCAAGCCTCGTAATTGCACAGATGCTGTACCTGGAATCGGAAGATCCGGAAAAAGATATATTTTTATATATTAACAGCCCTGGGGGTTCAGTGACGGCTGGTTTAGCGATTTACGATACGATGCAGTATATCAAACCAGATGTATCAACAATGTGTATGGGTCTTGCTGCCAGCATGGGTGCGGTCTTGCTTGCGGCCGGTTCTAAAGGAAAGAGGTATGCACTGCCCAATTCGAGGATTATGATCCATCAACCGTGGGGAGGTGTTCAAGGAAAGGCCGCTGATATTGAAACCCATGCAAAGGAAATACTGCGATTGAGGGAGTTAATAAACGATATTATTGCAAAGCATTCTAAGCAGCCTATAGAAAGGATAGAAAAAGATACTGACAGGGATTACTTCATGTCATCTGATGAAGCAAAGAAATACGGCTTGATTGATGAGGTGATCTCCAAGAGGAAGTAAGCCGGGAAGGAGAGTGCTAATATGTTTAAATTCAGTGATGAAAAAGGTCAGCTCAAGTGTTCCTTTTGCGGCAAGACACAAGATCAGGTCCGTAAATTGGTAGCAGGGCCAGGAGTGTATATATGTGATGAATGCATAGAGCTGTGTAATGAAATAATAGAAGAGGAATTCGGCGAGGATACAGAGGTCGACTTCACAGAAATTCCCAAACCACATGAAATAAATGATATACTCGATCAGTATGTCATTGGTCAAGATTGGGCGAAAAAAATCGTTTCCGTGGCGGTTTATAACCATTACAAGAGGATAAATTCAGATGTAAGAACTGAGGATGTTGAACTTCAAAAGAGTAACATTATTATGCTTGGCCCCACTGGTTGCGGTAAGACGCTCCTTGCTCAAACCCTTGCCAAAATATTAAATGTGCCTTTTGCCATAGCTGATGCCACATCGTTAACTGAAGCAGGATATGTGGGTGAAGATGTTGAAAATATTCTTTTAAAATTAATACAGTCTGCTGATTATGATGTGGAAAAAGCTGAAAAAGGTATTGTATATATCGATGAAATAGATAAAATTGCCAGGAAATCTGAAAATCCCTCCATTACAAGGGATGTTTCCGGTGAAGGTGTCCAGCAGGCATTGCTCAAGATTCTTGAAGGGACTATTGCAAGTGTTCCACCACAAGGTGGGAGGAAACACCCTCATCAGGAATTTATTCAGATTGACACGACGAATATTTTATTCATATGCGGGGGAGCATTTGAAGGAATAGATAAGATTATTATGAACAGAATAGGCAAAAAATCAATAGGATTTGGGGCAGAGATACAAAGCCAAGATCCAAAGAATGTCGGTGATATATTGCGCAGGCTGATGCCCGAAGATCTATTGAAGTACGGGTTGATACCTGAGTTTGTAGGAAGAATGCCTATAGTAGTTTCACTAGATGCTCTCGACGAAAAATCTCTGATTAGAATTTTAAAAGAGCCAAAAAACGCCCTTGTCAAACAATATCAGAAATTGTTTGAGATGGATAATGTGCAGCTTGAGTTCATGGATGATGCGCTTTTAGCAATAGCTCAGGAAGCAATCAAACGAAAGACGGGTGCTCGAGGTTTGAGGTCTATTTTAGAAGAAGTGATGCTCGATGTGATGTACGAGATACCTCGCAGACCTGATATAACAAAATGTGTTGTTACAAAAGAGGTAATATTAAAAAGGGATGAACCAATTATAGTGACTGCTGAAAGAAAAAAAGGAAAAAAGAAAGAAGTGACAGCATAAAGTGCGGCTTTTGCCGCACTTTTTTGTTCCTTCCCTTCCCAGGATAAATTGGTTTTCTAAGGTTATAATAAAAAAAGTAGAAGTATGGGGAAGGGATGATGATTATTAATATGAATTTTAATTTATGGAGTGTAATACAAATAATATTTGTCGTAGCTATCGGAGTGTACTTTTTGAGCATGGTTAAAAACCAGCAGGGCTCTAGAGTTGTTGTAGATAGAGAATCAAAAAAAGAAATGGAAAAACTTGAAAAAATGAGGGAAATATCCCTTACCCAACCGTTGGCAGAAAAAACCAGGCCTACCAACTTTGATGAAATTGTAGGCCAAAGTGATGGTTTAAAGGCCTTGCGTGCTGCGATTTGTGGTCCGAACCCGCAGCACGTAATAATATATGGGCCTCCTGGAATAGGAAAAACTGCTGCTGCCAGATTGGTATTAGAAGAAGCGAAAAATACCCCTTCTTCTCCCTTTAAGAAAGACGCCAAGTTTGTTGAAGTAGATGCAACGATAGCAAGGTTTGACGAAAGAGGTATTGCCGATCCGCTGATAGGGTCTGTCCATGATCCGATATACCAGGGTGCAGGTCCACTTGGAATTGCAGGAATCCCTCAGCCAAAGCCTGGGGCGGTTACAAAGGCTCATGGCGGGGTTTTATTTATTGATGAAATAGGCGAATTACATCCGGTTCAGATGAATAAATTATTAAAAGTATTAGAAGATAGGAAAGTCTTCCTAGAAAGTTCATATTATAGCAGTGAAGATACAAATATTCCGAGACATATACACGAAATCTTCCAGAACGGTCTGCCCGCAGATTTTAGGCTTATAGGCGCAACAACTAGGACACCTGAACAAATCCCGCCTGCCATAAGGTCAAGATGCCTTGAGATATATTTCCAGCCATTGTCGCCGGAGCAGGTTGGTTCTATAGCACTTAACGCTGTACAAAAGATAGGTTTTGAGATGGATGAGCCTTCTCTAGAAATAATAAAAAAGTATGCCACAAATGGCCGTGAAGCGGTTAATATTGTGCAGATGGCAGCAGGGATTGCGTTGACTGAGGGCAGGAAGACAATAAAGGCTAGTGATGTTGAATGGGTTGTCAACAGCGGTCAATATCCTCCAAGGCCTGAGAAAAAAATATCCAGTGTTTCACAGGTTGGATGTGCTAACGGATTGGCAGTTTATGGGCCGAATATGGGTGCACTTCTTGAGATAGAGGCCACTGCATTAAAAGCGGAAAGTGGTAAGGGCGTTTTATCTGTTACAGGTGTCGTAGAAGAGGAAGAAATGGGAAATATGGCACATAAAGTAAAGAGGACAGGTACTGCTAAGGGTTCTGTAGACAATGTTATGACTGTTTTAAAGAACTACTTAAAGATTAATCCCAGAAATTATGATATTCATTTAAATTTTCCGGGGGGAACGCCGATAGATGGGCCATCAGCGGGAATAACAATAGCGGTGGCAATTTACTCGTCAATTACCGGGAATCCCGTAAATAATGAGGTGGCTATGACAGGCGAATTGTCTATAAGAGGTTATGTTAAACCCGTAGGTGGAGTTGTTCCAAAAATAGAGGCTGCTCGCAGAGCAGGTGTTAAGACTGTTATCATTCCAAAAGAGAACTGGCAGGAGATGTTTAAAAAAATGGAAATAAGGGTAATTCCGGCTGAAAGAATTGAGGAAGTGATGGAACATGCACTTGTTTCATTTAGCTATAAAATTCCTGAAGAGGTTTTAACTGCAAGAGGTTCTCGTTCAGGATTTGAAGGAATTAGTGGAGTAATATCGAATTAGTATTTAATTATATAAACGTGTCTTAAGTTGAGCTTATGGAGGGGGGAAAATCATTTGAAAAGAGATGAGTCAATAAAAGTAATACCGCTTCTTCCACTGAGGGGTCTTTTGGTATTCCCCAATATGGTTCTGCACTTTGATGTCGGAAGGGATAAGTCTATCGGTGCTTTGGAAGAAGCTATGGTCAGAGACCAGAAAATTTTTCTTGTTGCACAAAAAGATGCGAGGGTAGATTTTCCTTCGAAGGATGAGATTTACACCACTGGTACGGTGGCTAAGATAAAACAGCTTCTAAAGATGCCCCAAGATACAATAAGGGTACTGATAGAAGGTGTAAATCGTGCTGTTATTCAAAGATATGTCAAGTCAGAGCCTTTTTTTACTGTTGAGATCAAGGAGGTTTTCGAAGGCGATGAAGAGCCTGAGCATGAAGAAGAGGCCTTAATGAGAAGTGTTATGAATCTTTTTGAGCGATATATGAGCCTAACCAGAAAACTGCCGCCTGATATAATTGTTTCTTTGAGTAATGTTTCAAATCCGGGAAGATTTGCAGACATTGTAGCCTCTAATCTAATGGTAAAAGTCGAGGACAAACAAAGTATACTTGAAGAGCTCAGTTATAAACGAAGGCTACAAGCTCTGTTTGACATTATATCAAAAGAGATAAAGATACTCGAGATTGAAAAAAAGATTAATAACAGAGTAAAAAAGCAAATTGAGCAATCTCAGAAAGAGTATTATTTGAGGGAGCAAATCAAAGCGATACAAAAAGAATTAGGACAACAGGATGATAAGGCTGGCGAAGTTGAAGAGTATAGGGAAAAAATTAAGAACCTCGGGGTAAGCAAAGAAATTGAAGAAAAAATGCTTAAAGAAACAGAACGCATGGAGAAGACGTCACCGATGTCCGCAGAGATGTCAGTTATACGGACTTACCTGGATTGGTTAGTTTCTCTTCCATGGAGTATCTCTACTGAAGACAGGATTGACCTGAATGTCGCTGCAAAAATTTTAGACGAAGACCATTATGGGTTGAAAAAAGTGAAAGAACGTATACTCGAGTTTTTAGCAGTAAAGCAGCTGAGCGGTCAAATCAAAGGCCCGATTCTGTGTTTGGTTGGCCCACCGGGTGTTGGCAAGACCTCTCTGGGGAGGTCTATCGCCAGAGCTATGTCAAGGAAGTTTGTCAGGGTCTCTCTCGGTGGTGTAAGAGATGAGGCAGAGATACGCGGTCATAGAAGGACATATGTTGGTGCGCTCCCAGGTAGAATTATACAAGGAATGAAACAATCAGGTACAAATAATCCAGTCTTTTTGCTGGATGAAATTGACAAGATGAGTTCAGATTTTAGAGGTGATCCTGCTTCTGCCCTATTGGAGGTGCTGGATCCTGAACAAAACAGCAGATTCTCCGACCATTATATAGAGCTTCCTTTTGACCTCTCAAAGGTATTTTTCATAACGACAGCCAATTCCATGTATAATATTCCGCGCCCCCTCCTTGACAGGATGGAAACGGTCGTTATTCCAGGATATACCGAAGATGAAAAATTTGAAATAGCAACGCGCCACCTTATACCAAAGCAAATAAAAGAAAATGGCCTAACATCTGAAAAACTATCCTTCAAGAGAGACGGGATCTTAAAGATTATCAGAAACTATACGCGGGAAGCCGGTGTTCGAAACCTGGAACGACAGATTGCAAATGTTTGCAGAAAAGTAGCACGTGCTGTTGTTGCGGGAGAGAAGAAAATGGTAGATGTAGATGCTGTTATAGTTGAAGATTTATTAGGTATACAGAAATACCATCATGGCACAGCGGAAAAATCAGACTTGGTGGGTGTTGCAATAGGTTTGGCGTGGACAGAAGTTGGAGGAGATATACTCAATATTGAAGCGATGGTAATGAAAGGTAAGGGAAAACTTATACTAACAGGAAAACTCGGAGATATAATGCAGGAGTCTGCACGTGCGGGGTACAGTTATGTCAGGTCGAAAGCCGAAGACCTTGATATAGAGGAAGACTTCAATGAAAAATATGATATTCACATTCATATTCCGGAAGGTGCTATTCCTAAGGATGGACCTTCTGCAGGGATCAGCATGACATGTGCTCTAATATCAGCTTTGTCAGGCAGGCCGGTTGACAGGACGATAGCGATGACCGGTGAAATTACACTGAGGGGCAGGGTATTGCCGGTTGGAGGCATAAAGGAAAAGGTGCTTGCTGCACATCGAGCGGGAATAAAGACTGTAATACTGCCAGAGGAAAACACGAAAGATCTAGAAGAAGTGCCGCAAGTTGTCAAGGATGAGCTGAGCTTTATTTTTGTAAGTTCTATGAATGAAGTAATTGCAAAAGCACTAAAACCTAAACCGATCAATAATCATGGGCAGCTTCATCTGCAAAGACAAGATGAAAATGATAATCAACTAAATTTTTATACATCTTAGTTTTTTATCTTTTTATTTTTATATTTTAACCCTTCTTAAAGCAAAATCGTATGATTTTGCTTTTTTTTTGGTTTTGTGAGAGCATGGAGATAGAATTTCTCTTTGCTACCCGATCGAGGGGACGGTGAGTAAAATAATTACTCGCCTCCAACTCGATTTTTTGTTAACAAAACCTCGACTTAACCAATAGAATAATAGTAATAAAAACCCGATTTAAGAAAGGAGGAAAAGTAATTGATTAGATATGTAGTCCAACCGGGTGATACACTTACTTCCATTGCTCGAAGATTTGATAGTACAGTAGAGGCTATTGTAAGGCAAAATAACATTTCAGACCCGGATTTGATTTTTGTGGGACAGGTTTTAGAGATTCCCGTAGATGTACCTGACAGACCACCTTCCCCACCGCCCAGGCCGCCATCGCCGCCGCCCAGGCCGCCTTCCCCACCACCCAGGCCGCCCACTCCCCCGCCTCGACCACCGGAACCTACGCCGCCAACCAGACCCTCGGTGACCAGGACATATGATGGCATACGGTACACTTTAAGCCTTAATAAAGGCGTTTATAGGTTGGGTGAGCCTATTATAATTAGACTGACAAAGAGAAATATCTTGTCTGTACCTTTGACATTAACATATAGAACTTCACAAAGGGTTGATTTCCAAGTATGGCGTGACAATTTTCTTATATGGCAATGGTCAAGTGGCAGGGCATTTACACAGGTTGTGACAACGGAAACATTGAGGCCTGGTGAACAAAGAGTTTATAGAGCAGAATGGAATCAAAGGTCGGATAGTATGCTCGCAAGGCCGGGAACTTATAGGCTTGTGGGTTGGAATCTTGCAACGCCGAGCATTAGATTGAATTTACAATTTGTCATATCACGGACAAGAGAGGAATGACAATATATAAGGCAAATATTTGATTAGACATAATGAAACGATAATTTTATATTTTCGTTAAGGGATAAATCGTTAAGGGATAAATCGTTAAGGGATAAATCGTTAAGGGATAAATCGTTAGGGGATAAATCGTTAGGGGATAAATCGTTAGGGGATAAATCGTTAGGGGATAAATCGTTAGTAGGAAAAGGGCGAAACTGTTTCGCCCTTTTCACACAAGACCATGCCACAGGATTTTTATGGACAAGCAAGGATATGATTTTATAGTGTAAAATTTTATTAGGTCAAAGAACAGTTGTATCACATTCAAAGTAAGCGGTGATTTTTTTACATTGCGTAACACAACCATTTCATATATAATTGACTATGTAAGGGTAAAAAATTAAAAATACGAAAGGGGATCGGCTATATGGTCTTGTTTGACCCTGGAGTGGAACACAGGATCATGGTTTGTGTAACACCCCAAAAAAGTTGCCGACGTCTTATTGAAAGGGGTGCCGCCAGGGCCAAAAATCAAGGCGGTGCATTTGTTGTAATTTATGTCAATAAAAAGCAAGACCTTAATAGAGAACTAAAAGAACAGAAGATATTGCTTGAACTTTTTGAATTCGCAAAAAAACTGGGAGGAACGGTGTCCATATTATCAGGTGAGAAAATAGATAAAACGTTGGCGGATTTTGCAAAAAATAACAAAATTACACGCATAGTTGTAGGGAAATCGCTGAGATCCGTTTTTGAAATACAAACACATGGTGAGGTGATCAATCCTCTTATCAAGGCAGTTGACAAGAACGGTATAGTGGTTGAAGTCGTAGATTGATTGGCAATTGAGAGGGTTTACCATGAAAGGTTTTTTGAATTATCTTTATATGAGTGACAAAAATGTGTTTATATACTTGAATAAGAGGTTGAGATGTAGGGTTTTAGACGTATTGATGCCTAAGATTACTCATCTCGGTGGAGGAACTTTTGCTGTATTTTCTTGTATCCTATTGTATGTTTTTGGTCAGGGAGAAATGCGGATTGCTGCTGCTGAGGCCATAATAACAGTTACAGGGAGTCAGGGCATAGTGCAGTTATTCAAAAATCTAATTTACCGAAAGAGGCCGTATATGGTAATCCCGGACGTAAACACATTTTGGAAGCGACTTCTAAAAGACTACTCTTTTCCTTCCGGCCATACGACAGCCGGTTTTTCGCTTGCAGTTGCATTGGGCTTGAATTTTCCATCATATAGCTTACTCAGTTACTTTGTCGCAACAATGATTGGGTTTTCCAGGATTTACACTGGAATGCACTATCCGTCAGATGTCATAAGCGGTGCTTTGTTAGGTGCTGTTTTTGCATTCTTAACCCATGCAGCAAGGGGCTTGTTTGTTTAGAAAATATGATAATTTATGCTTTGTGTTCTGCTAGAACTTATTAAATAGCATATAAAATTGCGGGGTGGTATGATGGGTCTTGGAAAAAGACAGGAAATAGATAGGCTGTTTGATGCCATACTCCTCCTCAAGTCTCGTGATGAATGCTATAAGTTTTTTGAAGATATATGCACAATAGGAGAAGTACAATCGATGGCTCAAAGGCTCCAAGTCGCAGAAATGCTCAGGCAGGGGTGTAAGTATACGGATATTGTCGATGTTACAGGTGCCAGTACAGCAACAATAAGTAGAGTAAAACGTTTTTTAGACTACGGTGCAAACGGGTACAAGATAATACTTGAAAGGCTGAATCGGAAAAATGATAATTAATTTTTTTGGGCGTGGTCTCCACGCTTCTTTTGTTCAGGAGGTTAAAAATTGAATTTAAATGAGTTAAACCCTCAGCAGGTTAAAGCTGTGACTCACCCAGGAGGGCCGCTGCTTGTTCTAGCGGGTGCCGGCAGTGGTAAGACCAGGGTGTTAACTTACAGGGTTGCATATTTGGTAAGACAATTGGGCGTTGATCCTAACAGTATAATGGCTATTACTTTTACAAATAAGGCAGCTAATGAAATGAAAGAAAGATTAAAAGAGCTGCTATCAGGTTACTTTGGAGTTTTTGTGAGCACTTTCCACTCAGCATGTCTGCACATCTTGAGGAGAGATATAGATAAACTCGGATATGAGAGAGGCTTTGCCATTTTTGATACTTACGATCAAAAGATTGTCGTCCGCGATTGTTTAAAAGAGTTAAATTTAAGCGAGAAAAAATTCCCCCCGAACAGTGCTTTAAGTTATATTGGCAGGGAAAAGGATCATCTGCACACTCCAAAAGATAGTTTAGACATGTCAAAAAATGTGTTTGAAAAGACGATGGCGCAAATATATGAATTGTATCAAAAGAAGCTTTACGATAGCAATGCGTTAGATTTTGACGACATGATTTTTAAGACAGTCGAATTGTTTAGGCTTTATCCCAGAGTGCTTTCATATTACCAAGAGACCTTATCACATATACTCATCGACGAATACCAGGATACAAATCGTGCTCAATATGAACTCATTAAAATGCTCGCAGAAAAACACAGGAACATATGTGCTGTCGGTGATGACGATCAGAGCATATATGGTTTTCGTGGTGCAGATATAAGAAATATTTTAGATTTTGAAAGGGATTTTCCTGATGCCACGGTAATACGCCTTGAACAAAATTATCGGTCGACTCAAATTATTTTGGATGCGGCAAACAGTGTAATAGAAAACAATACGGGAAGGAAAAAGAAGAGGCTCTGGACTTCTAACCCCCGTGGTGTGAAGATTGGGGTTGCGACACTTCAAAATGAAAAAGAAGAGGCTCTTTTTATAGCGAAAAAAATCCAGTATATCATGGATGAGGAAGGATTAGGATATGGTAACTTTGCCGTGCTTTACAGGACAAATGCCCAGTCAAGGGTATTGGAAGAGACCATGCTGAGGTCAGGGATTCCCTATAGTCTGGTAGGCTCTATAAGATTTTATCACAGGAAAGAGGTAAAGGATATTCTGGCGTACTTAAGGATAGTGGTAAACAGTTCAGATAACGTGAGCCTTGAAAGGATAATAAATGTTCCCAAAAGGGGTATTGGTAATACTACTGTTGATAAACTCAAAACCTTCGCACAGGAAAATAATCGTCCAATATATGAAATAATAAAAAATATAGAGCATTTCCCGTTTTCATCTTTAGCCAAGAATAGGTTAAATAAGTTCAAATCACTAATCGATGAGATTGTTGGACAATCACAATTTATGAATATCTCCGACCTTGTCAGGCTTATTTTAGAAAAAACGGGCTATTTGGATAAATTGTATGCGGAAAACACGGTTGAAGCTGCGAGCCGTATTGAAAACTTAAAGGAGCTGGTCTCTGCAGCTTCGGAGTTTGAATCACAATCAGAGAATGTTGGTCTGGAGGATTTCTTAGCAGATATAGCCCTTTCATCAGAAGTAGATGAGCTTGCAGAAGATGAGCAGGCGGTTGTGCTTATGACATTACATTCCGCTAAGGGCCTGGAGTTTCCGGTTGTTTTTATTGCAGGTATGGAGGAGGGCATTTTCCCACATGCCAGGTCCATGTTTGATCCTGAGCAGTTAGAGGAAGAGCGCAGGCTCTGTTATGTGGGCATGACAAGGGCGAAAATGAAGTTGTTCCTTACAAGGGCATTGCAACGGAATGTCTATGGCAGTAGGTCGGTTTATTCTACCTCTAGATTTTTGGGTGAACTGCCAATGGAGCTCATTGAAGAGGAAGCTGATCAGAATATATATTCTTATATGCCCTATGATGAAAGTACGCAGTACCTTGAAAGGGATTTTTCTGAAGCCACGCAGGATAAAATAGTACGAGACAAGATTGGAAAAAATAGTTTGATGCCCGGTGATATGGTTAAACACACCAAATGGGGAAAAGGGCTTGTTCTAGATATTGAAGGGAACGGTGAAAATGCTCAAGTTTCGATTGACTTTGCTTTGGTCGGTGTGAAACACCTTATTTTGAAATATGCTCCCATAGTTAAAATATGATTTTCAAATCGCTTTTTTCTAAAGCCATGTTTTCTCCTGTTGACAGGGTTTGATAGTATTCCCTTATCGTTGTCTATAAAGCGTAATTATATCGGATGACATAGAAAGGATGGAGTTTGTGTGGACAAGGAACTAGCACGGGCAAGGATAGAGGAGTTGAAAAAGACGATAAATTTTCACAATCACAGGTATTACGTCCTCGATGATCCAGTCATATCTGACGCAGAGTATGATGGTCTCATGAGAGAACTGTCGGACCTGGAGAGACGCTTCCCAGAGTTTTTGACAGCCGATTCTCCAACCCAACGTGTGGGTGGCGAACCCCTCCCAAGCTTCCGGAAGGTTGTACACAGGCTACCAATGATGAGCCTTGCCGATGCTTTTGATGAAGGTGAACTCAGAGAATTTCATCGCCGAGTTACGGATACTGTAGGCAATGATGTGGAATATGTTGTGGAACTTAAAATTGACGGGTTGGCAGTGTCTTTGACATATATCGATGGCCTTTTGCAAACTGCCGCTACAAGAGGCGACGGGGTTGTTGGAGAAGATGTCACACATAATGTTAAGACGATTAGAAGCGTCCCGCTAAAGATCGATTTTCCAAATGGAAAAGGGCCTTCAATTATTGAAGTGCGAGGAGAAGTATACTTGCCCAGAGACGGATTCGAAAAGTTGAATGAAGAGAGGGAGAACATGGGGCTGCCGGTTTTTGCGAATCCCAGGAATGCTGCAGCAGGCTCCCTCAGGCAGCTTGACCCGAACATTACCGCCAAAAGGCCCCTTTCCACCTTCGTCTATGCATTGGGCTACGTCGAGGGTTTTGAGTTTAAGACTCATTATGAAGTTCTTGAATTCTACAAATCATCGGGCTTTAGGGTTAATCCACATATAGTATTATTAAAAGACTTTGGAGACGTAATTGAATACTGTATGAACTGGAGCGAAAAAAGAGATTCTCTGCCGTATGAAATTGACGGAATGGTAATTAAGGTTAACTCCCTCAAACATCAGAGAGAACTAGGATTTACATCGAAGAGTCCCAGGTGGGCGATTGCGTACAAATTTCCCGCAGAACGAAAAATGACCGTTGTTCAGGATATAATAATCAGGGTAGGACGTACCGGTGTTTTGACCCCTACAGCTGTGCTTAAACCGGTCAGAGTTGCGGGATCGATCGTTAGCAGGGCCACACTGCACAATGAGGATTATGTGCGTGAAAAAGACATACGAATAGGTGATACGGTTGTGATACAAAAGGCCGGTGATATTATCCCTGAAGTTGTCGAGGTCGTAAAAGAAAAAAGGTCAGGTAATGAAAGAAAATTTACCATGCCCGAAAAATGTCCGGTATGCGGGTCTGAAACGGTAAGGCTTGCAGGAGAATCGGCCTATCGCTGCACGGGTATTTCTTGTCCCGCACAGGTTGAAAGGGGTATCATCCACTTTGCATCGAGGGATGCGCTCGATATAAGGGGGATGGGGCCTTCTGTGGTTTCAATGCTACTTTCCAACGGTTTGATAAAAGATGCGGCAGACCTGTATTATATAAAAAAGGAAGACATCATAGGCCTTGAGAGGATGGGAGAAAAATCGGCAGACAATCTCATTTCCGCCATAGAGAAAAGTAAGGAAAGGCCTCTGGGAAGGCTCATATACGCTTTAGGCATCCCCTTTATAGGGTCAAAAGCGGCTTCCTTGCTTGCCGATGCCTTTGGATCAATGGAAAAACTCCAGGCGGCAAGTTATGAAGAATTGATAGCAATACCGGAAATCGGCGACAAGATGGCACAAAGCGTACTGACCTTTTTTGCCCAGAGTCAAAATAAAGACCTTATATCACGGCTCAAAGCAGCGGGCTTGAATATGGTTAGCGAAAAGAAACAGGCCGGAAATATGCCGTTGGAAAATCTGACCTTTGTGCTAACAGGGACACTGGAGAAATACAGCAGAAAAGAAGCTGAAGAGATTATTGAGCAAATGGGTGGCAGAGTGACCGGGAGTGTCAGCAAAAAAACCGATTATGTTATAGTAGGAAAAAATCCCGGCTCCAAGTACGATAAGGCTATAAGTCTCGGAATAAAAGTGCTGGATGAAGAGCAGTTTGAGCTGCTGCTGGCATCCCTATCAATGTAGCATCCCGCAGCCGTGAATTACTTTGAGTTTTACACACTGGTTTTTGTAAAAAATGACAGGGTGGTTTGCCATTTTACAGCTTACAAAAATGAATTCGATTTTGACGAGGAATTGAAAAAAGGTGAAGAAATTAAAGCATCGGTATTTAGGGTATCGAATGACGGAAACCCTATATTAGTAGAAGTAAAAAAAGCAAAGACCCCGACCGCTTAATCAGCTTTGTCGGGGTCTTTCATCATCAGCTACAGACATTTCCGCCAACGCTTATTTTTATTTTCGTCATGGGGATGTCCTTACCTGATTGCTTGAGTGCCTCTTCTACGATTTTTACCATTCCAAAACAACAGGGGACCTCCATGTGGGCAACACTTATACTCTTGATTTGGTTGGATTTCAGGATATTGCTGAGCTTCTCAATATAATAGGCCGCATCGTCCAGCTTGGGGCATCCCATCAGCGCAACCTTTCCTTTTAAAAGTGAAGGATGAAGGCTCGGATAAGCTACTGCCGCACAATCTGCCAGTATGAGTAGGTCTGCCCCGTCAAAGTAAGGTGCATTTGTCGGAGCGAGCATCAGCTGGACAGGCCATGTCTTGAGTTGAGATTTGATAATTATATCTTCGCCCGCCACAGAGGGAGTAATGGAACTATTGATAACTCGAGATTGTGAAGCAGGGCAACAGGGCCTTTGTTCCCGCATGTCTAAAGCCTTACTGCTGGGGCATGAAAGCCCGGCATTTTTTGTTTGGTGTTCATTAGTTGACTGGGACACGTGTTCCTTGGCTGCTTCCTCATCAAAATCATCTGCTTCTCTCTCGATAATGCTGATTGCGCCCTGTGGACATTCACCTAAGCATGATCCAAGCCCGTCACACAAATTATCTGATACGAGTCTAGCCTTTCCGTCTATAATCTTTATTGCTCCTTCTGCACACGCGGGAATACATATACCACATCCATTACATTTTTCCTCATCAATATGCACGATTTTTCTAATAGCCATTACTGGCATCCCCTTTCATATCATAATCAATCTTTGTTTTAAATAATCTTTGTTTAAGATTATATTAGCAGAGCTTTGCACAAAAATCCGTAACAAATATCACGAATTTTTTTATTGTGAAACAACAATTTCTCGGGACTCGACAGCAACCTTTGATTGCGTTGTCTGACGGGGTTCTTATTTTATATTCATTTTTTAGGGAATCGCTGTCAGATTTACCATTTGTTTACAAATTGCGATTTATTAGTTTATATGGCTGCACGATTAGCTTATAGCTCATTATTATCTGTTGGCCTTCTTCATTCCGGGGGTCTGTGGGGTGTTAATGATTAGACTATGGCTCCTTATTATTAACTGAAAAACAATCAACAGTGTCAAGGTTGCATGAATTAATCAATGGACCGTTCAAATTTTTTAGGAAAGTTTGTGACTTTTTGTCATAAGAATAGTTATGAGGTGAATTGTCAATGAAATTTCGTTTGTTTATCATTGCATTAGTTGCGCTGTTTATTCTGAGGTATTTTGTCTCAGTAGCCAACCATGTTATTGTCCAACAGATGGACGAAGCAGGGACGATGCGGATTCTGATAAGGTTTTACATACCTGTAAGGTGTGATGATATCGACGAAAAAATTGAACTTGCCTCCGAAAGGGGTTCCCCTATAGTAAGTAATTCAAAATGGCTTCAAGATGACTTGCTTGAAATCATTGCTTTTGAAACAGGCTTGCCTAAGGGATTTAGAATAAAATTGCAGATAGGGCCAATAAGCACTAAAATACCTGGTGTGTATAAAATTGTAAGACGTGAATTCAGGCCGAACATAACACCTTTTTTGATGGGTATTTCTGAAATCACATCTAAAAAGGGACCGATTGAGCTAAACTTTAGCACCCCTGTGAAAGTTGAGTCTATTATTAGAGGTTTAGATTGCGGTTTCGATTTTACATTGAGACCATTTCAAAAAATCCTTCCAGAGGGTAGCATTTTTAAAGATTACAGCAGATTGATCATAAGCCCCAAACATGTGCTTACTGCTGGTGAAAAACACAAGATAAAGTATGAGGGGATTATTGAAAACTTCGCTGGGCAAAGAAATACAAAGGGTTTTTACGGTGCATTCAGTGTTGCCGATATACCGGATGTTGTTTCGACAAACCCGACATACGGCCAGGAGGATGTGGATTTATACTCTCCGATTCACGTGATTTTCGACCAGGAGATGAGGGATGTACAGATACAGGTTAGCAACATGGACGGTGATATAGAACTAAAAGGGAAAAATGCTGTGTTCAAACCTCGTGCGGTTTTCCTGCCCGGCAGTACATACAAAGTCGAAGTTAGGGGCACCTCAATATTTGACGAAGATATTCGACCTTATAAATTTAATTTTACTACTGTTGATATAGGAGATGTGATTTGGGTAGAGGTCAATTTACGGCCTCTTCAAAAGGTCATTGTATATCAGGGCAAAAAAGCCATAAAATCAATGATTGCTTCAGGAGGGCTTCCGGAGCCGGATAAGGTTACACCATTAGGTCATTTCAATTTAAAGGATCGAGGTAAGTACTTTTGGTCGGAACGATTCCAGGAGGGCGCTTATCATTGGGTGAGAATTACGGACAATTTCCTTGTGCATTCTGTGCCGAGGGACAAAGACGACAAAATAATTGAAGAGGAACTAAAAAAACTTGGAATACCAGCAAGTCACGGGTGTATAAGGTTAAAGGATGAAGACGCCAAATGGTTTTATGATAATGTTCCATCGGGAAGTTTAGTTATCATTCATGATTAGTTGGGGAGGGAAGGGCGAAAGCCGCTGCGCATGAATTATGTCTTTTCTTTTTTTATACTTTTTGGGATACTTGTCGCAGCCATCAATGGCAGGATAGATGTGATAACAGGTGCTGCCATGACTTCGGCGGGAAATGCAGTACAAAGAGCCATAAGCCTCATAGGTGTTGTCAGTTTATGGCTGGGAATTGCCAGGGTAGCTGAAAAATCCGGCCTGATTGACATGATGAGCAGGGTGATAGCACCTGTTTTTAGATGGCTTTTTCCGTCTATTCCTAAAGGGCATCCTGCATTAGGATGTATTCTGATGAACCTGAGTGCAAATATGCTCGGATTTGGAAATGCTGCCACCCCGTTCGGCCTAAAGGCCATGAAGGAACTGCAGAGCCTTAACGATCGACCAGATACAGCAACTGATGCAATGTGCACTTTTCTGGCCATCAACACATCTAGTGTTACCTTAGTCCCAGCGACGATTGTAGCGCTGAGGGCTTCGGCGGGTTCAAATAATCCCACTGACATTATACTATCAATTTTGTTTGCGACAACATGTTCGACGTTTGTTGCAATTACAGTTGATTTTACAATGAGGTTGATTTATGGAAGAAAAAAACGCTGGAAGAGGTGATATGTCATGATGGCTGAGGCACTTGGAGCAAGTTCAAACTGGGTACTACCGATGATGATTTTTTTGGTGTTTTTTTACGCGAGCATAAAAAATGTAAGAATATTTGAGGTATTTGTCGAAGGTGCAACAGAAGGTTTCATGTTATCCATCAAGTTGTTGCCATACCTGATAGGGATATATGTTGCAATCGGTATTTTCAGGGAGTCGGGTGGTGTAGATATCCTTGTAAAATTGCTGTCACCTGTGCTTCAAGTCATTAAAGCGCCTACAGAAGCGCTTTTCTTGGCTGTTGTAAGGACTCTATCTGGCCCGGCGGCACTCGGGATGATGCTGGAGGTATTTGACTCTCATGGTCCCGATTCATTTATGGGAAGACTTGCATCTACAATAACAGGTTCGACTGATACGACATTTTATATTGTTGCTGTATATTTCGGTTCTGTTGGGATTAAGAAAACCAGGTACGCAATACCGGTTGGGCTGATGGCCGATTTCGCAGGATTTGCGGCAGCTGTTTATATAGTCAGCAAATTGTTTTACTACTAAAAATTTTTATCATGTAAATCAAAAATTAACCCAAAAAAAATACCCATTGGGCTCTTATTTCAATACTAAATAAAATTTGGAAACCTTTGCCCAATTGGGTGGTATTTTTTTGTCAAACACGGGCTGTTTTTGCAATTGCTTTTACTTTGTCCAACACCTCGTCGATGTCATCCTTTGAAACTCCATGGTGGGTTACAAAGCGGACTGTAGAACTTTGGCCTCCGTTGATTTTCACTCCCCGGAGAAATAGTTCATGTGAAAACTGATTTCCAGTCATGTTTAGGCCTTTTATATCACATATTACGATGTTTGTCTGTACTGTTTCAAGGTCGATTTTTATTCCGCAAATTGAGTTCAATCCTTCTGCCAAAACCCTGGCATTCACATGGTCTTCCTCAAGCCTTTTTGTCATCTTTTCGAGAGCTATAATGCCGGCTGCTGCAAGTATGCCTGCCTGGCGCATTCCGCCACCGAGCATTTTTCTAAACCTTCGAGCCCTCGATATAAATTGTTTGTCTCCAGCTATCAGAGAGCCAACAGGTGCACATAGGCCTTTTGAAAGGCAAAACATTACCGAATCGGCGTATTGGGCTATCTGTTTGGCCGAAACTTTTAAGTATGCCGCAGCATTAAAAATACGGGCTCCATCCATATGGACGGGAATTTCGTATTTACGCGAAAGGTCATATGTTTCTCTCAGAATATCTAAGGGAATTACGGTGCCGCCTGCCCTGTTATGTGTGTTTTCAACACAAATGAGGGTGGTTTTTGGCTGATGTATATCCTCTTCCCGTATAGAATGCTCTATATCAGAAGGTGAAATAATTCCTTTTTTCCCATAAACGGTCTTTGCCTGTACTCCGGCAATACGTGCTACAGCTCCTACTTCATATGTTATTATATGAGATCTTTCTTCGAGGATAATCTCATCGCCCGGTGCTGTATGTGACAATACGCTGATCTGATTCCCCTGTGTCCCGCTGGGAACGAAAAGAGATGCCTCTTTTCCCAGTATTTCTGCTCCTAGCTCCTCTAGCTTGTTTATGGAGGGATCGTCCCCGTAAACATCATCACCTACATCTGCCTTATACATAGCCTCGCGCATTTCTTGGGTTGGTAAAGTGACAGTATCGCTTCTTAAATCTATGAATCGCATTTTTGTCCTCCTACCTTAGAATTATTACGAATACATAAATATTCTATAATCTGCTTAAAATGTCCTTCCTTTTTGACATCATTAGCATGAAACAAATTAATATGTGCTTATTAATTTGATAAATTCCAGAAGGTTTTTTCTAGGTTTTATAGAATAAATATTAAGATAGTAATATTTGTTTGTATTTGGCAACGGCTATTTGGCACAGCTATTGAGTTATTGTAAATCATATAAATTATCACAAAACAATAATTGAAACCAGAGTAAAACCGTCCACCATTTTAAATTTGTCACTCTAAGATTCCGTAATGTAAGGAATTAAGGGTTAGTAATGGAGGTATTACTATGTCAGTATCTAGTATAACCTGCCCACATTCAATAGTTATTGCATAACACGAAATACAAGGACAGTGCATGATTTGGGGAGTACGAACGGAGGTCATTACTATATGAACAAAACCTTAAAAGATATGCAAGATACTGTTATGAAGTATGCCAGGGTTCTTTCTCAAATTCTAAAAGTAGATGTGGAGATAGTAGATAGTGATTTAAACAGGATCGCAGGTACAGGGAGATTTTCCAGCAAGATAAATACTAATATGGCGCAAGAAGGGTCTGTCTACAGGGAAGTAGTGAGGTCGGGTGAGGCGAAGGTTATAGATAAACCGGGAGAGCATGCTCTATGTCTGCAGTGCCCGAAAAGAGACGAGTGTGAGGAAAAATTTGAAATAAGCACACCAATAAAGCTTGATGACAATGTCATTGGTGTATTAGGTTTGGTGTGTTTTGATGATACTCAAAAGGAACATATTCTCGAAAATTTTGAAACCTACCCGGAAGTTTTGGAACAATTTTCGGATTTGATCGCATTAAAGGTGAAAGAAGAGGCGGACAGGCAAAACATGCTTTCACTTATAGGTATAATGACAAATATAGTCGATAAGATAGAACAAGGTGTAATTGTGTTCAATGACGAGGGGAAAATAGTTAATATCAACAGCATAGCAAAAAACATGCTTGATATCGGAGAAGTATGTGGCGGAGAGAATGTGACTTTAAGGGCCACAGGAAACGTCATAGTTGACCAGGATGAATACATTTTGGAAATACACGGAAAAAGTTTTACGCTTATAGGTGAGCATTATAAGGTTATAAAGAAAAATTTAAGTTTTGACAATATCTTTATTTTTACAGAAATAAATAAATTAAGAAACAGGCTGCTGACTATGGCAAATGTAAGGGAAAGCATGCAACTGGAAAACATAATGGGGGAATCAAAGGCAATAAAGGACTTAAAACAGAAGGTCATAAAGGTGGCTTCTTCTTCGTCGACAGTTCTAATAACAGGTGAAAGCGGCACTGGCAAGGAGCTGTTTGCGCGCGCTATACATTCGGAAAGCCCAAGAAAAGACCGACCATTTGTTACTATAAATTGTGCGGCAATACCGGAGACACTTCTCGAAAGTGAATTATTCGGATATGTAAAGGGTGCTTTTACGGGGGCAGACCCCAAGGGCAAGATGGGTAAGATAGAGCTCGCCAATACGGGCACGCTTTTTCTTGATGAGATAGGGGACATGCCCCTTTACCTTCAGTCAAAACTATTGAGGGTGTTGGAGCAGAAGGAAATAGTGAGGCTCGGTTCTAATAATCCCATCCCTGTTGACGTGAGGATTATTGCTGCTACCAACAAAAACTTGGAAAAAATGATCGAAGAGAAGACTTTTAGGGATGACCTTTACTACAGGCTTAATGTAATTCCTTTTGTTGTGCCCCCTCTGCGGCACAGGAAGGAGGACATTAGGATTTTGGTTGAAAACTTTACAGGAAAATATGCCGGGCTGTTTAATAAAAAGGTGATAGGATTTGAGAACAGTGTGTGGAAATACCTTGATAAATATGACTGGCCCGGCAATGTAAGGGAACTTGAAAATGTTGTGGAGTATATGGTTAACATGTTGGACAGAAAAGGCATTGTGACTCCTAAACTGCTGCCACTTAAAATAATTGAATACGGAAAAAATAATGAAGGCATTATGACATTGGAACAGATGGAGAGGCAGCTGATTAAAAAGACTTTAGAAACATACGGTAACAACCTTAAAGGCAAACAAAAATCTGCCGAAGTTTTGGGAATCGGAATCGCGACACTCTATCGGAAGGTAAATAAATATGGAATCCAGTAAAGACAATGGACAAAGCCCATTATCATAATGATAAACGCTTATCATTATGATAATGGGCTTTTTTTGTATATCATACAACAGATTTTTGTGGGCAATAGGAGTACAAATATCATTTTGATAATAATAAACATGTTTTGCTAGGTACTGTATTTTTTTACACGAGAATTTTATTGTCAATTCAGGCATTTGTGGGCAATTAGATACAATTATTATAAGTTTCCGAGCTTTGGCACGGTTGTTGCATTAGGTGTATATCAAATTGCACTTAACACGATAGAATACATCTGGTCATTTCTCATTGTGGATGAATTAATAAGAAAAATGCCAGAAAGAGGGGTTTTGTTATGAATTCTATGGATCATATGTTTAATGCCAAATCTGTAGCGGTAATAGGAGCTTCTGGAAAGCCGGAAAAAACCGGGCACGTAATATTAAAAAATATTATAGATGGCGGCTTCAGAGGGGGAATATACCCAATAAATCCAAAAGAAGAAAAAATATTGGGATACAAGTGTTATAAGAGCGTAACTGATGTGCCGGGCGATGTAGACTTAATAGTGGTTGTTGTCCCGGCAAGATTTGTCCCGAAGGTTATAGAAGAGGCTGGGCTGAAAAAGGTAAAAGGGTCTGTGATTATAAGCGGTGGGTTCAGGGAAGTCGGAAATGTAGAGCTTGAGGAACAGGTGGTCGGCACTGCTAGAAAGTACGGGATTAGGATAATAGGTCCAAACTGCCAGGGGTTTAATTACACGCCTAATAAACTATGTGCAACATGGCCGCTCATAACGAAAAAAGGGCCAATTGCGGTGATATCGCAAAGTGGCACAGCCGGTGCTACATTAGAAATGTTGGCGGAAGATGAGCAATTAGGAGTTTCGGCTTTCGTTGCACTCGGAAATAAATCAGATGTGAGTGAGATAGACCTTATCGATTATTTTTCAAAAGATACGGAGACAAGAGTGATTTCACTTTATATAGAAGGAGTAAAAGACGGCCCCAGGTTTATGGAGATTGCTAAAAAAGCTGCTCAAACAAAACCTGTAGTTGTTTTAAAGCCAGGGAGAACTGAAAAAGGGAAAAAGGCTGCAGAATCTCATACAAAGTCAATTGGTGGCATGGATCAGATTTTTGATGGTGTTTGCAAGCAGTTGGGTATAGTCAGGGCTAATGACTTAACCGAATTTTATGATTACTCGAAGGCACTTGGATTTCTGAAAAAGCCAAAAGGCAATAACATGCTTATAGCTACATCAAGCGGCGGCTGTGGGATAATTGCTACTGATACGGCCGAGGAATGCGGGATTAACATTGTAGATTTACAGGATTCTTTAAGGAATCGCCTGAAAGAGATATTACCTGACCAATGTGTGATTTCAAATCCGCTGGACCTAACAGGTGACGCTACAGCTAAAAGGTATAGGGATGCGATGGAGATTGCAATAGAGGACCCGAATATTGACATTTTCATGCTTATATTCGGAGATCCGATTCCGGGTGCATTTGAGGTAGTAAAAGAACTTAAGTCAAAGACCGATAAACCTATAGTAATTTCATATCTCGGGGGCGGACAAACAGAGCATGAAGAGACTGAAAAAATGCATAAAAATGGTATTCCGGTTTTTCCGACCCCGGAGAGGGCAGTAAGAGCGATGAAAGCAATATTGAGTGTAAAAACAACAAGTTGAAGGAGAGATTATTATGAGCAAACCGATAATGGAACAACCTGGGTCTAAGGTATTATTGATGGGCAACGAGGCTATAGCCAGAGGAGCGATTGAAGCAGGTGTTCAGCTTATGGCTGCGTATCCAGGCACACCGTCATCTGAGATCTGTGAGGCTCTGATTGATGTTGCTTCAGATAATGACTATTATGTGGAATGGAGCACGAATGAAAAGGTGGCTTTTGAGGTTGCTGCAGGGGCTTCGCTGGTAGGTGCGAGATCAATGGTCGCCATGAAAAACGCTGGCCTTAATGTAGCCATGGATACCTTTATGACAATTCCCTATGGTGGTGTAAAGGGCGGTATGGTTGTCGTGGTAGCGGATGACCCCGATGCACATTATTCGTCAACAGAGCAAGACACCCGTACAGCTGCCATATATGCAGAAATCCCATGCCTTGAACCAATGGACCAGCAGGAAGCAAAAGACATGACTAAAGCGGCATTTGAAATATCTGAACGACTGGAACTCCCTGTGTTCTTACGTTCTGTCAGCAGGATATCTCATGCAAGCGGTGACGTTAAGTTGGAGACTGTCAATGAAAACAGGAATAAACTCGGTTTCAATAAACACTACAAACTGCCATACAGGTGGAACGTGTATGGTGCTCCTGGAGCTGTGCACAAACATGAATGGCTTCACCGCTTACTTCCAAAGGCGCGTGATATAAGTAATAACAGCCAGTTCAACGAGCTCAACCTTGTAGGGGGCTCAAAGGTAGGGATATTGACGACCGGTCTTGCAACTTCATATGCTAAAGAAGCTCTTAAGCGGATGGGGCTTTCGGGAAAGGTCAGCCATTTAAAGTTAGGCATGATTTTTCCCTTGGCGGACAGGCTTGTATCAGAGCTTTTGAAAAATGTCTCGACACTCATCGTGATAGAAGAAGGGGATCCTGTAGTTGAAAACCTTGTCAGAAGCCTTTCAATTGAGGTTGCCCCTAAAGTTAAAATTTACGGAAAGGGCCACAATCAGATATTCAAACCATACGGAGAAATAAATACAGATATCGTGACAGATGCGATTGTCCCGTTTTTTGATATGGAGAAGGAAGAGGATCCAAAGGCGGATCTAAGAAAACAAATACGAAAACTTGTTACACCACGCTCATCGACATTTTGTGCGGGATGTTCTCATCTTGGCTCGTATTATGCACTGAGATTGGCACTGAGAAAACATGAAGGTGTGCATATAGTCAACGGGGATATTGGATGTTATGAACAGGGTGGCTATGGTTTGTTTTCCACAAACGTGAATGTCAATGATGATGATTCCAAAAAATATCCAATCCGATCTCCGTATGAAACACTTGACACAATTTATGTGATGGGAAGTGGCATAGGAATGGCCCAGGGCCAGGCGCAGGTGGGATATAAAAAAGGGAAGGTTGTTGCCGTTGCCGGAGACTCTACGTTTATCCATGCAACCTTGCCAGCTGTCGTAAATGCCGTATACTCAAAAGCTGATATCACCTTTATAGTACTTGACAATAGCTGGACATGTATGACAGGACATCAGCCAAATCCATGTACGGGTGTAGACTCCCTTGGGAAGGAGACAAAGGCGCTTGATATTCAAAAAGCGGTGATGTCATTGGGTGTGGAATTTGTAAAAGAGGCGTCTGCCTATAATACCGACGAAGCAATGACAGCGCTCAGTGAAGCATTAGAGTTTGAGGGGCCTTCGGTTGTCGTATTAAAAGGGGAATGCCAGCTTCAGGTCCAGAGGAGAACGAAAAAAGGAAAGACCCAGACTTGGGTAGACCAGGGTTTGTGTACGGGATGTAAGTCGTGTGTACAGCTCGGTTGTCCTGCCATCACGTTTGATTCCGAGAAAAAGAGGGCGGGGATTGACGAAATCAGCTGTACCGATTGCACTTTGTGCATGCAGGTATGTCCGGTCGAAGCAATTAAAATGGGAGGCAGATCTTGATGGATAAAAACATAATTGTTGCAGGTGTTGGTGGACAGGGAAGCATACTCGCTTCGCATATAATAGCAGAAGCCGCAATAAAAGCCGGTGAAAAGAAAAAAGAACAGATAAACGTAAGAGTAGGGGAGACTTTTGGAGCTGCAATGAGGGGAGGGGCTGTCGCTTCTCACATAAGGATAGGCGATGTTTATGGACCGTTGGTAGGAAAAGGAAAGGCTGATCTGGTATTGGCACTTGAACCGCTTGAAGGTCTTAGGATAGGTGTTGATTACCTTTCAGATGGTGGGACAGTGATATTAAATACCCAGCCCCTGCCGCCCGTCGATGTAAAGACGGGGGCTGCAAAATACCCGCCAATAGATGTGATCATGGATTGTTTGCAAAAGTTGTGCGGGAAAGTGGTTGTCCTTGATGCGATAAAATTGGCACTTGAGGCAGGTAATGCCAAGACTGTTAGTGTCGTCATGTTGGGCGCTGCATATGCAAGTGGTATTCTCATGGTAGAGCGTGAGACACTTCTTGAAGCAATCAAGGAACGTGTGCCACAAAAAACCTTGGAGGTTAACATAAGGGCGTTTGAGTTGGGAGAACAGGCTTTTTGCTCTTGATTTGCTGATAAGGTGTTAAATAAAGGCCCAAACATAAAAAGATAGTAGGTGAGATCTAATGCATGAACTTATTATAAAAGCCCGGGAAGGAAATAGAAATTTACTGGAACATGAAGCAATGATGCTTTTTAAGCATTATGGCCTGCCTACGCCCGAATATGAGTTGGTAAGATCCAAAGAGCAGGCCGCAGCGGCTGCTGAAGAGATAGGATTTCCCGTAGTGCTCAAAGTCGTCTCTCAAGATATAATTCACAAAACCGATGTGGGAGGCGTGAAGATAGGATTAAGCAGCAAACAGGATGTTGAAAAGGCTTACGAAGCCGTTATGGATAGTGTATACAAAAATGTCCCCTCGGCGAGGATAGAGGGAATGCTCATAGTTGAACAGGCACAAAAAGGCACGGAGTGCATATTGGGGATGGTAAAAGATAAACAGTTTGGTCCTGCACTCATGTTCGGTTTAGGTGGGGTTTTTGTTGAGGTTTTAAAGGATGTCTCATTTAGGGTCTTGCCCTTGACGCAAACCGACGCACTCGAAATGATCAAAGACACAAAGGCTTACAAAGTGTTATCAGGTGTAAGAGGCGAACCCGCAAAAGACATAAGAGCACTTTCTGAAGCTATACTATCCCTTGCAAAACTGGTTGAACAAAATCCTAGCATTAAAGAAATCGATGTAAACCCTGTTATAGTGTATGAAAAGGGTGTAAAAGTGTTGGATGCAAGGGTGATTATTTAAGCGATCAGTATAATTGAATATTCTATTACTCAACAAAGGAGGCTCAGTGAAACAAAATTTTTTCTAAATATTAACCTTTGTAAGAATGGAGGGGAAAAATGAAGCTTCGTATCGGAGTCGATATTGGAGGGACATTTACAGACTGTGTTGTAATCGACGAAAACGGCGTGCTTAATACTTTTAAGGAACTGTCAACGCCGCATGACCAATCCATAGGTCTCTATAATGTTATAAACAAGGCCGCAAAGTTTTATGGTGTAACGCTTGAGGATTTTCTAGGAAATGCTGAGGTTTTTGTACACGGCACGACGGTTGCAACAAACACCTTACTTACAGGGACAGGAGCAAAAACCGGTCTTATTTGCACAAAAGGCTTTAGAGACACAATCGAGATGAGAAGAGCACATAAGACAAACATATGGGATCTGTTCCTGTATTCTCCACCACCGCTTGTACCAAGATATCTCAGACTTGGTGTGACGGAAAGGATAGATTATAAGGGTGACGTGCTGCAGGAGCTTGTTGAAGAAGATGTCGAAAGAGTGTGTGAGTTTTTTGTCAAAGAAGGGGTCGAGGCTGTAGCAGTATGTACTTTGTTTTCGTACTTAAATGATGTTCATGAAAAACGAATCAGAGAAATTGTAAAAAATTATTTGCCTGATGCTTTTGTATCATTATCCTCAGAGGTGTTGCCCCAAATAAGGGAATACGAAAGGGGCTCTACAACGGTTGCAAACGCGTATGTGGGACCAAAATTAACTGTGTACCTCCAGAATCTAGAGGCAAAATTAAAAAAAGACGGGTTGAAAAGGGCTTTTTATGTGACGGCTTCAAACGGAGGAATGATGACTGCTGACACAGCAATCCGCCACGCATCTGCAACATTGCTCTCAGGGCCAGCCGCAGGTGCTGCGGGGGCAATGTTTTATGCCGACCTGACAGGAGAAAAGAATTTAATACTATTAGATATGGGTGGGACATCGTTTGACGTAACACTTGTCAATCAAGGAAATGTGACATTGAGCACTGAAGGGGAAATTGCCGGTTATAGGGTTGCAAAACCGATGATAGACATTCACACAATAGGTGCAGGCGGAGGTTCTGTAGCTTGGATCGACCAGGGTGGTATGTTGCGCGTTGGTCCGGAGTCGGCTTATTCTGATCCAGGGCCGATATGTTATGACATCGGCGGTGAGAAGCCGACGGTTACGGATGCCAACTTGATGTTGGGGTATCTGAACAAGGATTATTTCCTCGGCGGGGAGATGAAAGTAAATTACGATAAGACCGAAAGGATATTTGAACAAAAATTAGGTAAAAGCCTTGGAATGTCGGTTAAAGAAGCGGCATTTGGGGTTTACCATATAGTCAATCAAAACATGGCAGATGCAGTAAAGGTTGTATCTGTAGAAAAGGGATATGACCCGAGAGAATTTGCACTTGTCAGTGTAGGTGGAGCTTGTTCGATCCATGCATGCAAGATAGCCGAGGAAATCGGATCTGAAAAAATAATAGTTCCTACTGCAGCATCGGTATTTTGTGCACTGGGGATGCTTGAGACCGATATAAGGCTTGATAATGTATTCAGCTATAATGCTACTATACCCGGTATAGACTTGCAAGACTTCAATAATGTCATCCGAAAGGGAGAAGAAAAGGCACTAGACGAACTGCTTTCAGAGGGGGTAAAAAAAGAAAACACGTCACTGCTCAGGTTCCTGGATGTAAGATATGTTGGGCAACACCATGAGGTCACGATTGAAATGCCGAATGATTGTGTGATTGACGAAGAGCACATTGCCGAAATAGCCCAAACTTTCCACAAAGCACACGAAAGGCTCTACAGCTACTCTACGCCTGAAACACCGATAGAGATCATAAATCTTAGAGTTACTGGTGTTGGCCACGTTGAAAAAACCGGGCTGAAGGAAAAGCAACCTTCAACTGAGGTAGATCCATCCAAGGCACTTAAAAACAGTAGGAAGGTGTATTTCCAGGAAAGTAAAGGTCTTGTTGATACACCTGTTTATGACAGGAATAAGTTGGTGCCCGGCAATGAAATAGAAGGGCCTGCTGTTATAGAAGAGCGGACGACTACGATAATCATACATCCAAAGTGGAAGGCAAAGGTCGACCAGTACGGAAACGTCATCATGGAGGTGAAAAGATGAGCGTTTTAGGCAAGCGTAGAAAAGAGTTTGAAGGAGCAAAAGACCCAATAACTTTTGCGGTTATCTACAACCGGCTGCTGACAATTAACAGAGAAATGGGAATTACGATGATTAACACTTCTATATCCCCTATATTTGCGGAGGTTCACGATTTCAGCTGTGCAATATGTGACTGGGACAACAGAATTGTCTCACAGGTAGACGGGGTACCTTCACATACGGCATCGGCTATGGAAGCGGTCAAGGCAGTTAGTAAGGCTTTTGGAGACGACATCCATCCTGGTGATGTGTTTGTCATGAACGATCCGTATATGGGTGGTACACACCTGCCTGACATTACAATAATGAAGCCCCTATTTTATAACGGGAGACTTCAGTTCATAACTATAAACAGAGCCCACCACGGCGATGTCGGTGGTCTTGATCCAGGATCATATTGCCCAGAAGCGAGGGAACTTTTCCATGAAGGGATAAGGGTACCTCCTGTAAGGATTTATAAAGACAACAAACCCATACAGGACGTCGTTGACTTGATAAGAATAAACACAAGGATGCCCGACGACCTTTGGGTTGACATGAAAGCTCAGGTTGCTTCATGTATGGTTGGAGAGAAAAGAATCCTGGAGATGATAGAAAAGTACGGTGAGGACAAGGTCAGAGAAACGATTGAAGACATACACCTCTACGCAGAGCAGAGGATGAGGGATGAGATAGCAAAATTGCCTGATGGTGTTTACAAAGGTGAAGCGATTCTCGACTCCGATGGTTTCTCAGATGAGCCGATTCCAATAAAAGTTACTTTGACGATAAAAGGAGATGAAGCATCTGTTGACTTTACGGGCTCGCATCCGCAGGTTACGGGCTTTGTGAACTCACCGTTGGCAAATACCGAAACATGTGTTTATGTGGCGTTTTTAACGACTGTTACAACACCGGATATACCTCACAACGAAGGTGTATATAGGCCGATCAAGGTTTATGCACCTGAGGGCACGGTTGTGAATCCTCAGTTCCCGGCACCTGTTGCATCTTGTACACTTGATACAGCGTGTGCGATTTTGGAAGCAACTTGGTTAGCATTGTCTCACGTGCTGCCAGACAGGGTTCCCGGTGGATGGAACAGGTGGAATGGCCCTACAATAACGGGGATTGACCCTAGAAACGAGCAATTTTATGTAATGTTCGGATTTAATGGATTCGGCGGTGCCGGGGGTATGAAGGGAATGGACGGCCGTCACTACATTGGAGATGGAATTGACCTCGGAGGTCTCATTGCACCGAATATTGAGACAAATGAAGTAGATTATCCGCATATTACCGAGTTTAACGAGTTCACAACAGATTCCTGTGGTGCAGGTGCTTTTCGAGGCGGTTGTGGTGCCAAATATAGGATAAAGATGTACGATGAAAACCCAATGCTCGTAATGTTCGGAGACGGCAAATACAACCCACCTTACGGTGTGTTTGGCGGCAAGCAGGGCTCTTGCAATCTGGCATTTATAAATGAAGGCTTACCTGGCGAAAGAGAATTAAAAGCAAAAGAAGCTGTACAGCTAAAAAAAGGTGATACATTTACAAGCTATCCTTCCGGAGGGGGAGGCTGGGGAGATCCCCTTGACAGGGATCCTGAACTGGTGAGGATAGATGTAAGAAACGAGATCGTATCGCTGAAGAGTGCATTGGAGGATTATGGTGTGGTTCTCGAAGGCGATGAATTTACAATAAATAGGGAAAAGACGAGAGAACTGCGTGAAAAATTAAAAAAACAAAAAGGGGTGTAACATCTAAGATGGACATTAAAAAAATAGCAATTTTAGGTGCCGGAAATGGTGGCTTCATGTCAGCTGCCGACCTGGGCAACCAGGGGTATGAAATTGCTCTTTACTCGTCGAACCCTGATAAAATTAAGGGGGTTAAAGACCGCGGAGGCATTGAGGTGCTCGACATTGACATGAAGCCTACCGGAGTATTTGGGAAGGTGTCAATTGCAAGCAGCAACATTGCTGAAGTTATAAAAGGAGCCCAGGTAATACTTGCTCCTGTCCCATATTTTGTTATATTCAAATACGCAAAACTGCTTGCACCATATCTCGAAGAAGGCCAGGTGATATTATCACTCGGAAAAGGTGGAGCATCCCTGACATGGGCAAAGCTTCTTAGGGACCACGGCTGCAGAAAGAAAGTATACCTTGCTGATTGCAACACACTTCCATACGGAGCTTCCCGTAAGGGCGACTATCAAGTAAGGCTTGAAGCCAGGACACAAAACCTTATATTTGCCACATTCCCCGGAAAAGACATCGACTATGTCCTTCCGATAGTCAAGACATTATGGCCTGAGAAAAACGGTTATACAATTAGAAGGGGTCAGAATGCCGTAGATACGCTGCTGGTCGACTATAATGCAATTACACATACACCACCGATGGTATGCAATGCTGCACGGGTGGAATTAGGAGAAAAAGATTTTCACCTGTTTGGTGTTAAGGAATGTACGCCGGCGGTTGTCAATCTAATTGAGAAAATAGACAGGGAAAGAATCGCTATAGGTGAAAAGCTCGGGATCAAACAGTACACACTTGAAGAGGAGATAAGGCTTGTTAAGTGGAATCGCGGCGGTGTGGACGAGGTGCTGCCAATTTACGAAGCGATTCATACCCCGTTTTTGGAGGTCTGTGAAGGACCGTTTACATTAGAGGCAAGACACCTAACTGAAGATATCCCATACGGTCTTGTCACATACTCCTCACTAGGCAAGATGGTGGGTGTCCCCACACCTGTCAGTGATGCGGTGACGACCATAGCTGAAGGCCTTTTAAACCGCGACTTTTGGAAAATGGGCCGCACGGTTGAAGAGCTCGGTTTTGACCCATCCTGGTCGGTTGAGCAGCTAAAACAGTACCTCCAGGAAGGGAAAATAAATTAATACAAAGGAGGAGAAAAATAATGCAAAAGTTAAGAGGAAGAGACTTCTTAGGAATAGCAGATCTAACAGGTGAAGAAATAAGGTTTCTACTAGAGATCGCTAAGAGATTGAAAGAAGACCTGAAAATCGGAAGACAACACGAACTTCTGAGAGGAAAGTCCCTTGCGGGAATTTTCGAGACACCGTCTACGAGGACCAGCTGTTCTTTTGAAACGGCAATGACTCATCTAGGTGGCCACATGATGTGGCTCGACCACAGCCGTCTGTGGGTTGGTGACGCTGCAGAAGAAGATTGGCATGATACCATAAAGACGATAACAAGATATGTGGCCGGTTTTGCCCATAGACCGATTACAAGGGATCGACTGGAAACAGGTGCACAGTATGCAGACGTCCCCTATATCAATGCTTCCTGTCCTGTGGAGCATCCTACCCAAGCGCTCGCTGATTTGCTCACAATGCAGGAGAAAAAAGGAGATATACGCGGCTGCAAAGTGGCATTCTTGTGGGGCTACAGGGTGGCCAATCCGCCAGCAGGGCTTACCAATTCTACGATGCTTGCGGCTGCAAAACTCGGATTTAATGTTACAATAGCCTGCCCTGAAGGTTTTGACCCGGATATGAATATTAAAGCAGACGCTGAAAAGGAAGCAGAGCTGACCGGAGGCAAAATAGAAATAGTACGTTCATATGAAGAAGCTGTCAAAGATGCCGATTTCATCAATATTTACTCCTGGGTATCACCTGAGGTGTTTGCAAAAGGTCTGGAGACCAATTTTGCAGGTGATCCGGAATTCCAGGCACAAAAAGATAAACTGAAGGACGAATGGTGCGTAAGGCAGGAAATCGTTGAAAAGGCTAAGAAGGACGTCAATGTAATGCACTGTCTACCTGTTGCAAGAAATGAGGAGGCAACAGATGAAGTGCTAAATTCACCTGCATCTGTTATATTTGACGAAGCAGAAAACAGGCTGCATACAATAAAGGCTGTGTTGGCAGCACTGCTTGGCGGCGTGTAGTATGGTTAATAGTTATTCGGTGAGAAAGGCTTTTTTGTCTTCCTCACCGAATAATGAAATTATATGTCTATTTTGGCCGAACTGAAAAATAAAGTTTGGAGGAGGTAAGATGGCAGATATTCTAATTAAGAATGGTCTTGTGCTGACATTTGAAAAGGATACACTTTCCGGTCAAATCATAGAAAACGGTGCGGTTGCGGTTAAAGGAAACAAGATCATAGATATCGGCAAGACCGATGAAATAGAAAAGAGATACGGTAATTTCAAAAAGGTTATCGATGCAAACGGCAAAATAGTGATGCCGGGATTTATAGTGACACATACCCACATGTCCTATGTGCTTGGTCACAACATGCCCGTGGATTACACACAATTGAAGAGCTTTTGGGATATGCTTCAAAAGATGGGCTGGGAGTGGCTTGAAGACATAACTTATCAGGAAGGGATATACGCGGCTACAAAATATTCTGCATCCAAACTATTAAAGAATGGCACGACGACAGTTTGTGAACTTGTAGAGGGGCCTAATGCTCTTCCCGGGGCATTGTCAGCGAGTGCCAAGGCTATTCAAGAGGTCGGCATAAGGGCACAGGTAGGGTTCGAGGTTACTGAAAGGGTTCCTGGTGTGTCCATTCTTGAAAAGCTGGAAAAACAAATGGCTGAAAAGGCTTTTCAGGAAAACATTGATTTTCTAAGCAGATATCCAAAAGGAAACGGTGGCAGAATTGAAGGACGGTTAGGCGTGCATACCGCTTATACCAACTCCCTTGAAACATTGAGAAGGGCCAGAGAGATTGCAGATCAGTACAAATGCGGGATCGAAATACATATTGCCGAAATACCCAGGGCATTTTTGGTAGAAAAGTACGGAAAATCCGCACCACAGGTACTTGAAGAAGCGGGTGTGCTGGGCCCTGATGTAATTGCTGCACACTGCATAGATCTGACAGATGAGGACCTTGACATACTGGCCAGAAACAAGGTGAATGTAGCACATACTCCTATGACGAATTCACTTGGCGGCAATGGAGTAGCAAAGGTGCCCGAGATGATGGAAAAAAATATCAATGTCACACTTGGCCACGATTGTTTCTTCACACTCGACATATCAGAATATATAAGGTACGCATTTTTAGTTCACAAGGCTCATCGAGCAAATCCAACCCTTTTACCCTCTTTCCAAGTGCTCGACATGGCACTAGGGAATGCTGCTAGAGCCATGGGTTTAGAAAAACAAATAGGAAGTCTTGAGGTAGGGAAAAAGGCAGATATAATAATAATCAATCCTGATTCCCCTACACCTGTAGTGCCTGCATCTGTGATCTCATATTATACGATGACATTCCAAGGTAAACATGTTGAGACCGTTTTAGTTGATGGAAACATAGTTGTAGAGAATGGCAAAATGACTACTGTCGATGAAGAAGAGGTAAAAGCTGAGTGCATTGACCAAGCAAAAGCCCTCTGGAGGAAAAACGGAGTCAATATATAGTGCGAAGAGTTGATTACGGTTTTTTAAATTAATATATGTTTTTTGAATTTTATTGTTTAACTATATTGAGTTTAAAATTTTAACGGGGTGATTATCAAGTGCCAAATTGGCAGCAATAATACTATTATTTTCTGATACATATTAATCGGTGATGTGCTGGAAAGTGAACATTACATACACTATATTTCAACCCAATCAGATATTCGGTATTTGTGTTTTAATTTATAAATATGCAGTCATACAGGTTAATGGCAATTTTGGGGCTCAGGATTGTAAATCATTTCACATACAGTTTTACAGACGGTTTTAAAGATTCACAATGGCATGCCAAAATCATCCCAATAAAAAAAAAGGGAGGCATTTTGTGTATGAATATGAAAATTTTTATGACAAAGGTGAGTGTTGTTGCTGCAGTGGTGGTCGTGTTGTTTATTATCCTTTGGCAGTATACGCCGTTTAACCCCTATCTTTGGTCTTGTTTTGTAACGTTCTTCTTATATTTCTGTGGTGGCTGTAAAAGAGAGGAATTTATCGGATATTATTTAAGCAGCGTCTTAGGTGTAGTATGGGGTTATATTTGGGTAGCCGCGATAGGCGCTATGATGGCCACCGGGGCATCTTATAACCTCACCACAATAGTTGTATGCGGTCTTGCTACTTTCGGAGTGTGCTTCATACATGGCGTGTTGTTAGGTTCCACACCGGTGAATAAGATTCCGGCAGCATTTGCCGGTGTTGCTGTAATGTTTGCTGTAAATGCTCAAGATCCATTTGGTATAATGGTGTGCTTTTTGGGCGGTATGATAATGGCGACTGTGATAAATGAAGTGTCAGGTTGGTGGGGAAGTCTGCCTGCGAGGAAGCAAAGCGGCGGACAAAGCACCGATGCTTAAAACTAAGTGAAACGCTTTATGTGAGGTAAGAGGCCAAGGTGACATTGTTAACATAACAGTAATTACCAGCAAAACATCACAATCATAAAGACAGCGACCAGCTAAAGGAGCAGAGCTTCCGTCTAGTGCATGTGTGGCAAAGCAAAGGAATTTGAGACATTGATCTGAAAATCTAGGAATAAGCGAGATATTAAAAAAAATTAAAGACTACAGAGGGAGGTTTTGTATAATGGATCTTAGTGTAAAAATCGGAAATGTTGTCCTGAAAAGTCCGGTTATCGTTTCTTCCGGTGTTGACGGAAGAGATGGTGCAAGAATTAAAAAGGTGGCCGAATACGGTCCCGGGGCCATAACAACCAAGACCATCGTAGCAAATCCGCTGCCAGATCCGTTACCCTGCATAAAAAGCGTCAAAGCCGGAATGCTGAACTGTGTTTTTGGAACTACAGCCCTTGCAAAACGCTGGTGTGAACAAGAATTCGAAATTGCAAAACAGGGAGGTGTTCCGATTATAGCAAACCTAGCCGGAACCAGTCCAGAGGAATCCGTTCAATTAGCAAAAGATTGTGAGGCGGCAGGGGCAGATATAATCGAGTATCCTTCAGCATGCCCCCATATGGGCGGTATACTGGAAGCAATGTTTCCGGGTCTTAAAGTTCCCCTTCCCGAAGTCCATGACCCGTCTGACTATGCAGCGGGTATCAGAGCCATGAAAAAAGTCATAAAAATCCCATTGATGGCCAAACTGAGTGCTATCCATCACCTGAATGTAAAAGAATGGGCGAAAGCTATAGCGGATGCAGGAGCGGATGCCATTGCTGCCGCTGATACTATTGGCCCAGCAATGGCGATAGATATCGAAACAGGTATGCCTTTACTGGGTGGTCCGAAAGGTTTTGGCGGGCTTTCAGGAGCTGCTATAAAACCCCTCATAACCAGAATGGTTTTGGAGATCAGAGAAGTTGTAGACATTCCCATAATTGCAATAGGTGGGGTTGCAAGCGGAAATGATGCGGTAGAGTATATAATGGCAGGTGCAGACGCAGTAGGGGTTGCAACAGCAAGTAATTTGAAGGGGCCTGAGACATACAGAAAAATAAGAAATGAAATAGAGGCTTTCATGAAGAGGAAAGGATATGACACCCTTGCGGATTTTAAGGGATTGACTCTTAAGAGAATAAATGAGAGATTTGAAAACAAAAAACATATTATTAATACCCCTGTTGTGCCTGAAGTTGATGAAGATAAATGTACTTCATGTGGTTCATGTGTTAGGGCTTGTGTTTATGAGGCAATAACAATGGAGGATTACCCGAAGTTTAACAGTGATGCGTGTTATGGTTGTGGTTTATGTGTATCTGTTTGCCCGACAAAGGCGATCATTCAAAACTATTATTGATGTAAGTCGAGGACGGGACGTCTATTAAATTACACCAGTTAGGGCTCATCAGACATTGATGCGAGGGCATAAGTGCTAATAGATAAACAGCTTGCATAATTTGATGCCCAAGCCAGGTTAACAGCAGAAAGTGACAGGCTTATTGTAGGGTGAGGACGCAGGATCAATTTGGATACTCCAAACAAACCTTTTAAGTGCAGTATACCGGATCACAGCGCCCTCACTAAGCTTTTTGGTTATATTTTTTTGCTTGCAAGTTATTGGCAAACAAAATATAATTTTGGATAAATACTAAGAGGAGGTGTCTCCATGCCTTTAATAGGGCAAAAAAAATTTAAGTATCTCAATAAATCAATCCCACGTGTTGATGCGTTTAATAAGGTAACAGGAAAAACAAGGTTTACAGCAGATATTAAATTTCCGGGGATGCTCTATGGTGGTATGCTTCACAGCCCCTATCCACATGCCAGGGTTAAGAGTATTGATGTGTCTGCTGCACAGGCAATTCCTGGCGTCCATGCTGTGCTGACGCATAAAGATGTTAATAAACCGAAGAGTTGGGCAATGTTTATGTATATTACAGATGTAGCAAGACATATTGGAGATGTCGTAGCTTTGGTTGCAGCCGAATCGCCCGAAATAGTGAAAGCTGCGCTAAAAAGCATAAAGGTTGAATATGAAGAACTTCCTGGAGTTTTTACGATAGAAGAAGCTATGGCCGAAGGTGCTCCGATATTGCATGAAGAAATGAAAAGCAATAAGTTCGAGCCGTCACACTTTAAGATCCGCAAAGGTGATGTGGAAAAAGGCTTCAAAGAAAGTGATTTGGTTGTTGAGAGGGACTATGAGACAAGTCATGTTGAGCATGTGTACATCGAACCAGAAGCCGTAGTTGCAGAACCGAATCCGAATGAGGGAGCGATGACAGTATATGCAACAACCCAAAATCCGTATTTTACCAGAAGATGGATTGCAGATATACTTGATGTAAGTGTGAACAAGGTAAGGGTTGTACAGCCGCCTGTCGGAGGGGCGTTCGGAGGCAAAGAAGAAGCCGTTGGGCTTATTGCTTCAAGGGCTGCGTTGTTGGCAAAAATAACCGGACGACCTGTGAAAATAGTACTTTCAAGAGAGGAGTCAATACTTGAAAGCGGAAAACGTCATCCGTTTAAGATTCATTACAAGGCAGGGGTGACAAAGGACGGCAAGCTAAAGGCCCTGGAATGTAATATAATCAGCAACTTGGGAGCATATAACATGCACCAGTACATGAACTTCAGGACTTCAGTCCATGCGGCCGGGGTTTATGAGATACCTAATGTCAAGGTTGACGTTTTCGGAGTGTTTACAAACAATGTAGTTTCTGCGGCAATGCGCGGATATAGTGCTCCACAGACCATATTTGCGGTAGAACAGTTTATGGAAGAAATCGCAGAAGAATTGAAAATGGAGCCGCTAGAATTTAAGCGCAAGAACCATCTCAGACAGGGCTCACTTACTGCAACAAGTCAAAAACTTACTGCCCCTGTTATTTTAGACGAAATGATCGATACAGTTGTGACCAAAACTGACTATGAAAGAAAACGCAAGGAATACGCTTTACAAGACGGTCCCATCAAAAAGGGCATAGGACTTGCAATCTGTTTCAGGGGATGTGGCCTTGGTTCTGAAATGAAAGACTCTTCCGGAAGCATGGTTACAATAACAGAAGATGGCAGTGTATTAATAAATCATGGACTAGTTGATCAGGGCCAGGGTTTGAAAACGGCTTACAGTCAGATAGTTGCAGAGACACTGTCAATACCGGTTTCAAATATACATTTTATCGGGGTTGATACCCATAGCTTGCCTGATGGAGGTATGACAGTCGCCTCCCGGGGTACAGTAATGGGAAGCCAATCACTAAAAATTGCTGCAGAGCAGGTCAAAGAGTTGGTAAAGAGATCTGCGTCAATAATGCTTGAAACAGATATAAAAAATGTCGAATTGGAAGATGCCATGTTTTACTGTAAGGATAACCCGCAAAAGAGGATCCCGCTTCGAGATGTATGTACAATGCATTATTGGACCGGTAAGCAGGCTTCTGTTTACACCTGGTTTTATCCACCTGACACAAATTATGATATGAGCATTGGTCAAGGCGATGCTTTTCCCACTTATGCATATACGTGTGTTGTGGCGGAAGTGGAAGTTGATACTGAAACCGGTTTTGTGGATGTCGTAAAGGTGACGTCAGCCCATGACGTGGGGACTGCTGTTAACCCTTCTCTCATAAGGGGTCAGGTAAATGGTGGTGTTGCCATGGGGCAAGGCTTTGCTGTATTAGAAGACTTTGGTGTCGAAAATGGGAAGGTATTGACCCAAAACTTTGACAAATATATCATACCGACATCCATAGACGTGCCGGAAATTGATGTGATGATTTTTGAATGTGACGACCCGGCCGGGACATACGGAGCCAAGAGCATAGGTGAACCATCTACAGAAGCTATGGGCGGTGCGATTGCAAACGCCATATATAATGCAACAGGTCGCAGGATTCGCCATCTTCCTGCAAATCTAGAGAGGGTACTCCTGGGCAAAAAACTGTTGAGGGGAGGAAAATAATGCTTACATTCGATTATTTTAAAGCGGTATCAATAGACAATGCGTGTGAACTTTTGAGACAATTCAATGATGAAGCAAGACTTATAGCAGGTGGAACTGATATAATGGTTCAGATAAGAAAAGATGATGATAGATTGAGTAATATGAAACATATCATTGATATTGGAGATATCCCCGAATTATCATATGTGGAGTCCAAAGGAGACACGATACAGTTAGGAGCGGGACTCACACACAGTCAGGCCCTTTCGTCAGCTCTGCTCAAAGAAAATGTGCCGTTTTTAGTCGATGCTGTAAGTTCAATAGGCTCCCCCCAAATAAGGAACAGGGGGACTTTTGGAGGCAATATATGTAATGCCTCTCCGGCATCTGATCTAATTCCCGTCCTGGTGGCACTCGGTGCCAAATTAAAGCTAAAAAAAGCTGGTGGGGAAAGGATAGTGGATGTTGTAAACATTTTTGAAAAGCCTTACAAGACGTCCTTATCCCCTGATGAAATGATTGTCGAAATATCTTTTGAGAAATTGCCGCATGGGACTAAAACCGCATTTATAAAATTGGGATATAGAAAAGCCGTGACAATAGCTCGCATGAATATTGCCGTCTGTGTTACTTTAGAAAACGGGATTATTACAGACACCAGGATCTCCACAGGAGCAGTAATGCCTACACCAGGCAGAATTACTTCTGCAGAAAACATATTGAAAGGCTTCCGGCCGACGGAAGATCTCATCGAAAGTGCTGCTAAAGAAGTGTCTGAGGAGATGATTAGGCGTTCGGGTTACAGATGGTCTACTGAATATAAAAAACCTGTTGTCCAGGTGCTTGCAAAGAGAGCATTAAAAAAAGCACTGGAGGTGGAATAGATGGAAAAGATAAAGCTCAATATGACGGTTAACGGTAAAAATATAAGTATATATATAAAACAGTATGCGAGACTGCTCGATGTCTTGAGGGAAGACCTTGGGCTTACAGGTACCAAAGAAGGGTGCGGCATTGGTGAGTGTGGTGCCTGTACGGTGCTTGTTGATGGGAAAGCTGTGAACAGCTGTATGGTGCTTGCGGCTTCAATGGAGGGCAAAAATATCACAACTGTAGAGGGGTTATCAAATGGTGACAAACTACACCCGGTTCAAGAGGCGTTTGTAAAACACAATGCAATACAATGTGGTTTTTGCACACCGGGTATGCTTATGAGCGCAAAGGCATTACTCGATGAAAAACAAAACCCTTCTCCGGAGGAAGTAAAGCAAGCAATTTCAGGTAACTTGTGCAGGTGTACAGGTTATAAACAAATAGAAGAAGCAATACTTGATGCAGCAAAAAAGCTAAAAAATAGCTAAAAAAAGGATTAGCCAACCCTGAAAACGAAGTAGGTTTTGCAGTAAGTTTCAGGTTATTATATTACATAAGAATTGTTGATTTAGTATTAAAAGGAGAGGTGCTTTATGAGCAGCAAAAGAATTGTAATAGCTTTGGGAGGTAATGCGATAAAACAGGCCGACGAGGAAGGGACGACAGAAGAGCAGTTTAAAAACATAGATATAACGGCTAGAGAGCTGGTTAAATTAATTAAGGAAGGCTATGAACTGGTCGTCACCCATGGCAATGGTCCTCAGGCCGGTGCACTCTTAATTCAGCAAGAAGAGGCAAAAGATATTGTTCCCGCTCAGACGCTTGCTGTCTGTGGTGCAATGACGCAAGGTCAGATAGGATGGATGATGCAAAACCGTATTTCGTATTACCTTTTAAAACAAGGTATACAAATTCCCGTGGCTTCTGTTGTAACACAAGTCCTTGTCAGTGAAGATGACCCAGACTTTCTAAATCCAACAAAACCAGTTGGGCCGTTTTTAACCGAGGAGGAAGCATTAAAGCTAAAAACAGAGAAGAATTATATTGTAAAAGAAGTAAAGCCTGGTCAGAAAAAAGGTTGGAGGAGGGTTGTGCCATCGCCTGCCCCATTAGACATAGTAGAAAGAGAAGTTGTAAACAGAATGTTGAATGAAGGAATACTTGTTATTGCATGTGGCGGTGGAGGTATCCCGGTGATAAAAAATAAAGAAGGAGGTTATGACGGAATAGATGCGGTTATTGACAAAGACAGAGCCGGATTGAAATTGGCGATGGCCGTAAATGCGGATAAATTTATAATACTAACTGATGTTGAAAAAGCATACTTGAATTACAATAAACCGAATCAGCAGGCATTAAATACTATAACTGCAGATGAAGCGGAACATTTTCTCAAAGAAGGACATTTTTTGAAAGGCTCTATGGGACCAAAGGTAGAAGCCTGCATATATTTTGCCAGACTGAGCAATAGAGAAGCAATAATAACCTCTTTAGACAAGGTCTTAAACGCACTCAATAACGAAACGGGAACGCATGTTATACCGTAAGCAAGGATGTTTTAAAGAGGAAGAAGGTGTGTTATGGACGATGTCATTGCTTTTATGTCCAATACTACAGCAGGCGTTGAAAAAGACAAAACATTTATCGAACTATTGTCTCGGAATGAAATTCAGAAAGTTAGAGATTTCCAAAAAAGCTTTCCCGAGTACTGTATTACACCTCTTTGCAGGCTTCAGGGGCTTGCTGACCATTTAAATATTGATAGAATATGGATCAAAAATGAATCCTGCCGTTTTGGGCTAAATTCGTTCAAGGTGTTGGGAAGCACATATGCGATAGGAAAATACTTGAGCAAGTCAATTGGGAAAGATATAGGAGATTGTCCGTTTGATTTACTGAGTTCCGACTCAGTTAAAAAAAAAATAGGAAGGAAGTTGTTTGTAACTGCTACTGACGGAAACCATGGCAGGGCAGTAGCCTGGGCGGCTAAACGTTTTGGACATGATTCCGTGGTCTTTTTACCGAGAAACTCGGCAAGGATAAGACTTGAAAACATTATAAGAGAAGGCGCAGAAGCATCAATACTTGATATGAATTATGATGATGCCGTAAGATACGGCAAACTATATGCTGACCAGCGAGGCGGTGTGGTAGTACAGGATACGGCTTGGGAAGGATATACGGATATTCCGATGTGGATTATGCAGGGATATGCTACTCTTATAGATGAGGCTATGGAGCAGCTTGATGCTTTGAATGAGCGGTTGCCCACACACGTTTTCCTTCAGGCAGGTGTTGGCTCTTTTGCAGGTGCGATACAGGGATACCTTTACAATTTATCTGTCAAGAAAAGGCCAATAACCGTCATAATTGAACCTCAAACTGCGGCGTGCTTGTTTAAATCCGTGGAGTCAGGTGAAGGTGAGCCATATGCAGTAAAAGGTGATTTGGTTACGATAATGGCTGGCCTTGCCTGTGGAGAGCCTAATATTGTAAGCTTGAATATCCTCCGCAACTTTGCAGATGCCTTTATTGCGTGTAAAGATTCAGTTGCTGCAAGGGGTATGAGAATACTTGGGAATCCTTTGAACGGTGATCCCATAATAATTGCAGGTGCCTCAGGCGCTGTCGGTCTTGGTGTGGCATCGCTAATACTAGAAAGGCGCGAATTTGAGGAAGTAAAAGATCGGTTGGGGCTTAATCAGAACTCAAGGATACTGGTCATAAATACAGAAGGCGATACTGAGCCTGAGTTGTATCGAAAAATAGTTTGGGATGGCTTATTCCCTCTCATTTAAATATATATATTGGTGCCAAACTGATGTGCGGCACCTTTTTTATTGTGAAACGACAAGGTTCTCGGTCCGGGAAGCAGTCTTTGATAGCGTTGTTGAGTGAGGGTCTTATTATGGCCAAGGAGTAAATTGTCCATAAATTCTAATTTTTAGAAGGTATAATTAAAAAGGTGAAGAATATATATTTATGTGGCATATTTTAAAAGGTAAATAGGGGGGGGAAAAAGATGGAAGGTAAAACCTTGATAAATGAAACGGTTTTTGCGGATATCGCAATGGAAGCGATGCGCAAGGTGGAGGAGGTTTTCAGGAAGGACAAAAAAGGTGCACTGTCGGGCATAACGAAGCTGTTTGCTGATAGATTTGCCCCTCAGATAAACGCCAAAAAAACGGAAATGGCCGATATGGAAGAAGATTTAACTGGGAGTGTGGCTTTTGAGGTGAAGCTCACTGTCGTATATGGGGTCAAAATCCCCGAAGTTGCACAAAAGGTCAGAGAAAAGATCATAAGTGAAGTAGAAGACCTTACGGGATATAAAGTTGATAAAGTAGATATTGTTATTGACAGAATAGTAATGCCAGAACAAGCGCAAGAAGAGAATAATTGAGTAAAAAGTCTATGTCATCAAAGCCCCAACCGGGGCTTTTTTACAGTTGTGAATAGCTTTAAAAAAGATAAAATTTGTTGTATATTGGTGTAAAACATAATAGGCCGGTGTTGCAAATGAGCGATGAGCAAAAGTCTATATTTGATGAAGAGGCTAAAAAAACATCTCCCCTAGCCGATAAGATGAGACCAAAAGACTTAGATGGTTTTGTCGGGCAGGAGCATATTCTCGGAAAGGGAAAAGTATTGAGGAAGTTAATAGAAAACGACAGCATTACATCGATGATTTTGTGGGGACCACCTGGAGTTGGAAAGACCACACTAGCAAAAATCATAGCTGAAAAAACCAAGGCACATTTTGAAACTTTTAGTGCAGTGCTTTCAGGGATAAAAGAGATTAAACTCGTGATGAAGCAGGCTGAAGAGAGAAGGAGATATGGTGTCAGGACATTACTGTTTATTGATGAGATCCACAGGTTTAATAAATCTCAGCAAGATGCCTTTCTGCCCTATGTTGAAAAAGGTGATATTATTTTAATAGGTGCTACTACTGAAAACCCTTCTTTCGGATTGAATTCTGCCCTCTTATCGCGTTCAAAGGTTTTTGTAATGAAACCTTTGAGCATCCAAGACATTGTGGTGTTGTTGAAAAGGGCGCTTTCAGATAAAAAAAATGGTTTAGGAAGCCTGGACATATCAGTAGATGAAGATGTGCTTCAATTGATTGCAAGATTGGCTGATGGGGATGCTCGAGTAGCTTTTAACACCCTTGAGCTGGTAGCTCTGGGATGTACCCCTGATGAAGACAACAGGTTGAATATAACTCGGGGAGAATTAGAAAAGGCACTGCAGCAAAAGATACTCATATACGACAAAAACGGCGAAGAACACTTCAATCATATATCTGCTTTCCATAAATCCTTGAGAAATAGTGACAGTGATGCGGCTTTATACTGGCTTGCCAGAATGCTCGAGGCTGGCGAAGACCCACTTTACATTGCGAGGAGAATCATTAGATTTGCGTCTGAGGATGTCGGGCTTGCAGACCCCGATGCTCTGTCACAGGCAATTGCAGCATATAATGCTGCTTACTTTATAGGTATGCCTGAGTGTAGTGTAAATCTTGCACAGGCAACGGTTTACCTTGCGCTGGCGCCAAAATCCAATGCTCTATATACGGGATATAATAAAGCCAAAAGGGATGCATTGGAAACCCTGGCTCAGCCGGTTCCGCTCCATTTGAGAAATGCACCAACAGGTTTATTGAAACAAATCGGTTATGGCAAGGGATACAAGTATGCACATGATTTCGACGACAAAATTGCCGATATGGAATGTTTACCGGAAAATCTTGTGGGAAAACAATACTATAATCCAACAGGATGTGGAAAAGAAAAGTGGTACGAGCAAAGAAAGACACAGCTTAATATCTTAAGAAAACGCAAATAACATTTAGTTTAGTATTTTCAAGATGGGGTATTAATTACTATCTAGGCTCTGATGGGTAAAAATGGCAATATGTAAAGTGGAGGAAGTGAGACATGTTTAAAGACCGTTGTGATGCAGGAGTTCGATTGGCCAAAAGACTGGAAAAGTACAAGGACAACCCGAATACAATTGTTTTTGCCATACCTCGTGGAGGAGTTATTGTAGCGTCGGTAGTATGTAATCTATTGAATGTACCTATGGATATCGTAATCACCAGAAAGATAGGAGCACCTTTTAACCAAGAATTGGCTATAGGCGCGGTGGGGCCGACTGGTGCGAAAATTTTAAACCATGATGCGATTAATATTTTAGGTGCTGGTGAAGGTTATATAGAAAAAGAATCGAAAAAAACGATGCAAGAAGTACGAGAGAGGCTAAAAAAGTACAGAGGCAGTGATAAATACGATAAATTATCAGGTAAAACTGCAATACTTATTGATGATGGAATAGCAACCGGTTATACGGTTATGGCAGCTATCAATTTTTTGATAGAGCTTAACCCTGAAACTATAATTTTGGGCACACCCGTCATTGCGCCAGACACATTAACTAAAATTCAGCAGCAGGTAAATGAAGTTGTCTATATTATTTCTAAGGAACCTTTTTTTGCTATTGGCCAGTTCTATGAAATATTTTCTCAGGTATCAGATGCAGAGGTAATGAAAGCAATTCAAAATTATACGAGATAGATGTTCTAATAAACAGAACAGCTTTTAAAGGGGAATGATAATGTTGGGGAGCATAACAGAAATTGATGGAATAGAAATCGGACATGCTGGAGACCTCGACGCCGCAACCGGTTGCACGGTGGTTTTGTGCAGAAAAGGTGCGGTTGCGGGAGTTGATGTCAGAGGAGGTGCGCCTGGAACAAGAGAAACCGATTTGCTCAATCCACAAAATATGGTTGAAAAGGTTCACGCAATTTATTTGGGCGGGGGAAGTGCCTTTGGTCTCGATGGTGTTTCAGGTGTAATGAAATACCTGGAAGAACGGGGAGTAGGCCTTGATGTAGGTGTTGCCAAGGTTCCCATAGTGCCGGCTGCAGTCCTTTTTGATTTAAACATAGGAGACTCAGCGAGGAGGCCGGATTTCAGCATGGGGTATGAGGCATGTTTGAATGCATCTGACAAAAATGACATGTCAGGAAATGTCGGTGCCGGTATTGGGGCAACAGTGGGTAAAATACTTGGTGACAGGTTTTCCATGAAAGGAGGACTTGGCACCTCATCTATCAAGGTCGGAGAGCTTTTGGTGGGAGCAATTGTTGCTGTGAACTGCCTTGGGGATGTAGTAGACCCAAAAACCGGAGAAATCATCGCTGGTGTGCTGGACGAATCCAAAAAGGGATTTGCGGATTCTCTAAAACTGCTAAAAGAGGGAACAGCCAATTTGGTGAGGTTTGGCACAAATACAACTATAGGTGTGGTTGCTACAAATGCAATTCTTTCCAAAGCCGGGGCCAATAAGGTGGCTTCTATGTCGCATAATGGTTATGCACGGACTATAAAGCCGGTCCACACGATGTATGATGGGGATACGGTTTTTAGTCTTGCCACATGCGAGGTCGAGGCAGATGTTACAATTATTGGTGAGCTTGCAGCAGAAGCAGTTTCAATGGCTATTGTATCTGCCGTAAAAAACGCAAAATCGCTTTGCGGTAAAGTCGCCAGAACTGATTTATTGTAGTCAAAAGCCGATTTGTAATACATAATCTGATTTTTACCTGCTAATAATAACAAAAAAACAAAGGGAAGGTGTACACTGTGAAAATAAGTGGTAGAAATCAGATTTCAGGTAAGGTGACTAGTTTACACAAAGACGACATTATGGCAAAAGTCAATTTGGATATTGGTGGCCAAAACATAACTGCTGTTATAACAAGGGATGCTGCAGATGACTTAGGAATAAATACCGGGGACGAAGTCAAGGCTTTAATTAAATCTACATCGGTAATGCTGATTAAATGAGAACCCCACCCGACGACGCAATAAAAGATTGCTGTTGGGTCCCGGGGACCCAGCGCTTCGCTAAAGAACCCCACCCGAAACGCAATCAAAATTGCTGTTGGGTCCCGGGAACCTTGTTGTTCCACACACACAAAAAAAAATAGCACAGCGTAAAATTAGTATATAACAGCATTAAAACAGAAAACCGGCAAAATCCGGTTTTTTTATAATTTTATTATAACGTATCTCTCCATTTTTGAGTCATTGTTTTGTAAACCTCTTAGCAACAGTCTATACTTGTTTACCTCCTTGTTTGTCCAAATAATCTTTTATAGCCAAGTGCAGAGCCCCAGAGCCTAAATTAGAACAATGTGTTTTTTCCTCTGGAAGAATTCCGATTGATTCTAAGATATCGTCGTCCGTAATTTCAAGAGCTTCTTCTACTTTTTTTCCAATAGCGATTTCAGTCATTATACTACTGGTCGCAATAGCGGCCGGGCAGCCCTGGATCAAAAATTTTACATCTTCTAAGACCCCATCTTTTACTTTAATATAAACTCTTAAAAAATCACCGCACGAGGGATCGCCAAACTGCCCAATGCCATCGGCATCAGGGATTTCTCCAACATTTCTGGGGTTTAGAAAATGATCTACTACTTTATCCGTGTACATGATATTAAGACCCCCAATATTGTTTCAAATTACCTAAAAATTTGTTGCAATAAAGCTTTTATTTTTAAAGTTATTAGTAAGAAGAGCAGATTTCTAATTAAATAGTAATACTCTAACTGGTCTATGTCAATAAAATAATAAATGAGAGTATTTTCCGGCTCAATTATTGACATAAGTTCAAAATAACAGTATAATAAACGTATGAAGTTATGAACAAGTGGCCATAACTTGAGCGAAATATATTTTATTTTTAGGTAAAGGCGGTGAAGAAATGAATCCAGCGATTACCGAAAAAATAAGGGAAAAAATATTACAATGGACGCCCCAGCGAAGGGCGGTGCTGACATCTATCGCAGATAGCAGAAAAAAACATCTTACCGCAGAAGAGATATATCTAAGATCCAAAAAAATTATGCCGAGTATAGGTTTGGCTACAATATACCGAACGCTGGAACTGTTTTGCACAGAGGGAATCTTGCAGAAACTAAACCTCCCGGATGAACCTGCAATGTATGAATTATTATTCGATGGCAATAATAGCCACTGTCACTATGTATGTCTGGAGTGTGGTAAAATAATAGAGGCCCCTGTTGAAATAACTCTAAAAGATACTGAGAATCAAGGGATTAAAGATTTTATTATCACTGACAGGTCTTGCTGGCATTTTGGTTACTGTAAAAACTGCATGGTGAAGATGAATAAAAATGGCCGTTAATCGATTATATACAACTTAATAATTTTATTATTAGAATAAAAAACCTTCTACATTTGAAGGGTTGGAGGGAACCATCATTTTTTGGTTCCCTTGTTGTTTGTCTTGTAAATGTAAATCTCAATTTCAACGTTTTTCAAGCATGTAGCATCAACTATGTTCCTATAGTAAGCTCCCCGCCCAAAATGGATGTATTCACACTCGTTTGTAGTAATTATTTGTTTAATCAACAAAATGTCTCCTCTCTCATAGGTGACATTTTACCAGAATAATTTCAACATGACATTATCATAGAATAACTATAATCATTAAAAAAATATGTTGACAATGCCTAATGTTAAATGATAAAATCTAGTTGAAGATGAGAATCATTTTCAGTTACGGGAGGTCACAAAAATGATTACTAGTTTGTTTACAAGCAACAACAACAAATCCCGTTTTTTCAAAAAGAATAATCCTAAAGTAATAAGCCAGCATAGGTTAAGTTCTCATCAAGTCGCGGAAATAGATCATGAAGCCAATAAACTTTTACAGCTTACATTATTAAAAGAAGGAAATGAAGGGGAGATTGCATATATAAAAGCCGGTAGGATGGCGACACAGAGGCTAAACGAGATGGGGCTTGTTCCAAAAACCAGGATAAAAATGTTAAGAAAAGGTATTCTGAAAGGTCCGGTTGAAATATTGGTCAGAAATTCACGCCTCGCAATAGGTGCAGGGCTTGCTTCAAAAATATATGTTAAAACCAGATAGTCTGTGTACTTAATATAGAAAGAGGCGAAATTTATGAACAATGAGGTAGTTATTGCTCTAGCAGGTAATGCTAATGTAGGCAAAAGCGTTATATTCAACCATTTAACCGGATTAAACCAGATAATCGGGAATTGGCCAGGCAAAACTGTTGAAAGGGCAGAGGGAATATTTAAATTTAAGGGCAGAAGCATAAGAGTGGTTGATTTACCGGGAATATATTCACTTTCCGCTTACTCTCAGGAAGAAATTGTTTCAATGGATTTTATAGCATCAGAAAGACCGGATGTCGTAATAAATGTTGTTGATGCATCAAACCTTGAGAGGAATCTTTTTCTGACAATACAGCTTTTGGAATTACATGTGCCTATGGTACTTGCTTTAAATCAGGTCGATTTTGCGCACAGCAAGGGGATCGAAATAGAGTCCAAAAAGCTTTCGGATATGCTTGGAATACCTGTTGTGGAGACCGTTGCTACAAGAGGCAAGGGGCTCGACATTTTGATGAGTAAGGCTTTAGCGATAGCGGATTCTGCAAGAAACAGACATGCCGCCTGCGCCAATGCTAAAGCTTTCGACTTTGCTAATGAAAAAGTGCTAAATTACCACCCGGATATCTGTAGTTCAATGAAAAAGATTTGCGATATTATTGATGAGAGTAAGATAAATATTACAAATCATTACCATCCTTTATGGCTATCATTGAAGCTAATAGAACGTGACAGATATATTGAGCGGAAAATAAAGAAGACATCAGATGGGCAAACCGTTTACACAAAAATACAAAGAATAATAGCAGAATTGGAGAAAAAGTTTTCAGAACCACTCTCAACGGTTGTAACATCTGAGCGATATAAGATTGCCGCACGCATTTCGAAAAATAGCTCAAAAAAAGTGTTGCTCAGTAAAGTTAAATTTAGCGAGCTTTTAGATAAAATGGCTATGGATAATCTATGGGGATACGCTTTGATGGCGTTTGTTATTTTTATGTCGTTCTACGGTATATTTAAGTTTGGCGAATTTTTTTCGGAAATGCTTGCAAACTTTTTTGAGGGATTCAAACCCATTTTTTACGATTCTGGTATTCCAGAAATTTATAAAGATATTTTGTGGGATGGGCTTGTTGAAGGGTTTATTTCTGCGGTTACAGTCGTACTTCCATATATACTGCCATTTTATATATTTCTTGCAATCCTTGAAAACTCGGGATATCTTGCCAGAATAGCATTTCTTGTGGATAAAATAATGCACAGGATTGGACTTCATGGGAAGGCCATCATACCGATACTCATGGGATTTGGCTGTAATGTGCCGGCTGTGCTCGGCACAAAAATTCTTGAAACGAGAAGAGAAATTGCGATAGCATCATTTATGGCGACACTCGTTCCATGTTCAGCCAGGATTGTTATCATTCTCAGCACGATAGGAATCTTTATGGGGCCTCAGTACGCCCTTGCTGTATTTGCACTCGATATCCTGATTATATATATAGCAGCATTCTTTGCAAATAAAATCGTCCCAGGAAAAACTTATGATCTTATCATGGAACTTCCGGACTACAGGTTGCCAGCATTAAAGCCTACAATAAAGCAGACATGGTTTAGGATTAGGGATTTTTTATATGTAGCACTTCCGATAATAATCATTGGAAGTCTTTCTATAGAAATCCTAAAAGCCCTGAACGTTTTTGGATATATAACTCGTGTGACTGACCCCGTTATCGTAAATTGGCTTGGCCTTCCCTCTGCTGCAGGCATTGTTCTTATATTCGGATTGCTGCGAAAAGAACTTACTATAATAATGCTTTTAGCCCTTTCGGGAGCGGCTTCTATTGCACAGGTTTTGACTCCGCGGCAAATGCTGGTCTTCGGAATAATAACTATGCTTTATATTCCGTGTATTGCAACAATCGCTGCATTGAAGAAAACGGTAGGTTGGTTCGGAACGATCTTGATTGTTGCAATAGAAATTTTCGGCTCCCTGGTAATAGGTGGGTTGCTCAACCATTATCTAGGATATATTATCGTTTAATCCTATGTGAAACAGATGATTTACAAAAATGATGCACATTTAAAATGCTGTTTTTAGCATTTAGGAATCTATTATCGAAAAGCGCTAATAATGAGGAGATGTCAAATTATCATCTGCCGTAAAATACACTGAAGATTTCTCCTAATAATAACTGAAGTTATTGTTGCGGAAAAGAAGCCGGGGACGATCGTAAGAGAGTCTCTCGCTTCTTTTTTTTATAAAAAAAGAAGCAGATTTTACATTAAATAGTTTCGAAGAGATAGAAAACGAAAAATCGCAATAAACCGGTGTTTGTTAAAAATAATGGTGTTTTATGATTGTGTACAACATTTGATATGTGCAAAAAACCAGGTATAATATAAAACTACAGCACATATAGCAGCGCTCAATATTGAGTGCTAATAATATAAGATTTGAACTTTCCAGATAAATCTGGGCTTGCTGGTATTTTTATAAAATATATAGAAAGTACTTCTGATTTAAACATTAGCTGATCGGGGGTAATTTCTGTATAATAATTATGCCATCAATATAGACACTCCCGTTTGGCCGGGGGTGTTTTTAGTATTTATAAAAAATAGATACTTAAATTATTATCTTGGAGTAAATTTTTTTAAATATTATAAACAAATTTGTAAAGGAGGAGATTCTTATTGTCTAAAGTAAAAATAGCCATTGCAGGTGTTGGGAACTGTGCAAGCGCTTTATTACAAGGAATTGAAATGTACAAACACTCGGAAGACACAATAGGGCTTATGCATTATGATCTTGGAGGTTATAAACCTGGTGATATTGAAGTAGTCGCAGCTTTTGACGTAGATAAGCGCAAAGTAGGAAAAAAGCTTAAAGAGGCGATATTTTCTAAACCAAACTGCACTACCGTTTTCTATGATAAGCTACCCGATTATCCTGCTTACGTACATATGGGTCCTGTTTTAGACGGAGTATCCGGACACATGGCGGATTATGACACGGATAAGAGTTTTGTAGTAGCTGATCAGGAGCCGTGTGATGTAGTCCAAGTTCTAAAGGAAAGCGGCGCAGAAATGCTGATCAACTATCTACCGGTGGGTTCTGAAGAAGCCGTGAGATTTTACGCTGAAGCATGTTTAGAAGCCAATGTTGGATTCATCAACGCCATGCCGGTTTTCATCGCTTCAGATGATGGTTGGGCAAAAAAATTTAGTGATAAAGATATTCCACTTATCGGTGATGATGTAAAGAGCCAGGTTGGGGCTACCATCGTTCACCGAACTCTAACCAAATTGTTTGAAAACCGAGGGGTAATTCTCGACCGTACTTACCAATTAAACTTTGGGGGAAATACCGATTTCTTGAACATGCTAAACCACAGCAGGCTTAAATCAAAGAAAAAGTCTAAGACACAGTCTGTGCAATCTGAGCTTAAAAATGCCCTGGCCGATGACAATATTCATATTGGCCCGAGTGATTATATTCCATGGCTGAATGATAATAAAATATGTCACATACGCATGGAGGGAAGAGGTTTCGGCAACGTCCCGCTTACATTGGACGTCAAACTGTCTGTGGAAGATGCGCCTAATAGCGGGGGTGTAATGATCGATGCTATTAGATGCATGAAACTTGCCCTCGATCGCAAGATCGGCGGTGTTCTGAACGCCATTTCAGCTTATTCAATGAAGTCACCGCCTGTTCAGTACACCGACACAGAAGCCAAGAAGATGGTGGAGGAATTTATTGAAGGCAGGAGAGAACGTTAATGAGAGCTGTAATACTTGCTGCCGGTGAAGGAAAGAGGCTGAGGCCTTACTTTGACAGGCCCAAGCCTCTTGTACATTTATTAGGCCTTTCATTAATTGAACGAAATATTTTATCTTTGAGGGAATGCGGAATTAAGGATTTTGTTATTATTACAGGTTGTTACGCTGAGGAAATACGGGATTATTTAGGTGACGGAAAAAGACTCGGTGTAAACATAAAATATTTACATAATGAGGATTGGCAACTGGGCAACGGAGTAAGCGCCTATACCTTTCATAAGGACTATCAACAAGATGAAGAATTTATATTAATGATGTCAGACCATATTTTCGGAATGAATCTTCTCAAAACTTTTATTACTGATGCGCAAAAAATCAAAGAAAACGAACTCTTAATAGCTGCGGACAGGCGACTGGAGAAGGTTTTTGACCTTGATGAGTGCACTAAAATAAAAGCTGAGCGGGATTATGCCATAAAGCTGGGCAAAAAGCTTTGTGATTTTAATGCCGTGGATTGCGGCCTATTTATTGGCACAGGAGCACTTTTGGATGCCTTGGTCAAAGCAATTTCCCAGGGATGCTACACTCTTACAGATGCGGTAAACATCCTAGCCGGTTCAGGTAAAGCAAAACTGCATTTCGTAAATGATTTTTGGATTGATGTGGATGATTATGCCAGCTATCAACAATGTAAAAAAGTCCTCCTGCGTTCTCTGGTCCCTGAGAAAGACGGTTTTATTTCTCATTATTTTAACCGCAGGTTTTCCCTTATGATAACAGGAATTTTGGCCCGTATGAAGATAACACCTAATCAAATTACAGTTATTTCATTTTTAACAGCAGCAGGCGCAGCCTTGTGTTTTGCTCTAGGAGGGCACCTTTATGGAGGGTTGCTTGCTCAGCTCAGTTCAGTAATCGATGGGGTTGATGGCGAGATTGCCCGATTAAAGTTTCAGAAGACCAGTTACGGGGCACTTTTTGACTCTATACTTGATCGATATGCGGATTTTATGATTGTGCTCGGACTTGCGTATTCATTGAATTTCACAACGAACAGTACATCCGTTTTGCTTGTAGCTGCAGCTGCGTTGACAGGAGTGCCCATGTCCATGCTTTTCAAGGAGAAATTCCATTCCCTTATCGGAGAACCTTATTTACCGGAAATATACGATGGCATATTCCGATATATTCCGGCAAACAGGGACGGCAGGCTGTTTATCGTCATGTTGGGCGGTATTTTTAATCAACCTTTGGCCACACTGGTTATCCTTGCAGCCGTTGCTCATATCCAGACTTTCATACGCCTTTATCAAGCTCGCAGATTAATGTAGCTTTTATATTTACATCATATCTTCTTTTTTTCGATCATCTCGATTATGGGTAGATTTAGCAGGATATGGGATGGCGCGTCTGTGACTGAAGACATAATTTACGAGGTTAAACCCTTCCAACAGGGCCTGTGCTTCATCCAGGTAGTCACCAAGCTGCTCAAGGGAATGAGCATCTGAGCCAATTGTAAAGATCTTCACGCCTGATTGAGCTGCCAGAGCCACTATTTCTCTAGACGGATGGAATTCGTTTAATCCCCTGCGGAGGCTGGAGGTGTTAATTTCCAGTCCCATTTTCCTGCGTGCCATTTCCTCAAAGATCGGTTCTATCGCACCACGATGAATTTTCAAGATTTTAGAACCAAAATATCTTAAGCCATAACGCTGATAAATGTCAATGTGAGCTATAGCGTCAAAAAGACCTGTTGCAACCGCTTCTTTTAGGGTACTAAAGTAGTCTGTTCTTACTTGGGATAAGCTTCTAGACTGAAAATAATTCGGGCTTTCCTTCATGGAAGAAATAGCGATGTGCTCAAGGCAGTGAATGGCACCCAAGACAAAATCGAAGGGGTAATCGTCAACAATTTCTTCTATTTCCTTTTCACAGCCCATGCAGTATCCAACTTCGATTCCGGCTTTTACCCGGAGATTATCCTCCTTGAACTCCCTCTGGGCTTGTATAATATCATCAAAATATTTATCCAACCATGTATGGTTGAATACCGAAATCTTTTCCCCATTTAAGACAGCAAAATTGTCTATTTTCTTACGCACAGGGTCCAACTCGACATGAGTTGTAAAACAAATATCTTTGAGCCCTAATTCCAAAGCCCTGTAGCAATAGTCCTTTACCCTGACTGGAGAAGCATCTATCGAAAAATCCGGATGAATGTGATAATCGGTTCTGGCTAATTTTAACAATGTTGCTATTTCCACCTTCCCAAGCAATAGTAGTAATGTTATGCAATTAGCAGAAGATATTAAATTGGTAAAGATATTATATATGAATTTTGGACTCGAATAAATACAGCACTGTGCTCTAATGCCGAAACAAAAACGCTATTTCAAAGTAGATTTCCGAATCGAATAGCATTCTCACAATTCAACTACAGTTCCTACATTACAGAAGAAAAACTTTTCCCCGAATTCTTGTGCCAGGAGGATAGAGGCTTTAAGACCTGTGCAATGGGATACTCCTATTTTGTTGATGTCGAATTGTTTTAAGGTTTTTACGCTTTGTTCTAACTGCTCTTCGCTTACCGCACCCAGATGGGTTCCACCAATGATGGCGTGAATATGGGTTTGACCTGTCTGTTTGATTGCGTACTCCAATATGTTAATCATTCCCGAATGTGCGCACCCGAGAATGATAAAAAGTCCTTTATCTGTTTCAAGTACCAAAGACTGGTCATCAATAATAGTATCTTGTTGAAAACCTGTGCTCGTTTTAATAACCAAATTTGTATCGCCTTTTTCAAAATAAGATATTCTTGGAATTTCTCCTGTCAGAGATAAACCGGGTGCGATTTCTTGCCATGCTTTATTAAACCGGAAACGAGCACCCCTGTTTTCCAGAACCGAACGTGAAAATGGGATGCCAATGTGTGTTGCTTTTTTGTTCCTTAATGAGTAGCTTTCCTTAAAGATGTCCGGATGTGTATACACATCTGTATGTCCTGTTAGGGATAACACATCAAGCAGACCCCCAGTATGGTCATGATGATGATGGCTGAGCATAATAGCCTTGACTGTGGAAAGGTCTACTTTTAGAAAACGCGTATTATTAATTATGGCCTTGCCCTGACCCGTATCGAAAAGATAATTTCCTTGTGAAGTCTCGAGAAATACTGACCAACCATGCTCGGCAATGCAACCTGTATTAAAAGATACATAATTTTCACACAGAACCGTAGCTTTCACTTTCATAAAAACACTCCTTCAGTTGTGTTTTGCAATTTTGGGCATATGACCATTATTTGTTTTCATAATAACATCTAATAGATTATGCAGTCAACATTTTACCAGTCATATTTTTGGCATTTTCCAATCAAAAAATAATAATATATTTTTATGATAATACAATAATATCCGGTATTGCTAAGGAACTGGGTGTCAACTTTAAAGACAAGTATTAAAATTAAATGTAAAAAATCGACCGAAACTTCATAATAATTGACATAATGCCCTAAATGCTGTATCATATATTATCGAAGTTTTATATATGGGTAAGACGTTTATTTTTAAAGGGAAAAGTAATGATGGGGATAGTAAGCTGTATCAAAAATCCTAAAGCGATCTGGGGATGGTGGAAGCCCGGAGATTTATACAGCCCAAGATCACCCCGGAGCGCACCATCGAAAGTTGAGTAGGTGATGCCGGTTAGCTGCCGTTATTTTAATGAGTAGCCATGGTGCTTAGGCATTGTGTCTATTAGGGTGGTAACACGGGAGAAAATCTCGTCCCTTGCGGGCGAGATTTTTTGACTATATTTATTAATATTTAAAGTAATATTAATTACACAAGGTCAAAATAAAATGCCGGGTAAAATAACTAAAAAATTTGACCATACAGTATATTGAAAAGTGATCATTAGGAGGTTTGCAATGTTTAAAAAAGTCGAGCCAACAATGAATTTTGTTCCTATAGAGGAAAAAATCCTTGATTTTTGGAACGAAAAGAATATTTTCGAAAAGAGCTTAAGAATTAGGGAGAATGCACAAAACTATGTGTTTTATGAAGGACCACCGACTGCTAATGGTAGGCCTCATGCCGGTCATGTGATGACTCGTGTTGTAAAAGATTTGATACCGAGATATAAGACCATGATTGGTTACAAAGTTGATAGAAAGGCAGGTTGGGATACTCACGGTTTGCCCGTAGAGCTAGAGGTTGAAAAACAACTCGGGATAAGTGGCAAGCCTCAGATTGAAAGATATGGCGTACAACAATTTATAAAAAAGTGTAAGGGCAGTGTATTTACTTATGAACAGGAATGGCGCAAAATGTCCGAGCGAGTCGGTTTTTGGATAGATATGGACGATCCTTATGTCACTTATCATAATGACTATATTGAGTCAGTGTGGTGGGCTTTAAAGAAGATTTGGGAAAAAGGGCTATTGTATGAAGGACATAAAGTAGTCCCTTATTGCCCGCGTTGTGGTACTTCCCTGTCGAGCCACGAGGTAGCTCAAGGATATGAAGAAGTTGAAGACCCATCGGTGTTTGTGAAATTTCCAATCGAGGGTCAAGAAGATACCTATTTTCTCGTGTGGACCACAACGCCTTGGACACTTCCATCTAATGTGGCTCTCGCAGTTAAGGACAATTATACCTATGTGAAAGTGAAGCAGGGCAATGACAAGCTGATAATGGCAGAAGAAAGACTTAAGGTCATTGAAGAAGGATATGAGGTTCTTGAAAAGTATCAAGGCATAGACCTAAAGGGTATGAAATACAACCCTGTATTTCCATTTTTTCAACATGAAAATGAAAAGGCTTTTTATGTAATAACAGCCGATTTTGTCACTCTTGATGAGGGGACGGGAATAGTTCATTTGGCCCCTGCGTTTGGTGAGGATGATTCAAGAATGGGCCAAAAATACGGGCTTCCGGTATTACAGCCTGTGGATTCTCAGGGGAGATTTACTGAAGAAGTATCACAATGGGCAGGAAAGTTTGTAAAAGATGCGGACAATGAAATTATCAAAGACCTGGCAAACAGGGGTCTATTATTCCAATCAGAAAGGTACATGCATACCTACCCTTTTTGCTGGAGGTGTGATACACCGCTGCTATATTATGGCCGAAGCAGTTGGTTTATTAAGACAACGGAAATAAGGGATAAACTTCTCGAGATAAACGAAAAAATCGGATGGCATCCTGAACATATTAGGGACGGCAGGTTTGGAAATTTCCTCGAAAATGTCATTGACTGGTGTCTAAGTCGTGAACGCTATTGGGGTACACCCTTGAATATATGGATATGTGAAAGTTGTAATCATAGACATGCAGTGGGGAGTATCAATGAACTTAAAAAAATGAGCATCGATGAAATAGAACATATTGAACTCCACAAGCCGTACGTTGATAATGTTGTCTTGCGGTGTCCTGAATGTGGTGAAAATATGAAGCGGGTGCCCGAAGTAATAGACTGCTGGTTCGACTCAGGTTCTATGCCGTTTGCACAATACCATTATCCATTTGAAAACAAGGAGTATTTTGAAAACCATTTCCCAGCAGATTTCATATCTGAAGCGATAGATCAGACCAGGGGATGGTTCTATAGCCTTTTGGTAATATCTACACTTCTTTTTGATAAATCACCGTATAAAAACGTGCTGGTGATGGGACATGTTCTCGATGAGTTCGGGCAGAAGATGAGCAAGCATAAGGGGAATGTACTAGATCCGTGGGAAGTGTTAAATGAACAAGGTGCGGACGCTATGCGTTGGTATCTGTATGTTGCGAGCCCTCCTTGGAGTCCCAGCCGTTTCTATAAGGAGGCAGTCAATGAAGCCCAAAGACGGTTTTTGGGGACACTCTACAATGTATACTCTTTCTTTGTGCTTTATGCCAATATAGATAATTTTAATCCAGCTGATTATTCGCTTGATCCTGATAAGAGAACTGAAATAGATAGGTGGCTGCTGTCAAGACTAAACAGTTTGATTACAAATGTTAGAAAAGAGCTTGATGAACTCGACATTACAGGTGCGGCAAGGTCCATGGAATCCTTTGTGGATGACATGAGCAATTGGTACGTCCGCCGCTGTAGAGAAAGATTTTGGAAAGCGGATATGGACGAAGACAAGATCGCCGCATATCTCACTCTTTATGAATCTCTTGTCACATTTATCAAAATAGCGGCCCCGTTTGTTCCGTTTATTTCAGAGGAAATATACCAAAATCTTGTAAAAGTACCTTATCCCGATGCAGCTGAGAGCGTTCATTTGTGTGATTATCCAGAAGCAAATCTGGAGCTCATAGACATAACTCTGGAGCATAAAATGCAACTCGCAAGAAAGATAGTAGAACTAGGGCGTGCAGCCAGAAATAAGGCAAAAATCAAAAATAGGCAACCGCTTAAAAAGATGCTTGTCCAGCTAAAAAGCGCGAAAGATGAAGAACTTCTTTTAACATTGTCCGATATAATAAAGGAAGAGCTGAATATAAAGGAGATAGAATATACTAGCGTTGCGGAAGAATACTTCACTTATACTGTTAAGCCCAGGTTCGACCTGTTAGGCCCAAAATACGGTAAATTGATGTCTGCTATTGCCCGGGAAATAGCAGCATCTAATCCGGCCGAACTAATAAACACAGCGATGGAAAAAGGCGAAGTTGTATTAAACGTAAATGACGAATCGATAAAAATAGCTCAAGGTGAACTTGACATTAGAGCACGAGACAGAGAGGGTTTTTGCGCAGAAGGTGAAAGCGGATATTACGTTGTGCTGGATACCTCGATAACGCCCGAACTCATGCTTGAAGGTATAGCCCGTGAGATGATAAGTAAGATTCAGAATATGAGACGGGAAGCCGGTTTTCAGGTTGAAGACAAAATAAACCTGTATTATTCAGGTGACAATATTGTGGATGAAGTGATGGCAAAACACGGTGAGGAGATTCAGGCTGATACACTTGCCATTTCTGCCCAAAAAACATCTTCCGAAAGCAACATGAAGGAATGGAATATAAACGGTCATAAAGTAAGGCTTGGTGTAAAGAGAAGTGAATGAGATGCACGGTTAGATTTAATTTGCGGCATTTTTGTAGACGAAAAAATGCCGCAAAATATTTTATTGTGAATAAAGGTTCCAGGGACCGACAGCAGTCTTTGAATGCGTGTCGGTGGGTTCTTATATTTGATTAGTAAAACATTTAAAAAACAAGGGGAAGGTTACAAATGGCACTGTCAAAGTTTATTATTACTGATATAATGCCGTTCAACATAGGATTAATAATGGAGGGGGGACAAGCGTTTCGTTGGCTAAGGGGAGAAAACGGAGAATACATAGGTGTTGTTGGGAAAAGAGTGATTGCCGCAAAACAGGACTGCGAACAGCTGGAAGTTGAAATGTACTCCGAAAGTGATGAAACATACGATGAAGCGCTATGCTTCTTAATTAACTACTTTGATGTAGAAAGGGATTACAAATCAATCGAAAAAAGAATGGCCCAATACAAAGAGCTGCAACCTGCAGTGACTTTTGCTAGCGGAAGCAGGATTCTTCGTCAGGATCCGTGGGAAACGACTGTTTCATTTATTTTGTCTGCCAACAATAGCATTCGGAATATTAGAAATACAATAGAGCGAATGTGCAGGGAATATGGCAATCCAATTTTATTTTGCGGAAAAACTTATTATACCTTTCCCCGTCCGGAAGCATTGGCGTGTCTGACAGAACGTGAATTGAGAACAACAAAATGCGGTTTTAGAGCAAGGAGAATAATAGATACTGCAAAAATGGTTTGTGAAGGACATATCGACCTACACAGCCTTCAGAGTTTTCCGACTTCGGTTGCCCGCTGTGAACTATTAAGACTTCCAGGGGTAGGGAAAAAAGTAGCCGACTGCATTATGTTATTTTCAATGGGTAAATATGACGCGTTTCCAATCGATGTATGGATTAAGAGATGTATAGAGTATATATATTTTGATAGTCAGGAAATTCCTTTTGAGAAACTGAATGAATTTGCAGAAGCGAAGTTTAAGGATATGGCAGGTTTCGTTCAGCAATATCTTTTTCATTATGCGAGAGCAAATTGGGAAAATTTTATACAAAAAAATTTACAAAGAGTATAGCATATTAAAGATAATTGTGCTATAATAATAGAAGCAAACTATTCTTGGAGGCGAAAAAAATGAGTCCCGAGCAATCTATTATTGTAGCAAAAAGCTGTGATTATTATCAAAAGTGCGACAACACCAAAAAGTATCCTGCAGGTTATTTGTTAAGATATGATTCATGTAAAAATTGCGCTAACTGGAATTTAGGCAGATGTGAAAGGGCGCAGGATATTTTGAGGTCAATTGACTAGATAACTCCAAAAGAACATAAGCGTGCTTACTATATGCGCCGAGGCTTCGGCGCGTTTTATTATTGTGAAACAACAAGGTTCCCGGGACCTGGCAGCAATCTTAGAATGCGTAGCCGTGTGGGTTCTTATTTTTTTGACCTTTTTGAAATAAAAAAGGTTTAGATTTCTCCTTGAAGCGATCAGATTTTGCTGATATAATATATTTAGATAGTCATCTAAATATCATCAAACTAAGAAGATATCAACCAATTTTCTATTAATGAGGGATTCACTGATTTCTTGAAAAACATGTGCATTAAAAAAACCTTTATGTAATCTATTCCAAAGAGATGAGAATAATGCTGCTGAAAAAAGAACAACTTTGCTAATAAACAGGCGCCATTGAATTTGAAAATAAGGAGGGCAGGATATGACTAAAAAAGCTTCTATATTTCCTATAAGATGGCCTGTTGTGGTATTGATAATCGGTCTTTATGTGGTGGGATTTATTTTATATCCTTATCTCCCTGATAATGTTCCGTCACACTGGAATATTCACGGTCAAATTGATGGTTATTCATCAAAGACATTCCACATTTTATTTTTTCCCACACTTATTTTAGGATTGTATCTATTAATGTCTTATGCCCCTTTTATAGATCCCAAGCCTGAAAGCTACTCGAAATTCAAGGGGATTTTTGAAAATTTCAGATTGATACTCGTATTAATTCTGGCTGGAATGTACATTGCGACAACTTTAGCCGGCCTTGGCATACCGGTGTCTGTTGGTAAAATAGTGCGTTTTGCAATAGGGATTCTATTGATTTTTATAGGTAACTACTTTGGCAAAATCCGCCACAATTACACGTTTGGTATAAAGACTCCATGGACATTGGCGAATGAGGAAGTATGGAACAAGACTCACAGGGCTTCAGGGCCCTTATGGGTGCTATCAGGACTAGTCTGGGTTTTGACCGTATTTATGGCTGATAAACCGGCATTTATAATAAATATGTCAGTTTTGGTAGCTGTGTCAGTGTTCGGTGTATTGTATTCATTCGTTTTGTTTAAAAGGCTGCAAAACAGATAAGGTATATACGCCTGTGTTTTGGATGGAGGTTTCAAAAATGAATCTCAATATCACTTTCAAGGCTTTATCAGATCCCATAAGAAGAAAAATCCTCATGATGCTTAAAAATAAGGACATGACGGCCGGGGAAATTGCGGCAGGCTTTGATATAACGAAACCCAGCATATCTCATCACCTTAATATACTTAAGCAAGCAGGTATGATTGTCGATGAGAGAAGAGGGCAAACCATTTGTTATTCCTTAAATACGTCTGTTTTTGAAGATGTTGTCACATTTGGTTTGGGACTATGGGGAAAGGGAAAATAATCACAAAATATTTATGAAAACACTTGATTATTATGAGATTATTTTTTATAATAAAGACAAATGACATATTAATATGGATGAGGGGTACGGGAGAGACCCGTATAGGGCGCCGAAGGGGTAAGCGACAAACCATAGCGAAACTCTCAGGCAAAAGGACCGTATTCTGACATTTCTCTGGAGAGCCGAAAGGCACCGAAGGAGCAATTTCCCTTAAAAAGGGAAGGAATCTCTCAGGTAGTAAACAGAGGGAAATAGAGGCGCAAGCCTTTATTTCCCTTTTTTTAATATCTAAAGCTTAAAGGCCCACATATGATATAGCTATAATACATAAATAGATATGTGTAAATACCTCGAACCACAGTCTTAATTTCTAACTTATATACTTTATTTCATTTTGTTTTTCCGGGTATTTTTGATGAGAAGTAGACAATCCTAATTTAATAACTTATTACTATAAGTGAAATACTTAACATGAACATATTTTAGTTTAGCAATAAATAAATCCAATATTAAAATAAGGAGGAGGATTCATTGATGATCGAGTTAACTGCTGACAATTTCGAAGAGGAGGTGCTAAGGGCTGACGGACCGGTTCTAGTAGATTTCTGGGGCCAGCGGTGTGAACCTTGTAAGGCTTTAATGCCTCATGTAGAACAACTGGAGGAAAAGTACAGAGACAAAATTAAATTTTGCAAATTGGATACTTCTAAAAACATGCGACTTTCAATATCACAAAAGGTGATGGGACTTCCAACGATTAGGATCTACAAAGGCGGAAAAAAAGTAGATGAGGTATCAAGGCAGGTCGATGCAGAAATGATAGAAGATATGATCAACAAGCACATATAGTTATATTGTTAAGAAAGAAATTTAGAACCAAGGAGGGAAATAGATGAAACTTGAGCTCGGGCATTTTTATGTAAATGACGTAACATTTGGCAGTAAGACAAGCTACAGTGATGGAGTTTTGACGATTGACAAGCAAGAGCTAACAAATGTTTTACTTGAAGACAAGCGTTTGAAAACCGTAGATATTGAAATTGCAAAGCCTGGGGAAGAAGTGAGGATTATACCTGTGAAAGACGTAATAGAGCCGAGGATAAAAATAAGCGGTCAAGGCAGCGTTTTTCCAGGATTTTTGGGCAAACCCATAACTGTAGGGAGCGGTAAAACGTATGCTCTCAAAGGAATGTCTGTTGTAACCTGTGGTAAGATAGTTGGTTTTCAGGAAGGCCTGATCGATATGGCTGGGCCAGGGGCAAAATATTCTCCTTTTTCCAAGCTGATTAATTTGGTTGTTGTCGCGGATCCAGAGGATGGAATTGAGGCTCACGAGCACGAAGAAGCTTTAAGGTTGGCAGGGTTAAAAGCCGCAGCATATCTTGCTGAAAGTGTAAAAGGTTTAGCACCAGAGGAGACTAAAGTATATGAAACAAAGCCCATAGCCAAAGCGCTCGAAGAATATCCGGACCTGCCAAAAGTGGCCTATGTATATCAGCTCCAGAGCCAAGGCCTGCTGCATGACACGTATGTTTACGGAGTAGATGTAAAGAGAATAATACCGACAATTCTCTTCCCGACAGAAGTAATGGATGGAGCCATTGTTAGCGGAAATTGCGTATCCGCATGTGACAAAAATACAACCTATGTCCATCTAAACAATCCTGTAATCGAACGGTTATATGCCAGGCACGGAAAGGACATAAATTTTGTGGGAGCAATCATCACTAACGAGAATGTCACTTTGGCAGATAAAGAGCGTTCATCTGATTTTACGGCCAAATTGGCAGAATACATGGGACTGGAAGGGGCAATCATAACTGAAGAGGGATTTGGAAACCCCGATACAGACCTCATTATGAACTGTAAAAAACTAGAGCAAAAGGGAATTAAGACTGTACTGCTGACTGATGAATATGCCGGCAGAGACGGTGCATCACAATCATTGGCAGATGCGGATCCAAAAGCTGATGCTGTCGTCACGGCCGGAAATGCTAATGAGGTTGTTGTGCTTCCGCCGATGAAGAAAATAATCGGCAAGGTAGATGTAGCAGGAATAATAGCAGGAGGCTCCCAAAAATCTTTACGTGAAGACGGAAGCCTTGAAATTGAGCTCCAAGCTATAACAGGGTCCACCTCTGAGATAGGGTTTACTTTGATGAGTGCTGCAACATATTGATTCTAAAAAGTTATTTTTGTGTCATGTAAAGCATAATAATGAGTTTTGTTAAGAGATTTACAAAATAAAAATTAAGGAGGAAATAAAATGTTTGAGGGCAAAAAGGTTATTATTGTCGGAGATAGAGATGGCGTCCCCGGCCAGGCGATTGAGGAATGTTTAAAAACTACTGAAGCGGAAATAGTTTTTTCTACAACGGAGTGTTTTGTCTGAACGGCCGCCGGTGCGATGGATCTGGAGATCCAACAGAGAATCAAGGACACGGCGGAAAAAGTTGGCCCTGAAAACCTTGTAATACTTTTGGGTGGAGCAGAGGCTGAGGCAGCAGGAATAGCTGCTGAAACGGTGACAAATGGAGATCCAACATTTGCAGGGCCCCTTGCCGGTGTTTCACTAGGTCTTGCTGTTTATCATATCGTTGAACCTGAAGTAAAAGCAGCTGTTGACCCTGATGTGTATGATGAACAGGTCGGTATGATGGAGATGGTCCTCGACGTAGATGCTATTTCAGAAGAGGTAAAGAGTTACAGGGAAAAATATTCTAAGTATCAGGCCTAAATCAGAAAGGAGGACTCTTTGTGGGGAAATACAGAGTTGTCCACTATATAAACCAGTTTTTTGGTCAGATAGGTGGAGAAGAAAAAGCAGATATCCCTCCGTTTGACAAGGAGGGACCGGTCGGCCCGGGAATGGCGCTTAAAGCCGCAATGGGTGAAGAAGTCGAGATTGTGGGCACGATTATTTGTGGTGATACTTACTACAACGAGCATCAGGAAAAATCAAGGGCTGACGTTGTATCACGTATAAAGAAATACAAGCCGGATATTGTGATCGCTGGCCCGGCATTTAATGCCGGCCGCTACGGTATGGCCTGCGGTGATGTATGCATGTCTGTTGCCAAAGAGTTGTCAATACCAGTTGTGACAGGAATGTATCCGGAAAACCCGGGAGTGGAAGTTTACAAAAAGCATATTTATATAATAGAGACAGCCAACTCCGCTGCCGGTATGAGAAAAGCCGTTCCGGCAATTGCCAAATTAGCACTAAAAATCCTGAAAGGTGAAGAAATAGGCTTACCGGAAGAAGACGGTTATATCCCCCGGGGCATAAGAAAGAATGTTTTCTTAAAAGAAATTGGAGCGGAAAGAGCAGTAGACATGCTTGTTCGCAAATTAAGAGGCGAAAAATTCAGTACCGAGTATCCTATGCCAGATTTTGACAGGGTCGAACCCGCTGCGGCTGTTGCAAATTTGGCTGAAGCGACAGTTGCACTTGTTACATCAGGTGGCATTGTACCAAAGAACAATCCGGATCGAATAGAGGCTTCAAGCGCATCTAAATTTGGCAAATATGATATTGAGGATATAAACTATCTTACGGATAAAACCCATGAGACAGCCCATGGTGGATATGACCCGACATATGCGAACAATGATCCCAACAGGGTCTTGCCTGTAGATGTAATGCGTGCTCTTGAAAAAGAAGGTGTGATTAAAAAACTTCACAGGTACTTTTATGCAACTGTTGGTAACGGAACATCGGTTGCGAATGCAAAAAAGTTTGCACAGGAAATCGCGAAAGAACTGTTGGCTGATGGAGTGCAGGCGGTTATACTGACTTCAACCTGAGGAACTTGTACTCGTTGCGGTGCAACGATGGTTAAAGAGCTGGAGAGGGCAGGACTTCCAACGGTGCATGTTTGCACCATAGTTCCAATTTCACTTACCGTAGGAGCAAATCGCATTGTCCCCGCAGTTGCAATTCCTCATCCATTGGGCAATCCAGCTTTGAGTAAAGAAAAAGAAGAATCGTTAAGACGGGAAATTGTAATGAAAGCATTGAATGCTTTGACACAAGATGTCGATGGTCAGACTGTATTCGAGGATTAATTCCTGTAGCAGCTGCAATTTTGGGAAAGGAGGGATTTGCTTTGGATTATCCAGTTATTTTGGGTGCCAGCTATATTTTAGCTCATGCACCGAATATTTTAATGGAAGCTGGTACAACACAGCTCTTGGAAAAAGACAATGATAAGTCTGAGTACTACAAAAAGGCTCCTGAACACCTGAGGGATTTTCAATCTGTGGTATCTTATGCCCCTAACCAGGCGTATATAGGCAATATTAATCCTGATGAGCTAAAAAATATCGATAGGCCATGGTTCAAGAACCCTCTACAGAATGGCCGGAGGACCGGACGCTTTGGAGAAATATTCCCGGAAGATGAGTTTTACGGGCTTATGTCTATGGTTGATTCTTTTGATCTTGTAGTCCTTGAACAGACTTTTGTCGAAACAGTAAAGGATAAACTATCAAAAAATCCTCTATTTGATGAAGCGGATGTCGCACGGGTCAAAAATGGAGCAGAAAAAGAAGCAATAAATGGTTTTTTGAAACATGGTGCCATTGAACTCATGTATAACGGCGAAATTGTCGGCTGTGTAAAGAGGGCTCATGATAAAGACCCCAATTTAACCGCCCACACGATGCTGGAAAATCTGGTATCAAAAGCATCTGCAGTAGTAGCGTTAAAGTATCTAATTAAAAATTCTGGAGTATCCGCCGATGAGATAGACTACATCATTGAGTGCTCCGAAGAGGCATGTGGTGATATGAACCAAAGGGGTGGAGGCAATTTTGCCAAGGCTATAGGAGAGATAGCCGGTTGCATTAATGCGACTGGGGCCGATATTAGGGGTTTTTGTGCAGCACCGGCACATGCAGTGCTTAGCGCCTCTGCACTAGTGTCATCAGGTATCTTTAAGAAGGTTGCCGTAGTCGCAGGTGGCTCTGTTGCGAAACTTGGCATGAACGGCCGAGATCATGTGCAAAAGGGAATGCCATTACTTGAGGATTGCCTCGGTGGTTTCAGTTTGCTGATAGGGGAAAATGACGGAAAAAACCCTGTTATTAGAACTGATTCGGTTGGGAAGCACAACATAGGGACAGGGTCATCCCCACAGGCGGTAATTCAGTCAATTGTTTTCGACCCCCTTGACAGACTTTCTTTAAAAGCTGTGGACATTGATAAGTTTGCACCTGAACTCCAGAATCCTGATATAACCGAACCGGCTGGGGCTGGAGATGTACCGACGGCAAACTATAAAATGATAGCGGCACTTGCGGTGCGCCGAGGTGAACTCGAAAAATCTGATATGGGTAAATTCATAGTAGAACACGGTATGCCTGGCTTTGCGCCGACTCAGGGGCATATACCCTCGGGTGTGCCATTTGTAGGATTTGCAAGAGAAATGATGCTTAAAAACGAGATCAAAAGGGCTATGATAGTAGGAAAAGGAAGTCTATTTCTAGGCCGTATGACGAACCAGTTTGATGGAATATCTTTTATTATTGAACAAAACCAAGGTATAAAAGGCGGCGCAAAAGAGGATGTTTCGCAATATCTTGCACAGGCATTCAGAGAGTTTGCAGACTTCCTCAACACAAGGGGGGAGGGCGATGGCTCTTAGCAAGGCACGGCTGTTCAGTCAGTTGGCTGACGCTTTGGAAGGAAAGGTAAAGGTTACTGCGCGTATTGGTTTGACGATTATCGGCAGCGAACATCCTGCTGAGATGTTAGCCGAAGCTGCAAAAAGGGCGCAGGACAATGCTGATGCTTTACAGGTTATAGCAATAGGCCCCCAAAAAGCTATCGAGTCTGCCGGTCTTCAAGGGGTTGCTGTCGATAGTCCAGAAGATTCACACAGGGTTATGGACAAAATGCTTCGAGAAGGTGAATTAGATGCTGCTGTAACGATGCATTACAATTTTCCTCTGGGAATTGCAACAGTAGGAAGGGTGGTAACACCGGGGTTTGGTCGGCCAATGTTCCTGGCCACTACTACCGGAACTGCAGCTGTTGATAGGGTTGAATCCATGGTTAAAAACGCCATTTTTGGAATTGTTGCGGCAAAAGCGTCAGGATTGAAAAATCCTAAACTCGGAATACTAAATGTGGATGGTTCACGGCAGGTGGAGCGAATATTAAAAACGATAGCTGAGCGAGGATATGAAATAAACTTTGCTAATTCCCTGAGGGCAGACGGTGGATGTGTAATGCGTGGCAACGACCTGTTGGCTGGAACGTGCGATGTAATGGTTACTGATACACTTACTGGAAATCTCTTGATAAAAGTATTTTCAGCATATACAACAGGAGGAAATTATGAGGCATCAGGATGGGGATATGGCCCTGGCATAGGTCAAGACATGGATAAAATAGTCTTGATTCTATCAAGGGCATCGGGAATGCCAGTAGTTGAAGGTGCTATACATTATGCTGCCGAAATGGTAAGAGGCAATCTCATAAATGTTGCAAGAGATGAATTTCAACTTCTACGAGGTCTAGGGTTTGATGAAGTAATATCGAATATATCAAAAGTTAAGAAAAGCCCAAAAGAGGTTTCGGATAAGGGAGAGGATAAGATATCCCCGCCTCCTAAAAAGATTGTAACTGCTGAGATAAGCGGTATAGATGTCTTGCAAATGGAAGATGCCGCTATGACACTGTGGAAAAACGATATATACGCTGAAACCGGAATGGGTTGCACAGGGCCTGTTATACTCGTTGCGGAGGAAGATTTGTCAAAGGCATCTGAAATTTTGAAAGCTGAAGGATATATTTAAAATAGCTGCCTCCAGTTATTATATAGAATAGATCCCATAAAGTTCACCCCAAAATATTTTTTGGGGTGTTTTTTTTGACCTATTTTAACAGTAACCTCTATAAGACATCTAGAATATTATAAAGGAGATTTGTTTTTGAAAAATATAATGCAGAAGGAGTTGGTGCGTTTTGAAAAAGCTGTTTGTATATGCTGTTGTCGTGCTTGTTTTTCTTGCTATGTTCATGAGCGGATGCGGACAGCAGGCAGCAGAACCACAGCACGAACAAGATATTAAAGAGGGTGAAATTAACGACGGTCAGCATGTTCTTGAAAATAGTGAAGCTGAGCTTCCTCCACTTTCACCCCCGGTAAAGATTACTGTAGGTGCAAAGCAGGTTGTATCCGATGCTGGTGTTTTGATTGGTATGGCAAAAGGGTATTATAAAGAACTCGGCATTGAAATCGAACTCGTGCAGTTTAATACAGGGCAGGACATGATAAATGCACTCGGAGCAGGACAACTTGATGTGGGATGTACAGTAACAGCTTCTGGTTTATTCAATGCTATTTTGAGAGACATACCCATCAAAATTGTCGCAGATAAGGGTATTAACGTACCGGGGATGGGTTATTACCGGCTGATGATACGAAGTGACTTGGTCGACGAAATCAAGGATTTTGAGGATTTAAGGGGGAGAAAGCTAGCGGTTGTTGGGACTGCTTCACTTGATGAAATAGCGCTTGATAGAGTGCTAAACATGGGGGGGATGAGCACCTTTGATGTTGACCTTCAGGTAATCAGGGCATTTCCGGATATAATCGCTGCGATGAGCAATAGAAGTATTGACGGAGGTATGATCATAGAGCCTTTTGTAACTGCTGCCATGGCAGATGGGATCGCAGATCCATGGAAAGATCCTTCTGAATATGATCCTGATGCTCAAACAGCACTTTTGGTTTACGGCAAAAGCATACTCGAAAAGCCAGAAATCGCAAAGCGCTTTATGGTAGCATATATAAAATCCCTAAGGGATTACAATGACGCATTTTTTAAAGACATAAATCAGGATGAAATAATCTCAATTTTGGCCGAATATTCTGTAGTTACAGATAAAAAGCTGTATGAAGAAATGTATCCAGTAGGTTTAAATCCTGACGGATATGTCAGGATGAAGGGAATACAAATGGATCTTGATTGGTACAAGGACAGAGATCTGCTGAAAGGTGAATTGAACGCAGAGGATGTAGTAGATAACAGTTATGTGGACTTTGCAGTAGGATATCTAGGCAAGTATGAGTGATATTTGATATATGTGGCCGTAGACCAAAATAAGGTCTCGGCCACAATCGTCGGGAGGAGGTAGCAGCAAATATGACTGTTTACTATAAAAGTATTCGAGAGGATTCAGAAAAGGTAATAATTCGGCGCGAAACAGAAACGGCTATATCGTTCAGGGGAAGCAGGGCCGACCTAATGAAAATACTGGCATTTCTTTCACCATCCCTGCTCCTTTTATTATGGGAGGCATTATCGAGAATTGGTGTAGTAGATATAAGGCTGTTTTCCTCGCCGTCCAAAATTTTTTCTGCAATGCTTCCAATGTTGTATTCGGGAGAAATATTATACCATGCTTTGGTGAGCATAAAGAGGATTTTACTGGGATTTTCGGCCGGTGCCGTGCCAGGTGTAATATTAGGTCTTTCAATGGGGTTGTTTCCTCCTGTGAAGGCGAGCTTAATGCCTATGGTTGCTGTCACTTTTCCAATACCAAAATTGGCTATAATGCCACTTATACTTATTGTTTTCGGGCTTGGTGAGCTATCAAAAGTTTTTGCTATAGCTATAGGTGTTTTTTACCTTGTATTGATAAATACAATGGCAGGGGTCCTTAACATCGATGATATATACCTGGATGTTGCTAAAAATTTCGGCGCAAGCCGTATTCAATTTTACACAACTGTAGCAATTCCCGGTGCCCTGCCGATGATATTTGCAGGTTTTAAGCTCGGTATGGGTACCGCCCTTTTGTTGATAGTTGCAGCTGAGCTATCAGCAGCCAAAGCAGGTGTGGGATGGTTGGTCTGGAGAGCGTATGATATGTTTGACATAGAAAAAATGTTTGCTGCTTTGATTACAATGGCGCTCCTTGGATTTATCTTTTCTTATGCCCTTGATGCGCTGGAAAAAATCATCATTCCTTGGAAAGATAATGGGAGGAGAGGAACATGAACAATACGGATGTAATATATATCGAAGAATTGACAAAAGAATTTTATTCGAAACAAGGTAAAGTCATTGCAATAGAAGATATAAACCTTTCTGTCAAAAGCGGTGAATTCTTGTGCATTGTCGGCCCAAGCGGGTGTGGAAAAACTACCCTACTCCGCATTCTTGCAGGTCTTGAGAAACAGACAAGGGGCACCATTTCTATAATCTTGAAGGATCCCTCAAAGCCTCCTACTTCAATGGTGTTTCAGGGTGAATCAGTATTTCCGTGGATGACGGTATTAGAAAATGTAATGTACGGTTTGACTATAAGAGGTATGGGAAAAAGTCAAAGGGTTGAGGTAGCAACTGAGTATTTAAAGTTCATGGGCCTGTATAAATTCTCTGATGCTTACCCTTACCAACTTTCTGGCGGTATGAAACAAAGGATTAATGTTGCCAGAGCTTTTGTAACAGATCCTGAAATATTACTCATGGATGAGCCTTTTGGAGCCCTCGATGAGCAGAACCGTATTATTCTCCAACAGGAACTACTCAAAATATGGGAAGGCAGTAGTAAGACTTCTCTTTTTATCACACACAGTATAGATGAGGCATTGATACTAGGGGATAGGGTAATGGTAATGACCGCACATCCTGGAAGAATTAAGGCAATAGTAGACGTAGATATTCCAAGACCAAGGGATATTCTCTCACTAAGGTCTTCAGCTGTTTTTAGCGAACTTTATAAAGAAATATGGTATTATCTACAGGAAGAAGTGAAAAAGGCGAGCGCGAAAGAACTACTAGAAAAAGATTTTGCCAGAGGAAACATTAAAAGGAGATTATAGGGTGCAATTTGCAGGCAGTCTAGTATTTGCAACTATTTTAAGTCTAGACAGTTTTTTCGCGGGGTCGACCTATGGCATTAAAGACATACAGATCTCAAGGACATCTCTGTTAATCCTCACAGCTGCCACATCTCTTTCCCTGATGTTTTCCATGGCTTTCGGCGAGATCGTAGAGACGTTTTTAAATCCCAATTTTTCCAAATATTTTGGCTCGTTAATCTTGTTTGTTGTCGGTTTGTTATCACTGTTTTCTACATTCAAAAACCAAAGACCTAATCATAGAGAACACCTGATCGCTTCTTTTAAGATTAGACCTCTGGGTGTTGTCATTAAGATTTTAAAGGAACCATACCTGGCTGATGCGGATAAGTCCGGAGCCATTGACCCCAAAGAAGCGGTATTATTGGGTTTTGCACTTGCACTCGATTCTTTAGGCGCCGGATTTGGGGCTGCGGCCGCAGGATTTGATATATATTGGACTACGCTTTTTGTTTCATTGATGAGTGCGTTTATGCTATCATTAGGAGTACAAATAGGAAAAAAGTACCCTTGCTTAAAGACAAATAAAATAAAATATATCCCAGGGGCCCTTTTAATTGCACTTGCATTTTTAAAGGTATTATTTTGGAGCTAGAAAATTTGATTGTGGCTTTATAACACCAGGTTTTTTAAATAACCCTATACTTTAAAATAATCCTATGATATACTAATTATCAAAACTTAGAGAAGTATATCAGGAGAAACAGGAGGGGTTACATGAGGAGAGGATTGGCAACACTTATTGTTGTAGTTGTCATTGTTGCTGTTATTGCTTTAGCATTTCTTGGGACTTATAATAGCCTTGTGTCATTGGATGAAAATGTTAACAGTATGTGGAGTCAGATAGACAATCAGCTTCAGAGAAGGGCAGATCTTATTCCAAATCTCGTTGAAACAGTAAAGGGATATGCTGCACATGAAGAAAGCATATTTAATGAGGTTACACGAGCTCGGGAAAAACTGATTACTGCCCAAGGTGTAGAGGATAAGGCTCGGGCAGAGTCTGAATTATCAGGGGCTCTGTCAAGGCTTTTGGCAATCGTAGAGAACTACCCGAATCTAAAAGCTGATGCCAATTTCAGGCAACTTGCTGATGAGCTCGCAGGAACGGAAAACCGCATAGCCGTTGCCAGGATGGACTACAATAATGCGGTTCAACTGTATAACAGTAGAATCAGGAGATTTCCAACTGTCGTTATTGCGGGAATGTTTGGGTTCGAAAAGAGGGATTATTTCGAGGCTGAAGAAGGAGCCGAGCAGGCACCCAAAGTTGACTTTAGCACAAAGGAGAATAATTAATGATTTGTGCAAAAAACTTAAGATGCAGCAGATTATACAAAAAAATAATACTGTATACGGTTTGTGCAATCGTGTTTTTGGCCTTAATCCATTTATTTGTTCCTTCCGGCAGAGCTATCAGTCCTCTACCTGTAAAGCCGGCCAGTATTGATTATGTATATGATTATGCGGATATCCTCGATGATGCCCATGAAATTGAAATGCGACAAATAGCAGCTGCCATAGATAAAGAGACAAAGGCCCAAATTGTTGTAATGTCGGTTAATGATCTCGGCGGTATGGCCTTGGAAGAATACTCATTAAGTATCCTTCGTAATTGGGGCATAGGTGATAAAGAGTTGAACAATGGGATCCTGATTTTAGTTAACAGCCAGAATTTGTTAAGTGGTGAAAGCGGCAGAATCAGGATAGAAGTTGGTTACGGTCTGGAAGGGGCTATAAATGATGCTAAGGCTGGCAGAATTCTGGATGAGTTTGCAGTACCCGCTTTTGATAACGGGGAATATTCGGTCGGCATTCGAGACACTTTTTTTGCCATTTCAGCTGAAGTTGCAAAAGAATACGAAATAAACCCCGAGGATTTAGGAATCTCAAGCGAGTATGACACAGGTGAAGAAAGTAGTTTTTGGTCAAGTTTGATTTTGGCCCTCATCATTTTTATTTTGATAATCCTTAGAATAGTGCGTGGTAATAGCCGCTATTACAGAAGGCCTTATAGAAGGGGGCCGTTTAATGGCCCGTTCTTTGGACCATTTGGCGGCGGAGGTTTTGGCGGCGGAGGTTTTGGCGGCGGAGGCTTTGGCGGCGGAGGCTTCGGCGGCGGAGGCTTCGGCGGTGGATCCGGTGGAGGCGGCGGTGCAAGCAGATAAATTAAAAACAAAGGCTCGTTTATAGTTGATGAGCTTTTGTTGTAGAACAAACAAGGGCTCCCGTAACCCGGCGGCATTTTTTAGTTCCGTTGCCGGGTAGATTTTTATGATATTATATTACTATTTTTTGTAGCTTTTTGGCATAATAAAATCGTCGAAAGACTTAGGTATGGAGGTCCTAATAGCGGTATGTATTGCTTGGCTTTAAGTTTTTGAGCTTCGTCTATTAGCTTTGGGGTGTAAAGTTTATTGACAACGTGTCAACTGTTATGAGGGAGGATATCAAATGAAAGTAATCATAGATGGGCTTGAAGAGATGCATTTGGCCGAGCCTGTTTCTCTGCTTACAATTGCTAATGAGTTCAAAGATAAGTATAACTTTCCAATAATGGCTGTTATTGTCGATAAAGATTTGAGGGAGTTGACTTATAAAATAGATCGTGACGCTTCATTAAAATTTTTAGATATGTCAACAGATGTCGGAATGAAGATTTACTTGCGCACATTGACATTTTTATTCGTGAAAGCGTGTAAAGATATTTTTCCAGGATGTATTGTTGATGTTCAACACTCTCTAGGTGACGGGCTTTATTGTGAAATCCACAGAGGAGAGCCACTGAGTGAAAATGATGTGGAGCTTATTGAAGCCAGAATGAAACAGCTTGTTCAAAAAGATTTACCTATTGTGAAAACAAAAATGCCTCTAGATGAAGCTATACTGATGTTTAAAAAAAGGGGCATGGAAGACAAAGTAAGGATCCTTAAACATAGAGATAAACGGACAGTCAACATATATGAACTCGATGGGATGAAGGATTACTTTTTCGGATACATGCTTCCATCAACGGGATTCCTTAAGTGGTTTAAACTTCATTTTTACCTTCCCGGTATTATTTTACAATTTCCAAAAACTATTAATCCTACTCATATCGCGCAATATCGAGAACAACCCAAGCTTTCCAATATATTCAGAGAGGCAGAACAGTGGGCGCGCATACTGAATGTTCACGATGTAGGTTCATTAAACGACAATATTAAGACTGGTCATGCATTCGAAATAATTCGTGTTGCTGAAGCACTCCACGAAAAAAAAATAGCAGAAATAGCAGATATTATATATGAACATAAGGAAAGAACCAAGATCATCCTTATCGCAGGTCCTTCCTCCTCGGGTAAAACAACATTTGCACAAAGACTTATAGTTCAGCTTAAGGTCAATGGTCTTTTTCCGATTTCCATATCAACAGATGACTATTTTTTTGACCGTGATAAAACACCTTTGTGCGAAAATGGAAAACCTGATTTCGAGTCACTTGAGGCAATTGATTTAAAGTTATTTAACCGGCATTTAACAAGTCTTATACAACAAAAAGAAGTTATTCTTCCCAAATATAATTTTCATACAGGCAAAAGGGAGTTTAGCCGTATACCTACTAGACTTAGAAGGGATCAACTTCTCATTATAGAAGGAATTCATGCGCTAAACGAACGGTTAACTGCATCTATACCAAAAGAGAATAAGTTTAAAATCTACATTAGTGCACTTACTCAGCTAAATATAGATAACAATAACCGTATTTCTACAACTGACACAAGGCTGCTCAGACGCATAGTCAGGGATAGCTGGGCACGCTCTTCTGATGCAAAAAAGACTATATCGATGTGGAAAGATGTGCAGAACGGCGCCGAAAAGAATATTTTTCCTTACCAGGAACAAGCTGATGTTATGTTTAATTCGGCATTAGTTTATGAACTTTCAGTGCTAAAAAAATATGCGGAGCCATTATTGAAAAGTGTAACACCCGATGATACGGAATATATTTATGCAAAATATCTATTAAAGTTCCTTCAGTACTTTGTGCCAATAGATGATGAAAGGGAGATACCCTTGACATCGATTATTAGAGAATTTATCGGTGGAAGTTGTTTTAACAACAATTAATAAGGATTTTTGCTATTTTACGACAAATCCAAATCAACCTGCCTTCATAGATTTAAAATAGGTTTAATACAAATATGCAAGCCCATTAGACTGCCAATCTAGCATAAGCAAAATATCCCTAATATACAAGAAGCGGAATGGATATTGTGAGTTGGGATTGCTTATAGGTATAAAATATATGGAAAAATATTACATATTTATTCGACACTATCAGCTTTACTCATAATTTGACTTTATAATTTATGTGTGCTATAGTTTAAAAAGCAGTAGCACCATGTTTTTTATTTAATAAAAAGTGGTAAGACTACTCTATTTATCTTTTAGGAGGAATGATTAAGTGCAAGGCAAGGTTAAGTGGTTCAACCAGGAAAAGGGCTACGGATTCATCGAGGTTGAAGGAGAAAAGGATGTTTTCGTACACTATTCGGCTTTACAGCAAGAAGGATTCAAGACATTAAAGGAAGGCGAAACTGTTGAATTTGAGATTGTAGAAGGCCAGAAAGGGCCTCAAGCAGCCAATGTTGTAAGAGTTGAATAAAATTAAGCCCGGTGTATTTCCGGGCTTTTTAATTTTATTCAGACAGGAGGATTTTTCTTTCCAAAAGGGAATAATTATAATAAGAGAACTACAATTCCCTGAAGGGAGAGTGGATTTTAATGAAAGTAAATGTAAGCGGTAAAAATGTAACAATCACGAATGCCTTAAAGGAATATGCAGTAAAAAAAGTAGGCAAGATCGAAAGGTTTTTTGAAGGTGAATTGGAGGCCCAGGTTACTCTAAAGGTAGAGAAAGATAGGCACATAGTAGAAGTTGCTGTACCGATGAACGGAATTTTATTAAGGGGCGAAGCTGAAACACACGATATGTATTCTTCGATCGACTTGGTTATAGAAAAGCTAGAAAAACAGATAGAAAAATACAAGACAAAATTGGCACGAAGCATTAAAAAATCACCAATAAAAATTAAATCCACTTTTGAGAAGAGAAGTAACTCAAAAAACCAAACCGAGCCCAAAATCGTAAAGGTTAAAAGATTTGCCATAAAGCCAATGGATACCGAAGAGGCAATTATGCAGATGGATCTTCTGGGTCATGACTTTTTCGTATTTTCAAATGCCATATCAAACGAAGTCAATGTCGTTTACAAGAGACGTGACGGAAATTACGGATTGATAGAGCCCGAGCTGCTCTAAGGGGAAATAATTAATTTACATAAATAGATACCTACTTTAAGATGACATATACTCTCTTGTAGCGGAAGGCTTAATTATCAAAATAGCTACCGCTAGAAGGGAGTTTTTCATTTTGAGTGCATAGATAGTAGTCTTATCATTTTTTTACTAATAATAGAAGGATTTAGTTAAGTAGAGTCGAATGTTTTAATATGAGTTTTGTGAGGTGATCAGATGGCAGACAATGTTGATAAGGAGCATATAATATCTAATTGTGAACGACTTATAAGAAAAATAAATGATATAGTATCAGCTAAGATCGTAACATCTTCTGAAGGTAAAATATCAGAAATACATGTTGTTTCAAAGTCAAACAGAAACCCTAAGCAGATAGTAAGGGATATAGAGTCTGCGCTGATAGCCTCTGTAGGCGCAGCAATAGATCACAAGAAAATTAGCATAGCCCAAATTAACGATGAAGAGGATACTGTATGTGAGCCGAGGCTAAAAGTCGATACAATTAATATAAAAAAATTTGCTAATAATAATGAGATTTCAGTCACATTGATTGATCATTCTGGAAAAACCTTTGAGGGTCATGCACTTGGCATGGGCTCACTACAAAGTCAGATCAAGACCACTGCTATTGCTACATTAGAGGCGATACAGAAGTATTTAAAGGACAAGTTTATTTTAGCACTCGATGATGTTGTTCTTTTCCAGATATCTGGAAAAGAAGCAATTTCT
>JBMNGH010000010.1:0-72053 GCA_050949725.1 Tepidanaerobacteraceae bacterium
TGAAATTATGAGGGTTTTTGATGATGAGGCAAATTCTTACGATATCTGGTATGAAAACAAAATAGGTGCTTTTGCGGACATTGTTCAAACACAACTTGCATTCAGCCTTTTTAAGCCTAAAAAAGGCATGCATGTTCTTGATGTTGGATGTGGCACGGGCAATTTTAGTCTTAAACTTGCGAGAATGGGTTTGAAGGTGACCGGTATCGATATATCGGACAATATGCTGAAAGTTGCTGAAAACAAAGCCAGGGCGGAAGGGCTAATAATAGATTTTATCAATATGGATGCCCATGACATGAAATTCGAAGATAATTCTTTTGATGCTGTGATTTCGATGGCAGTGATTGAGTTTATTTGCGAACCGGAAAAGACTTTAAAGGAAATGTTCCGTGTCGTTAAAAAAGGTGGAGAGATTTTGATAGGCACTATTAACAGAGACAGTAAGTGGGGAGAATTATACCTTAGTAAAGAGTTCAGGGAAAATTCTGTTTTCAAATACGCATCTTTAAAAACGATGGATGAGCTGGTTACGCTATATCCGGAAAAGCCCAAAGCTACCGGTCAATGCCTGTTTATTCCGCCGGACATGCCGGAGGATAAGATTTGTATTGATACTGAGAAACAACTATCTGCAACTGAAAGAGGAGGGTTTATATGCGCACTTTGGGTAAAGGATGAGAATGAATCTCGAAGTTGTAAAAAATACGCTTATAGAAAAAACCTCAGCTTACCTTATTATACTTTTTGGCTCGGCAGCAGTTGGACGAATGAGAAAAGATAGCGATGTAGATATAGCATTTTTATCAAGTAAAGATTTGAATGGATATGAAGTATTTATGATCGCACAAGAATTGAGCTCTATATTAAATAGAGATGTTGATTTGATTGATTTGAGCAAGGCTTCAACAGTTTTTCAGGCAAATATTCTCGGCACGGGCAGGGTAATATATTGTGCCGATGAGAAAAAGAAGCATGAATTTCAGATAAAGACTTTTAAGGATTACTGTTTGCTCAACGAGGAACGGAAAGTAATTCTGGACAAAATCCGACGGAGGGGTACTATATATGCACAGTGATGTAATATTGAATAAAACGGCCGTCATTGAAAGATGCATGAGACGCATTCATGAGGAGTACGTGAGGAAATCCTGAAAATCTCAAGAATTATACAAAACAAGATTCTATTATCTTAAATATTCAGAGGGCATCTGAAGCATGTATTGATATTGCTATGCATATTGTTGCTGAGAGATCATACGGTATCCCTCAAAGCAGCAGAGATGCTTTCGATTTACTGCAGACCAACGGTGTTATCGATTCCGACTTATGCATCAAACTAAAAGCAATGGTGGGCTTTAGAAATATTGCTGTGCATGATTATCAAAACATAAATCTACAAATTGTACAGAAGAATCATCGAATATCATCTTGATGATATGAAGGAGTTTGCTAATTTAATTTTAGAAACACACCAAAGGGAAAAATACGTCCAGGATAGACAAGCCCTGGAAAAATATCAAGCTGTAATGAGCCTTCTCGATATGCTGGAAAGGGAGCTCGGCCAAAGGCTCAAAAAACTGGATGGCATAATTGACTTAAAACTCGAAAAACAGTATAACCGAAGTGCGCGGGTTTTTTACAGGCTGCTGACCGAGCTTTCGCTTCTACTGGGTGACAATGCGTATACCTCCCAGGTGCAGTTGGGCCGAAGAATATTGCGGATAGACAGGGAAAAATTTTTAAAATATCTTGTGGATTCATTCAGCGGCCAGCTGCCGGGTCTGGCCCTTTCGCCACTTGAAGTATTAAGCTATATGGAGCAGGGGGTATATGAGGACATAGGCACTGAAGAAATAAATGATGCAGAGAATCCTCCTGGCCTTTGGCTCGCCTTTACCCTGCCCTTTTTCCTCCACGAAGACGATATAACAGAAGGTGTTTCTATTTTTGGTGAATGGATCGAGCGTTGGGAACAGCCTCCAGAGGATACATCTTTTGACACAGATATAAATTACAAGGCGCGTGTTCTAAAACTTCTTCGAACCCGGGACGAGGATGCCTTATATCTGTTTATCAGGAAGGCCAACGATGTTTTTCGCGGTGCCCTAAAACTCGTTTATGATGAACAAAAGGACCGCTGTATTGCCATAGCCCGTGCCAACAGGAGATTCGTGCAGGAGGTTTTGGAGGACAAACATGTGGCCTTGCTGATGTTCATGTATTATACGGGAATGACTTCAAGGAAGAATCGTATAACCTTTGAGGAGGTCCATACTTACTTTCAGAGATCCTTAATAAAGTCTGCGTCGAGAGAAAGACCCCCTGCCCACTTTTTGCATATTGCTTTCCACCGGTTTGACGTTATGGCGTTTCCAGGCGAAAAGGTGTTTATAAGCATGCCTATTATCTGAGGAGGAAGCTTTTGAACTTCTGAAGATGACTCCTCCTTAAATTCTAGTATTCCTACAAGCCTTCGCTGCCTGAGCTGTTCAACATATACCCGCCATATGTAGTGACCTTCCCTGAATTCGGTTGTTTTTCGGCTTTCCAGTTTTTAAGAAGTTTTAACCATCCCGGAAGCATGTGTACCACCCCTATCCTCACTATAACATATGACATTACATTAGCCCAATGTGTCGATCAGTGAATATTTAGACAGAGGTGATTTTTTGGCTTTTCTTGTATATAATGAATGGGGGTGATTCTATGACTGTTTCGCTTACATTTTACGATGGGGTCGCTGTATCGGAGGTAATAAGATACTGTTGGAGGACGGAGGCACCTCTCTTTTCATGGACTTCGGCACCAACTTCAAAGCGAAGGCATGTTCTTTGATGAATTTCTTGGGCCAAGGAACATTTTTGGTATTCAATGCTCTTTTAAACCTGGATATATTGCCGCCACTGAGAGGCCTTTACAGACAGGATTTGGAATGTCCAGGAGTCTGGGATAGGTTTTTATCCCATCCGGACTGCCGGGAGGCGGAGGTCGCAGGTGTATTGCTTTCCCATGCGCACTTTCGACCATTGCGGGCTTTTTTCGTATCTGCGGGAAGATGTGCCCGTAATAACAGGGCTTACAAGTGCTTTAATTGCAAAGCACTTCAAGACACGGGAGGGGGCAATCGCCTGCAGGAAATATGCTATGCATCGCCAAAGGAATTGAAAGACGGTATTCTGTGTGCCTCACATTACAGAAAGATGCCTTCAGACAGCGCAGATATCGCATAATGGGGATAAGTGCCATTCCCGAAAGTGCCTGCGGTTTTTTGGGAAAATGTTGACACTCCCGGTCGATGGAATGCTGTGCATTGGAAGCATGTGGATTCAATGTTAAAACAGCAGGTTATGATATCTGCTTCTGGCCGGTGGATCACTCTATTCCCGGGGCGGGAGCATTCGGAATAAAGACTTCAGTTGGTTGGATTATCTACACTGGGGATCTCAGACTTCACGGCAAAAACGCCCACCTTACGCGAAGGTTTTTCCAAGAGGCGGCAAAGCTAAAGCCGTTGTCCTCATCTCTGAAGGCACACATCCTGCAACTCAAAAGCCTGTGACAGAAGGAGGAGGTTGCCTCCAACTGCTTCGACGTGGTGGAAAAAGCCGAAGGCCTTGTGGTCGCTGACTTTGGTCCGCGAAACATTGAGCGGCTGCTTTCTTCCTGGATGTAGCAGAAAACACGGGTCGCCGACTTGTGCTCACTGCTAAGGACATATATCTTCTTGAAGCCCTTGCTTCGGCAGGTGAAGGCGGTATACCTGATCCGCATAGGGACGATGGCATATTGCTTTACCTCAGACCAAAAGCCCTGACGAAAAGTGGAGGATGCTCTCAATGCCCGTTTTGATACCGCAAAGATGGTGTCGGCGGAAGACATAAGAAAAGATCCGAAGTTACATACTTTTGTTTTTCATATTATGATTTTCATGCTTTTCTTGATATCAGGCCTGGGGGCGGGACCTATATTTATTCATCAAGCGAAGCCTTTGATGAAGAAATGCTGATAGATCATCAGCGCATAAAGAACTGGATAGATCATTTCGGTTTTGAACTTTACGGAAGACTCGGCAGGAACCGGGAAAAATCGGATTTCATGCCAGTGGGCACATCCATGGGCCTGGGATAGAGGAGATGGTTGAAACAATTAACTGAAGTGCTGATTCCTGTCCATACTCAGGATGGCGAGTTTTTCTCGCGATTCGAAGGACTTTGTAAGGTTATTTGGCGGAGAGGGGGAAGGCTATAACATTATCAATTTAGAAGGTGGTAGGAACATTATAGTGTGTTCCTGCTATTGAAGATACTTTTTGTTTTGAAGATGTTATATGTGACAACTTGTGTAATGTACCAGGAGATACAGCATTCAGGTTGCGCTGTAGCACCCAGGATCATGGCAAGCAATCGAACGTGACAATAAGTGTCGTGTGTCAGGAGCTCCGTTCCCTCGGTATCATATCATTTGTTCCTTGACACACGACGTCATTATCGGGGCTATGACTATGTGAAAACAACTTTGGAATTCAGGCAATCTTTAAGTAGCCCAGCGTTACGTCTACCTGGTGCAAGTACTGAGTGTATTGGCATACTCCGCCTATCTGGACGTGACATCCCTAGCTCAAGTGTATCAAAGCGATGGCCGACCTTTTTGTACACGTGGTATATGATGCCTGCGCGACGTGTGGTAAGCTGACAAGCGTGACACCATGGAAATGCGACACCAACCCCGTTCCACTGGCACCGGTAGGGTGACACAGGGTGACAACAACTCCGTCCCCATGACACCACGTCCCCATGACACCCAGGGTGGGGTGACAACAACTCCGTCCCCGTGACACCGCGGGTGACAACAACTCCGTCCCCATGACACGTTCCCGTGACAAGGTTTAGATGTTTCGAGCGAGGTCGTATGCGTCCCATATTGCGTCATGTAGTTTGCCGCCTCTCTTGAGTCGCCGATTGCATAGACTTCAAACATTTCTTGAATCAGGGAGTTGTATAAGCTGCTCTCGGGTTTTTAAACCGACTGCAATTACAACAGAATCCACATTTAATGTCTTCTTATGGAAGTTCTTGTTTACGACTACTATACTATCTTGTTTACTTCTAACAGGCTGGTTTCTGTGCGCACATCCACTTTATGAAACTTTAGCAGGTCTATCAGCATTATTTTGTTCATGTGGGGACAGGTCTTCGGCGGCCATCAGGTCTTCTAGTTCTTCTATTATGGTGACTTTTTTGTGTTGTTTTGCAAGCCACAGAGCGGTTTCGCATCCCACGAGCCCGCCTCCGATGACGGCTACAGTATCGCCGACTGTGCTGTTACCGAGGAGTAGCTCACCCGCACCTGTTACATTGCTCATGTTGATACCTGGTATATCTGGTGTTATAGGAGTAGAACCGGTCGCTATTATGACCACATCCGGATTTTCGCTCTTTACCATATCAGCAGTAACCTCTGTATTGAACGAGATGTCTATACTCATGGCTTTCATTTCGTTTTCATACCATTGAGCAGTCTTTTGTCATCGTCTTTGAAGTCGGGAACGCAAGCTTCCCTTAGGTGCCCCCCCAGTTTATCCGTTTTTCATACAATGTAACTTGATGGCCCCTTAGTGTCGCCACGCGGGCGGATTCCATACCTGCAACTCCTCCGCCTACTATCATCACCTTTTGATATCGTGTGCGGGCTCTATGGCATACTCTTTTTCTCTTCCAACTGCGGGGTTTACGGTGCAAGATTCGGGTTTGCCAAAAACATCCTTCCAAGGCACCGTCATGACAACCGATACACGGGCGGATTCTATCCGTCTGGTGTGAAACACTTTTCTTGGCCATTCCGGGATCTGTAAGCAGCCCTCGACCGATTCCGACAATGTCCAGGCCTGCCTTCGGAAAGTGCTTTTTCTGCCAGCTCGGGCAGTTCCATTCTTCCTGCGACGATTATGGGGATACTGACTACTTTTTGAGTCTTTCAGTATACGGAAGGTAGCAGCCGTGTTCCATGTAGACCGGCGGATGAGCCCAATACCATGCGTCATAAGTCCCGTTGTCGGCATCGAGAAAGTCATACCCCGCCTGTTCGATTAATTTTGCGGCTTCGAGTCCTTCGTCAACGTCTCGCCCCATTTCTTGGAAGTTTTCGTCAGGAAGACCTCCCTGTCTCCAATCCTTTATAAAGCTCTTTATACTGTATCTTAGCCCTACCGGGAAATCTTTCCCCGCTTGCTTCTTAATTTCTCTGACTATTTCTGCCGGGAGAGTCAGTCTTTCCTTTAGACCGCCGCCGTACTTATCCGTCCTCCTGTTGAACAGGGCAATTGTGAATTGATCCAATAGGTAACCCTCATGCATTGCATGAATTTCTATACCGTCAAATCCAGCTTCACGGGCTATATGGGCGCTTCTCCACATCTTTTTACCATTGTCTCAACTTCTGTGTTGTCAGCTCCCTGCAGGTTGTGCAGGGTCCCAGTAATTCGGTATTGCAGATGGTGCAACAGGAGGGCCTTCTAGGAAAGCAGGTGGTGCGCTTCTCCCAAGGGCCGAATGTGACCTGTATGAAAATTTTTGAGCCAAATGTGTGGACATGTTCGGTAAGTTCAGACGCTGTTGCTAAGAACGTGATAGGGTTTAAGGTTATACAAGGGAAACTCGCATTTTTAGCTTTTCTATTTCATTTTCCGCTTTGACCGCACCTGTAATAATTAGCCCAGTGCCACCTTTTGCACGTTCTACGTAATAATCTATTGCGCGCTTTGTTAAATGGCCGTCCCTGTCAACCAGTCCCAAGTTTGCCATAGGTACCATAGCTATTCTGTTCTTGATCTCAACTTTTCCTATATTTATTGGCTGAAATAGTTTTTTCATATTAATCTCTCCATTTCTTACAGTTCTCATTTGATTATTTTATCCTTTAAAAGGCTGTTTTATCCAGAATTGGGTATTTTGCTGTCTCGCTGATTTCCTTTTTTATATCCATTTTTATATCCATTATGGTATAATTATGCAACAACACATTTATTTGATTTATGATATTTATGCTTTTTTAGAAGATATAATTGAATATGCTAAGTTATAAAGGTGCTGTTTTGGCATAAACTAAATACAGTCCGACTTTATATTCTATTTACAAAAGTAAGTAAAACGGGTATTATTTATTTAAATTATTTTATAGGGAGGGGGAGGTTTAATGGCCAAGCTGTAATTATTACCGATACTTCAAGTGATTTGCCTGAAGATATAAAACGAAATTACCCCATAAAGATTTTACAAATGGTGGTATCATCCAAAGATAAGCCGAAATGGATATATCTAACATCTCATTGAAGGTATTTTACGATCTGATGAGGAAAGGCGATCTAATGCCAACGACTTCTCAGGTGACAGTGAATACATACATGCAGGTCTTTGAGGAATGTCTTGAAGAAGGAATGGTTCCTATTGTCCTGGGCCTTTCTTCTAAGCTGACCTGCAGCTATGAGTCTGCAGTATTGGCAAAGAAGAATTTAAATGCTGATGATATAATCGTAATCGATTCAAAATGTGCCAGCTTTGGTCTGGGTCTGTTGTGTACAGGGCAGCAAAAATGGCAAAAGAGGGAGTCGATCCCAAGGACATTGCAGAGGACGCCCGGTTTTATTGCGAGCACATGGAGCATATATTTACTGTTGATTCACTGGATCACTTGAAGAGGGGCGGTAGGATTTCTGCTGCACAGGCTTTTGTAGGGGGTCTTTTAAATATAAAACCTGTACTCCATTTTGTTGATGGAGCAATTCTCCCGCTTGAAAAGGTGCGCGGCAGAAAAAACGTTGTAAAAAAGATGGTTCAAATTATGGGAGAACGTGGTGTTAATCTGGACAAACAGCTCGTAGGAATAAGCCATGGCGACAATGAGGAACTTGCACTTGAACTTGCCGATGCGATAAAAAAGGAATTCAATGTGAAAGAAATTATGATGTCTTGGATAGGGCCAGTTATTGGTGCCCATGATCAGGTCCCGGGACTGTAGCGCTATTTTTCCAAAATGCGTAATTGCTAACGGAATACTTCGTAGCAAAACAGTGGGTGGAACATGAAAGCGGAATTATAAAAATAATAAAATCGAATAAAAAGGATTGTGCGATGGGTTATTAAGAAATACGGCCGGGGAGCAGTATCTTACAGCTCCCCTTTTATTGTTGAACAACAGGTATCCCGAGCCCTGACAGCAATCTTTTTTCGTTTGTTGGGTGGTTTTTTGAAATATTTATTTATTGCCTTGTTTTTTTGAGTATAATACAATGTACCAAAAAGGAGTAAATCCCATTAAAGATTTCAGGAAAGCGTAGTTTTCCCATAGTGTTCTGAAGTATACAAAAAAAAACGGCATTAGTGAATATAAACTTAGAGTAAAATTATCGTAGGCAATTCCAAAAAAATAATGGAAGAGCCAAAAAAAACTCTTCCATAATCACGTCTTTCCTGTATGTTTGTAGTAGACAAGACCAACAAACAAGGAGGGACGTGATATGAATATTTTACCCTTAAAAGACCTAACCTTCAAGGACATAGAGCGAGATTTTTTCAAACTGGGTTGTGAAATTGCTAGAAATCTTATGCAGCAGTTCTTGAACAGGCTGATGAAGAGCTATCAAAAAAAAGAAGACAAAACCCAATTAAGACATAAAGGCAAGAAACAACCACCATTAAAACCCTTATGGGAGAAGTGGTATTCAGAAGAAACATCTACAAAAAGTTGCTGAAGACGGCCAGGTTCAGCACATTTACCTACTTGACGAAGCCCTTGGCTTTGAAAGTATCGGCACCATATCCCCTAATCTGGTAGAAAAGATAATAGAGCTCAGCTGCCATAAATCCTACCGTCAAGTAGCCCAAACAATCAAAGAACTAACAAACCAAACCATAAGCCACCAGGCAGTATGGGATATCATCCAAGCCGTAGGCCAAAGGCAAAGGGATGCAGAAGCTCAACTCATCAAAGCCTATAGAAACAATGAACTGTGTGGTGACCGAGAAGTATCATTACTTTTCGAGGAATCAGACGGCCTCTGGATACCCATGCAAGGCAAAAGTAGGCCCAAAAGAGGCAAAGGCCGTAAGGAACTAAAAATAGGTCTATCCTATGAAGGCTGGAAGCCCCGATACCCATCCTCCAAAGAATATATGACAGTAGGGAAAACAGTCTTTGCCGGTTTTCACCAAGCAGAAGACTTCCAAGACCTAAGAGAAGCCACCATAGCCTCAAGATACAACACTGATAAGATTAAACACAGGATACTAAACGGTGATGGAGCAATCTGGATTAGATACGCCCATGAGCCGGAAACAGGCATATTTCAATTAGATCCATACCATCTATCAAAAAACATAGTCAAAAACGTAAAAGATAAAAGAGCAAGATACTATATCAAAAGATGTCTAAAAGCCGGAGAGTTAAGCAAAGCATACACCAAAATAGAAAAATTGAAATATAAATGTAACGGTCTTGCCGATAGAATAAAGGAACTTAACGACCTGGAAAGCTACATAAAAAACAACCAAGACGGCATAATCAGCTACAAAGACAGAATAGAAATGGAAATCTCCAACCCACCGGAAGGATTGGAATACCGAAATCTTGGACCATGGAAAAGAACGTAGACATATTTTGCCAAACGCATGAAGGAGGCAAGAGTTGGAGCGAGGAAGGAGCCACTAACCTAGCAAAAATCATTGCTCTTAAAATGGGAGAAAACTTTAAGGATAAAATTGCGCCCTTATATCAGGACAAGTATCGGATAGATTAACAGAACGCTTTGAAGAAAGCATCAAAAACACCCGAAAGAACATAGACAAGACCATAAAAAAGGAGATTTACCCATTACAACGTGGAAAAATACCTTTTTCGATTGCAAGATGACCAATGGAAGGCGAGTTATCCGCAATTTATTTAACATGCAGGATTTTTGTGAACTAACCTACCGTTAAAACAGCCCTAGTAGGTAGGCTTACTTGATGTTGCCCAAAAATAACCTAATACATGAAAGGAAGTAACTGACATAAATGAGACCGTAAATGTCTGCCCTTGGCCAGTCGAAACGACATGCAATGCTCAATATCAAGGCTGGCTATAAAGCCAATCTTGGGGTTTGTCTTGACATGGAGAAGGTATTATTGGCCATTTTTGGCGCCAGCCAAACTAGACCCAGCGGCTAAGGAAATGGCAACTTCTTGAATAAGATAGATTCAGGAAAGACAAAAAAATTGCCTACTTATACTTGACTCAAACAGATTAACTTGTTTTGTTGACGTATGTTCAATACAGTAGTAAAATACCCTTAGATTGATTACGAGGTGTTTACTGTGGCAAGACCACCAAAATGGCGTCATGTTGAGTATATCCCCGATATAACGTATTTCAAACCTGCAGGCGTGCCCTTGAGAGAACTTGAGGAGATCGTCCTGACCGTAGAGGAATTGGAAGCCCTCAGATTAAAAGATCTAGAGGGCTTAGAGCAGGAACCGTGTGCCGAGAAAATGATATTTCCAGACCCACTTTTATTCGAATAGTAAATTCAGCCCGTAGAAGATTGCGGAAGCTTTGGTCAAAGGCAAGGCTATACGAATTGAAGGTGGGACATATAAATTCGTCAGGCCTATAAAATGTAGTGATTGCGGTTATGAATGGAGACAGCTGCAAAACAATCCCGACGAGGAGTGCCCTGAGTGTCATGGCAAGAGGCGAAGGGGATGTCGCCATGGGCATAACCGATAAAATAGTGTAAACTGCAATATTATTTTTGTCATCAAGAAAGGGTGTATTAAAGATGAATAACAACAAAACCAATCAGCAAAGCTCACAAAAGTCTGAAGAAGAAAAATCTCAGCAGTCTTCGGCGGGCGAATTGAACAAAATAAAAAAGTAATCGCTGTCATGAGTGGAAAAGGCGGTGTAGGCAAATCTACTGTTACAGGGCTTTTGGCTGTTGCACTAAAAAAACAGGGTATAATGTAGGGATTATGGATGCCGACATAACCGGGCCCAGCATTCCACGAATGTTTGGCATATCCCAGAAGCCGGAAAGCATGGAATTTGGGATAATACCCCCGGAAAGTTCCACAGGAATCCGCATTATGTCATTAAATCTTTTACTTGAAAATGAAGACGACCCTGTAATTTGGCGAGGTCCATTGATTGCCAATACCATAAAGCAGTTCTGGAACGATGTTATTTGGGCGATTTGGACTGCCTTTTAGTCGATTTGCCTCCTGGAACAAGTGATGCACCTCGAACGGTAATGCAGTCATTACCACTGAACGGGTTGATAATTGTCTCATCTCCGCAGGAACTAGTTGGAATGGTTGTAAAGAAAGCGGTGAAAATGGCCAACATGATGAAAATCCCGGTGATCGGACTTGTGGAAAACTACAGTTATGCATTATGCCCTAAATGTGGAGAAAAAATTGCCGTATTTGGAAAGAGCCGCGGTGAGATTGGAGCTAAAGAAGCTGAGGTGCCTTATTTAGGTTCACTGCCTATAGACGATAAGTTAGCAGAGGCCTGTGACCAAGGCCAGATAGAAAAATATGAGAGCAGTGAAATCAATAATATGACCAATTGGATTAAATTAGACTAAATTAAATGGAGAATGATAATTAAGAGGAGGAATTTTGGTGAAAGTTGTAATTCCTACTGATGATAACATGGTTTCTGCCCATTTTGGGCATTGTGCTCAATTCACGATATATGATATTGATGAGGTACAAAAGAAGGTAAATTCCAAAAAGGTTATCGATAATCCCGGTCATGAGCCCGGTTTTCTGCCGCGCTATCTAGCAGACTTTGGAATCAATTGCATCATTGCCGGAGGCATGGGTTCCAGGCAAAACAGCTTTTTGACCAGAATAATATACAGACAATAACAGGAGCTACGGGGAAACAGATAAGTAATACAGTATTATTGGAAGGAAGTCTTGAGAATAAAGGTAGTTTTTGTGATCACTAGTAATGGATTTTTAATTAAGGAAAGCTTGTGATCATTATTTATAAAAAGGAGATTCATTATGGTTTATAATGTGCTCAAACCTTTTAACTTAAGGTGGATTACACGGACGGCGATACTTCTTGCGATTACATTAGCCTTTCAAATGTTGGGCTTCCCACAGGTCGTAACTGGCCCTGCTGTAAACGGAATGTTGCTTATATCCGGAACATATGTTGGTGGCATCGGTGCCGTGATTATCGGCTTATTGACACCGTTTATAGCCTTTATGAGAGGGATTCTTGCACCTCCTTTAGCCCCCATGATACCTTTATCATGCTTGGCAATATCGTATTTGTAATAGCATACATTGTCTTTAGAAGTAAATTGGGCAAAGGTTATGCAGGCTCTATTATCGGCCTCGTGGTTGGGGCAGTGGTCAAATTCTTGATATTGTCATCTGCCGTTCGACTAATCGTGAGTGTCCCGCCTCCTGTTGCACAAGCAATGCAGGTGCCGCAGCTTTATACGGCCATCTTGGGCGGTATTATTGCTATTATTGTGGAAAAAGCCCTTGATTCTGTTATTATTGAATAACAATAAATAATGTGAAAGACACTAGGCTTTTTAAAAGCTACAGGGTGTCTTTTTTTGTTAGATAAAAAAACCCCAAACAGTATTAGCTTGCTTTTTGCCAAATATAGCCATATAATAAAAATTAGTTTTTTGTCAAAATAAAGCTGTTATTATCAGCAAGCCGTCTATTTACAGAAAGGAATAATGCCTTATGAAAAAAATCAAGGTCCTGGTTGTCGATGATAGTCTTTTTTATAGAGCGATTATATCAAAAGGTATTTCTTCTGATCCTCAGATCAAAGTAATTGCTACCGCCAGTGACCCCTTTGATGCAAGGGATAAAATTCTGCGGTACAATCCGGATGTCATCACATGTGATGTTGAAATGCCTAAAATGGACGGGATCAAGTTTGTTCAGCGGTTGATACCACAATACCCTGTGCCTGTTATTATGGTGACAACTATAAGTGAATCGGTTTTTGATGCAATAAGAGCCGGTGCAGTTGATTTCGTGACAAAACCGGATGTTACATCCCAGATTACCTTAGACTCTTTTATTGATGAATTGATTATAAAAGTAAAAACCGCTTCTCAAGCTAAAGTATCACAGTGGAGTCCCGGACGTATTTCCAGCAACATTGATTATGTAATAGATAAAAAAAACTATAGCATTATTGCTATTGGTGCCTCCACAGGCGGCACTGAAGCTATATACAGTATTCTCAGAGCGCTTCCAAATACTACCCCCGGTATTGTAATAGTACAACACCTTCCTGCTGTCTTTTCTAAAATGTTTGCTGAAAGGTTAAACAGGACAACCTCATTAAAAGTAAAAGAGGCACAGACGGGTGATTACGTCCAACAAGGCCATGTATTTTTAGCCCCTGGTGACAAGCATATGAAGGTCAAAAAAATAGGTGATAAGTACAAAATTAACTGTTTTGAAGGCGAAAAGGTTAACGGTCACCGTCCTTCAGTAGATGTGCTTTTCGAATCCATTGCACAAGAGGCCGGAAATAGAGCAATAGGTATAATTCTAACCGGTATGGGATATGATGGGGCAAAGGGATTGCTTTCAATGAAAAACAATGGTGCAAGGACAATAGGGCAGGATGAAAAATCGAGTGTTGTATATGGTATGCCAAAAGTGGCTTTCAATATTGGTGCGGTTGAAGCACAAGTATCCCTAAAAGACATTCCCCATAAAATTTATACAATTTTGACAGGGGCTTATTAATAGAAATTTTTCCCAATGGCTTTTGACATCATACTGAATGTTTGATAAATTATATAATATAAAAGTGAGACTTAGACAGGTTTTTTTTGCATAACTGTAGATGTAAAAAGTTTCAAGGGGGAAAAATTTTTGAGCGGTATAGTATCTATAATTTCGACGAGAGGCAGATTGAGACACAAAACCGGTACAACGCGCTTAAAAGATATGCTAGGTGCTTTAAAACACCGCGGAAGAGCAGGAACCAAGGTTTTTAAAGTAGAAAAGGCGGTTTTAGGGAAGACAGATTCTATCCAGACTATTCAGACAGATCACGATTTATCAAAAGTGAATGGAGGTAGTGAAGGCCCTGTAATAGTTGCGGATGGAAGCATTCCAACGGGTGGAGATGACATCTCCTGCGAAAAAGCAATCGCAAAAAAATATGAAAATGAAGGGCATGATTTTGTTAACAATCTGGACGGTTCATTTGCTTTTGTGCTTGCAGATGGTGACAATATAATAGCGGCACGTGATCCGTTTGGGGTAAAACCGCTGTACTACACTCAGAGGGAAGATGAGATAGTATTCGCATCAGAAATAAAAGCACTTATGGACTTTGAGGGTAAAATTGAACACTTTCCACCTGGATGCTACTACAGTTCAAAAGACGATTTCACCAAGTACTATGAAATACCAAACCCGGCCTCCGAACAACATACATCTCAAAACGAGGCAATTGAAACAGTCAAGGATACAATTATTGAGGCTGTAGAAAAAAATTGTAAACATGAGCACAACGTAGGAGTTTTTTTGAGTGGTGGAGTAGACTCCAGTATTATTGCTGCTGCTTGTTATGAGGTTCTTGATAATGTCAAAACATATGCGGTTGGGAGTCTGGAAAGCAGTGATCTACCCAGAGCTAATCAGGTTGCTGAGTTTTTTGGTCTGGAACACCATGAATATATATACACAAAAGACGATATCGTGGATGTCCTGCGTGAGGTTATTTATCACCTTGAATCATTTGATATGTATCTCGTGAGGAGCGCAGTTGTGAATTACTTGCTCGCGAGGATGGCACGGAATAATGGAGAAGAATTGATTTTTTGCGGTGAAGGAGCCGATGAAATCTTTGGCGGTTACCATTATCTGAAAAAGATAAACCGGTCTAAAGTTAGGGATGAGCTTGTTAAACTTCTGAATAAAGGCCATGCAAACGGCTTTCAAAGAGTTGACAGAATGACTTCTGCCTTTTCTTTGGAGGGCCGGCTTCCCTTTGTAGATCGGGGTGTTGTAGAATACGGGCTCAGCTTACCTATTGAATGGAAAATTAATTCAGATGGAAGTGGTAACCTTATAGAAAAGTGGATACTCAGAAAAGCTTTTGAAAAATATCTTCCCGAGGAAATAGTCTGGAGAAAGAAGCAGAAATTCTTCCAAGGCGCAGGCTCAGACGATTTACTGGCATCGTACGCAGACGAAAAGATTACGGATGAAGAATTTGAACGGAAGAGATTTATAGATGGTTTTAACCTGAGATCAAAAGAAGAGTACCTTTACTTCAAAATTTTCAAGCAGTACTTCCCAAATGATTCAGTAATAGATACAATAGAGCGGACTACAACAGTCTAGGCTAGTGACAGGGGGACTGACAGGGGGACGGAGTTGCTGTCACCCGTGTCACCCGATGCTGTCACCCGTGTCACCCGTTGCTGTCACCCGTGTCACCCGTGTTACCATGTCAGACGGGCACCGGCCGTAGAGTGATAAGGGGTCGGAATTGTTGTCACACATGTATATCACAATTCATGTGACGAGGGGATGGGGTTACAGTCACACATATTATTGTGACATATGTTATTGTCACATATGCACATAGAGACTGACCATAGATGACTAGAAACCGCATGTCCGTCTGTGGAATACTAACAGAGCGGCGATTTTTGTGAAACAACAAGGTTTCCGGGCCCCGACAGCAATCTATGATTGCGTTGTCGGGTGGGGTTCTTTAGCAAAGCGCAAGGTTTCCGGGACCCGACAGCAATCTATGATTGCGTTGTCGGGTGGGGTTCTTACTTCTTTATAATAAAATGTCAGTGTCTTTAATAGTAATCGATTTTGAATCATAATCTATTAAACCGTCTTTTTTCATCTTGTTAAGCTCTCTCGATAGTGACGGTCTTTGGATGCCAAATCTTTCTGCCAGTTCCTTTTTGGAAATGTCCAGCTTAATGACAGGGCTCTTTTGCAGGTAATATTCGTACGACAGATATTCTATAATCAACTGTCTTATTGTTTTCATAGTAACAGATCTTAATTTTTGTGATAATACTATTGCCTTATTTGATACCAGATGTAAAAATTCAAGCAGGAATTCCTTATTTTTCTGACATAAATCAAGGATCAGTTCCTTTCTTATGTGCATTATTAAACAATCAGTTTTGCTAATGACAGTCATAGGGTAACTATTGTCATATGCGAATATCAAGTTTGCGCCCAATACATCTCCTGCCTTAAAAGAGCATATAGTCAAGACATTGCCGTTCTCCTCAATTTTTTTAATATCTACTTTTCCTTTTAGTACCAAATCTAGACTATAGCATAATTCATTTTGAAAATGGATTATGCTGTTTTTTTTATAATCAACTATTTTGTAGTTATCTTTTTTTAAAATGTCAAGAAGCTCTTGACGTTCAAAACAACTGAACGGACTGGTAATGTATATTACTCCAATATAATCTATAACATCCACGTAATCACCTCGAATCAGTAACCTCGGTTACAGTATTATCTTTTAATTAATATTATAATATTAATCACTGCTGTTTTAAACAACTATTACCTTTTTATTTCGTAAGAAAATTATTATTTGGGAGGGATTTCAATGGATGCAATTACCAGGTTGTTCTGGGTAATATGCGCTGTAGGGCTTGTAATATCACTGATAAAAGACAAAAAGAAATCGTTACGCTCTTTAAAGATAGTAAGGGGAATGATGAAAACCATGGTCAGCGAAATGGTCGCAATCTTATTTTTAATAGGTCTGATTGTCACTTTTATTCCACCCGAGATGGTGGGGGCTTATCTCGGAAAGGTAAATATATTTCTTTCAACTGTCGTTGCAGCAGTAATAGGGAGTATTACGTTAATTCCGGCATTTGTGGCATTTCCCCTTGTCGGCTCTTTTGTAAAAATAGGTATCAGCATTGTACCGGCAGTTGCCTTTTTGACTACACTTACGATGGTCGGTTTTGTAACATTTCCACTCGAGAAAAAGAGCTTCGGAACAAAATTTACACTTACAAGGAATTTATTCAGCTTTCTGTTTGCGATTATCATTTCTATTACAATGGGGGTATTGATGTGAGTATAATAAAGTTTGTTAATAATAACAAAATATTCAGCGTTGTCGCATTTATATACATTATATTGTTGTTTACAATGCCACATAAGGCAGCGGAATCGTTTAGCAACAGCATGTATTATGTTATAGAGTTGATACAGGTGATTCCTATAATAATAGTTTTAACGGCAATCATTGAGGCTTGGGTGCCCAAAAAAACTATAGTCCGGCACTTGGGCGAAAAATCCGGTATAAAGGGTGCTTTGATTTCTCTTGTGCTGGGAAGTGTTTCAGCAGGCCCAATATACGCGGCTTTCCCGCTATGCAAAATGCTGCTGCGGAGGGGGGCCGGAATCGCAAATATTGTCATAATACTTAATGCATGGGCTGTCATCAAGGTGCCTATGCTCGCAAATGAAGCGAAGTTTCTTGGTCCAAGATTTATGGCTACCAGATGGGTGCTGACGGTGATTTCAATTTTTGTTATAGCGTACCTGATGCATGTATTTGTGAAAAAAGAGCATCTTTTTAGCGCCGAAACCAAAAATAAATCAACAACTTGACGATTGTTCAAGATATTAAATAGGTGTAGGACATTTAAGTGTAAAAAAACAAGAAATCCCCCACATTTTGAAAAATGGAATCACCGTTCATAGTGTAAAATAGTTGTAGGACATTTTCAAGATAAAAGAACAAGAGTTCCTCACTTTTTGATACAATGGAATCACCATTAAAAAACATTGAAAAGGAGGAACTCTTGTGAATACTATTGTAATACAAAACTGCAAAACCAAACATTTTTGCGTTATTTAATTACGATAGATATAATATTATTAATCTCATAGATTTAACCTAATCTTGTTTCAATCAAATTTTGGCGGTGGCGATATGGGGAAAACCTTCGAAAAGCAAACAATAATCCTATTGGCCATATTTTTGCTGCTTCCGGGATGTGGTATCAATAGAGGCATAGATAGTGCCGATAAAGAGCCGCAAAACCAAATGGCAAATGGCATGAATGCCGAACTGCTAAATCCTGACGGTATGACGCTAGAGGAAAGGTTCAGGACACCGGAAGGATTTAGCAGAATCCAGGTAGATGAAAGCTCTTTTGCTGCCTATCTTAGAAATTTGCCACTAAAACCACACGGTTCAAAGGTTGAATATTACAACAAACAGACAAAACCTAAAGATGTGCATGAAGCAGTCGTTGATATGGATGTTGGAGAAAGAGATCTCCAACAATGTGCCGATGCAGTTATAAGGCTAAGGGCCGAGTATCTTTTTCACAACCAGCTGTATGACAAGATCAGCTTTAGTTTTACAAATGGCTTTAAAGCTGATTACACAAGCTGGATGCGAGGAAAAAGAATAGTTGTGGATGGGAATGAGGCATATTGGGTTGACAGTGGAAGGCCCTCTAATGATTATGAATCATTCAGGAAATACTTAGACATTGTCTTTGCATATGCAGGAACACTGTCCCTTTCACAAGAATTGCAAAATGTTCCCTTAGAAGATATGCAAATAGGTGATGTGTTTTTGCAGGGCGGCAGTCCCGGGCATTGCGTCTTGGTAGTTGATATTGCCGAGAACGAAGAAACATGTGAAAGGCTTTTCATGATTGCCCAAAGCTACATGCCTGCACAAGACATTCATGTATTAAAAAATCTAGAGCATAAGGAATTTAGCCCATGGTACTCTGCGAAATTTGGTGATAGACTGGAAACGCCTGAATGGACTTTTTCCAAAGGAGACCTAATGAGGTTTCCGGAATAAAACTCCAGGTATATATATGTTATACTCATATAGTATACTCGTGTGCTCATGGTCGATAAGTTCAATTTTTGAATTGAACTTATCGGCCTTTTTTATTGCGAAGAGCAAGGTTCCCGGAACCCAACAGCAATCTTTGATTTTAGTAACATATATTACCGACATCCTTTGGATGGTATTGTTATAATTTACATAAAATAATTGTGTAAATCCAAAGGATGGGAGGTAATGCTATGTTGGAGAAAACCTACAACTTCACAACAGCCGATGAAAAAAACATTGAGAAAATCATCGATGATGACAACCTAAACATTAATCATATGGTATTGACGAAAGGCACAGGGCTACCCGAGCACTATTCTAATTCGAATGTCTACCTGATAATAGTCAGGGGTGTGATGACTATCAAACTTAGCGAACAGGAGCCTGCCAGGTATGAACATGGAAGTATAGTAAATGTACCCTTCAACACCAAGATGAACATAAAAAACCTTGATGAGGAGGTCCTGGAATTTTTTGTTGTGAAGTCGCCTAATCCAAGGGATATGGCCCAAGAGGCAAAATAATGCTGCTTTAGACAGTAAGCCCAATAATGACAAAAAGATAATAAGGCCGAAAGGACACCCATGAGCTTTCCGCGTGTCCTTTATTGTGAAAACAACAATGCCCTGGGACCCGACAGCAATTTTTGATTGCGTTATCGGGTGGGGCGCTTTTTTTTCTTGGCTCTCACTTTAGCTTTTTGTAATATAAAGTTAATTATTTTGCCGTTATATTTAGCAAAAAAATATTGTATAATGGAAATAGCGGGAGGAGGGGCCAAAAAATGACAAGTTTTAAAATAAAAGATAAGATAATTATAATTAATTTCAGTCTACTTATCCAGTTTTTTAATAAAAGAGGAATGGTATTTATACTGATGCTTGTCTACCTTCCGGGCAACACTTTAACTGGAAATATGCTATACACCGGTTTGGCCCAAAATGAACCTATTCCCGCTATTTATCTTAAAGCCCCTGCATATGTAATGATAGGAGAGAGGACAGGCAAGTTAGAAATTGCGGGTGATTTGATTGATGGCAGGATACCTTACATAAATTTACTTGGTTATAGTCATACATTGATCATGAACGATATCCGGAAGGTAATTAAAACCGAAAATGAGAAACCGCAACAGTCAGAATCAAGGCCGGATACTTATCCTGATAATGCAAATGATAACGAAAAAACTGATACTGTGTCGAACACTGGCGAAGGTTCACCGCCAGAAGGCACTGAAGACCGCTCAGGTGTATCTGGTGTTGAGACCGTTCCAGCAAATGATAAAGTCATACCTGTCGCAATAAGGGGCGTTCCAAATGCTGGTAAAAAAGTTGCCATAACATTTGATGACGGACCGTATAAAGACATGACTCCAAAATATATCAGCGTGTTAGAGTCCTTTGGGGCTAGGGCGACATTCTTCGTTGTGGGCAATCGAGTTCAGGCATTCCCTGAAGCCACACTACTTCTTGCTGAGAAAGGCTTTGAAATAGGGGGTCACTCATACAGCCACAGTAATTTTAAGGGCAAAACAAAACAAGCAATGAAAGATGACTTCATTAGGTGTATTGAGGCAATTGAAAGTGTGGCAGGGACAAAAGTATCACTTTTTCGGCCGCCCTACGGTGCTTATAATACTACCTTGCTCGATACGGCCGTAGAGTTTTCTCAGCAGACGGTCGGCTGGAATGTAGATCCCAAGGATTGGTCCGGAATAAAGCCTGAAGAAATCGCAAAGAGGGTACTGAAACATTCTGAAGACGGCTCGATAATATTGCTCCACGAGGGAAGGCAAAACACCCTTCAAGCTTTACCGCGTATAATAGAGGGTTTGAGGGAAATGGGATACGAGCTCGTCACCGTATCAGAACTACTATTCGCATCGGAGCAGCCTGCCGCAGAGGAACAACCTCGGTCTAACGAAGGTGAGCCGCCCACCGAAGAACAAAACACACCTGCCGAAGATAAGCGGCCTGCTGATAAAGAACCGTCCGGTGGAGAGCAGATCACCTCCTCCTACTCGATAGAGATAACAAGGTTCCCGGGGTCCGGCGGCAATCTTTGATTGCGTCGTCGGGCGGGGGTTTTTATTATTTTTTTATGACACTTTCATTTCTTTCAAATGCTTCATTGAAAATATAATGCCCTGCTAGAGATTCCTCTTCCTTACCTTCTATTAAAAACATCACCCGGTCAATGTCATCGAGCTCGGTCAAGGAATTTACCACCGAGTTAATTGTCATAGCCTCGCCCGAAGATCCCCCTCGATGGTTTGTCTTCAATTCCTCAGAAAAATTTACATAGGCTGTGCCATCCTTAACTTCAATGGAAATTAATGACGTTCCTTCAGGTATTGTCGGATAAAGGCCGTCTTTTTTAGGTCCTTCAATGAGCTGCTCCACAATTATCTTTTCTATCGGTTTGTCCTTTTCAACCTGGCGAATTTCAGGCATTAGGTACATCGCCTGTTCATCGGAAAAGTATAGAATAATATCCGTCATGCTCAAATCCCGGTTGACCTCTTCCACATCATATTTTCCCAAAGCACCGTACGGCTCACCGCTGGGAGCAACAAGGTCTTCACCCTCAACAAGGATTTGGACCTTTTCAATCCCCTCGAGGTCCGTCAGGGTATTTACCACGGAAATAACAGATATGGTTTCAGACATCATGCCTGCAAAATTTGAAAAATCCTCCGAAAAATTAACTACTGCAGTTTCACCTTCGATTTTGATGTCCAAAAGTTTTGTCCCAGGGGGAATTGTAGATTTTAGGCCCTCATCTTGCGGCCCCTTGAGCAGTTCCTCCATTGCAACTTTATGGATGGGATTTTCCCGGGTTACTTTGACCTGTCTTTTTTCTGTGAGTATTTTGCTGTTGTCTCTATTAGTGTAGAATAAATTGACATCGGCTGTTTCACTTCTCGATGTACAAGAAGTCATTGAATAGACAAATAATAGACAAACGACGACAATGAAAATTCGATTTTTTTGAATAATATACTTATACTTTTGCATGGATTCGACCTTCTTTCTCAGGGTTGTTTGACAAAAAGTTTAAACGAACCGATTTGTTATACGCTCATTTCATATTGAAATATTTAAGTTTATTTAAACAAGTATAGTATATTTGATGTATATTTAACAACTATTAAAACATCTGCTGATCGCTTTAAGCTGTTAATTATAATTATACCAAATAAAAATAATTATACCAAAGAATGTGAATTTCCTGGTATAAATGCCAAAAAGTGATGTCACCAATGAATCTCGATATTCCAATATTTAAAATTTACGGCATCAGTATTCCTGTTAAGTTACGGAAGTCTATTTTTATCCTTCCCTTTATTTACCTATTACACTTTTTTCTCTCGAGTTAACTTTGCACTTCCATATCCTGTGTAGTTGGCTCCAATGACACCTGCGATAATCATTATAGTCCCAATTATATGGTAATAAAACAACTGTTCCTTTAAGAAAAACACCCCTGCAAAAATTGCAGTTACAGGCCTGATATTACCGAAAACGCTCATTTTTGCAGCATTAATTTTTGAAAGCGCAAAATTGCCCAAAAGGGACGTAGCCAAACAAGACAAAATTCCGAGATATAAAATCGACAAAACAAATTGCAAATTTCCAGGAGGTGCAAAAAAAACATCAAAGTTGCCTTTCAAAAAATGACTTGTAACGGAGATGATATTGAAGGACAGAAAGCCTATGAAAATTGATGCGGCGCTTACCACAGTTGCAGGGACTTCCTTTAAAGTACTTCGGGCAAGGACAATATAAAATGCACCTGAAAGACAAGACAAAACCACAAATAATATGCCTAAAATTTCCGAAAAGTTTATGCCGGTTCCCTGCATCAAAAAAATATACATTACACCGATTACCGAAAACACAATTGATACTTTTTGCCATATTGTCGTACGTTCCTTTAAAATCAGCTCGGATAAAATCATGGTAAAAATCGGGGTTGTCGGCTGCAATATCCCACATTCGGATGAGGAAGCATTTACAAGCCCAAAAGTTTGAAGACCATAGAATGCCGTTGCAAACAGCGCAACGGCACAAATCTTCAGAAGACTTTTTTTCTCGTAATTTATGGTTATTTTCTTAAATAAAATCAGGCCTGACAATGCAATAAAAGAAATTGTAAATCGCAAGGCCAGGATATCGAAAGGGGTGGCGTAATTTAATGCTATTTTGGAAAAAAGAAATGAAAAACCAATTATGAGGCTGTCCAGAATTGCATATAAATAAGGATTGAAATACAGGTATTTCATTTAAACCCTCCCCAAAAAACATTACATCATTTTATTAGTATTCTGGAGCATTTGCGGAAATCCTTTATTTAAAAAGAATATAATACAAGACTTAAAGATAATTAATAATATCCGTTTTTTAATTACATAGTAACAAAGTTGACGGGAATAGAGGCTATAAGGAATATATAAAGTTTGTCATAAGGGAATAATAAGGTTGTGCAAACAAAATTTGGGGTGGCTAGTAGTGAGTATCAAACACAAATTGGATAAAATATTGGGATACAATGGCCCTCAAAAATCAGAGACATTTTCCCTCGAAGAAACACAATCTGAGAAATTGCTTGCATCTGACGGAGACATGCAGGGTGATATGGCCTCTCTTGTTTCAATTAAAGTTATAAACTATGGCAGGTGGGCATGAAAACAAGCCAACATTCGCGGTGCCATAGGTCTTTATATTCTGGCAATGTTAACAATAGTCATACCAATTTTAGTGTATTTTAGATTTTTCTTTTAGTGGTGCATAATAACATGACAATTCTTATATGGATTGACAAGTATTAGAAAATATGCTATACCAATGAAAAAGATTAGAATGATAAAGCCAACCGGGAAAGTCAATGGCAGCTCCTACGCATCTTGGTGTTTATTACTTTGAGCTAATAAATATGATACAGGGGGATTTTGATGAATTTTAAATCGGATATCGAAATCGCACAATCAGTCAAACTGCTCGATATTGTCACTATTGCCAAAAAGATAGGGCTATCAGATGATGATGTCGAACTGTACGGCAGGTATAAAGCCAAGGTAGATTATAATCTACTGAAGACAAAACCACGGAATTCGGCAGTAAGAGCTAAGTTAATCTTAACTACAGCTATAAATCCTACCCCCGCCGGAGAAGGTAAAACAACTACTACAATAGGGGTTGCGGATGCACTTTCCAGACTTGGAAAAAAGGCAATGGTTGCCTTGCGGGAACCTTCCCTCGGGCCGGTATTCGGTGTAAAAGGCGGTGCTGCAGGGGGTGGTTATGCACAGGTCGTGCCGATGGAAGACATAAACCTTCACTTCACAGGCGATATCCATGCGGTAACAGCTGCGAATAACCTGCTCGCAGCGATGATAGACAACCATATCTACCAGGGGAATAAGCTCAATATAGACAACAGGAGAATTTTATGGAGAAGGGTCATAGATATGAACGACAGGCAGCTAAGATTTGTGGTGGACGGCCTTGGCGGCAAGGCCAACGGTGTCCCAAGAGAAGACGGATTCGACATTGCAGTTGCATCTGAAATAATGGCGGTTTTCTGTCTGTCTTCTGATATCAACGATTTGAAAGAAAGGCTTTCGAAAATAGTTGTTGCATATGACCATGACGGTGCGCCGATAACCGCAGGGGGCTTAAAAGCACATGGTGCCATGGCAGCACTGCTAAAGGATGCTTTAAAACCAAATCTTGTGCAGACACTGGAAGGAACACCCGCTTTTGTACACGGTGGCCCATTTGCAAACATAGCCCATGGTTGCAACTCTGTCATGGCTACAAAAATGGCGATGCATTTGGCCGATTATGTTGTGACTGAGGCCGGTTTTGGTGCTGACCTCGGGGCCGAGAAATTTATTGACATAAAGTGCAGGCTATCGGGGCTTAAGCCGGACGCCGTTATAATCGTTGCAAGTATCAGGGCACTTAAATATAATGGGGGTGTCCCAAAACAGGAACTTTCAAGAGAAAACCTGGAAGCCCTTGAAAACGGCCTCCCTAATTTGCTCAAACATGTGGAAAACATTACGAATATCTTTAAACTGCCGGCTGTAGTAGCTATCAATAAATTTCCCCATGATACCGCTGAAGAACTCGCCCTTGTTGAAAGCAGTTGTGCAAAATTAGGAGTAAACGCCGTGCTGTCTGATGTATGGAGCAAGGGTGGTGAAGGTGGTAAAGACCTTGCAAGAAATATTCTTGAATTGATTGAGAAAAACAGTCCTACTAAACCCACTTTTGCATATGAATTACACATGCCTGTAAAACAAAAAATAAGGGCTATCGCGCAAAAAATTTACGGTGCAAGGGATGTAATATTCACACATAAGGCATCGAAGGAAATACAAAACTGCGAGAAAAACGGTTTTGGGGATTTACCGGTATGTATTGCCAAGACACAATATTCCCTGTCGGATGACCCCAAAAAATTAGGGAGACCGACCGATTTTGACATAACAGTACGAGACGTGACCGTATCAGCCGGAGCAGGATTTATTGTAGCCCTTACCGGTGATATCATGAAAATGCCTGGTCTTCCCAAAACACCTGCTGCAGAGAAAATAGATGTTGATGAGAGCGGCAGGATTAAGGGTTTATTCTGATTGTAAATCAAAGGAGATGTAAAATTGGGTGATTTGATTAAAGGAAGACCTGTAGCAGATAATATCAAACAAAACCTGAAAGTAGAAATTGAGAGGTTAAAGGTCAAAGGTGTTTTGCCTAAATTGAAAATAATAAGGGTTGGAACAAAGCCGGACGACCTGTCATATGAGCGGGGCACTCTCAAAACAATGGAACAACTCGATATAAAAGCAGAAGTTGCTGAGCTGCCTGAGGACGTGAGCCAACAGGCCTTCATCAAGGTTGTGCAAGATGCAAACAAAGACAAAACAGTTCATGGAGTATTGATCTTCAGGCCACTGCCGCCGCAGCTGGATGAAAACGCCGTCAGACAAGCTTTAGCCCCAGAAAAAGATGTAGATTGCCTTACGTCTACTAATGTTGCAAAAGTCATGGAGGGGGACGAAACCGGTTTTGCGCCATGCACCCCATCTGCGGTAATGGAAATACTGAGGTATTATGATGTGAATTTAAGAGGCAAAAACGCTGTAGTTATAGGGAGGTCCATGGTTGTCGGAAAACCGGTTGGAATGCTGTTGTTGAAAGAGGATGCAACTGTGACGATTTGCCACTCAAAGACTACAAACCTAAAGCAAATTGCTTCTAATGCTGATGTACTCGTGTGTTGTGTTGGCAGAGCAAAGATGATTACGTCCGAATATGTCAAAACAGGTGCAGTCGTGATAGACGTCGGTATAAATGTAAATGATCAGGGCGAGCTGTGCGGTGATGTAGATACAGATGATTGCATAAACAGAGCATCAAAGATAACACCTGTCCCCGGCGGGGTCGGCTCAGTCACAACATCTATACTTGCAAAAAACGTCATCAAAGCTTCACAAGTCACTACTAACTGCGATGTGTCAGTCTGATAGATTTAGACACAAGTTAATTATTTATTAACTAGAAAATTTGCTGGAATAGCTGAAAAAATACAAATGGCGCATCTTATTGTCACGGGCGTGTCACGGTGTCACGGGGACGGGGTTATTGTCAAACTACCACCAGGACTGTCACGGGGACGCGGTTATTGTCAAACTACCATCCAGTCAAGCTGGTGCCAAGGGATTGAGTTGTTACCAGCACTGGCTACTCCCCCTAGTTGCTATAGGATGCCAAGGCATGGATATTAACATGACAGAATTGTTGACATTATTATGGTTTTTCTCAGCATTTTCAAGAATCCATAAATAAAGGGTGGATAATAAATGAATGAATCCAAATTAGAAAAACTGAATGCTAAAGGAAGACAGCTTCTAGAAGAAGGGAACATAGAAGAGGCCCGAAAACTCTATCATAAAATACTCGAATACGAAGACAATATTTATGTTCGGAATAATCTTGCACTGGCATACTACCTATCTGGAGATTATGATGGTGCGTTGTCAGTACTGAAACCGGTTATCTCCGACGCTAGTATTCTTGGAGAGCCAAATCCTTTTAGTTTTGCCGTTGCTTCCATGATTTACAGTGCTTTGGAAAATGAGTTTCAAGCTGTAAGTTATCTTAAGCGGGCAGTTGGGTTGTATGACCAACAGCTTTTACAATTCAACTCAAATAAAGTGCCGGTTTCTTTTTTAGAATATACCATCATAATAATGAGGGCAGCTGCCAAGCTTAATGACCACCGAAAGGTATATGACCTTTATCGACGTTGGAGAGATTTACATGTTTCATGGGAAGCGGATTATATGGCAGCAGTTGCTTGCTTCAATATGAGAGATTATAAAAAAGCCATAAAATTTTGGGAAAACGCTGGAACGACTTTTTCGCTAGCAAATTGTATGAGTAAAATAGCTATGAAGGTTATGCAGGGCGAAATACCCTTCTTTGAAATGAATTACGAAATATTTTCCGAGCGTGAATTAGATGAAATGTTTCAAAAGGTAACTAAAAATGAAGAATATCGCAGACAGTTTATGAAAAAGGGATTTTTTAAAATGATGGCGATAGATATGTTTTTAAGCAATGAAGAGGGTTTTGCTACTAACTGGCTTAGGGAATTAATTAATTTGGGTGGTGAATGGGGAAACCAGCTGGGCAAAAGAATCCTTAATTCTTATCATTATTCTGCAAAAATGAAGTCAGTAGCTGCACAAGTGCTTACTGAAAAAGGAGTTTTTAGTCCTGGAGAACCTATACCGGCTGTTATTGAAGGCAGAAAGACTCATATTAAAATTAAAACTCAAGAGATAATAATGAATCAAAACGAAAAACTTGATGAAATAATATCAAAAGCTCGCTATTTAAAGAATGAAGGGAAACTAGATGATGCCATAAATCTACTGGAAGATCTAATGCAGAAAGAGCAGTTTTATCCTCCGGCCATGATGAACTTAGCAAATTATTACAGACTAAAAGATGAAAAAGAGAAGTCATTGGAATTGTTTGAGATACTTGGAGAGGTATTAAAAGATGAACCGATTTATTTATTTAACTATTCTGCATTACTTTTGGATATGGGAAACGTTCAAAAGGCACAGGAATATTTTGAACGGATAAAAAGGCCAGGGTATACCCAAGAGTTTGAGGAGAAACTTAAGCTTCTTGAAGAGATGCTCTATCATGAGCGTATAATTCCTGATGATATCATGGAGTATTTTGAGGAATCTATGAGGACTGATGTAGAGAAAAAGGCTATTCCAATAGCTCCTTCTCTAGCAAGGGGGCTTAAAAACATGCCTTCCCAGTGGTTAGATGAAGTGTGTAAAGCATTTGACCTTGAGCCTGCAAGGCGTCGCAGGGACAGAGAAAAGCAGATTTGTGATTATCTGATAGAGCCAAAAAACCTAAAAAAGGCTATTGGCCAATTAAAAATAAAAGAAAAAAAACTATTAAAGTACCTGCTTGAGCGTGGAGGATGGAGCAGATTGAACATATTAACGCGAAAATTTAGTTCCATGAAAGGGGACGGCTTTTTCTGGTCTGAGCGACCTCCCAAATCACCGCTGGCTGTTTTGTGGTCAAAAGCCTTAATAATGGTTGGTAGAGCAAAGCTCAAAGGCCGGGCTTGTAGAATAGCTACAATACCCATTGAGCTAAGACAACCCCTTCAAAAGCTTTTGAATTCGCAAGTTACAAGGGATTGACGCATATTAGTGTGGCGGGGACGGAGTTGTTGTCACCTGCCCCTCTCGCGCACCCTCACGGGTGTCGCGTGTTAAATCTGTCAACATTTCAACACCTACAAAAAACTTATGGCATTGTTGTAAATTTGGAGGTGTTCTTTGTGCCGCGAGCTGCCAGGAAAAAAAGTAAAAGTGGAATTTATCACATCATGATGAGAGGAATAAACCGCCAATATATTTTTCAAGATGAAGATGATTGTTTTAAATTTATCCGCACCATTCAAGATTATAAAGAAAAATGCGGATACGAAGTTTATGCATACTGTCTAATGGGAAATCATGCACATATACTGTTAAAGGTAATAAAAGAACCACTAGAACAAATAATGCGCCGAATATGCGGCAGATATGTGTATTGGTATAATCAAAAATATGATAGAATAGGAAGCTTGTTTCAAGGTCGTTTTAAAAGTGAACCGGTAGAAGATGATACGTATTTCCTTACTGTCATAAGATATATACATCAAAACCCGGTAAAAGCGGGCCTGGTTTCTAGGCAAGAAGACTATAAATGGAGTAGTTTTAATGAGTATATTAAAAATGCTGAATTTGTGGATGTTGACTTAGTGCTCAACATTTTCAGTAGTAGTGACATAGAAAAAGCCAGAAAAATGTTTATTGAATATAACAAGAAACAAGCAGATGATGTCTGTTTGGACATAGAGGAAAAAAGAAGAATAACGGATAAAGAGGCACTGATAATTATAAAAGAAGTATGTCAGGTTGAAGATGTATCCGAAATACAAAAGTTTGATATACCCAAAAGGGATCATTATCTGAAACGACTGAAAATAGACCATGGCCTGTCAATTAGGCAAATTGAAAGGATAACAGGTATAAATAGGGGGATAATATTTAAAGCAAGGTAAACTATTTTTACCACCAGTTTTCGATGTATAATAGTTTTGGTGTTGCTATAAATTGTTCTGCCATTATAGTAGTTTGCAGAAATAGATGCACTATAGAGAAATCAAGCTATTAATCTTAATAACAGCACACGAAAAATTAAAAGAGGGCCACCGAATAATTCGGTGGCTTTAAATCTATTTAAACTTAACCAAATCTCCAATCTTATACCTTTTCTCTTTTTGCCGTCCATCTTCTGTTGTCCAAGAAACTATAACCTCTTCTGAATTTAGTATCTCCCTTAAAGAGTTTTCATTCAATCCTCTCGTATATAGAGTAATGTCATACGAATAATTAGCAAAGTTCACGTTCGCATTGTCTTGAACTGAAGACTTCCCAAACCAATACAAGTTGTCCCTGCTATCATTGAAAACTTGTATAAAATTAGGAGCATGTATTTTCATGTCCTTGATGCTATCGTGGTGTTTTTCATCCAAAATGAATTTAAAGTTTCTGAAATCATCCTTTGTAGGGTTTTCTATGCCAGAAGTTCCTATATGTTGGAATTGTTGGTTAGTAACACCTGATATTTCGACAGCTATATTTACAGTTGGCTCGCTGGTCTTGCTGCCACAAGCATTCAAAAAAATTAAGGTGATCGTTGCTAGGATAAATAATAGTGTTCTTTTTGATAAAGTATTCATGTTGCATCACCTTCCTTGGTGGTACCCGAACGTGATATGACAACGTTGCCGGGACATCACGCTTGGCGGGAGGTTATACTTGTGAATTACATATGGCGATGCCAGGAATTGTGACAACACCTGAGTTTCCATGGCATGTCTCAAAGGCAACTCCAAACAAAAGGGCGAACGTGGTGCAGGTAACCGAAAGGGTGACAACGACACCGTCTCCTTGGTAATATGTGGTGCAGGTGCCCGGAGGCAAGGGTGACAATAACTCCGTCCCCATGGCAGGGCGGAGGGGCGCGGAGGGGTGACACGGAGGGTGACAACAACTCCGTCCCCATGGCACGGGTCCCCGCGACAGGCGGGGGTGACAACAACTCCGTCCCCGCGACAGGGTGACCGCTCCGTCCCCGCGACAGGTCCCCGCGACACGCCCGCGACATCTGTTTATAAGCCTAGTGTGTCGGAAATTTCCTGCATTGCCTTTAAGGCGAGTCCTGCAAATTCGGGAAATGGAATTCCCAATTTTTCGATTGATCGCATGGCATCACGGTCTGCTCCTGCCGCAAACCTGTGTTCATTCATTCTCTTTGTTATAGATTTTACTTTGACACTGCCGACTTTTTTGTCGGGGTAAACCAGCGCAATAGCAGTGATAAAACCAGTAATCGGGTCGGCCGCATACAAAGCTTGATCAAATTTGCTCGATATTTCAGTACCTGTCTCCTTGTTGTGTGCAAGAATGGCCTGGTACATTTCTTCAGTCCCGAAATTCAAATCCTTTAATATTTCAACCGTTCTTTTACCGTGAAGCTGTGGATTTTCTTTATAGTTGACAAGATCTGCATCAAGGTCGTGCAGTAGTCCCGTGATGCTCCATAATTTGACATTTTCCGGCTCGAGCCTTTGGGCAAGTGCCTTCATGACTGCTTCGACTGCAAAACTATGCTTCAAAAGGTGATCCGATTTCAGATATTTGTGTAATATTTCCAAAGCTTTAGTCCTGTCCATTTTTTGTCCTCCCGTAAATATGGAATCGAATTTAAGCCATTATAACATAAAATTCTAATAAGTGCTAATTAATTGCGATCCTAAAAAAAGACAGCCCCACCGGATACGTAATCAAAGATTGATATTGGGTTCCGGGACCCTTATTGTTTCACAATCATAACCACCCGTAAACGGGTGGTTTGCAACTAGTCCTATTAGGGCATTTACTGGCTGAGGCTTAAGACCCACTGAATCATCCGCCAACCGCATATTTTTGTTTCATAAAAGTAGCCGCTCCTGTAAGTTTGGAGCGGCTACTGACGTAAAGATTTTGACGATTAGCTGAAACCCATCGGTTGATAGGTATTTATCATAGTATCTGTAGTGTTTTGTTGCATCGTCGGTACCTGATAAAACCCCTTGCTGTTCATATACTGCCAAACATCATATGCCTGATCTGAGCAGTTGATAGCTCCTTGAATCAGCATCCTACGTAACTGAGGCTCCGAACACTCCAAAGCACCAGCTAAGCGCTTGCATGCTGAAGCTTTATGAATACAGAGCATGGCGGATGCCACATCATGATCATCGACCTGGCGTGTCGAAACATTCGGGCTCTGGGTTGAAGGATTTCTCAAACCGTATGTCGGAGAAAAGTTGGTGTTAGCTCTGTAGGGGACCGCCTCTTGAATACCTCGCTGATTAATCGCATTTACCATATTGTTATATTCATTTGTCATGAAATCGAGCTGCTTGTTTACAAGGTTTTTAAGCTCAGGGTCTTGGCAGTGCTCGTTATAGAGCTGAGCTGTGTTAATAAATGTTATTGTTTCAGATAGGATTTCATGAATCTCCATTACCTCGTGTGCACCTAAATTTGCAGCAGTTGCCAACGTGTATTCCTCCTTGAAAGATATTTTCCTTGTGTAATTTTCCCTTAAATTGATTTAAATATACATATTTCTTCCCAATAAAACAGGTCATTCAAATAGGGAACGGTTATAAAATAGGTTGCAACCCACCAAAAATCCAAATATAATTGAAATTAGATGAATGATAGAGGAGGTCCCCTTTATGAATATTTCCCGGTCAATAATCGCAGTTGATTCACATACAATGGGTGAACCGACAAGAGTAGTGACAGGAGGTTTGCCAAACATTCCAGGAAAAAACATCTCCGAAAAAAAACAATTTCTCGAAAATAACATGGACAACCTGAGGAAAGCTATAATGCTGGAACCGAGGGGCCACGACGATATGTTCGGGTCCATAATAACATCTCCTGTCAACTCAGAAGCCGACCTTGGCATAATTTTCATGGATACAGGCGGCTATTTAAACATGTGCGGTCACGGGACGATCGGAGCCGTCACGGTTGCAGTTGAGACAGGCCTTGTCACTATTTGCGAACCGGAGACTAGAGTCGTGCTTGATACCCCGGCGGGTATTGTCAGAGCGTCTGTCAAAGTAGAAGGAGGCAGGGCTAAAAGTGTAACAGTCCGAAATGTCCCTGCATTTTTATTTGATAAAGATGTAGAAATTGAGCTAAGTCCCTATGGTAAAGTAAAAGTTGATATAGCATTCGGAGGCAGCTTTTTTGCATTAGTAAAAGCCGAGGATTTCGGTGTAAAAGTTTGCAAAGATGAAATCAATAAATTAATCGACATTGGGATCAGAATACGTGACCAGGTTAATAAAAAGGTAAAAGTGGTGCACCCTGAAAACCCAGACATAAATACCGTTGACCTCGTAGAAATTTCTGATAAACCGACTCATCCGGAGGCACATGCTAAAAACGTTGTAATATTCGGCAAAAAACAAGTTGACAGATCCCCCTGCGGCACGGGTACCTGTGCAAAAATGGCCGACCTTTATTTCAGAAGGGAGCTCGCAATCGCAACAGATTTTGTACATGAAAGCATACTCGGAACACTGTTTACAGGCCGTCTGGTGGAAAAGGCGAAGGTTGGACCATATGATGCTGTCATACCTGAGATTACGGGAAAGGCCTTCATCACCGGTATGAATCACCTCGTGATTGATGATGAAGACCCTTTGAAGTACGGATTTACCTTGAGGTAGTTTTAGCGGCCCTTGAACTCCTCACCCTTTTCCCTTTTTTGCTGTCTTTTAGCATTATTAGATTGTTTCCCGTTAAATTCAAATGTAGCACAATCGGTTCCCTGGCATTCTGTGGCACTTTTTCCGGAGACCTCTATTGAGTCGGCATTGCACAGATCGCCGTCTTCATAGTACTTGCATGTATCGACAATGCATGTTACGGTTGGGTTTAATTGTCTTCCCATACCCGTAATTTCTTCGGCGAAACCGACCCAGTTGACGTTGTCCAAAGAACCCATCATGTTGGCAAGGCCTCTTCTTTCACTAAAGGTCTTACACATGGTCTGTTCTTTTGTCTCCGACATTTTGCCGACTTCTTCATTTAATATGTCAATCTTTGAGGCGCCGCATTTGTTACCAAATACCCAATGGGTACACGTGTTGACATCGCATTTTACATTAGGATGTTTGTTTTCTTTTGCCAATCAAATCACCCCTTTTAATTGTTTTCTTTAGTATTTACCGTAAATCAAAAAATAAATATAAAAATATATTGTGAGGTGGTATTTTTGATTACTAGGGCACAACTCGTTAAAGTGATCGACCACACCCTTCTTGCCCCTTCAGCTACTGTCGATGATATAGAACGTCTCTGCCGGGAAGCAATAGATTACGGCTTTTATGCAGTTTGTGTAAATACCTGTTACATAAAACACGCTGTGTCGATGCTTAAAGGCTCCTCTGTAAAAGTGGTGTCTACTGTCGGGTTCCCTCTTGGTGCTGTGTCATCTGATGTAAAAGCATATGAGGCCGCCTGGGCAGTGGAGGCAGGGGCGTCAGAGGTAGATATGGTATTGAATGTTGGGCTGCTAAAAAGCGGTGACTTTTTTGAAGTCAGAGAGGATATAGAGGGTGTTGTAAAAGCCGCAAAAAAAGCAAACACTAAAGCTAAAATCAAAGTAATAGTAGAAACAAGCCTTCTTGAAATAAACGAAAAGGTCTCAGTATGCAGACTTGTAAAAGATGCGGGAGCTGATCTTATCAAGACATCTACCGGATTTGGCCCGGGTGGAGCCGTGGTTGAGGATATCCAGCTGTTTAAAAAAATGGTTGGAGATTCAATCGGCATAAAAGCTGCAGGTGGTATAAAAGACCTGAATACTTTGATGAGTATGCTAGAGGCGGGAGCAACCCGCATAGGTACAAGCTCTACCGTATCTATAATGAACCAGCTTGAACAAAATAATAATGATTGAATGTGATATTTTTTAATATCAATGAAAGGTGGTAATATTTTATGTATTGGGAAAAACCTGGCAAGCAAAACACGGATAAAACGGTCGAAATAGTAAAGGATGCCGTAAAAGAAAAAGGAATACGATATATTGTGTTTCCTTCTAGCCGTGGATACACCGCAGAGAAGCTCTTAAAGGCGGATTTGGGAGTGAACCTTGTGTGTGTCACGCATGTTTGTGGCTTTAAGTCCCCCGGGGAGATGGAATTCCCACAAGACCTGCGCCAGCAGCTTGAAGCCGACGGTATCAAGTTTTTTACAGGGACACATGTCCTCTCAGGTGCTGAACGTGGTGTAAGCAACAAATTTAAAGGTTGTTACCCGGCGGAGATTATCGCCAATTCGCTGCGCATGCTGGGTCAGGGAGTGAAAGTTTGTGTGGAGGTTGCCGTAATGGCACTTGATGCAGGGTTGATTCCATATGACGAAAACATAATAGCACTTGGTGGAAGCAGCGAAGGCGTCGATACAGCAGTAATAATGAGGCCGGCACACGCAGCAAACATTTTCGACAGCTGGATATCCGAAATACTATGTAAGCCGTCCGAGAAGCTTTAAATAGGAGGATTTGCGGTGGATTTAATTACACAGAAATCCCTGCTGGAAATAATAAAAAAGGAAGTGGCTCCTGCAACAGGATGTACTGAGCCTGTTGCGGTTGCTTATTCCGTCGCCAAGGCCAGGGAAAATCTCGGCGGTAGCCTCCTTAAGATTCAAGTGCGCGTAAATCCCGGCCTGTACAAAAACGGCATGAATGTGGGTATACCGGGCACGACTGAACGGGGCCTTCCTATAGCTGCTGCTCTCGGCTTTGTGATAGGTAAGACCGACAAGGGCTTTCGCTTACTGGATGATACTTCAGAAGAGATATTGGAAGAAGCGAAAGATATCGTCAGGGATAAAAAGGTAGATATCCAAGTCGCCCATGATTTTGATAGGCTATACTTAGAGACGACAATTACTACCCTAGAAGGGACTGTCCGTGTTTTAACAGTAGACAGGCATCAAAACATCGTATCTGTTGAGAGGGATGACAAAATAAGACCGTATAGCCCTGCGAGAGACAGTGTGCAGCAAAGTTCAAAACAGATAAAGTCTTACAGACTCGATGATTTCATAAGTTTTGCCGAGAAGGTTCCCATATATGAGCTGTTGTTTTTAAAACAAGGCATTGAGATGAACATGCGCATTGCAGAAGTGGGACTTGAAATTGAAGGAGGAACGGCATTCGTATTCAAAAAGATGATAAGTGATGGGGTACTTCCAGACAACCTGGTGTTTTACACACAAATGCTCTGTGCAGCAGCGTCGGAGGCCAGGATGTCAGGTGTCAAGATGCCAGTTATGAGTTGTGTGGGCAGCGGCAACCACGGCATAACCGTTTTTTTAATAAACACCGCTGTGGCCATAAAAAAAGGAATAGCTGAAGATAGGCTGCTCAGGGCACTTGCACTTACAATACTTATCACCGTATACATAAAAGCCCACACCGGCATATTGTCTGCAATGTGTGGCTGTGGGGTTGCCGCGGGTATCGCCGGAAGTGCAGGTGTTGTCTATCTCCTGGGAGGAGACAGAGAAAAGATATTTGGAGCACTGCTGAACATGGTAGGAGCCATATCCGGTATCATCTGTGATGGTGGAAAGGAAGGCTGTAGCCACAAACTGATGCTGGCGTCCGGCTGGGCTGTCCAGGCAGCACTGTTATCAATGAACGGTGCGGTAATAGATCCCTCTGATGGCATACTGGCACGCAATTTTGATACACTTTTTGAAAACCTTGGGCAGGTGTGTAATAAAGGTATGCAGGCAACCGATAGAGTAATTCTCCAAATAATGCAGAAAAATCCTTGACGCAAGGGCTTTTTACTAATATATTATGAATATGATAAAATTTTATGTGGCAAACTTACCGTAATGATATGAGGGGGGAATACAATGCAAAAAATTAGGGTTGCCATAGTAGGATTCGGCAACGTGGGCATTGAAGTAGTTCCGGCAATTGAACAAAGCCCAGATATGGAACTGGCCGGAGTCATACTTAGAAACCCGGCAAAAATCAGTTCTGCTAAAAAGAAGGTCGGCGACTATCCAGTTGTCACGGATATAAAGGAATTAGGCCGGGTCGATGTGGCAGTGCTGGCGATTGCCAGCAGAGCTGTGCCCCAGGTTGCTCCAAGATACCTGGAAATGGGTATAAATACGGTCGACAGCTATGATATACACGGTGAACCTATTATTGAGCTTCGGGAGAGCCTAGATGTCGTTGCAAAAAAACACGGCTCAGTCGCAATTGTTTCCGCAGGGTGGGATCCTGGGTCGGATTCAATTATCAGGACATTAGTCGAAGTTATTGCACCTAAGGGGATTACATATACTGACTTCGGGCCGGGAATGAGCATGGGACACACCGTTGTCGTAAAAGGGATAGACGGAGTCGAAGACGCATTGTCGCTGACGATTCCTAAAGGGACCGGCCTACATCGCAGGATCGTTTATGTAAAGGTTAAGCCCGGATATGATTTCAAAAAAATTGCGGATACAGTAAAAAATGATCCATATTTTGTCCATGACGAAACCCATGTTATACGTGTCGATGATGTCCAGAGTCTAGTCGACACAGGCCATGGTGTTCATCTGGTGAGAAAAGGCGTATCAGGTAGCACGAATAATCAGCGAATAGAGTTTAATATGACAATAGCTAATCCTCCTGCAACAGCACAAATAATGGTCTCTGCTGCCAGAGCAAGCATCAAGCAGAATCCCGGTTGTTATGTCATGCCGGAGATCCCTCCGTTAGATTTCATTTATGGGGATAGGGAAGCCCTCATAAAGCGATTGGTTTAACCAGCTTGCAAAAAAAAAGCTTACCCAACTTGCACGGGCGAGCTTTTTTGTATCCTTAGGATGACATATTAATTATAACAGGTCATGTGATGATATATTTTATAATCATGGTAATGTTATTGACTTAATCTTATAGTAAAATACACCTCCGGGTGCGGCTACTTTAACCTTTTGGCCGACACTTTTCAATAGCAAAGATTTACCTACAGGGGAAAGGCAAGATACATCGCACATTTCAAGCCCTTTTGAGTTGCCCTGGTAAGGAGGGACTACTTTAAACCTGAACATATCTCCGCTTTCCACGTCTTCAACCTCCACACTACTTCCTATTATGACAAAGGGGAGATTACCGCTATTATCCGGCCTCAGCGTTTCACTTCGCATAATTTGTTCCATTTCGGAAATATAGGAATTTAGCAGTTCCTCGAACTCCATGCACTCCGGTGAAGGCTCGTTAAAATACTTTTCAATTATCTTGCGCTTTTTATTTCGGAGTCCAGCCAAATGGCTTCTTATTGTGTTGAACACATCGGCAGGCGATGGCTCAGTTGGATTTTGCATTTTTTGCACTCCTCTCATAAATCAGACATTTAATGGTAAATGCCTTAAAAACAATTAGGGCATTTCGCCATAGGCGAAACACCCGTCATATTTTTTAAACGAAAGCATCCAACTTGCTGCATCGGATGCCTTGTTATAAATATAGCACAATTTACAATCTCTGTCAATAGATGAAAATCGGCCGCATTTAATGTATAGCCTTGAATTTTACCTGTCTCAAAATAAACTTACTTTGAAAGATTCATGATCAGTAAGCCTTCTTCCGTCTGAATCGACCTTATCTTTAAATTATACGGTAAAGCCGGCGGTGTAAACGTCATATCATGCTCAGACATCAATTCCGCTATTACGCTTGCAGGAAGGGTCAGGCCGTTGAACTCCAACCTAATTGGCTCAAATTTAACCTTATTGTCATCTGAAAGTTCCATCCTGAGGGTTACCGAGTACACGTCCGAACCTGCCGGGCCTTTTTCCGCAACGGTTATACCATCTCGGTTGAACCTGAAGTAAACATTTTTGAGCTTCTCATCTTTTGAGAGCAGCTTTTGAGTTAAACTTGTATCCTTAAATTCAGCCCTTGCAGTAAGATTGAAATAATTCACCTTTACATTATCAGGCCCGATATCTGACCATGGGAGAGATGACAAATTTTTGAGCAGATAGTCGAGTGAAGGCAGTGCCTCCTGCCAATTCTCGCTTATTTTTTCAATGCGTGTTATGTCTTTTAGGAGCATCCGGGCTCTGTCCAGTTCATTCTTTTTCTCTTCCAACACCTTTGAAATTTGCTGCAATGCCTCTTTAGCTTGTCGTTCCAGAGACTGCACCTTTTTCTGATTTTCCATGATTACCTTCTCCTCCTGTGTTCTACGAGAAATAACAGCCTTTGTTTCGGCAATTACATTATTATAGTATTCCAGGAAGAAAAGAATGTTGTCGAGACGCCTAAAAAAATCCCCCATATCTTCGGCTCCGACGAGGACGGAAAGAAAATTTCCCAGTCCGCCTTTAAAACTGAACACTATCAAATCACTGAGTGTTTGCTGCCTCTGTTTAACCTCATCGTCAAGAATCGAAAGCTCAGCCCTTTTTTGTTCCAAAAGTGCTTTTAGCTCTTCATTTTCTTTTGAGTAATTATCAACCTGATTGCGAAGACCCAGGACCTTAGAATCAAGAGCGAGAATCTCCTCAATGAGCTCTTGTTCCAACATGTCCAGCTGAGCGCGATCTATATCCTCATCCGGCTGTTGAGGATATGTTCCCGCTCCGATCCGTTCTAAATTCGTAGAAAAAAAAAGAAGGATTAAAATTATGACGAATAATTTGTTAAAACTGCTCACTTCGTCATCTCCCACAGCAAATTAGTCCTTTGCTGTATTATTCTGACATCTATCCATCATTATTATACAATAATCTAAGCAAAGCGGTCAAAGTTCAATCTTTAAACAACCATACTACAAAGTCATACATTAAACCGGAACACCACCACATCTCCATCCTTCATGACATATTCCTTTCCTTCAGACCTCAAGAGCCCCTTCTCCCGCGCCGCAGGCAGGCTTCCGCTTTTCATGAGTTCCTCAAATGATACCACCTCTGCCCTTATGAAGCCCCTTTCAAAGTCGGTGTGGATCTTACCGGCCGCTTGAGGCGCCTTTGTCCCCTCTTTAATCGTCCAAGCCCTAACTTCTTTAGGCCCTGTGGTAAGGAACGTAATCAGCCCCAAAAGGCGGTAGCCGGCTTTGATTAATTTATTGAGACCCGGTTCTTCAAGGCCGTATTCGCTTAAGAGCTCCTGTTGTTCAGCATTTTCAAGCCTTGAAAGCTCTGCCTCTATTTTCGCACTGATCGGTATCACCTCTGCCCCTTCACTTTTTGCTTGCTGACTCACCATATGCAAATACCTGCTTTCACTTCCAGATATGAGTTCGTCCTCCGATATATTTGCCACATATATGACGGGTTTTGAAGTGACGAGCCCCAATTGATTTATAATTTCCTTTTCTTCCGTGTTTAGCCCCATTGCCCTGACAGGTATGTTTTTTTCCAGCTCTTCCTTTATACGCCTCAGGGTTAAAAGTTCCTGTAATAGCTTCTTTTCACCTGATTTAGCCTGCCTTTCGACACGTTCGATCCTTCTTTCCAAAACCTCTATATCAGAAAAAATCAGCTCTAAATTTATCGTCTCTATATCCCTTACAGGGTCAATACCGCCGTCCACGTGTACAACATTGGGGTCGTCAAAACAGCGTACGACATGAACGACAGCGTCCACCTCTCTTATGTGTGACAAAAATTTATTGCCGAGTCCTTCACCCCGGCTGGCGCCTTTCACGAGCCCCGCTATATCCACGAACTGTATGGTGGCAGGCGTGACCTTCTGTGGCCGCTCTATTTCAGCGAGTTTGCCCAGCCTTTCATCAGGCACTGGGACAATTCCAACATTAGGGTCAATTGTGCAAAAGGGATAGTTTGCACATTCGGCACCTACCTTTGTTATAGCATTAAAAAGGGTGCTTTTCCCTACATTTGGCAATCCTACTATTCCAATATGCATATCCGTCTTCCCTTCGAAGTATACTTTAACAAGACTATTATAACAATACGCTGCATCTGTGTAAACAAGGCATATGAACGCATTTGTGCACTTATTAAAATAACGTCTCTAAAGGTTCCAGATTAATTGACAAGTTACCAAAATGATATTAATATTCAATTAGGATTTATTCATAAAAAATGGAGGTTATTTTCTGGTGAAGAGGCTCATCTTTAGAGAAAACAAAAAGACAAAGATTTACGCAGCTGCAGCTGTATGCATTACTACATTTATCTTAACCATGGTGCCTGCTTGTGCGGATATCTCCATGAAGCAACAGGAATCTTCAGTGACAGATTATAAATTGGTCCCGCCTACCGAAGGTAAGATATATAAAGACGGATTTTTCACTGGTTATTCTGATGCAACTGACGGTGGATATGCCATGGCTCTGCTCCAGGTTAAACAAGACACGATAGTCGATGCCGTTTTGAAGGAGTTTGACGAACTGTCTTTGGAGAAGGACTTTAACAGTTACGGTTATGCTCCTGCGGCGTATGCCGGCAGGGCCATGGAGCAGGAATACATAAAAACCGGGGTGGCTGAAGTTGATTTTGTAACAGGTGCGACTATAAGCTCATCTCGTTATAACCAAGCAGTAAGCAGAGCGCTTTCAAGAGCGCGAAAGCTAAAAGAAAAATCCAGGTATCTCGAAGGTGTTTACCAGGGCAGATCAAAGTCTGATAGGCATGGATATGCAGTAGCAATTATTGAATTAAAAAGCGATAAAATTGTGAATGTCCGGTTAAAAGAAATAGACCCGAATGGAAAACAAAAGGACTCCGATTCTTACCCATATGGCTCTTTAAAAGACGTGTATGATGATTTAAGCCGGAAGATAGTACAGGCAAACACGTATAATATTGACAACTTTACCGGAGCTACTCGCAGCACGGAAAAAATCAAAGATGCAATAAAAAATGCCCTTGCAAAAGCTGAGATTGAGCCTTACCTTTCGGATTTAATAGATGGAACGTATAGCGCGCCTTCAGATGCGGATGACCGAGGCTACGCTACAGCGACGGTAATGATAGAAAACGGTCAAATAGTAGATGTAGTTATAAAAGAATATGACAAAAACTCATCAGAAAAAGACAGTTCAACGCATTTATACGAGCCTGTCCTATATGCCAATAGCGAACTCCCCCTAATGTTTATTGAGGCACAGTCTGACGAAATCGATGTAGTCTCTGGCGCCACAATCAGTTCCAGAAAATATCAGCAGGCCGTCAAAAGGGCCTTGATCTCAGCGTCTGTCAGCTCCCTCCATTCACCAGGAGCAAGGGATTTATCCATCACGAGGGGCCCTATGGAAAGCCGTTTCAGATAAGTTACCTGTCTTCCGCGGGCCTCCATCATTTTTTTAACCTGGTGGAACTTACCTTCATATATTGTAAGTTGTGCCGCAGACCTGGGGCCACACCTGAGGATTTTCAGGCTCGCCGGAAGTGCTTTAAAATCGTCTAATTCTATACCTTTTGCGAAAGCCTGTGTGTCCGATTCGTCCAGGTTTCCGTCCACCTCCACATAATATGTCTTTTCGATTTGGCTTTTTGGGGCAAGCAGCTTATGGGCAAGGCGCCCGTTATCAGTGAGTAAAATCAATCCTTCTGCATCCTTGTCCAGCCTTCCCACGGGGAATAAATTCCTATGAGAGAAACTGCCCTCAAGCAGGTCTATCACAGTCACTTCTCTCGAATCAGCAGTGGAAGTTATTACACCTTTTGGCTTATTTAGGATTATATAAATAAAATCTTTATACACAACCTTTTCTCCAAACACCTTTATATCATCTTCATTTGGCAAAACCTGCATTCCTGGATCTTTTGCGTGCCTTTTGTTTACATAAACGCCCCCTTGCTTGACCAGTCTTTTTACATCTTTTCTGCTCCCAAATCCTGACATTGAAAGGACCTTGTCCAGCCTCATTCTATTGTTATTCAATTTAATTCCTCCCTCTCATTAGTTATTATAAGTTATAGCAGGGAAAATAATCAAACAACTGATGCAATAAAAGCTCATGGCTCACATATCACAAAAAACCCCTCCTCTGAATAAAGTAATATTATACGAAGATTGAGGTATGGGGGGTAAAACATTGATAATCCCGGTTTTGTTTTGTATTTTGATGATAAGCCTCACACAAGAAGAAAGCCAAAACTCAAGCCCGGCTTCAAAACGTAAAATAGTGGGATTTAAGGAAGGGTTGACATTAAGTGACAGCACTTCGGTAATAGAAAGCCACGGCCTTACCATCAAAAAGTATCTGCCTCTTGCAAATGCATGTCTTTGCGAATCAGGGCAAAAAAAAGCCTCTTTCCACGCCCTTAGTCAAAATCAATCCGTCGCATTTGTTGAAGATGACTACAAATGCACAGTACAGGTGTTGCCATCACCTCAGAAACCTTATGAAATACTTTCATTACAGCACATACCTTGGGGGATACAAAAAATCAATGCACCCGAGGTATGGAAATACACGCGAGGTCAAGGCATCAAAGTGGGGGTCATAGACACCGGAATAGACAGCCGGCATCCGGATTTAAAGCAAAATATCAGGGAAACTCATGATGTCCTAAACGGTAAAAATATAGATGACAATGGCCACGGCACTCACGTTGCAGGTACGATTGCCGCTGCTGATAACCAAATAGGTGTCATAGGGGTTGCCCCAAATGTACAGTTGTACAGTGTAAAAGCTTTTGATAAGAAAGGAAATGGCCAGGTATCTGACATCATTGAGGCACTAGATTGGTGTGTCAAAAAAAGAGTCGATGTCATAAACATGAGCTTTGGCTTAAATGAGGAAAGCCAAGCCTTTCATCGGGCAATAAAGCAAGTCTACCGAAGAGATATAGTCATGGTAGCTGCTGCAGGCAATTCTGGACGTAGCGATTCGGTCATGTACCCTGCCAGGTACTCTGAAGTAATTGCCGTTACGGCTTTAAACAAGTCAAATAAGGTCGCAGAGTTTTCCAGCAGCGGTCCTGAGGTCGACGTGATCGCCCCTGGGGTTGAAATCGAATCAACATTCAACAGTTCGAATTATAAAAGGCTTAGCGGAACGTCCATGGCAGCCCCTCACGTTACCGGAACCGTGGCACTTATATTATCGATAGCAAAGGTGAGCCCCGAGAGCGTAAAACTTATTATATCCAGCACGGCAGAAGACATGGGCCTTCCGAAAGAAAAACAGGGAGACGGTCTGCTCGACGCAAAAAATGCGGTCGTAACACTACAAAGACTAAAAGAGGGTCTAACACGCGAAAAAAATCCAGACACATCAAATGAAGAATAGCCGTATTTTTGTTATAATATTTTACAAAGCACGGAAAAGCGGAAGGGGCGTTATTTGATGGAAGGTGGGACAAAATTCAAGATTTCCCTTGTTCAGATGGACATCACCGGCGCAGACCCTGATAAAAACAGGACCACAGTCGACATAATGCTCAATAAAATTCTTAGTGAGCCTAAGAAGCCTGATATCATCGTGTTGCCGGAAATGTGGAACACAGGCTTTGATTTTAAAGACATAAAACATACGGCTGACTGGGAAGGGGTGCCGAGCATACAATTACTCTGTAAAATTGCCCAACAAAACAGTGTAAATATCATTGCCGGCTCTATTGCCGACATAAGGCCTGAATCATCTTCATCTACAGGCGAAGCCTTATACAATTCCGCATATATAATTGACAGGCAAGGTACGGTAAAGGCCCGCTACGATAAAATCCACCTGTTCAGGCCGATGGGTGAAGATAAATATATAACAGCAGGCAGTGAAACCGTGACCTTTGAGCTGGACGGCATAACGTGTGGAATAATCATATGTTATGACCTGAGGTTTCCTGAACTTGCAAGGAAGCTTGCATTAAAAGGCGCCAAAATAATATTTGTCCCTGCCCAGTGGCCTGTGCCCAGAGAAACCCATTGGAAGCTCCTAAATATCGTGAGAGCTATAGAAAACCAATGCTTTATGGTTGCAGTCAATAGAGCTGGCAGGGACGGAGATATATATTTTCCGGGTATGTCCTTGGTTGTTAGTCCTTACGGAGAAGTTCTAATAGAAGGCGACGGAAGGACAGATGTGCTTACGTCCGTTATAGACATGAGTCTAGTCGACAATATCCGCAAATCATTCTCTGTCCTCGAAGACCGCAGACCGGAAACGTATATTTAACCTTTTTCAGTGCAATGCAAAAATGGTTACTGCGCGACAAGGAGTGCGTTTCTTGACGCACCGAGAAGCCGAAGGTACCGTTCCCTTTACTTCTCACAATCACACTTTACGTTTCCCGCGAGTATTTCCTTCCAGTCACCAATGACATCATGTGTCCAGCAGTCATCTGCTCCGGCAGCTTCCCTCATGACAAGGGCAAAGATGTAGCATAGCTCCTTCACCGTAGCTCCTGCATCGAGAGCCCCTTTGAAGTGTTTGAGCACACAGGGTTTCGACCTGGCTTTGATGGACAGTGCAAAACATATGAATTGGTACGTTTTTTCATCGATCATTCGCTTTTGTTTGTACAGTTCATCGATTTCATCAAGTTTTTGCACGAACTCCGGGAAAAACTGTTCAAGCATCCTCATAAGCTCTATGCCCCCTAAATTTTCATTTTAAAATATTTTTGATCTCTTCAACTGTGGCAACCTTACCCACAGTCTTTACCTGTTCATCGACAACAAGTGCGGGTGTCTTCATGACACCATATCCCACGATTTCCTTGATGTCCTTCACCTTTTCAACAGAAGCATCGATTCCTAGTTCGTCTACGGCCTTTCTGGCATTTTGTTCGAGTTTTTTGCAGTTGGGACAGCCTGTTCCCAAAATTTTAATGACCATTTTATTTCCCCCATTACTTTAGTTTATTAGACTAACTATTAACCAAACTCTTCTAACCCCATATCGCTCCAAATACCTTGCCCGTTATTGTTGACATTATTATTACGAGCGATGCGTAAACGGCAGTCTTTTTAGTCCCCAGTATGCCTCTTAGCACCAACATACTCGGCAGCGACAGTGCGGGCCCTGAGAGCAAAAGTGCGAGTGCCGGGCCCTTGCCCATACCAGCACCCAGGAGGCCTTCGAGTATCGGGACCTCCGTGAGCGTGGAGAAATACATAAATGCTCCGACAACAGATGCGAACAGGTTTGCTTCCATAGAATTTCCACCGACAAGAGATGTTACCCATTGAGACGGTATTATGCCATCGTTCCCGGGGCGGCCAAGGAAGAAGCCTGCAACAAGTACACCGCCGAAGAGAAGCGGGAGGATTTTCACAGCAAAGCCTAAGGCCTCGGAATACCATTCCTTGCGTTCCTCTGCCTTATACCATCGAGACGCACTGTATAGGAGAATCAAAAAAGAGACCCCCGTAAGAATCCACTTCACATCAAATACAGCCGCCCAAAGGCCTGTAGTTTCGACGGGTCTCGCCCAATTTGCAAATACGAGGATTCCTACCATTGATGCAAAAAAGATTATGTCTTTCCATATGGGACGGGTTTGTATGACATGGGTTTCGAACATTCCCGCATCTTTTTCGCATCTTTTCTTTTCTTCATACCTGAATATGAAGTGCATGAGAAGACCGATTATGACGCTGAAAAGTATAGCCCCTGCGGCTCTAGCGATTCCAATTTCCCATCCCAAAACCCTAGCGGTGATGATAATTGCCAATACGTTAATTGCAGGGCCGGAGTAGAGGAATGCAGTCGCCGGGCCCAGGCCTGCACCCCTCATGTAGATTCCGGTAAATATTGGGAGGACTGTGCAGGAGCAGACTGCTAATATTGAGCCTGAAACTGATGCAACTGAGTAGGAAATCCATTTTTTTGCATTAGGGCCGAGGTATTTCATAACAGAATCTTGTGATATAAAGACTGTAATGCCACCTGCTATGAAGAAAGCTGGCACAAGGCAAAGCAGCACGTGTTCCCTTGTGTACTCATGCAGCATTGAAAATGATTCTATAAATGCGCTTTGAACTTGTGTATTTCCCATTGGAGTAAAATATGAGGCCAAAAATACTCCGATGATTATAAGAAATTTGTTTCGTTCACTCAATGAAGACACCCCCTGTACGATTTAGTTGTTGAAGGCAATTTTATTTTTTCGGATATGGTTACTTGTGAGATTTGAAGAAAGTAGTAAAAATGTCCCCGGAATCCTTCTAAAAAGTCGGGCGGGTCATAGTGTTTCTACAATCTCCCTGGCCTCTTCATGCTGTTCTTTTAATACGTTGTCGATACACATGAAAAAGTTTATTACACAAGGTGTTTTTAGTTTGTAGTAAATACTGACACCTTCTTTTCGGGCCTCTACCACACCTGCATCCCTTAGAGTTGATAAGTGTCTGGAAATACTCGACTGCTTTTCCTCCAAGTGATCTACAATATGGCATACACATTTCTCGCCATCCGAAAGGTAGTCGAGAATTGCCAGGCGGACAGGACTTGAAAGTGCTTTGAATATTTTTGCCCTGGCATCATATTTGGCTTTTTGCTTTGTATCCATCTAAATCACCTCACACAAGTTTATTTAAGTTAAATCTTTGAATGGCATTCAATATGCTGTTCATTATATAACACGAATTTGATTACCGGTTATCTTATTTATATATTACTATATAGTAATATTATAATATAAAAGTAATATTAACTCAAGGACTTTTTAATTAAATTTTGAGGGAACACAGAGAACCGCCTCCTGTTTTCGAGATACAACTGTCACTGTTTTATGTCCCCTGTATCTTATATATAAAAAGGAATTGCTAGATTTATGTAGTATATTCATAATAAATATAATAAATGTTGCAATATATAAACAATACAAATAAAACACAAAATATAGCTCAAATCAGATTTGATGACCTTAATCCCATAAATGGGCACCCGGGATTGAGAGGGAAAATGGTACTACCGGCCGTTGCAAGACATAGACTAAATGCCGAGGATGTACCAGCCGTTTTCCATGTACAATAAGAACAAAGCGAGTGCCAGTTTAAAATTCAAAATTCCGAAAAATAATTTGCAAGGCCGTTTTTTTGCCGGCAAGACATATAAAAAAAACACTCTGTATATCTATCTAAAACAAATCTAGGGCAACAGGGGTGTATTATCTTAATTAAACGAAGGGAGGCTTTATCTTGAATCGTAAAAACAGAAAAGTCATATCCCTAATCATATCTATATTCATGACCTTCAGCATATTTGCCGGAAACATGATACAGGCAAAAGCTGAAGATATGACACAAAACCAATCCCCACAGCTTTACCCAGACATAGATAAGCACTGGGCCGAGCAATACATAACGAACTTTTCACAAAAGTGTCTTATCAGCGGATACCCTGATGGAACATTCAGACCGGATAGTCCCATAACAACAGCCGAATTCGTAACCTTGATCAATAAAACCTTCGGATTTAAACAGATAGTCTCCATCAGCTTTTCAGATGTGGCCCCATCAGACTGGTTTGCACAAGAAATCTCCAAAGCCAAGGCACAGGGATACATAACCGGTTACGAAGATGGCACATTCAGACCCAGAACCGAAATCAGCCGCCAGGAAGCAGCGGTCATCCTATGCAAAGTATTAAAACTCCACCTTTCAGAGAAAACAGAAGTACTTACTAAATTCAAAGATGCAGATAAAATCCCTGAATGGAGCAAATTATCTCTTAGCACTGCAGTAGAAGCCGGATACATAAGCGGCTATCCGGATGGCACAATCCGTCCCCTTGGCTCAATAAGCCGTGCAGAAACCGTAACAATCCTGTCAAGAGCAGTGGCTGCATTATATAAAGATCCGGGCGTATACGGCAGTGAAGAAGAGATAACCGAAATAACAGGAAACGTCATCATAAGTAGCGATGGAGTGACATTAAAAAACACCATAATCCACGGCAACCTATACCTAAGTTCAGGCATAGGAGAAGGAGACGTAACACTTGACACAGTAACAGTAAACGGCAGAACAATAGTAAGCGGTGGAGGAAAAGACAGCATCCACTTCAAAAACTTCAGGTGTGAGGAAGTCATAGTAATAAAAACAAAAGGAGAGATAAGGATAGTAGCAGCTGATGACACGAGCATACAAAAACTCCTATTTGAGTCAGCTGGTTACATAGAGGGCGAAGGGGAAGGCATAGAAGAAATATATTTACTAAAACCCGGTCAGAACATCCTCTTTGACGGAAACTTCGATAAAGTTATAGTCCAGGCAAAAGTAGACATAGAAGTTACAGGTGATACAGTCATAGAATACATGGAATTAACCGAACAGTCGAAAGACTCGGAGATCACAATAAACAAGGGAGGTATAATCAAAAACCTTCTCATCGACGCACCTGCAAGCATCAGGGGTGAAGGCAAGATACAGGAAGCAGAGGTCAATGTCAACGGAGTAAGCTTTGAGAAAAAGCCGGACAAGCTCACACTTGCGGAAGGTGTAGAAGTAGAGATAGAAGAAAAGGAGGAAAAACCACGTCGAAAAGATGATAAGCCGGTAAAGCCAGAACAAGCACAGTTTGTGAGACCGGACTACCTAAGCTATAAAGACAAACTGTATGTCGCCTATGAGCTACAGGACAAATACGGCAAACAGATCCCTTTTTATGAGAATACCATAGAAAGCATAAGTGTAGTGATTCCGGACGGAACAACCATTTCCGTAACCGTAGAAGATAACGAGATTCCCTACTTGTATTTTTGCGTTGCCAATATGCCTGGCACTTACACCTTTACTGTAGTAACCAAAGGTGAAGATGCCAAAAGCTACCTAGCTACCTTGGATTGGCCTGAACCGGTACAGGCAGAAGTAAGCTTCAAAGCACCGGCGGGCGCAGAGGCAGTTTTCACTCCTGCCACCGAAGATGCTCCTGCACAGGTGGACTTCAGCAAGGTAACTGCCGACAAGCTGTTGGACTGGACATCCGTAAAGGATGGTTATTACGCCATTGAGCTGAAAATTGAAGGAGTAAACTTGAGCGAAGACAATGTAAAGTTCGCATACCGCGTATACCAAGACGGCACGGACGTAATGCCGGAGGTCAAAGGCGACCTTGACTGCCAGTATGTGACTACCGATTGGAAGACAGGCCTTGCAAGAATGTACTATGTGCTGGCCGACGGTTCTTTATATCAGGCAAAAATAAACGTAATGAGCCTGACACCTAGAGCTGAAGAGCCAACGGCAAAACCCATTTCCAATATTTTGGAAGTAATCATTGAGGCAAACTGAGTGATTGAATAGATCTCTTATATGTAATCATTTGATTGGCGCAATAAGGATTAGGAAGGTTAAATAAAGATTAGCTTGAGGTGGAGTATGTAGAGAATGACCAAGCTGATTTATCACAGCCGTAAACAATGAAAGAAAGTGCCGTCAAAAACGGGGACTGACCAGGCCAAGCTGTCAATAATATAGAAATATGAAGAGCGGTCATAAAGGCCGCTTTTATTATTCCGGTTGCCACGGCGATATTGATATAATACTTCCAAAGTAGACAGTCCAATTAATTAAAATTAGATTATCTACTTGGAGGTATTTTTTTATGGGAAATGACTGCCGCTTCCTCAATGGTAGCCACCAGTTGGCCAGGGTCATTTTTGGCAAGGTGTTTCAATCATTTTAGAATCATTTTAGTCTCACTGCCTTTAAAACCAAGGATATTATAACCAGCTTACTTTTTTGAATGGTTTTTTGTTGCTACGAAATGGTATAATAGATGGTATCACAAAAAAATTAGGGACTGAGGTGCTAAAATGAAGACAATACTTTGTTACGGTGATTCTAACACCTGGGGTTATAGTCCCGATGGTTCAGGGCGGTACCCGAAACATATACGCTGGACCGGTGTGCTGCAAAATGAGCTGGGCGAAAATTATGAAGTTATTTCCGAAGGCCTAAACGGCAGGTCCACTGTTTGGGATGACCCGGTGAAAGCAGTAAATGGTGAATACAGAAACGGAAAAAAATATTTAATACCCTGTCTGCACACCCATAAGCCCATCGATTTAGTAATATTATTCTTAGGCAGCAATGATTTAAAACCAAGGTACAATGTGACATCAATGGAAATTGCACAGAGCGTAGAGATGCTGGTAAACATTGTCAAAAAAAGTGAGACAGGCCCCAATATGACTTCACCGGAAATACTCGTCATAATTCCCCCGCCGATACTGATTTCCGAAGAAGTAAAGCATGTGGATTACCTGCTTCCGGAATATGAAAAAGCTCTAGAGAAAAGCAAACAATTTCCCAAAGCTTTTACGAGTGTGTTAAAAGGCAAGTGTCATCTGTTTGACTCATCAAAGTACATAAAAACCAGTCAAATAGACGGAATGCACTTAGATCCGGAAAGCCACGCCATATTGGGAAAAGAACTGGCAAAATATATTTTAAGCAATGTTTATAATTAATTTTATCTTGTTCTGGCAATTACCCCGAAAGGATTGGGCAGAATATGTATATTAAGGAAATAAAAACTAAAGGTTCTTCTACAATCAAGCTTTTTTTGGGAGATTGTTTTGCTGGAATGCAAAAATACCTTGAGAAAAACTCGGTCGATGTTATTGTCACGTCACCTCCATATAATATCGGGGTTAATTATAGTAAATATGATGACAAAATACCAAGGGACGAATACTTAAATTGGATTGGCAACTGGGCCATGATAACAAGGGAAGTTCTTAAAGATGACGGGTCTATTTTTCTTAATATCGGTTCTAAGCCGTTGGATCCCTGGGTTCCCTTTGAAGTGGCTTTTGAAATGCGAAAATACTTTGTGCTGCAAAATGTAATTCACTGGATCAAGTCAATTTATATAGAGCATGAGAGTTATGGAGAAAAGATAGAACTAAACGTGGGGCATTATAAACCCATCAACAGTAAAAGATTTGTAAATGATACACATGAATACGTATTTCATCTTACAAAACACGGAAATGTCGATCTTGATCGCTTATCCATAGGAGTTCACTATAAAGATGAATCGAATATAACTCGGTGGGATAGTGGGAGAAAGGGACTTAGATGTAGAGGGAACACATGGTACGTGCCATATAAGACAATTCAAAGCCGCATGAAAGATAGGCCTCATCCTGCCAGTTATCCTGCAGAGCTCGCTAAGATGTGTATTCAATTACATGGTTTAAAAAAAACAGAGCTGGTAATGGATCCCTTTATGGGCATAGGAAATGCTGCAATTGCATGCAAGGAACTGGACATAAATTGTGTGGGATTCGAGATAGATAAGGTTTACTTTGATGAGGCCGTCAGAATTTTAGAAGAGGGAGAGCAATAATTATGTCTAATTTAATTTTGCATGGCAAACCTAAATGCAGAAAAATAAGTTAAGAGAGCATACCATATCAAATATTGTTTCTGTTTGTGTTGAGGCATATCTAAAAATTGGCATATATTTTGTGATCCTTTTTTTCTTTCCAACGTTTTATTTCAAAAATCCTTGCCACTATTATCGCTGAAACTACCTGTATAAATTAAGATCGCGTCTCTTAAGAACTCAGCCCTTCCAGCTTGTTTCCTATCAGTATTTGCTGCAGCTTGTCAACTTCCGCCTGACCGTAGATAATTGAAATCGTAAGTGTAGAGCCAGACGAAGGTTTAGTGCCAGGTGAAGAATATGAGTTTACTGTAGTAGTAAATTATGAGTTTGATGGAATTGGCCTTGTCTGGCTCTGTTTCTTTTCTACTCGGCCCGAGTTTTGATCATTTTATCTATATACTGAAGCAGACGAGCCCCCAATAGAATCGTATTATAGCGGTCACCCATTTCCTTAACAAAATGCTGGAAAAGCCTGTGTTCCCCTTCGACGTCAAAATGTTTATTAATATAAAGATTTTTGACCAGCCGGGCGTTTTTGATGTATTCCAGCACCGTATTCCTGCTCACGAGTGACCGGATAACAACACCGCTCTTTAGATTGATGAGAGATGTCGTTCTCCCTTCCGGCATCACGCCCTGTATTTGGCCCAAATTGACATACCCAAGGGTCCCATCATTTGCTCCCAGTGGCTTTTTGCGGAATTTGATAGGTATTAGTAAAATATCCATACTGAGCGGTATTGGGACACCCAGCTTTTTGTTCAAAGGCTTACGGTAATGCCTTCTGATAGCCGAGAGGTCCACATTGTAAATTTGTGCGATGTTTCTTAAGACAGTTTTGCAGGTTTTTCTATCGATGATTTCTTGACCATCAGCTGTAATAATTTTGGTTACATTACCTCCATTATACACCGGAAGCATAGCGGCTATGCCACGTTTAACAGTTTCCTCAAGCATACCGAAACACCTCCATAAAATGTTAATTGGATGAGGCAATTCCATTATAATACATTTTATAAGGAAAAAAAAGGGAAAAATCACCTTTTCAGGGCTTCGATCACCCGTGATAGCTCATTTATGCTGTTGGTGAGGCTTTCCATTTTGGATTCAAAGCGGACAAGCAGATAGATTGAAACCGCAATCGGGAAGCCCACATTAGCAATCTGAGCAGTAAGCTCCTCCATGAACACCCTCCTTTCAAAGGATAGGCCGGGTGCTTACAGCATCCGGCCCGGTTATCTTTATCATTCTTCTTTCGGGACTATTTCAACAACTTCTCTCGTGATTATCCTTGCGCTTACAGCTTTTATCAATTCACCGCCGGTTGTATCGAAGATATTGCTGGATACAATTGTGTTCATCGCACTCTCGACATCTTCCCGTGTGATATCTTCTTTAGGGTCTGATACAGATATTCGTGAGTTTTTTCCCGCGGCATTTAGGAAAATCATCTCAAGGGTTTTTTCCATATACTTTCACCTCCGGTTTCTTAATATGTCCAAATCCAAACAAAATTGTCTAAGTCTCGATCAATTCAGATACAAGCACGCGCTTAACTGCATTGGCAGGATGAATCTGCAGGCCGATGAGCTGCTGTGCCACACTCATCACATCCTCATCTGCCGCATCGGTTTTGACGCCCCTGAAAGATCTCGTCCTAAATATAGGCTTGTCATCTTCGTCGACCCCTGTTTGAAAGACCAATTGCAGCGTCGAATCGACAGGTGTGCTTACAACAGGCATGTTTTCACCTCCCCTTCAATTTTTCATCTCCATTATAGACCCGGCAGAAAAAAATAAAAAAAGATGACTCAGGCCAACTCACAGCCGACCTGGTGCAATTCAACGACGACTTGCAGCAAGTCGGCTAATTTTTACCGAAAAAAAGCCAAAAAGTTAATGGAAAAATAGCCCAGTTGGGACAAGTCATTGAGTTTAAATGCAGCCGAACGATGGTTAAGTTGTGAAAAAGCTTAAGGAGAGCTGCAAACCGAACAACATACCTTACTATTTAACGTTCAGTCAAAAAACCACAAAGCCCGAAGCATCAAATAAGCGGCATATCCTCAACTTTTGTGACAACGATTCCGTTTTTTTAGACAAAAATCCCATAGAAGAAGGAAATTTATACTTTTTGTAGAATTAGATACAAAATAAGTGTATAATTGAAAAAAGAGGTTGTTGTGTGTTGAAAAAGTGGTTTGTGATATACACACTGACAGGCAATGAAGATAGGGTAAAGAAGTTGATTTCAACAATATATCCCCGTGAAGAAGTAAAACCCTTAGTACCGTCAAGACGCCTCAAAGAGATCAAACAGGGTGTTGAGACAGTAAAGACGCGCACCATGTTTCCCGGCTACGTCTTTATAGAGACAAACCTGAGTAATGAGCTTTATCGAAGCATGATGCGGATACCGAGCATAGTAAAGCTATTGAAGGTAGACAGCGAACCGGTCCCCGTCCCCGACGAGGAGATGCACCCCATACTTAAGCTAACAGCAGATTCCGAGATAATAGGATTTTCAAAGGGGATCAGGATTGGGACAAAGGTGAAGATAATAGACGGTCCTCTTAAATCTTTCGAGGGTCGGATTATCAGCATAGATGCCAGAAAGGGCAGGGCCAAGGTCTGCCTTGACCTTCTGGGAGAAGGAAAAAGGGTTGATCTTGGTTTGGTTGTGTTGAAAGATATTTGTTGACAATAAGAAATAATTGATACAGTTTAATTTATTTACCAAGATTGTATTAAACATATTTGTTGACATATACCCATGAGGTCGTTTCGGCGCCCTTGGGTAAGAAAATAAATGATTTTCAACAAGCTGATTTTTTTTAATATGAAATTAGCCATGGGAGAAGTGCAGCCTATTTTAATGTAAAAACTTTCCAACAACTGACAGAGATTAAGGGGTATAGGGGGCAAGACAAGGAGGAGGAAAATTGATAGATATTCACAGTCATATTTTGCCGGGCCTTGACGATGGCTCCCCTGACATGGAAACATCTATTAAAATGGCCAGGATAGCCATATCAGAAGGAATAACGAAAATGATCGCAACCCCGCATTTTATAGAAGACGACAAGGAACTGGACAGGGGCGAGGTCATCGACAAGGTGAAACAGCTAAATTTGGAATTTAGCGAGAGAAATCTTGATCTTGAGATATTTCCCGGCGAAGAAGTTTTCTTGACCCCAAACATTGTGAGACTTTATGAAGAAGGCAAGATAATAACACTGTGTGATCAGAACAAATACGTACTAGTAGAACTACCACTCATGAGCCTTCCGACGTATTGCATGGACATAATTTACTCGTTTAAACTCAAAGGCATTACTGTTATAATAGCCCATCCTGAGAGAAATAGGGAAATTGCAAGAGATCAAGAACTGTTAAAAGAATTTATTAAAATTGGGGCACTTGTGCAGGTCAACTCTCTCAGTTTAACAGGGGTTTTCGGGAGAAAGGCCAAGTATGCGGCTGAAAAGATTGTCCGGTCGGGCATGACACACTTTATCGCCACAGACTGTCATACCGCAAGGTCCAGGTCACCCCGCATCAAAAAGGCTTTAAACAATATCCCCCAGTCAGGTGCTAAGCTAATGCTGTTTGATAACCCAAACCGGGTTATCAAGGGGGAGGATATCGACAATTTTGAAGGAAGTTACAGTGGTAAAGGGATTAGCTTTTTTGAAAGGCTGGCTTTGTTTGGTGACAGCTTTAAGAGCATGAAGGAGGTAAAACATGAAATTTAGAACAAAGGCCGCGGCATTTATTTTTTGTGCGATTTTTATGCTTTGTGTTCTTCCGGTTCAAGCAATCGGATTCAACGAGGGGCTAATAGACATTGTATTTGAAAAACTGGCTTCCATGGATCCACAGACAAAGGATGATGCGGTCTCCCTATTAAAAGACTATTTCGTCTCAGATCAAAGTCTTGAGTACCTGAAGAACGATGTGCCCAGCATCCTGAGATTAGTTGTTGGAGAAGATTACGAAAATTGGCTTGCAGAAAAGGGGCTGACAGTCGAAAAGATAAGAGATGAGATCGACTGGTTGAAAAAATGGGACAAGCAAGACAGGATGAATATCCTTGACATGGCTAGAGATGGAGATAAAGAAGGTGTAAAAGAGCTGCTCGAAAAATATGAAAGCGTCAGGGGCGAAGACAGCACACCGGGAGGGCCAAGCGGCGATGTATCCGACAGAGACGATGAAGGCCTGCCCGAACAGCCTGTATTTGACGACATTCAGGACCACTGGGCCAAACCCTACATTGAATTTATTAGTTTAAAAGGAATTGTAAAGGGCAAGGCAGAAGGCATCTTTGCACCTGAGGACAGGGTCACAAGGGCAGAGTTTACAGCAATGTTGGTCAGGCTCCTTGGGCTCGAACAAACCGAAAGCTCGGATTTAGAGCTTCCCTTCGCCGATGTATCTGAACAAGATTGGTTTTACGGTGTTGTCAAAGCAGCGTACAACCATCAGCTCGCAAGAGGAAAAGGCGACATTTTTGATCCCCATGGGCTGATTACACGTGAGGAAATGGTAGTGCTCATAACCCGAGCCGCTTCATTCAAAGGTAAATCAACATTAGTCGACAGCGTTGAGATAGAAAACCTGCTCTCGGCATTCAAAGATAGGGCTTTAATTTCCGACTGGGCAAAGACGGACGTATGCGCAGCACTAAAGCTTGGCCTCGTGCACGGTATGTCACCTGACGAATTTGCCCCAAAAGCGACTGCCACAAGGGCTCAGGCGGCTACCACAATGTACAACCTTTATTCTGCGATTTACGAATAAGCCTGGCGGAAATAACACGTAAACCTAAACCATGATTTATGGAATTAAGAAAAAAGGAGGAGAAATTCCGATGACCAAAAGGAAGATAGTGGCACTTATTGTTGCTATACTGCTCATGGCATTGCCACTCACACAAGTGATGGCAGATACAAGATCAAACATAGAGGAAGCACTGATAGCATTTAAAGCCAGAACCAGCGATATAAGCGATCAACTACCTGACCTCATCGACATAGTAGAAAGGCTTCAAGGGAAAGGCGCATTGAGGGATGCGTTTGGATTGATTGCAGAAAATGAAGGATTACACTCGAGGTTTGGTAATATAACTGAAGAAAACATAAGAGAAGCGCTTGAAATATTTAAAACAAGAAGATGGATTTAATGGTTCAAAGACTACCTGAACGATGAAGTCGAAGAATCCGAGTTTGTTTCATGGCTCGAAGATACATTCAATATGATTGCTAAAGAAGACCAAGCACCTCTAAAAGCCTTAGACGCTAAAATAATAGAGAAATTCGGAAGCTGGAAGGAATGCCTAAAGCATATAAAGGCCCTTACTGACAGAGATGGAGTATTTACGAAAAATCTACAGTTTACGTACAACAGGACAAATAAGACCCTTGAAGTAGCGCCTAAGTCAGGCCTGCTTGCTGCGCTCAATGGATACATAGAAAATGATATGGACAACAAAATAGCCCCATTCACCAATGGCGAAATCGCCACATTGATAAGTGCGGGCAACGAAATCCTTGGCAAACTTTCCGGCGATGATGCCCTGACAGTAGCAGAGGCCATTGATGACCTGGGCTTCGATGTAAAACGTGTTCCGAGCCCACCCAGTGGCGGTGGCGGTGGCAAAGATACAGAGGAACCGGAAGAACCCGAGGTGCCCGAGGAACCCGAAGTAGTTGTGCCTGACGACCCCGAAGAACCGGTTTCAGTAAACATTCCCGCAAATTCCGCAAAGGTGGATGTAACAAACGGCAAGTCTGTAGTTACATTCGACGAAGATGTTGTCGAAGAAATGCTTCAGCTCATCTCAGAAGCAGAAGAAGAGGCTGAAGAAGAGCAGCCCATCGCTTTTACCATCGACCTGTCTGACAGTGATGAAATAACAGACGACGTCGAAGTGAATATCCCTGCAGAAGTCATTTCAGCTGCATTTGAAAAAGGCGCCACAGTGACCGTTGTGCTGAATGACGTAACTATAGATATCCCGGCAGATGCCATAACATATGGCGATGCTGAGACAATAAAGATAAACACTACAGCTTTAGATCCAAGAGAAGCACTTGAAGGAATATCTGATCTAGACGACATGAGCGCAATAGGGAACGTTCAGGAAATATTCATAACCTCTAATGGAGAGCCCGTAGAGTTTAATGAAAACATTGCAATACGCTTCAACCTAAAAGGTGTAACAGCAAACATAGACATGCTAGGCATTTACTATGTGAACGAGGAAGAAAACACCATCGAGTTTGTCACCGGAAAAGTCGACAGACCGGGCCAGCAGATTACGGCCGTTGTGCCACACCTCAGCAAATACGTGCTGATGGAATACGACAAGACTTTCGCAGATATCCAGCAGCACTGGGCGAAGAGCTACATCGAATCAATGGCATCAAAACATGTGCTGCACGGCAAGAGCGAGACCGAGTTTGCCCCTCAAGACCCGATTACCAGGGCAGAATTTGCCAAAATCGTAGTAACCGCTATGGAACTTGATGTAAGACAATACCAGGGCGTATTCCAAGACGTTTCTGCTGATGACTGGTTTGCAGGCTACGTGCAGACAGCTTACGATTTAGGGCTGATCACCGGCAAGTCAGCTGGAGTATTCGACCCCAATGGCCCGATCACAAGGCAGGAAATGATGACCATAATAGGCAGGGCATTAGGAGAAGACACAAATAAAGATGCAGACCAGGTGTTGGCCCCATACAAAGATAGCGGCGATGTGGCCGAATACGCGAGAGAGCATGTTGCACTCCTCATAGAAAAAGCGTTTGTGGAAGGATATCCCGACATGACATTGAGACCTGCAGCAGAGATAAGCAGAGCTGAAGCAGCAAAGATAATTTACTCCTTCTATAATTATTAATACGAACAGACAAACAACTTAGGGGGCACTCCGGTGTGCCCCTCATTAATCGTCAAATAGAGGAGATTGATTGTAATCATAAGCAGAAAACGCATTTATATTATCACCTTAATACTGTTTGTAATTATTGCCTTCGGATATTACATATTCATAAACAAAGCATTTGATTTGGCTCAACACCTTCTGGAGGAAGGCTTTGTAGAACAGGTAGAAAAACCTGATAATACCGAGCCGACGCCTGAAAGCAGTGAAAGTCATGATATTGAAAATCTACCCGGAAGCGAACGTGGCAAACAAAAGCATGAAGAACCTGCCCGAGATCCCGCCGGAAGAGCTGAAAGGGTTGAAATAGATAATAGCGACAAAGACAAGGTTTACGATATAAGTGAAAGAATCAGTTTTGCGGACAAGAGGAGAATAATCCACCTTGTCTCAAAAAAGCTCTCTTCCCGAGATATAAATTACCTGCTTGGTCTTTTCAAGGGAGGGCTGACCCCACAGGAAAAGAAAAAAGCACTAGAGCTTGCCTTTGAACGTTTTACTCAACAAGAAATAAAGGAAATACAGGCATTATACAATAAATACAAAAAATATGTTGACTGAAGGTGCGAAAAAATTGAACCAAAAAAAAGGGGCAGAAGAATTTTTCGAAGAGGAAATTTCGCTCAAAGAGATTTTTTCCGTTATTCGCAAGAGGATAAAGATAATACTCATAGTAGCTGTCATAGCAGTGATCATATCTGCCGTCTTCACCTTTGCTGTTCTCAAGCCGGAATATGAGTCAAATACCACGCTTATGGTAGGAACTCCTGTGCACAGGGTGGCTGTTGGTGAAGCGGATCAAATAACATACCAGGAGGTCCAGACAAACAGGCTGCTTGTCTCAACGTATGGTGAAATAGCCAAAAGCCGGTCTGTCCTGGACAATGTCATAAAATCGCTCAACCTTGAGACAGGTACAGCCGAACTTCGCGAAAAAATTAATGTAAGTCTGGTTAAGGATACGGAAATCATCCGCATAAGCGTAACGGATAACGACCCTAAAATGGCTGCTGAGATAGCGAATGTGCTGGCAGAAGCCTTTTCACAACAGGTTGTCAAGATAATGAATATCGAAAACATCAAGGTGATAGATGAGGCTGTCCAACCCATCAGCGCCGTGAGGCCAAGGCATAAGCTCAATCTTTCTATCGGCCTTGTGCTCGGCGTCATTATCGGTGTGTTTGCAGCATTTATCCTTGAGTTTTTCGATACATCCATAAAATCTCCTGAAGATGTGGCGAAATATCTGGATCTACCAGTTATCGGCACAATACCCTATGTTCAAAAAGAAGGCTGATGAAGAAAGAGAGGTAAACATTCATGGAACAAGACAAACTAGACAGACTGCAGAACCTGATGGTAGCTGATGACCCGAAATCAGCAGTATCTGAAGCCTTCCGAGTTCTGAGGACAAACCTCCAGTTTTCCAGTGTGGATAAGCAGCTGAAGATAATATCCGTAACGAGCAGTTACCCCGGAGAAGGCAAGACGACCATTTGTTCAAACCTTGCCGTCTCTGTTGCGAGCACGGGAAAAAAAGTGCTCCTGATAGATGCTGACTTGAGGAAACCGAGGATTCAGAAGGTGTTTTTACTTGAGAACTTCAAAGGTCTTTCAAACCTGTTGGCAGAAAAACTAAAGCTCCAATCGGTTGTCAACAACCTTGACATAGAAAATATGCATGTAATAACGAGCGGCCCCGTGCCGCCAAACCCTGCAGAGATGCTGGGTTCTGACAGGATGAAAGACTTTTTGAATGAAGCATCTTCCGCTTACGACGTAATTTTACTTGATGCCCCGCCTGTAAACACTGTTGCAGACGTATCAATACTGTCGTCCTATGTAGACGGTGTCATTCTCGTCGTCGAGGTTGGCACTACACCACGGGAGGCAGTAATGATAGCAAAGCAGCAGCTGGAGAAGGTGAATGCAAATATAATAGGCGTAGTCCTCAACAAGGTAGAACACCATGGAGCGGGTTACTATTACTACTACTATTACTACGACGAAGGTAGTAAAAAACAGCGCAGAAGAAAGCGCAGAGTGTAATTTTATAAGATTATAATGTGGACTAGAGAAAAATGGGGGTCAGAGGGGTAAATGAATAGGTCTTTTTTGCGAAAGTTAATAATGGCTATAATAGATATAGCCATTATTAATATAGCTTTGCTTTTAGCATTTTACCTGCGGTTTGATGGTGCCGACAGGTATGTTGTGCTGTACAATTAAGAAAATAGCTTTTTTACTAGGGGGAAGAGATAAATGCAAGAAAGGGCTGGGCTATTATCTTATGATGAAAAAGATGTTTGGATAAATACAAACATAAAAGTAAATAATCAAGAAACTAGAGTAGTAATATATGATGGTTTTAAAAGAATAATGGATATAGTTTTAGCACTTATAGGTTTAGTTGTAGGCATTCCACTAATTATCATATTCGGTATAGCCATAATGGTCGAGAGTCCTGGTGGAGTCTTTTACACTCAAGAAAGATTAGGGGAGAGAGGCAAAGTATTTAAAATTTATAAACTTCGCTCAATGGTATCAGATGCAGAGGAAAACGGCGCGCAGTGGGCCAAAGAGAATGATTCAAGAGTCACAAAAATTGGTAGATTAATCAGAAAGATGAGAATAGATGAAATTCCACAACTATTCAACGTGATTAAGGGAGATATGAGTATTGTTGGACCTAGACCGGAGAGGCCTATTTTTACTCAAAAATTCAATAAAGAAATTCCCGGTTTTATAAATCGATTACGAGTGAAACCGGGTATAACTGGTTGGGCCCAGGTTAACGGTGGTTATGATCTGACTGCAAAAGAAAAATACGAATTGGATATGTATTATATAGAAAACAAAGGTTTAAAACTTGATCTACTCATCATTCTTAAAACGATTAAAGTAGTTTTAACAGGTGATGGTGCAAGGTAATAAGGAGTGATAAAATTGAATATTGTAGTAACTGGAGGAGCTGGGTTTATAGGTTCGAATTTAGTAGATAGACTAATTGAAGAGGGGCACAAAGTAGTTGTAATAGATAACCTATCTAGGGGAGAAATAAACAATGTACATAGCAGAGCAAAGTTCTATCATCAAGATATTTGTAGTACAAAAATAAGATATATATTTAGAAAAGAAAAGATAGATATTGTATATCACGGAGCTGCACAAATTGATGTACAAAAATCAATAAAAGATCCCATGTTTGACTGTGATGTGAATATCTTAGGTACAGTTAATGTTTTGGAAGCTTGTAAGGAGGCTAATGTAGAAAAGATAATATATTCATCCTCAGCAGCTGTTTATGGAAAACCCAAATACTTAGGGATAGATGAAAATCACCCCATAAATCCAATATCCTTTTATGGGATTTCTAAATATATTCCGGAATACTATTTGAGGGTATATAATGCACTTTATAATCTTGATTATACTATTTTACGATATGCTAATGTATACGGTATACGGCAAAAACCAAATTCCGAAGGCGGCGTTATTGCAATATTTTTAAACAAACTTCTTAAAAACGAATCCCCCATTATTTTTGGGGATGGTGATGCTACAAGAGATTTCATCTTTGTCGAAGATGTAGTTGAGGCAAACATTAAAGCATTACATAACGGTAGTAAAGAGGTGTTCAATATAGGAACCGGAAAAGCCACTTTAATAAAAGAGCTATTTTTTTTAATGAAAGATATTATTAAGACAGATGTTGAAGTGAGGTGTAGCAAAGAACGTAAAGGCGATACAAAGCACTCATTTTTTGATATTACCAAAGCTAAAGAAAAATTAAATTGGATGCCAAAATATGAATTAAGAGAAGGTCTAAAGATGACAATTGAATACTATAAAAGGTTATTAACTGCTCAAGCAATGGATGAAGTTGCTGCGACTAGGGAAAATGAAAGCGATAAGTAAAATAATAAAAACACAAATGTAATTAACCAAACAATATATTATTAGTGTCGAGTAAAGTGAAATTAGTTTTCTTTGGCCAGTTATCTATTCAATTTAAAATCAAAGAAGGTGGATAAAAGCTGAAAAAAAATATTTGGATATTTCATCATTATGCTACCCCGCCAACGATGAGTGGCTTAACCCGACCTTATCAATTTGGTAAGCATCTAAAAGAATAAAGGCTATGAATGCAAAGTATTTTCGTCGGCATATTTGCACTATTCACAAAGGAAAACTTGATTTCGGATAACAGCAAATACCAAGTACAAGAGTATGATGGAGTACCCTTTATATTTGTCCGATCATCAGAATATCAAGGAGTAATGGTTTATCTACGTGTGATTAATATGTTTTCTTATGCATATAATCTATTTTTTGTAGCCCAAACTTTTGCAAAAAAAGAAAAGCCTGATATAATTTATGCTTCATCTCCCCATCCCTTAACTATGGTTGCTGGAATTATAATAGCAAAAAAACTAAAGATACCTTGTATTTGTGAGGTTAGAGACTTATGGCCAGAGGCAATTTTTGCTGTAGGTAAAGCAAAAGAAAGCAGCCAATTAGGAAAATTATTAGTAGCGGGTGAACACTGGATTTATAAAAAAGCAGATGCACTAGTGTTTTTAAAAGAAGGTGATACAAATTATCTTAAGGAAAGAAAATGGACTCAAGAACAGGGTGGAGATATAGACTTTAAAAAATGTTATTACATAAACAACGGCGTAGATATTGAAGTCTTTAATAAAGAAATTGAAGAAAATCAACTTGACGATAAAGATTTGAATGATGATAGTTTTAAAGTAATGTATGTTGGTTCTATAAGGACAGTCAATGATGTTGGAAGTCTGCTTGATGCAGCTAAATTATTAAAGGAAATTAAAAAAATTAAGTTTTTAATTTATGGAACAGGTGACCAAGTAGATTTTTTAAAAAAAAGGATTATTGATGAAGAACTTACTAATGTTAAATTAAAAGGATATATTGCAAAATGTTATATACCATATATTCTAAGCAAATCATCAGTTAATATATTAAATTACTCACAAAGCCATTATAATTGGTCAAGGGGTAATAGTTCTAATAAACTATTTGAATATATGGCATCAGGAAAACCTATTATATCGACGGTGAAAATGGGTTATTGTATTTTAGAAAAGTATCAGTGTGGCCTTTCATTAAATAAACCAACATCTGAAGAACTGGCTAAGACTATATTAAAGGTATATAATATGCCACAAGAACAGTATAATCGCCTGTGCCAAAATGCCAAAAAAGCTGCAGGAGATTTCGATTATAAAATTCTTACTGATAAATTAATACAAGTGATAGAGAATGAAGATTCATTATGAGCTTAATCCTTGAGAAAGAATAGATAGGACTGTAAAATATGAGGTATGATATTAAGATGTTAAAATCCATTATATGCGAATATGGTATAGACTGGGCTTTTAATCGGATGTTATATACAGCCAAACTAAAGATGCTGAACTTCATACCTATCACAGAAATTATTTTTGAAAAAAAAGTTAAGGTTAAAAGAATAGACCTGTTTAAATTTAATATTGAAAGAATTAGAAACTTTTTAATAACGTTGCCAGAACAAAAACAGCGTGAAATTCTGGCTAAAGCTGATAAAGCTATTAATGGTGTAATAGAAGGATTTTCTTCTTTGGAACTAGATTATGGCAATCCGATTAATTGGCACTATAACCCTATTACAAAGAAGGAAAGTAGCAAAACATCTAAGTGGTTTCAAATACCTGATTTTGATGATGAAATTGGCGACATCAAGGTTATTTGGGAGGCGTCACGTTTTACGCATTTTTTCTATTTTGCTAGAGCCTACTTAATAACGGGTGATAAGAAATATTACAGAGCTTATTCAGAACAATTAAAACAATGGTTACAAGATAATCCTTATCCTTATGGATCTAATTTCAAGTGCGGCCAAGAATGTACTCTACGCATGATAAATGCAGTCATGGTATTTGCTATATTTGACCACTATGGCCTTATCACAGCAGAAGATGAAAAGAATTTATTTAAGCTAGTTGAAGTGTGTTATAAAAAAGTACTTTCTAACTTTTTCTATGCACATAAGTGTATTAGAAACAATCATACTTTTTCCGAAATATGTGGTTTAATTGTTGGAGCTTGGTGTTGTAAAGACGATGCAAAATTAAGAAAAGCATATAAATTACTAGATGAAGAAACGAAACATCAATTTAAGTCAGATGGTGGTTACACGCAATATTCTTTCAATTATCAGCGATTTACATTACAAATTTTTGAGTGTGTTTGTAAGATTAGTGAAAAAACGGGTTTGTTCATCTCTGACCAATCAAAAGAATTGATCAAGAATAGTATTTTGTTGATGTACCAGGTACAAGACGAAACTGGCGACGTTCCTAACTATGGTTCTAATGATGGTGCACATATATTTCCGTTATCGATTTGTGGGTATAGAGACTTTCGTCCTACTTTAAATACTCTTTATGCACAGATTACAGGGAAAAAATTGTACAAGCCAGGCTTTTATGATGAGGAGTTGTTATGGTTTGGAGATGATAAAGAATACATTTTGGAAGATATAAATAGAGTTTCAATGGCTTTTAGAGAAATAGGTCTATATACATTAAGACATGAATATGGTTTTTTGATGATCTGCCTTCACGACTTTAAAGCCCGACCATCTCATATGGATGGCTTACATATTGATTTATGGCATAAAGGCAGAAATATTTTTTGTGACAGTGGTACTTATTCTTATGCTTCGCCTTTGAATAATGTTACTACAACAGCTGGTCATAATACTGTTAAAGTTAGTGGATTGGAACAGATGAACCAACGTGGCGCGTTTTTTATCTATAATTGGACAGAATGTAAGAATGTAAACCATAACGAGAATAGCTTTTCTGGCACGATGATTTCAAAAAATGGGTATGAACATACTCGTCGAATTTTAAAGACAAATCATGGATATATGTTAAGTGATGAAGTGATAGGGAAAGGCGATAGTTGTAGTTTGCTTTTTCATACACCCTATAAAGTAAAGATAGTTTCCGATGGTTTTGAAATTTATGATGTTGATGAAAAACTGTGTTCCGTCAAGATAGATTCAGGAATAATAGAAATTTGCAAATCTTATAGAAGCTTGTATTATCTTAAGAAAGATGAAATTAATTGCGTTGTTATAAAAAAAACTATGTTAGACAACAAATGTAATTTTAAGTGTACTATAGAGCTAATTTAGTTAGGTAAAAACAGACCAACTAGGACGGTGAAACAATGAACAATATAAAGATATGTGTTATAGGATTAGGATACATAGGGCTACCGACAAGTGCTATGTTTGCTACTCATGGGTGTCAAGTTATAGGTGTAGATGTAAATGAAAAGGTTGTAGATGCATTAAATAGGGGAGAAATCACCATAGAAGAACCTTATTTGGATATTATGGTACAAGCTGCAGTAAGATCTGGGCATTTAAAAGCTGATACAAAGCCACATGAAGCCGATGCTTTTATTATTGCAGTACCAACACCAATAACAGAAGATAAAAAAGCTGATATGAGTTGTGTCATTTCTGCAGCAGAAATGATAGTACCTTATCTTAAAAAAGGTAATCTAGTAATATTAGAATCTACATCTCCAACAGGAACAGTAGAGGAATTACTAGTACCAATATTAGAAAAATCAGGCCTTAAAATTGGAGAAGAGCTATATGTAGGCCATTCGCCGGAAAGGGTTCTTCCGGGAAAAATACTATGGGAACTTGTTAACAACAACAGAATTGTTGGTGGTATTAATAAAGAATCAGCTGAAAAGATAAGAGATTTATACAAGATTTTTGTTAATGGGGAAATATATCTTACTACTGCTACGACGGCAGAAATGTGTAAAACCATGGAAAATACCTACAGAGATGTAAATATTGCATTAGCTAATGAATTAGCTAAGATATGTGAAAAAGTCGGAATCAACGTGTGGGAAGTAATAAGACTTATGCAATAAACATCCAAGGGTAAATCTTCACCAACCAGGGCCAGGTGTAGGGGGACACTGTTTAGCAGTAGACCCATGGTTCATTATAGAGAAAAATCCTGATTTGGCCAAAATCATTGCATTATCAAGGCAAACAAATGACAGTATGCCACAACATGTTTTAGCCAGGATAGATGAGATTCTAAAAGATATAGAAGGAACCAAGAAAGTCACAATTCTTGGAATAACATATAAGCCTAATATTGATGATATTAGAGAAAGTCCTATTATAAAACTTATTGATTTATTAGACGAGCGAGAGGACTATGAAATTAGTGTATATGATCCTCATATGAAGACACATAAGTATCAGGCAAAAGATATAATTGAAGCTTCAAAAAACAGTGATTTGATTGTTTTGGCTGTAAATCATGATGACTTTAACAATTTACCTCTAAGGGATATGGCTAAGGGTAATGAGAAATAAGAATTTCTTTGATACAAGAAACTTCTTAATAGACATGATATTGAAGATAAAGGATTTAAATATTTTCTATTGGGTGAAGGGCAAAAGTAAATTACAGGGGTAATACTATGAATATAATTGATGCAATTAAAATCATTAGAAAAATGGGTTTAGCTTGGACTGTTTTTAGGGCAAGTTATGAACTTAAAAAGAAAACTGGAATATTAAAAAGAAAGTTTCCTGTGAAAGATTTTTCAGATGAAGATTTTATTGATAGAATAAGTAAAAATAACTTAAGTCAAAAGAAAATCTATCTAACTATATAAAAGAAAATAGGCACAAATTTTTATTTAACACGCAAGACCTTCATCAGTTTAAACAATACTTAGATACTATTTTAAACAAAGAGGACAAAGAAAAAATCATTCAGATAGCAGATAATGCTATAGAAGGACGGTTATATTGTTTTAACCACTGGACAGCGAACTATGGAAATCCAATTAATTGGCATAAAAACCCTGTTACAAAATATGAGTGGCCAAAAGATAAACATTGGGTAGATATAGAAGAACTATCGAAGGTTTCAGGAGATGTAAAATATGTTTGGGAAGCATCAAGATTTACCCAGGTATTTTACTTTGTAAGGGCATATACAATCACACAGGATGAAAAATATGCACAAGCTTATTGGAACCAAGTAGAGCATTGGATAAAAGAAAACCCATATCAATTAGGTATAAATTGGAAGTGTGGGCAAGAAATATCATTTAGAACATTTGCTTGGATATTTGGTTTATATGCATTCTTAGATTCTTCACACACAACAGACAGAAGAATTTTTATGCTTTTAAAAAATATATACTTGAATGCAATTCGTATTGAAAAAAATATTGATTTTGCAATCAAAGCAGTACAGAATAATCATGCTATAAGCGAAGCGGCAGGTTTGTTTACAGTAGGAATTTTATTCCCATTCTTTAATGATTCTGAGAGATGGCTTAATAAAGGGAAGAAATATCTAGAGCAAGAAGGTCTTAAACAAATCTACGATGACGGAAGCTATATACAGCATTCAACAAATTATCATAGGCTTATGCTTCAAGATTATACTTGGTGTTATAGATTAGCAGAGCTAAATGATATAGATTTTAGTCAAAAGCTTACCGATAAGTTAAAACTTGCAATAGATTTTCTTTATCAAATGCAAGATGATACTTCAGGAATGGTTCCCAACTATGGTGCTAACGATGGAGCACTGGTTTTTCCATTATCATCATGTGATTATTTAAACTACAAACCACAGCTCAATACAATAAACTATATTATCAATGGTAAAAAGCTTTATGAATCTGGAAAACATGAAGAAGATTTACTTTGGTTTTGCGGTTTAAATGCAGTAAAATCAAGTACTATTTCTGATGTAACAAGACAAACAAAAGTATTTGATGTTGGTGGATATTATATCATAAGAGGTACAAATAGCTTTGGAATGATCAGATGTGCAAAATATAAACATAGGCCTGGGCAGGCTGATATGCTTCACTTTGACCTATGGTATAATGGAGTCAATGTATTGACGGATGTTGGTTCCTATTCATATAATCCGGAAGAAAAGTTTAGAGGATATTTTAGTGCAACAAAAACCATAATACCATAACCATAGATAATCAAAATCAGACTAGAAAAGGGCCTAGATTTTTGACTATAGATTGGCCAGAAGGTTTTTTGAATAAGTTTAATTATTGATAAAGATAAGGTCTTTTTTTCAGGATATCATACTGCTTATAATAATATCCATAAAAGAAAGATTGAATATAGAAGAGAACTGTTACGTTATAACTGATGAGATAGAAAACAAAGAAAGAAATAAAATCAATATTAAGCTAAATTGGAATATAGGAACTGAGATAGAAAAGATAACAGATAATAAGTATAGATTAATCATTAATGATAAAGAAAGCCTTATAATGGAAATAACAAGCTCTACTAAGGGTAACATAAGTATTTACTATGGGAATGTAGACAAGCCAGCTGGCTGGAGATCGCTTTACTACGGTGAAATGACTCCGGTTAATCAGCTGGTTTATGAGGTGGAGAGTATAAGAGAGAAAGAAATTCTAATAACTAAAATTGTAGCAGGTGGAAATGTTGAAAAAAGTGACTATACTAATTTCTCACATACCTAACCCGAGAATACTTAAAAGGGTAAAATCGCTGGAAAATGATTTGAAATAGTATTAATATATTGGGATAGAGGGCAGCCAATAAGAGAGCCTTTTGAAATAGATAAGAAAAATAAGGTTGTAAAGATTTATATTAAGGCACCACTTGGCAAACCTATTGCAAGGATAATTCCCTTAATCAAATATCTCTTTCGGGTAATACAAATTTTGAAACATGAAAACCAGATATAATTCATGCGGGTAACCTAGACATGCTTTTTATAGCGTCAATTTATAAATGTCTTTTCAACAAAAACACTAAAATAATATACGAAGTAGCTGATTTACCAAAATATACTTTCATAAAAAAAATCAAGTCGCCTAGAAGCCTAATTGCTCGATTATTACAACAAGTTGAGAAGAAACTAACATCATCAATATCAAAATTAATATTAACATCCCCATACTACTGGGATGAATACTTTTCAAAATTTATAGATAAAGATAAATATCTATTCATACCAAATGCACCACCAAGAAGTCTATTTAAAAAATATAAAAAAAAGAAACACGAAAGCTTTACAATAGGATTTATAGGATCAGTAAGATATGTTAATCAACTTAAAATGCTAATAGATGCCGTTGGAGAAATAGACAAAAATATGAAAGTCTTCATTGCAGGAAGTGGCCCAGGATATAAAGATATTCTAGAGTATTCAAAAGATAAAGATTATGTAGAAATGTATGGGCCATATAACTACGAAAAGGAAATAGTAAACTTATATGAAAAAGTAGACTGTGTATATGCTGTTTATGATACTAAACTTAATAATGTTAAGATAGCCTTACCCAATAGGTTATACGAGGCTATAGTTTATGAAATTCCAATAATAGCAGCAAAAGGAACTAAGCTGGGACAATTTATAGAAGAAAACAAGATAGGGATTACTGTTAATGATAATGATAAGGAAGAATTAAAAGATGCATTAAGGAGTTTGACTAAAGAAAAACTTATTTTTTATCAGCAGAATTGTAATAGAATAAAATCAAATTATTATTATGAAGAAAATAGTAAGAAGTTGCTTGATGTATATAAGAACTTGAAATAGTAAAAAAATTAAAATGGGACAAAGATTCTATTCAGTTTATTAGAGATCACGAAAAGCGTTATTATGAGGAGAAATCTATAATGTATGTTATGATTATTTCAAGGGGATATCCCACCGATAAATATAAAATGAATGGTATATTCGAATTTGACCAAGCAAGAGCGCTAGCGGAGGCAGGACATAAAGTTGTTTTTGCAGCTGTAGATGTGAGGTCAATTCGTAGATGGAGAAAATGGGGAATAGAAAGGAAAAAGATAGAGGGCGTAGATGTTTATGCAATAAATATTCCCGGGGGGAGAATACCAAAAGCAATATTACAAAAGATTAGTTCATTTGGTCTAAATATTTTATATAGAGTTATTGAAAAGGAACAAGGGAAACCAGAGGTTATGCATGCGCACTTTGCTGGTGTAGGGTATACGGCTTCTAAATTACATAAAAGAACGCAAATTCCATTTGTGATAACTGAACATCTTTCAACTATGATGAAGCCTGTTATAGATAAGAGGCTTTTTCAAATCGCAAATAAAGCTTATAAAAGTGCAGATGCTCTAATAACGGTAAGTCCTGGATTAAAAGATGTAATAAAACAAAGGTTCAATAAAAATGCAATTTATATACCTAACATAGTTGACACTAAATTATTCACTTATACACCTAGGAAAAAAGATAATATTTTTAGATTTGTTTCGATTGGGTCATTGAAAATTGGAAAGCGGATGGATTTAACCATTGAAGCTTTTGTAAGGGCTTTTAATGATAATGATAACGTTACACTTACAATATTTGGGGAAGGTCCGGAAAGACCCAAATTAGAAAGGTTAATTCAAAAATATCATGTCGATGATAAGAGTTAAATTGATGGGGCTGAAATCGAGAAAAGATATTGCTGACTTTCTAAAAAAGAGCGATTGTTTTGTATTAGCTTCTCAATCTGAGACATTTGGGGTTGCTTATATTGAAGCTTTAGCTTCGGGACTTCCTGTCATTGCTACAAAGTGCGGCGGACCAGAATGTATTGTAAACGAGAGAAATGGAATTTTTGTTCCGGTTGACGATCTTGATGCCTTAATTGAGGCAATGAGGTACATGTATCAAAATATTAATAAATACGATAGAACTTTAATTGCAAGAGAAACTAGAGAAACATATTCTCCTAGTGAAATTGCAAATAAATTGAATGAAGTATATCAAGAAGTAATTGCAAAAGCTCCAAATATTAACAAAGTTGATAATGCAAAATAAGGATGATGTAATATATGAGAAAGTATATAGTTTACTTAGCCGTAATTTCTTCTTTGCTTGGTGCAAGTGTTGTTTCCAGTAGATCTTGGAATGTTTCAGCTATCTTTATTTAGAGCTTTAATTATACTTATTTCAATGATTATGTTTATAGATATGCTATTTTCTAATAAATTACTTTCCGTTGGTAAAAAAGAAAATAGTTATTCGATTAAATTTATGCTGATATGGTTTTTATATGC
>JBMNGH010000011.1:0-392769 GCA_050949725.1 Tepidanaerobacteraceae bacterium
TTCTCTTACACCTTAAACTCTAGTGTCTTTGGCTGCTGAGCTTCATGAGGGTGCGTATTTCCTTTGTAAATCTTCAATTTTTTTATCATTTTTCGCCCAAGTACATTATGTGGGAGCATACCCCATACTGCTTTGTACACGACTCTTTCAGGGTTTCTATTAAAAAGGCTGCGATATGTTTCGCTTTTAAGTCCTCCGGGATAACCGGAATGTCTATAGTAAATCTTGTTATCCATTTTTTTGCCAGTGACTTTTACCTTGTCAGCATTTACTACTATTACATGGTCCCCAGTGTCAACATGGGGTGTGTATATGGGTTTATGTTTACCCCTTAAAATAAAGGCAACCTTTGACGCTAGCCTCCCTAGCGGTATCCCTGTTGCATCTATAACGTACCAATTGCGTTTGATTTCCTCTTTTTTTGCCATAAACGTGCTCACAATTGTTCCCTCCTTTAAACCATAGAATTATTTTATTACACGGGTCAGGTCGTGTCAAGCAGCCCTCTCTTAATACTCTTAATATATTACTCTCTCCAGACACAGGCCATGGGGTGGGAGCGTCTTGCCAGCACGCGACCTGTCTTTCGACTCTATTATTGGGAATATCTGGTGTGGGGCTATTTTACCCAATCCCACATCAAGCAGTGTTCCAGCTATGATGCGGGTCATGTTGTACAAAAACCCGTCTGCCTCAATCTTTATAAAGATGATATTGTCCTTTTCCAATACTTCGAGCATTTTGACATGTCTTACACTGTTTTTGACAGGGCTTCCCGATGCTTTAAAGGCCGAAAAATCGTGTGTTCCGATAAACTCATGTGACGCCTCTCTCATAGCATTTATATCAAGAGGTTTTGGAGAAAAATACGCATACTTTCTAAGAATAGGCGAAGGATAAGGAGCATTATATATCGTATAATTGTAAATCTTGGATTTAGCACAAAAGCGTGCATGGAAACTATCTGCTACAACTTCTGCCTCATAAGCTACAATGTCTTCTGGGAGCTGACTGTTAATTGCATAAGGGATTTTTTCTATGGGGATACGCATTTTAGTATGGAAGTTTATAACCTGCTCCTTTGCATGAACACCTGCATCCGTCCTTCCTGCCCCTATGACGACTATTTCTTCTCCTGATATACGGCTAATGGCCCTTTCCACCACTTCCTGAACTGATCTGGCGTTCTTCTGCCTTTGCCAGCCATGATACGCACTTCCGTCATATTCCAATTTAACTTTTAAATTCATAAAAGCACCTACCAAATAAAACGACTGATGATTGCACCAATGGCAATAATGGAGAATACGGCATATGTCCCATAGTCTAGAGATGTCATCTTTAGTTCTTTCATGCGTGTTCTGTTTTCCCCTCCACGGTAACACCTAGACTCCATCGCCATAGCAAGATCATCCGCCCTTCTAAAAGCACTTATGAAAAGGGGCACGAGTAATGGCACCAGGTTTTTCGCCCTTCTTATAATATTTCCGCTCTCAAAATCAGCCCCTCTGGCCATCTGTGCTTTCATTATTTTATCAGTTTCCTCAAGAAGAGTTGGAATAAATCTCAATGCTATAGTCATCATCATAGCAAGTTCGTGGGCTGGAACACCAAATCTTTTAAAAGGCTGCATAAGCCTTTCAATACCGTCAGTCAATGATATTGGAGATGTCGTCAGGGTGAGAAGCGAAGTCCCGATTATCAGTAAAACCAGTCTTATAGCCATGAATGCACCTTGAGATATGCCTTCGTAAGTCACACTTAAAGGACCTATATCATAGATAACCCTACCTTTAATCATAAAGCTGTTTAGAGCAAAGGTAAGGACAATGATAAAATACAATGGCCTGAGCCCTTTAAACATATACCTCGTGGAAATCCCCGACAAAATAACCGTAATTACAATAAATCCGACCGGAAAAACATATCCCAAAAAGTTATTTAAGACGAAAAGAATTATCATATATGCCAAGGTTATTATTATTTTAGTTCGAGGATCCAGGCGATGCACAGTTGAATTTCCCGGAATATATTGACCAATTGTAATATTACGCACTGCCCTTCCTCCTTAAAGCTCTTAAAATCTCATCCCTGGCTTCTTTTACAGTCAATACATCGGCTGATACCTCTTTGCCCTTTTTTTTCAGGTTTTGCATCAGCTCTGTTATTTGTGGTATTCCAAGACCCATTTGTGTAAGGCTCTCATAATCTGCGAAAATTTCATTGGGCGTGCCCGTCTTCATTATCTTTCCCCTGTACATAACAACGATCTTATCAACCAATTTTGCAATATCTTCCATGCTGTGTGAGACCAAAATAACTGTAATATTTTGTTTTTTCCTTAAGTTAACGATTTCATCCAAAATCTCATCACGACCTCTTGGGTCCAACCCTGCTGTCGGTTCGTCTAAAATCAATACCTTCGGCTTCATCGCTAGCACTCCCGCAATCGCAACCCTTCTCATCTGACCTCCGCTAAGTTCAAACGGGGATTTGTCTTTAATATCGTTGTACGATAAACCGACAAGATCAAGTGCTTCCTTTACCCTGGCCGTTGCTTCATCAGCAGAAAGCCCCAGGTTTTTAGGTCCAAAAGCCACGTCTTTTTCAACGGTTTCTTCAAATAATTGATGTTCGGGATACTGAAATACCAAACCCACCTGCTGCCTTATTTTTTTTAGATCGGCACCTTTGTCAAAAATATTTGTGCCGTCGATTATTACTTCTCCTGATGTAGGTTTAAGCAGGCCATTTAAATGCTGGATTAAGGTGGACTTTCCTGAACCGGTATGACCTATTAGTCCCCAAAACTCACCCTCAGCAATTGTCCAGTTCACGTCTTTGATTGCAGTGGCCTCAAATGGGGTTCCTGGCATATATACATGTGTTAGATTTTTTACAATAATCGGCATAAGTTATCCACCATCTCTTCGACTGTCAAAATATCAGATAGTATATCTAACCCATCTTTTATAAGTAAATGAGCCAGCTCGGTCACCTGCGGAACATCAAGGCCTATACGTTTAAGGTTTTCAACCTGTGAAAATACCTCGGCAGGCTTGCCCTGCATTACAATTTGACCAGCGTCCATTACTAAGACCCTGTCTGCTTGAACAGCTTCATTCATGAAATGTGTTATCATTACTACGGTTTTTCCTTCTTCCTTATTCAGTTTTTTAACTGTCTTAATTACTTCCCTTCTGCCGACAGGGTCCAGCATAGCGGTCGGCTCATCTAGAATTATACAGTCAGGTCTCATCGCAATTATCCCAGCTATGGCAACCCTTTGCTTTTGCCCGCCTGACAAAAGGTGAGGAGCTTTTTGAGCATATTCGGTAAGTTCTACTATTTCGAGTGCTTCTTTTATTCGACTCCGTATTTCTGCAGGTGGCACACCCAAGTTCTCAGGTCCAAAAGCAACATCTTCTTCGACCAGAGTTGCCACAATCTGGTTATCCGGGTTTTGGAAGACCATACCCGCCTTTTGTCGTATTTTCCAGATATCTTCTTTGTTTTTTGTATTATTCCCGTATACGATTATATCTCCCTTGGTTGGTATAAATAAACCATTGAACAGCTTTGCGAGTGTTGATTTTCCCGAGCCGTTCGGCCCTATAATCGCCACAAATTCACCTTTTGCTATATCCACGTTTACATTTTTTATCGCAAGGTCTGTACCCTGGTCGTATTTGTAATATACTTTCCTTGCAACAATATCGGCGGCTATCCTCACCGCCCCCTTTACACATAATGCTTAAAATATCAGACAAGCTCTACCAAAACTTTAGGTGCACCGTCTCCCCTTCTGTGTCCAATTTTTACTATGCGTACATAACCACCGTTTCTATCAGCATATTTGGGAGCGGTTTTTTCAAAAAGATTCTTCACCGTTGTCTCGTCAAGTACCTCAGCAAGTACGATTCTTCTTGCTGCAAGATCATTCCTTTTCGCGTGTGTTATCATCTTTTCCGTTAAACGGCTCACTTCTTTTGCCTTTGTTTCAGTTGTTACTATCTTGCCGTTTTTGAGCAAGGATGTAACCATATTCCTAAGCATCATTTTCCTGTGGCCGCTAGTTCTGCCTAATTTCCTCATTTTTATCGACCTCCTCCTAATCCTCCGATTGTTTCAATGAAAGATCGAAGGTCCCAAGTTTTGATTCTACTTCTTCAAGAGATTTTTTGCCTAAATTTCTCACTTTCATCATATCTTCTGGTGTCTTTTGAACAAGTTCTCCGATTATGTTTATTCCGGCACGCTTCAAACAATTGTAAGACCTTACTGATAAATCCAGTTCTTCTATAGGCATTTCAAGTATCTTTTCCCTGTCATCTTTCTCTTTCTCAACGGGAACCTCCGCATTTTTTACGGCACTGGTCAGGCTAACAAATATATTGAGATGCTCAATAAGGATTTTTGCTGCCTGACTTACCGCTTCATCCGGCTTAATTGTCCCATTTGTCCATATTTCCATTGTCAGCCTGTCATAGTCGGTTCTCTGACCGACCCTGGTATGTTCTACTGTAAAATTCACCTTGGTGACAGGCGTAAAAATGGAATCTATTGCAATAACACCAATGGGTTGATTAGGTTTTTTATTTCTTTCGGCTATAACATAGCCGCTTCCCCTTTCCAGAGTGAGCTCCATAAACAATTTACCATCCCTGTCGAGTGTAGCTATGTGATGGTCCTTGTTTATTATCTCTACATCTGGGTCGGCAATGATATCCGATGCCTTTACTTCTCCCTCGCCCTGAGCCTCAATCCTTAACAGTTTAGGCTCATCTACGTGCATTAAAGCGTGGAGCCCTTTTATGTTTAATATTATTTCCGTCGTATCTTCTAATACCCCAGGTATGGTAGAAAACTCATGTTGTACACCCTCAATCTTTATCGAGGTGACCGCGGCCCCTGGAAGTGATGATAAAAGGACTCTACGCATAGAGTTACCAAGGGTTATACCATAGCCCCTCTCCAGAGGTTCTAAAACTAATTTCCCGTAGGTATTGTCTTCACTCTGTTCGATTAACTCAATCCTCGGTTTTTCAATTTCAACCATCTGATGATTACCCTCCTTAATGCTATAATTTTTGACGAGGGCGTATTACTTGGAATAAAGTTCGACAATTAGGTGTTCCTGAATCGGGATATCAATATCTTCTCTATTTGGCAAACTTAAAATCTCGCCTGTAAGAGTTTCGTAATTTGCTGAAAGCCATCCCGGAACAACTTTTGCTTCACCGGCTTCTGATATTTCTTTAAAAACAGACATACTGCGGCTTTTTTCGCTTATTGAAATGACATCCTTTTCCTTGACATTGTATGATGGTATTGTAACCCTCTTGCCATTGACCTCAACATGACCGTTCCTTACAAACTGACGAGCTTGAGGCCTGGAGGTTGCAAAACCCAATCTGTATACAACATTGTCAAGCCTCATCTCTAAAAGGCGCAAAAGGTTCTCACCAGTAACGCCCTTCTGTCTTGATGCTCTTATGAAATAATTTTTAAACTGTTTTTCTAAAACACCATATATTCTTCTTGCCTTTTGCTTTTCTCTTAACTGTAAACCGTATTCAGACAATTTCCGTCTCATCTGACCATGCTGTCCCGGAGCGTACCCACGTCTGTCAATTGCGCATTTAGGAGAATAACAACGGTCACCCTTTAAGTAGAGTTTTATTCCCTCTCTCCGGCACAACCTACATACAGCATCTTTGTACCTTGCCATATGTGCTCACACCTCCTGTAATTTTATACCCTTCTGCGTTTGGGCGGCCTGCACCCATTATGCGGAATGGGTGTCAAATCTTTTATCATGTTCACTTCAAGGCCAGCCGCCTGTAATGACCTGATAGCCGCTTCGCGGCCACCTCCCGGCCCTTTCACATACACTTCAACGGATTTCATCCCATATTCTATTGCCTGTTTTGCAGCAGACTCAGCCGCCATCTGTGCAGCAAAAGGCGTTCCCTTTCTTGATCCCTTAAAACCTACAGTCCCGGCGCTAGACCATGTAAGAGGCCTTCCGGCTTCATCCGTAATGGTTACTATTGTGTTGTTAAATGTTGAGTGTATATGGGCAGTCCCTTTTTCAACACGCCTTTTTTCTTTACGCTTCCTTGCAGTCCTTGCCATTTTTGTCTCACCCCTAGCTTTTCTTATTTACCGCGCCTTACGCCAACTGTTTTTACAGGACCTTTCCTGGTCCTCGCATTAGTCCTCGTCCTCTGTCCCCTTGTCGGGAGGCCCTTGCGGTGACGTATGCCCCTGTAACATCCTATTTCTACCAGCCTCTTTGTATTGAGTGCAACTTCTTTACGAAGGTCACCCTCTACTTTATGATGCTTTTCGATTATGTCACGTAATTTTGTTATCTCCTTTTCAGCGAGATTTTTTACTCTCGTATCCGGATTGACATCTGCTTCCTCCAATATCTTTCTCGATTTACTTAAACCAATCCCGTATATATAGGTAAGCGCTATCTCAACTCGCTTATCTCTGGGTAAATCGACACCGGCGATTCTTGCCATATAAACACCTCCTTTTAACTAGCCCTGCTTTTGTTTATGCTTTGGGTTCTCGCATATAACCATTACTCTACCCTTACGCTTTATAACCTTACATTTCTCACATATCTTCTTCACCGAAGGTCTTACCTTCATTAGGTTTCACTCCTTCTGACTTTTCTACTTGAAGCGGTATTTGATGCGGCCTCTTGTGAGATCATAAGGAGATAATTCCACAGTTACCCTGTCTCCAGGCAGAATTCTTATATAATTCATGCGTATCTTTCCCGAAACATGTGCAAGTATCTTATGGCCATTTTTTAATTCCACCCGAAACATGGCGTTTGGTAGTGGTTCCAGTACAGTGCCTTCAACCTCTATGACATCTTCCTTAGTCAAGGTCGCATTCGCCTCCTTATATCCATCTGTTCAGATGTCTGTTCGTAAGTCTCAACATCTGTCAGCTCCTTCAGCACCTTTCTTACTTCTTCATCATTGATTTTTTGCTCCTTGGCAAGTTTTTCAACTATATAGCATGAATGTTTATTTAGTATTCTCAGATGTTTAATTTTCTTTTTTTTCGGGTTCTTGACTGTTCGCAAATTACCATCGGCAACATATACATAATCTTGATCCAATATTTTTATGACAAGCATATACCTTCCCTTGTCACGACCGGCATTAGACATAACAACCTGGCCAACACGAAGTTCGCGCATATGCACACCTACCTAAATAATAGTAAGAATTCTGGGCTCGGTGTCAGTCAATACTATCGTGTTCTCATAATGAGCAGATAGGCTCGAATCCTTTGTGACCACCGTCCACTGATTGTCAAGTGTATAAACCTCGTACCCTCCGACATTTACCATCGGTTCGATTGCGAACGCCATCCCGGCTCTTAGTCTCGGGCCTTTGTTCGGGGGACCGTAATTAGGTATCTGCGGATCCTCATGCATGTTCCTCCCTATTCCATGGCCCACATAATCTCTTACAACAGAAAAGTTGTTTGATTCAACATAAACTTGTATAGCATTAGATATATCGGATAGCCTGTATCCTGGTCTTGCGTACTGTATGCCTTGAAAAAAGCTTTTTTCCGTAACCCTAATCAAATTCATCGCTTCATCACTGATTTTACCAACGGGAAAGGTTCTGGCAGCATCGCCATTATAACCATCAAATTCAGCCCCGATATCTATACTAATAATATCACCATCTTTAAGGGTTCTTAATCCAGGAATTCCATGAACTACCTCTGAATTTACAGATGTGCAAATAGATGCAGGAAATCCTCGGTAACCCTTGAAGGAAGGTTTGGCTTTATGACTCACTATAACCTCTTCGGCTATTTTGTCAAGTTCGGACGTTGTAACCCCGGGCCTTACGTGCTTTCCGACCTCTTCAAGAGCCAGTGCCACTATCTTGCCTGCCTTTTCCATCAGTTCTATTTCTCTTGACGATTTAATCACAATCATGAGCGCCGCTCCTCAGAAGGTCCATAATTTCATCATAAACACTTTCTATTGTTTTGCCCCCGTCCACGTTTACTAACAATCCCTTTTCCTCGTAGTATTTTATTAGTGGAGCCGTTTCTTTTTCATAGACCTCAAGTCTTTTTATGACTGTTTCTCTTGTGTCATCAGGTCTCATTATAAGCTTTTCTCCACACCTTTGGCAAACACCAGGCTCTTTAGGCGGGTTATACTTTATATTGAAAGTAGCTCCACATTTCGGGCATATCCTTCTGCCCGTAAACCTTTGAATCAGCTCATTCTTTTCAACATTTATGTTTATTACCTTTTCTATCTTTATACAAAGATCGTCTGTTATGCCCTTAAGGTTTTCTGCCTGTGAAATATTTCTTGGAAATCCATCCAATACAAAACCCCTTTTAACATCAGGCTGTCTTAGTCTCTCATCGACAATGCCGATGACAATTTCATCAGGGACTAATAGGCCCTTTTTCATGAATTCTGAAGCTTTTTTGCCCATTTCTGTCTGTTGTTTGACTGCACTTCGAAACATTTCCCCGGTAGAAATATGGGGAACCCCGAATCCAACAGCTATTTTCTTTGCCTGAGTCCCTTTACCGGCTCCCGGAGGGCCAAGCATGATTAATCTCACTTTTTATCACTCCTATTTTAAAAAGCCCTGATAATGACGCATTACCATCTGTGCCTCAATCATCTTCATGGTTTCCAGTGCTACACCCACGACAATGAGCAGTGCAGTCCCTCCAAAAGATATTTGCAAAGATGTGATGCCCGTAATCAAATACGGCATTATAGCTATCGCAGCCAAGAAAATTGCGCCAACAAGCGTTATCCTTGTCATGATCCTGTTGAGATAGTCTGCTGTACGCCTGCCAGGTCTTATGCCAGGCACAAATCCACCGTATTTCTTCATGTTATCGGCAACATCTGTTGGATTAAATGTAACGGCAGTGTAAAAATACGTAAAAAATATGATCATCAATGTGTAAAGAACTGCGTACAACCAACCACCCGGTTCCAAAGTATCAGCCAATTTAACAGCAAAACCACTGTTTGGGAAAAACCCAGCTACCGTGCTTGGAAACATCAGAATTGACATTGCAAAAATTACGGGTATAACACCTGCTGAATTTACCTTTATCGGGATATGTGTCGATTGACCTCCGTAGACACGGCGTCCAACAACTCGCTTAGCATATTGCACAGGTACTCTCCGCTCGCCCTGTTGTATCGCAATAACACATACTATTACTGCAATGGCAAAGACAGCAAACAAAGCAAGCATAAATATGTTTAAAGTTCCAACTTTAACCAGTGAATATACCTGAAAAACACTGCTGGGTAACCTAGACACGATTCCCGCAAAAATCAACAGCGATATACCATTACCAATTCCTTTTTCAGTTATCTGCTCGCCTAGCCACATGAGAAATGCTGTACCTGCCGTCAGGCTTATTACTACAACAATTGTCCCCATCAGGCCGGGATTCTTCATCGCAGACCTAAAACCGTATGAAAGTCCAATGCCCTGTATCAGTGCCAATAAAACAGTGCCGTATCGTGTATACTGTGCTAATATTTTACGTCCGGCTTCCCCTTCTTTAGCGAGCTCCTCCCACTTAGGTATGACAATTGTTAAAAGCTGCACTATGATAGAGGAGTTAATATATGGGGTTATACTCATGGCAAAAACAGAGAATTGTGAGAAAGCGCCTCCGGCTATTATGTCAAAAAACCCCAAGAGGGCTCCTCTTTCAACTATGGCTTTAACAGCCTCAGGATCCATGCCGGGCACCGGAACAAAACTCCCTATTCTAAAAACGATAAGCATAACCATCGTAAATTTGATCTTATTTCTTAAATCCGGTATTTTCCAGGCATTCCGAAGTGCCTCCAACACCTTAAATCACCTCAGCCTTCCCACCGGCGGATTCGATTTTTTCTTTAGCAGTTTTAGAAAATGCATGGGCTACGACATCCACTTTAATACTTATATCTCCACGACCTAGTACTTTTACTCCGTCTCCGATCTTTTTGATGATTCTCCGTTCGAGCAGGAGCTCAGGTGTAATTTTAGTATTATCTTCAAATACATTTAGATCCTCTACATTAATTATTTCGTATTCTTTTTTAAATATGTTTGTAAAGCCTCTCTTGGGCAATCTCCTGTAAATAGGCATCTGACCGCCTTCAAAGCCGGGGCGAACTCCGCCACCGCTCCTGGATTTCTGTCCCTTATGACCACGGGTCGATGTTTTCCCATGGCCTGAACCTATGCCCCGCCCTATTCTTTTAGGTTTTTCCTTTTGTTCCGGGGAACGGATTTCATGCAACCTCACTTTCCTGCACCTCCTTTTAAGAATTAGCCAAATAATTCTTCCACAGTCTTACCTCTCAGCTTTGCAACCTCTTCAGCTCTTTTTAACTGTTTGAGCGCAACAACAGTTGCATTGACCATGTTCCTCGAGTTGGATGAGCCTAGTGATTTGCTGACAACATCTTTTAATCCAGCAAGTTCAAGAACGGCCCTGACCGGTCCTCCGGCTATTACTCCCGTCCCTTCTGGTGCCGGTTTAACGAGCACCCGACCAGCTCCGAATATACCTAAGCTCTCATGTGGAATGGTTCCGTTTATGATGGGGATATCAAAAAGGTTTTTCTTGGCAGCTTCAATCCCCTTGCGTATGGCTTCAGGAATTTCCTGTGCCTTGCCTGTTCCCACTCCCACTTTGCCGTTATTATTTCCAACGACCACCAGTACGGCAAACCGAAAATTTTTACCGCCTTTGACTACTTTGGCAACCCTGTTAATAGATACTACCTTTTCTACAAATTCTTGTTCCTCAACATTATTGTGCTGCAAAAACCTTACCTCCCTTCTATTTGTTAAAAGTCTAACCCGGTTTCACGTGCAGCATCTGCAAACGCTTTTACACATCCATGATACCTGTATCCGCCGCGATCAAAGGCAACATCTTTTATTCCTTTTTCCAGAGCCTTTTTAGCTACCAATTCCCCTACTTTTTTTGCAGATTCGGTATTACAACCGGATACCTCATCTCTTAAAGCTGGGTCCAAAGTCGATGCGGAAACAATCGTCGTTCCTTCCTCATCATCTATAATCTGAGCGTAAATATGCTTTAGGCTTTTAAAAATACAAAGCCTGGGTCTTTCATTCGTTCCAAATATCTTTTTTCTGACCCGAAGATGCCTTTTCTTTCTAGCAATGTTGCGCGGTTGTTTGTAGATCATAGTCAACCCTCCTGTTACCTTATTTTACCCCGGTCTTGCCAATCTTGCGCCTGACTACTTCGTCCTCGTATCTGATGCCCTTTCCTTTATAAGGTTCAGGTTCTCTTACTTTTCTGATGTTAGCCGCTATCTGGCCCACGAGTTCCTTGTCAAACCCTTTAACAGATATCCTGTTTTGTGCCGGCACATCAAATTCGATTCCAGCAGGCGGCTCAAATTCTACCGGATGCGAGTATCCTACTGTCAAGACAAGCTTGTTGCCCTGTTTGGCAGCCCTGTACCCTACGCCTTCCAGGACGAGCTTTTTTTCAAACCCTTCAACTACACCACGAACCATATTGAATATAAGAGATCTTGTAAGGCCGTGAAGGGCTTTATGTTGATTGCTATCAGAAGGGCGCTCAACAATTAGCGCGGAATTATCTTTTTTTATTTTTATGTCTTTATGGAGTTCTCTAGTTAAACTTCCTTTTGGTCCTTTTACTTCAATCTTACTTCCATCGATGTTTACTTCTACTCCTTTAGGTATCTCTACCGGCATTTTACCGACCCTGGACATACTTCACACCTCCTCGACCTTTTACCATACATAGCATATTACTTCTCCGCCAACATTTTCCTTTCTAGCCTGTTTATCGGTCATAATTCCCTTAGAAGTGGACATAATAACCGTCCCGAGGCCCCCCATTACCCGCGGGATTTCATCTTTCCTGGCATATATTCGAAGTCCAGGTTTTGAAATCCTCTTTAGCCCCGTCAATATTTTCTTCTTGCCTGGCCCATATTTTAAATGAATTTTTATCATCCCCTGTTTGCTATCATCAATTACGTCATACCCCGAAATATAGCCTTCATCCAGTAATGTTTGAGCAATTGCCTTCTTTATCTTTGAACAGGGGACTTCAACATCAGGATGTCCTGCATCATTGGCATTTCTTATACGTGTCAGCATATCCGCAATCACATCTGTCGTCATAGCCAAAGAAAACTACCTCCCTTCATTCTCTGTACTAGCTTACCAGCTTGCCTTTCTTACCCCAGGTATCTCACCGCGGTGAGCCATTTCTCTAAAACAAATGCGACATAAACCGTACTTGCGTAGATAAGCATGCGGTCTACCGCATATCTTGCACCTATTATATCTTCTCGTTGAAAATTTCGGGGGCCTCTTTTGCTTTGCTATTAATGATTTCTTGGCCATGCTCTTCACTCCTTCCTTTATTGTGCAAACGGCATGCCGAGGTTTCTTAATAGCTCTCTGGCCTCTTCATCCGTCTTTGCAGTTGTGACTATTGTAATGTCCATGCCCCTTACTCTGTCAATCTTATCATACTCGATTTCAGGGAATATAAGCTGTTCCTTAATTCCCAGTGTGTAATTCCCCCTACCGTCAAAAGAGTCAGGTGAGACTCCTCTAAAGTCACGAACCCTCGGTAGATCTATATTAAACAGCTTGTCGAGGAAATCATACATTTTGCTCCCTCTCAATGTTACCTTTGCACCTATGGGCATGCCCTGACGCAATTTAAAAGCCGCAACAGATTTTCTGGCTTTTGTAACTATCGGCTTTTGTCCAGTGATTAACGTCAAGTCCCTTGTGGCAGACTCAATTGCCTTGGGGTTTTCACGCGCATCGTTAATACCCATGTTGACAACCACTTTTTCAATCCTGGGTACTTCCATTACGCTTCTATAGTTAAAATGCTTCTTAAGTGCTGGCACCACTTCTTGTAGGTATCTTTCTTTCAAATTGGGCATGTCGCTACCTCCCTCCTGTTTATCTGTCTAAAACCTCACCGCACTTTTTGCACACCCTTACCTTGGAACCGTCAGAGAGAATCTTATGACCAACACGCGTGGCACTTTGACATTTATTGCACACGGGCATTAGCTTTGAGGTGTCAATAGGCAGCTCCCGATGAATAATTCCTCCCTGTGGAGATTTAGCTGATGGCTTTGTATGCCTTGACGCCATGTTGACCCCTTCTACAATGGCACTTTTCTTATTTGTGAATACCTTTATAATCTTGCCTTTCTTTCCCTTGTGTTTTCCCGAAATCACTGTAACTGTATCGCCTTTTTTTATATGCACTTTTGTCAAACAGCACACCTCCTCATCACAAGACTTCGGGAGCCAGTGATATTATTTTCATGAAATCCTTTTCTCTCAACTCACGGGCAACAGGCCCGAATATACGTGTTCCCCTGGGGTTTTTGTCTTCGTTTATGATAACAGCCGCATTTTCGTCAAATCTTATATACGAACCGTCGAGACGCTGCAAGCCTTTTTTTGTTCTGACAATGACCGCCTTTACCACATCACCTTTTTTAACAACGCCGTCGGGTGTTGCATTTTTAACCGATGCCACAATGATGTCACCGATGTTTGCAAACTTGCGCCTGGAACCACCTATCACCTTTATACACATCAATTCTTTGGCACCGGTGTTGTCTGCCACATTCAGCTTCGTTTGCACCTGTATCATTCGAAAAACCTCCCTTCAATTACTGCATTCTTTTGACGATATCCATCAAGACCCAACGCTTCTCCCGACTAAGAGGCCTTGTCTCCATAATCTTAACCACATCTCCGATTTTGCACTCGTTTTTCTCGTCATGGGCCTTATACTTCTTTGTCCGTTTAATCGTCTTGCCATAAACCGAATGTCTCATAAAGTTTTCAACCGCTACCACTATCGTTTTGTCCATCTTATCGCTTACTACAACCCCGGTGCGTACTTTCCTGCTTTTTTGTCCTTGCACTCATTATCCCTCCTCATCTTCCTCACTTTTCTATACCGGCCTTAACCTTTTTGTTCCGTCTTTCGGCAAGAACCGTCTTAATTCGGGCAATGGTCTTTCTCACCTGTCGTATCCTCATAGGGTTGTCGAGCTGGCCGGTGGCTGCCTGGAAGCGCAAATTAAAGAGTTCTTCTTTTAAATTCTTTATCTTCAATGTCAATTCATCATCAGACAGGTCTCTTATCTGCTTAACCTTCATTCTTATCACCGCCTAATTCTACGCGTTTTACTATCTTCGTCTTAATAGGCAATTTATATGAAGCGAGTGTCATGGCCTCCTTTGCTACTTGCTCAGGAACTCCACCCAGTTCAAATAAAACTCTGCCCGGTTTGACTACTGCGACCCAATATTCCGGGGAACCTTTACCGCTACCCATTCTGGTTTCTGCAGGTTTTTGAGTAACCGGTTTGTCAGGAAAAATTTTTATCCACACCTTGCCGCCTCTTTTTATAAACCTGGTCATTGCCACCCTTGCGGCTTCTATTTGCTGACTGGTGATCCATGCCGGCTCCAGCGCCTGCAACCCGTATTCTCCATAAGTTACTTCTGTACCTTTATGTGCCCTTCCTTTCATTGAGCCCCTCTGCTGTTTTCTATACTTGACCCTTTTTGGCATCAACATTACTCGCTTCGCCTCCTTCCTCAGCTTTTTTAGTATTTTTCACCGGAAGGATTTCTCCTTTGTATATCCAAACCTTAACCCCTATGCGGCCATAAGTGGTATGAGCTTCTGCAAATCCATAATCAATATCTGCTCTCAGGGTCTGAAGTGGAATAGTCCCCTCATGATACATCTCTGACCGAGCAATTTCTGCACCGCCCAATCGACCGCTGACCATGGTCTTTATTCCCTTGGCTCCCGACTTCATTGCCCTAGAAATAGACTGTTTCATTGCACGTCTAAATGATATACGCCTTTCAAGCTGCGATGCTATATTTTCAGCGACAAGCTGCGCATCTGTATCCGGATTTTTAACTTCAACGACATTTATGGATACTTGCTTTCCTGTCATTTTCTCCAGTTCAGCTTTTGTTTCTTCGACCCCTGAACCGCTCTTTCCAATAACCATACCCGGCTTAGCCGTGTTAATGGTTATCCTCACTCTGTTTGCGGCCCGTTCTATTTCTACCTTTGAAATGCCAGAGGTGTAAAGTTTATTCTTAATATGTTTCCGAATTTTATAATCTTCTAAAAGCTGAGATGCATATTCCTTACTGGAATACCATCTCGAATCCCAGTCTTTAATAACTCCGACCCTAAGACCGTGGGGGTGTACTTTTTGACCCAAATTCTATCCCTCCTTTTCTCTTAATACTACCGTAATATGACTTGTCTTTTTCCGTATCATCGCTGCCCTGCCCTGAGCCCTGGCTCTATACCTCTTTAACGTGGGGCCCTGGTCCGCATAGCATTTTGCAACATAGAGAGAATCTCTATCCATGTCATGATTGTTCTGCGCATTGGCAGCAGCAGAAAGCAAAACTTTCTCTATTACTTTTGATGCTGATTTGGGTGTAAACCTAAGAATTGCAAGCGCTTCTTCAAGTCTTTTCCCTCTTATAAGGTCAATTACCATCCTTGCCTTTCTAGGTGCAATCCTAACAAACTTCGCATGTGCCCTAGCTTCCAACTTAGCTTACCTCCTTTGCCAGGTCTTAATCGTTTATTTCAGCGTTGTCGATTTTTCCGTATGAGCCCCGTGTCCTCTGAAAGTCCTGGTGGGAGCGAATTCACCCAGCTTATGGCCTACCATATCTTCAGTAATGTATATCGGGACATGCTTTCTTCCATCGTGAACCGCTATGGTATGCCCCACCATTTCGGGGAAAATCGTTGAATCCCTTGACCAAGTCTTCAAGACCTTTTTTTCTCTTTTTTGATTCATTTGGACGATCTTCTTCAATAGCTTTTCATCAACGAAGGGCCCTTTTTTAGTTGAACGGCTCATTAAACTGCCTCCCTTCTCTTACTTGCGATGTTTGACAATATATTTGTCAGACTCCTTCTTTTTCTTTCTCGTCTTATAACCAAGTGTAGGTTTTCCCCATGGAGTGACAGGGCTCTTTCTGCCGATAGGTGCCTTGCCTTCGCCTCCACCATGGGGGTGGTCAACAGGGTTCATAACAACTCCTCGCACATGCGGCCTTTTATCTAGCCAACGTGAACGGCCTGCCTTACCCGTAGACAGGTTCTCATGATCAACATTTCCGATTTGACCGATCGTAGCCCTACATTCTTGTTTAACCATCCTCATTTCTCCGGACGGCAATCTGAGTGTAGCAAAACCGTTTTCCCTTGCCATGAGTTGTGCTGAAGTGCCGGCTGCTCTAACCATCTGACCGCCTTTGCCCGGTATTAACTCTACATTATGCACAATCGTCCCTACCGGCATATGTGTAAGAGGAAGAGCGTTTCCAGGCCTGATATCGGCCTTTTCGCCCGATTCCACTATATCTCCTACTTTTAGGCCCAATGGTGCTAAAATGTAACGCTTTTCACCATCAGCATAATTGAGCAATGCTATATTTGCAGAGCGGTTAGGGTCATATTCAATTGCTGCAACCTTTGCAGGTACGCCATCTTTATTTCGCTTGAAATCTATTATCCGATATTTTCGCTTGTGGCCGCCTCCGCGATGTCTTGCAGTTATGCGTCCATCGGCATTGCGCCCTGCTTTATTCTTTAATGTTTCAACCAGCGATCGCTCGGGTTCTTTTTTTGTAATTTCTTCAAAAGTGGAAACGGTCATATATCTTCTCCCCGGCGATGTAGGTTTGAATTTTTTTATAGCCATACTATTCCCTCCTTTTGTTTAATACTCTGCTACTAAAAAATCAATTATAGGGACTCAAAAAACTCTATTTCTTTACTGTCATTTGTGAGTGTGACTATGGCTTTTTTCCAATCTGCACGTTTGCCCTCAAACCTGCCCATTCTTTTCTTTTTGCCTCTCATATTGATGGTGTTTACCTTATCGACCTTAACACCAAAGATTGATTCCAGTGCGTTTTTAATTTCTGTCTTATTCGCTCTTTTATCGACTACAAAAACGTACTTTTTATACTGCTTCATGTCCATTGTCTTTTCTGTTATCCACGGACGGAGTATGATGTCATGCGGGTTTTTCATCCTGCATACACCTCCTCTAAACGCTCCAAGGCTTCTTTCGTCAATATCAAATTGTCATGATTTAAGATATCGTAAACGTTGAGCGTGTTGACATATGTTGTCATTACACCAGGGATATTACTTGCAGATTTCTCTACACCTTTATCTTTTTCGACTAATACTATTAGGGCTTTTGTTTGTACCTTAAGGTTTTGCAAAACTTTAATCATTTCTTTGGTTTTTGGAGTATCGAATTTAAGCTGGTCTAATACAATCAACTCCGAATCTGCAACCTTTGCGCTTAGTGCCGACTTTAACGCCAACCTTTTTATTTTTTTGGGCAGCGAGTACTTAAAAGAGCGCGGTTTCGGCCCAAACGTTATGCCGCCTTTTCTCCAAAGAGGTGATCTTATGCTGCCGTGTCTGGCTCTACCAGTGCCTTTTTGTCTCCAGGGCTTTCTCCCCCCTCCTGATACTTCCGCTCTTGTAAGGGTAGAAGCTGTACCAAGTCTTTGATTGGCCAGGTAATTTACAACAGCCCTGTGCATCACATCATGTCGGATTTCAGTCCCAAATATCTCATCGGAAAGCTCAACTTCTCCGATTTTTTCTCCTTGAGTATTTAGCAAATCTACCTTCGGCATGGAGCTCCTCCTTTCCGTACTGAATTATTTATTTTTCAATTTTTTGCTGTGTTTTTAAAAGTAACAGTGACTTCTTTGGGCCAGGCACAGAGCCTTTAATTAATAAAATGTTTTTGTCCGCATCAACTCTTACAACTTCAAGATTTTTAACAGTCACTCGTTCTGTTCCCATGTGACCGGGCCTTTTATTGCCTTTAAATACCCTCGCCGGATCTGTTGCTCCCCCGGAACCTGGCCTTCTGTGATACATTGAACCGTGAGTCATGGGACCTCGTCTGAAATTCCAGCGCTTTATACCGCCTGCAAAACCTTTTCCTTTTGATATGCCGACTACATCAACCTTGTCACCGGGTTGAAATATATCGACCTTTATTTCATCCCCAACGTTTAATTTGTCAGAATCCTGCAGTTTAAACTCCCTTAAAAATCTCTTGGGCTTTAGCTGATTTTTTTTGAATTGACCCAGCCCGGGCTTGTTTAGCTTTTTTTCCTTTATATCCCTATAACCGACCTTTACAGCATTATAGCCATCGTTTTCAACGGTTTTTTTCTGTACGACTGTACACGGCCCTGCTTCAACTATTGTGACGGCCAAAGCCTCTCCTTTTTCATCAAAAACCTGAGTCATTCCGATTTTTGTGCCCAAAATTGCTTTAGAGAGCATTGCTTTCACCTCCCGCTCTATTTAGTTACTATAGCTTGATTTCGATGTCTACTCCTGCAGGCAAATCCAGCCTCATAAGAGCATCTACTGTTTTCTGGTTTGGTTGTTTTATATCGATCAATCGCTTGTGGGTCCTCATTTCAAACTGTTCACGTGAATCCTTGTATTTGTGTGGCGCTCTCAGTATTGTGATAATACTTTTATCTGTCGGCAAAGGTATTGGACCCGAAACATCTGCACCGGTTCGTTTAGCCGTTTCAACGATCTTCTGAGCTGACTGATCAAGTATCCCGTGTTCATATGCTTTTAATCTGATTCTAATCTTCTGATGGGCCAACTTATCTCCCTCCTTATAAAATGCGATCCGCTATCACCTTAAGCTAATCTTCAACTACCTCAGCAACCACACCGGCTCCCACTGTCCTGCCGCCTTCCCTTATGGCAAACCTCAGGCCCTGCTCTATGGCAATCGGCGAGATCAGCTTTATGTCCATTACTATGTTGTCTCCAGGCATTACCATCTCTGTCCCTTCCGGTAGTGTGATCACGCCTGTGACGTCTGTTGTCCTAAAGTAAAACTGCGGCCTGTATCCGTTGAAAAATGGGGTGTGTCTGCCTCCCTCTTCTTTCTTTAATACGTATACCTGACCTTTGAAGTGTGTGTGGGGGTTTATTGAGTTGGGCTTCGCTAATACCATGCCCCTCTCTACTTCGTCTCTGTCTACTCCGCGCAGCAGTGCTCCTATGTTGTCTCCCGCTACGGCCTGGTCAAGCAGTTTCCTGAACATCTCTACGCCTGTTACTACTGTCTTCCTCTTCTCGTCTCTTATCCCGATTATCTCTACTTCGTCCCCTACTTTTAGAGTGCCTCTTTCTACTCTGCCGGTGACTACTGTGCCCCGACCTGTTATTGTGAATACGTCCTCTACTGGCATCAGGAACGGCTTCTCGGTCTCACGCTGTGGCGTGGGAATGTAGCTGTCTACTGCTTCCATGAGTTCCCATATCTTTCCGCACCACTGGCAGTCTTTTTTGCCGCATCCGCACTCTAAGGCTTTTAGTGCTGAACCGGCTACTATCGGAATGTCGTCTCCCGGAAATTCATACGATGATAGAAGCTCTCTTACTTCCATCTCTACTAGTTCCAAGAGCTCCGGGTCGTCTACCATGTCTGTCTTGTTTAAAAATACTATGATGTAGGGCACGCCTACCTGTCTTGCCAAAAGTATGTGCTCTCTTGTCTGAGGCATTGGGCCATCGGCTGCTGATACTACTAGTATCGAACCGTCCATCTGGGCTGCACCTGTTATCATGTTCTTGACGTAGTCAGCATGCCCAGGACAGTCTACGTGGGCATAGTGCCTGTTCTCTGTCTCGTATTCTACGTGTGCTGTGGCTATCGTTATCCCACGCTCCCTCTCTTCCGGTGCCTTGTCTATGTGGTCGTATGATACAAAGTCTGATAGCCCCGCATCTGATAGTGTCTTCGTTATCGCTGCCGTCAGTGTAGTCTTGCCATGGTCTACATGACCTATTGTCCCTATGTTTACGTGGGGTTTTGTCCTCTCATATTTTTGCTTTGCCATATTGTTGATCCTCCTTACACAAGTTTTTCTATTTGTTAATAATTGAATTTGCTATATTATTAGGAACCTCCGCATAGTGGGAGAATTGCATCGTATAGACACCCCTGCCCTGAGTTCTCGACCTTAAATTCGTAGCATAGCCGAACATCTCAGAAAGCGGCACAAAGCCTCTTATCACCTGTGCTGGACCTTTTGGTTCCATACCTTCGATCTCGCCCCTTCGGGAATTTATATCGCCAATGACGTCTCCCATGTACTCTTCAGGAGTTACTACTTCCACACTCATGAATGGTTCGAGTAAGACAGGATCTGCCTTTTTCATTCCCTCCTTAAATGCAATGGAAGCAGCAATTTTAAAAGCCATCTCCGAAGAGTCGACCTCATGATATGAACCATCATATAAGGTTACCTTTACGTCAACAACCTGATATCCTGCAAGAACACCGTTTTCAAAGGCCTCACGCACACCCAATTCTACTGCAGGTATATATTCCTTTGGAATAACGCCTCCAACAATCTTATTTACAAATTCATAGCCTTTGCCTTTTTCCAATGGCTCAATCTCAAGCCATACATGACCGTATTGACCGCGACCTCCTGATTGGCGTATAAATTTGCCTTCTGATTTGACGGTCTTCCGAATCGTTTCTTTATATGCAACCTGTGGTCTCCCAACATTTGCCTCCACATGAAACTCCCTGAGCATCCTATCTACTATAATTTCCAGATGAAGCTCACCCATACCGGCGATAATTGTCTGTCCTGTTTCTTGGTCTGTATGTGTCTTAAAAGTAGGGTCTTCTTCTGACAACTTCTGTAAAGCCAAAGACATCTTTTCCTGGTCAGCCTTAGTCTTAGGCTCAATTGCTACATATATAACAGGTTCCGGAAATTGCATAGATTCAAGCAATATAGGCTTATTTTCGTCAGAAAGGGTATCCCCTGTTGCTGTATCCTTTAATCCCACAGCTGCAGCTATGTCTCCAGTCAAGACCTCTTGCACGTCTTGTCTGTGATTTGCATGCATGTAAAGAATTCGGCCGATCCGCTCTTTTTTGCCTTTGGTAGAATTGAAAACATAAGAACCTGATTTTAAAGAGCCGGAGTAAACCCTAAAATACGTCAGTTTACCCACATATGGATCAGTCATTATCTTAAAAGCCAGGGCAGAAAATGGCTCCTCATCACTCACATTCCTTTCGGTTTCCTCACCCGTCTCGAGACATATTCCTCTGACAGGAGGAATATCCAGGGGGGACGGCATATAATTTACTATTGCATCAAGGAGCAGCTGTACACCTTTGTTCTTGTAAGATGAACCACATAAAACAGGTGTAATTTTAGCTTCTACACAGCCCTTTCTTATAGCACTTTTAACTTCATTTTCAGTTAATTCCTGACCCTCAAGGTATTTCATCATAATATCTTCATCGATGTCTGCTACAACTTCGATCAGTTGCTCGCGGGACTTTTCCACTTCTTGTTTTAAATCATCAGGAATCTCAGTTTCTGATATATCAGTACCCAGATCGTTTGAATATATATAAGCCTTTTGATGAATTAAATCTACTATCCCTTTAAACCTATCTTCACTTCCAATAGGTAATTGTATAGGGACAGGGTGTGCCCCTAGCCTTGCCTTCATCATGTTTATTACGTTAAAGAAATCGGCACCGACTATATCCATTTTGTTGATATACGCTATTCTGGGTATTTTATATTTATCAGCCTGACGCCAAACCGTTTCTGATTGAGGCTCAACACCTCCTTTTGCACAAAAGACAGCCACTGAACCGTCGAGAACCCGCAGAGACCTTTCAACTTCAACTGTAAAGTCCACGTGCCCTGGCGTATCGATGATATTAATTCGATGATTTTTCCAGTAGCATGTTGTTGCAGCCGAGGTAATTGTTATTCCTCTTTTCTGTTCCTGCTCCATCCAGTCCATTACAGCTGAACCCTCATGCGTTTCACCCATCTTATGGGTCTTGCCGGTATAAAACAATATCCTTTCAGTTGTCGTTGTTTTACCGGCATCGATGTGGGCCATTATACCAATATTTCTTATATTATTTAATGTTATTTGCCTAGGCACTGTCTACACTCCTTTCCCGCAAAGTTGACTCCAGTTCAGCAAAATGCTTACCATCTGTAATGTGCAAAAGCTTTGTTTGCCTCAGCCATTTTATGCGTTTCTTCTCTCTTTTTAACTGCTCCACCTAAATTGTTTGCAGCATCCAAAATCTCTCCGGCCAGTCTTTCCCTCATCGTCTTCTCCGGACGTTTTCGAGCAAAATCGACAAGCCACCTGATCCCTAATGCTAAACGCCTATCCTGTCTGACTTCCATGGGGACCTGATACGTAGCACCACCAACGCGCCTTGGCCTTACTTCAAGAACAGGCATTACGTTTTTCATCGCTTCCTGAAATACCTCGAGCGGTTCCTTGCCTGTTTTTTGTTTTATAATATCAAAGGCGCCATAACAAATCTTCTGAGCAGTGCCTCTTTTTCCGTCATACATGACCTTGTTGATCAACTTTGTGACCAACTTATCGTGGTACAACGGGTCTTCGCGCACTTCCATACGAACCACATGACCTCGCCTTGGCATCTTATCCCTCCTTTAAAAGCTAATTTTTGGGTCTTTTAGCCCCGTATAGCGACCTACCCTGCTTACGGTCGGTGACACCGGCAGTATCCAGGGTTCCGCGTACTATATGATATCTAACCCCAGGTAAATCTTTTACCCTGCCTCCTCTTATCATTACAACAGAGTGTTCCTGTAGGTTATGGCCAATTCCGGGTATATAAGCAGTTACCTCCAAACCGTTAGTAAGCCTTATCCTGGCTATTTTCCTCAAGGCTGAATTAGGTTTTTTTGGAGTAGTTGTCTTTACTACAGTACAAACACCCCTCTTTTGTGGAGAACCCTTCAAAGCCGGGGCATCGGATTTGTATTCCACCTTTTTCCTGCCTTTTCTAATAAGTTGGTTTATTGTAGGCAATGATGACACCTCCTTCCAACAAAATCAAAAAAAATGCCCCTCATAGGGGGCATCTTAGAAGCAGTGCTATTTAGTTATTATTGCAGCCGATGCAGCCCCTACCTGAATTCCACAGGCCTCCCCCAATTCCTTCATAGTTGCAACATTTACAATTTCGATGCCTTTTTCCATGCAAAGTTCCCTAATTCCGGAAACAACTCGCTCTTCTGCATCCAAGGCTATAAACACCACTTCGACCTGGCCCTTTTCAAGTGCCTTTAAGGTCTGCTTTGTTCCAATCGTTTTTTTGGGGGTCTCTCTTAATTTGTCTAGCATTTTCTCGCCCTCCCATTTTTCCATATAAAGAGAGCTAAAATACACACTCATTTATTTTAACATCATGGACTTTGGCTGTCAATAAGGTTATTTTGAACTTCAATATCACTCTCACTCACATTTGTTGTCTCCTGCTCATCTCCGATTATAAGTTTAACATTTCTATAACGGTTCATGCCTGTCCCCGCAGGTATAAGTTTGCCTATAATAACATTTTCTTTTAACCCTAAAAGAGGATCTGCCTTGCCTTTTATCGCCGCCTCAGTCAATACCCTGGTGGTTTCCTGGAACGATGCCGCAGACAAGAATGAATCGGTTGCAAGAGATGCCTTGGTTATACCCAGTAGTACCCTCTTTGCTTCCGCTGGCTTCTTGCCTTGCTTTAGTACCTCCTCATTTATTTTCTCGAGCTCAAATATGTCTATGAGCTCTCCCGGGAGCAGGTCAGTGTCACCTGGGTCTTCAATCTTGGCTTTTTTGAGCATTTGTCTGATTATTACCTCTATATGCTTATCGTTTATGTCAACACCTTGAAGTCTGTAAACCCGCAATACTTCTTGGAGTAGGTATGTTTGAACACCCCTTACGCCCTTGATTTTTAATATATCATGTGGATTTACCGACCCTTCACATAATTCGTCTCCCGGCTCAACCACACTGCCATTTTCAACTTTTAGGCGGGCTCCGTAAGGAACCGTGTATACCTTGATTTCACCTGTTGGGGTGGTTATCTCGACTTCCCTTTTCTTCTTGCTCTCCAGAATTTTAGCGGTCCCAGGCACTTCGGTAATAACGGCCTGCCCCTTTGGTTTTCTTGCTTCAAAAAGCTCTTCAACCCTCGGCAGACCTTGCGTGATGTCCTGGCCTGCAACGCCACCCGTATGGAATGTCCTCATGGTAAGCTGTGTCCCTGGTTCACCTATGGATTGAGCAGCTATTATGCCAACAGCTTCACCTATGTTTACGAGTTTGCCTGTAGCAAGGTTTTTTCCATAACATTTTGTACATACCCCATGCCTGGTTCTGCAGGTTAAAACAGAGCGGATTTTGACTTCCTTAATACCCGCATCAATGATTTTGTCCGCCATTTCTTCAGTTATGAGCTCCTCGGCATGTGTTATAATTTCACCTGTTTCGGGGTGGATTACGTCTTCGAGTGCGTATCTGCCCTCTATTCGCTCTTTGATCGGTTCTATCTCTTCACGCCCGTCCTTTATGGCTTTTACGGTTATCCCATCACCTGTACCGCAGTCAATCTCTCTGACAATTACATCTTGACTGACATCAACCAAACGTCGGGTTAGATAGCCAGAGTCAGCCGTCCTCAGCGCTGTGTCTGCCAAACCCTTTCTGGCCCCGTGCGTGGATATGAAATATTCCAGCACTGTTAGCCCTTCTCTAAAGTTAGCTTTTATAGGTAAGTCAATGATCCGACCTGATGGGTCAGCCATAAGTCCTCTCATGCCTGCAAGCTGTCTTATCTGTTGTTTGTTGCCCCTAGCACCAGAGTTGGCCATCATATATATTGAATTATATTTATCGAGTGAATTTATCAGACCTTCAGTTACTCTTTCCGTCGCGTCCGTCCATATCTCCAGAGTTTTCTCATATCTTTCATCTTCAGAAATTAACCCCCTGCGATATAAGAGCTCAACCTGATCCACCTTTTCGTCTGCCTGTGATAATGTTTTTTCCTTTTCGTGCGGTATTTCTATATCTGTTATACCTATCGTTATGCCTGCTTTTGTAGCATACTCATAACCCAGTTTCTTTATCCCGTCTAATACTTGGGCCGTTATTGTGGTTCCATGGATGCGATAGCATCGCTCCACAATATCGCCTAATTTCGATTTATCGACTAATGTGTTCAGTTCTAGTTCAAATAATGTCTCTTCCTTTGTCCTGTCCACATATCCCAGGTTTTGAGGGATTATTTCGTTAAAGATGATGCGTCCAGGAGTTGTCTTTATAAGTTTATGCCTCTGATTGCCATTTATTTCTTTAGTAACTTTCACATTGATAATAGCGTGAAGGCCGACCTCACCCATCTCATATGCCAAGACTGCTTCTCTAAGGCTGGAAAAATATTTCCCTTCACCCTTTTCTCCTGGCCGGTCGATCGTCAGATAATATGAACCGAGCACCATGTCTTGGGTAGGTGTAGTAACGGGCCTGCCGTCTTGTGGCTTCAAAATATTATTCGTTGCCAGCATCAACATCCGAGCTTCTGACTGCGCTTCAGCTGACAGCGGTAAGTGGACCGCCATCTGATCACCGTCAAAGTCAGCATTATAAGCTGTACACACCAAGGGATGTATCTGAATGGCTCTTCCCTCGACAAGCACGGGCTCAAATGCTTGAATTCCCAGGCGATGTAAGGTTGGAGCCCTGTTGAGAAGTACTGGGTGCTCTTTTATGACATCCTCGAGCACATCCCATACTTCCGGTTTTACCCTTTCTACCATCCTTTTTGCGCTCTTTATATTATGGGCATGACCTTCAGATACAAGTTTTTTCATCACAAATGGTTTAAACAGCTCCAGCGCCATTTCTTTCGGAAGACCGCATTGATATAATTTTAATTCCGGCCCCACGACTATCACAGAGCGACCCGAGTAATCAACTCGTTTTCCCAAAAGGTTTTGGCGAAACCTCCCCTGTTTTCCCTTTAACATATCACTTAGAGACTTTAGCGGCCTGTTGCCAGGACCTGTTACCGGCCTGCCGCGCCGTCCATTGTCTATAAGGGCATCTACGGCTTCCTGGAGCATTCTTTTTTCATTCCGGACAATGATATCAGGAGCACCAAGGTCCAGAAGCCTCTTTAACCTGTTGTTCCTGTTAATAACCCTTCTGTACAGATCGTTCAAATCTGATGTTGCAAACCTCCCACCGTCGAGCTGCACCATCGGCCGCAGTTCTGGTGGAATTACAGGGATCACGTCAAGTATCATCCACTCCGGTCTATTTCCGGATTTCCTAAAAGCTTCCACAACTTCAAGCCTTCTCAATAACCTGACCTTTTTCTGGCCAGTTGCACCTTTTAACTCTGTCCTCAGTTCTGCAGCCAGCTTTTCAAGGTCTATTTCTTCAAGTAGTTCCTTGACGGCTTCGGCACCCATCCCCGCTTTAAATCCGCCCTCATATTTTTCTTTATACTCCCTGTAATCCTTTTCATTTAAAAGCTGCTTTTTGGTAAGCGGCGTGTTTCCGGGGTTTATGACAACATATGATGCAAAATATATCACCTTTTCCAGTGACCGAGGTGACATATCTAATATAAGCCCTATCCTACTCGGAATGCCCTTTAAAAACCATATGTGCGATACTGGTGCAGCAAGCTCAATATGCCCCATTCTCTCCCTTCGGACTTTAGACTTGGTTACTTCTACACCACATCGATCACACACAACACCTTTATATCTTACGCGTTTATATTTGCCGCAGTGACATTCCCAATCCTTAATAGGACCAAAAATTCTCTCACAAAAAAGCCCCTGTTTTTCAGGCTTAAGAGTTCTATAATTAATCGTTTCGGGTTTTTTAACCTCTCCTTTGGACCACTCCCTAATCTGTTCAGGTGAGGCCAGACTTATTTTAATGGAATCAAAATAGTTGAGTTCAAGCAAGAGTTTCTCTCCCCTCTAAAAATATAATAAAGGGATTAAAATAAATAATTAATATTCCTTATCATCCATATCTTTACTCATCGGGATTAAATCCCTCTCAAGATCAACATCAAAAGATTCTTTATCGGATTCATCATCCAGACCCGACTCATCTATTTCTACTTCCTCATCGTCAGATTCATCCTCAGCATCCTGTTCGTCATCAGCAGTATAGTCATCGTATAGCAGCTCATTTTCATCAATGTCATCGTCGTCGTCGGACTGATCATCTTCATCATTTCCCTGATCCCGTTTCTGCTTATTATACCTTATGACATCATGTTTGCTTTCGTCCTCAAGCCCTTCGATGTTCACATCAAGTGGCTGTTCTTCACTATCATCTTCATTATCTTTTATTTCTATCTCATTTGCATCTTCAGAAAGTATTTTGACATCCAAACAAAGGGATTGCATTTCCTTTATCAAAACCTTGAAAGATTCCGGTATGCCAGGTTCGGGGACGTTTTCTCCTTTTACGATTGCCTCGTATGTTTTTACCCTTCCAAGTACATCATCAGATTTTACTGTTAGCAGCTCCTGTAAGGTATAGCTTGCACCATATGCTTCTAGTGCCCATACTTCCATTTCACCAAACCTTTGGCCACCAAACTGAGCTTTTCCGCCAAGTGGTTGCTGGGTAACAAGAGAATATGGGCCTGTAGACCGTGCATGAATTTTGTCATCTACAAGGTGTGCCAGCTTCAGCATGTACATGTGACCGACAGTAATACGCCTATCAAAAACTTGGCCTGTTCGACCGTCTCGCAGATCTGTCTTGCCGTCCTCTGGCAGCCCGGCTTTTTTAAGCGTGTCAACGATCTCATCTTCCTGGGCACCATCGAAAACAGGTGTTGCTACATACCAGCCCAATGCTTTGGCAGCCCAACCCAGATGCGCCTCGAGCACCTGCCCAATGTTCATGCGCGAAGGTACACCCAGCGGGTTCAAAACAATATCAACAGGTGTGCCATCTGGGAGAAACGGCATATCCTCAACAGGCATAATTCTGGATATAACACCTTTGTTCCCATGGCGACCGGCCATCTTGTCGCCTTCAGATATTTTTCTTTTCTGAGCTATATATACACGCACGAGTTGATTCACTCCGGGTGGCAGCTCATCACCGTTTTCCCTAGTAAAGACCTTAACATCAACAATTATTCCATATTCCCCATGCGGAACTCGAAGGGAAGTATCTCTGACCTCACGGGCCTTTCTCCCCGAATATGGCCCTTAGCAAGCGCTCTTCCGCTGTGAGTTCGGTTTCTCCCTTTGGTGTCACCTTACCTACGAGAATATCACCTGCCCGCACCTCAGCACCTATTCTAATAATCCCCCTCTCGTCAAGGTCTTTTAGCGCATCTTCACCCACATTTGGGACATCCCGTGTTATTTCTTCCGGGCCCAGTTTTGTATCACGGGCTTCTGCTTCATATTGTTCAATATGAATCGATGTAAAAACATCGTCTTTTACGAGCCGCTCTGACAACAAAATGGCATCCTCGTAGTTGTACCCTTCCCAAGGCATGAAAGCGATTAAAACATTTCTTCCAAGTGCTAGTTCGCCATTGTCTGTTGAGGGACCATCAGCTATGGGCTGACCTTTTACGACCCTCTCACCTTTCTTAACAATTGGGCGCTGGTTTATACAAGTCCCCTGATTTGACCTTAAAAATTTGTGAACCTTATAAACGTCAAGACCATTATCGCCGTCGCGCCTGATCACAATCTCCCTTGCTGTCACCCTTTCCACCACGCCACTGTTTTCAGCCATTATCATTACACCCGAATCGACAGCTGTCTTATGCTCTATCCCTGTGCCAACAAGTGGGGCTTCTGTCACAAGCAGCGGCACAGCCTGTCTTTGCATATTTGAGCCCATCAATGCCCTATTAGCATCATCATGTTCTAGAAAAGGTATCAAGGCAGTAGCCACACTGACCAGCTGCTTCGGAGAAACGTCCATGTAATCCACATCTTCCGCAGGGACCATCAGGATTTCATCTCTATATCTTGCGATAATCCTCTTTTGCACAAATCTTCCCTCTTCATCAAGAGGCGCGTTCGCCTGTGCCACGACAAAATCTTCTTCCTCATCAGCTGTCAGATACTCTATTTCATCTGTTACTACTAACCTTTCCTTATCAACCTTTCTATATGGTGTCTCAATAAATCCGTATTCGTTCACCCTTGCGTAAGTACTCAATGAACCTATTAGGCCGATATTAGGTCCTTCAGGCGTTTCAATCGGGCACATGCGTCCATAGTGCGAATGGTGGACGTCTCGAACTTCAAACCCTGCCCTCTCTCTGCTCAATCCTCCCGGCCCCAAAGCACTCAATCTTCTCTTATGGGTAAGTTCTGCCAGGGGATTTGTTTGATCCATAAATTGAGACAGCTGACTGCTCCCGAAAAATTCCTTTATAGAAGCAACTACCGGCCTGATATTTATTAACCCCTGAGGAGTAATTGTATCAACATCCTGAATCGTCATCCTCTCTTTGACGACCCTTTCCATTCTGGCCAGACCTATTCTAAACTGATTCTGTAACAATTCACCGACAGACCTAAGCCTCCTATTCCCCAGATGGTCTATGTCATCTATTTCGCCTATCCCGTACTGAAGATTTACTAAATAGTTTACCGCTGCGATAATATCATCTGGTGTTACATGCTTGTCACTTGGGAAAACATCGGGCCATTCGCCGTCTGAATATCCGTTGCTTATTACCTTTATTACCTTGGTCCTTGTTTCGTCACGCGATTTCAGTTCTGTTCTGTCTTCAGGCACAAGTATTTTTATCTGATTTATCTTCAAGGATTCGAGGAGTTCGGCTTTTTGACGACTTATTTTTTCCCCGCTCTTTAGGATAACGTTTCCCGCCTGATCACTGATTTCTTCGGCACTGATTTTGCCGACAATACGGTTTCTTAAGCGCAGCTTTTTATTAAATTTATACCGGCCAACGTGTGCGAGATCATACCTCTTAGGGTCAAAAAACAGCGATTCAATCAAGCCCTTGGCATTTTCAACAGTTGGGGGTTCACCCGGTCTAAGCCTTTTATAAAGCTCAAGCAATGCGTCATTTTGGTTATCTGTATTGTCCTTTTCAAACGTTCTTAAAATCTTTTCATTTTCACCGAAAAGTTCCAAAATCTGTGCGTTTGTACCGTAGCCAAGCGCCCTTATCAAAACAGTAATCGGGACCTTTCTCGTCCTGTCAACCCTGACATAAATGATCTCATTCGGATCTGTCTCCATCTCAAGCCAAGCCCCTCTGTTCGGAATAACAGTCCCCGAATAGAGGTCACGTCCGTTCTTGTCCTTTTGCCTGTCATAATAAATTCCCGGAGAACGCACCAACTGACTTACTATAACCCTTTCAGCTCCATTAATTATAAAAGTCCCGTTCTCGGTCATCAAAGGGAAGTCGCCCATAAATACTTCTTGCTCTTTGACCTCTCCTGTTTCTTTGTTGATAAGCCGTACCTTTACCCTAAGCGGTACCGCATAAGTGACGTCCCTTTCTCGACATTCGTCTACAGAGTATTTAGGATTTTTATCGAGAGTGTGGTCTATGAACTCGAGTACGAGATTGCCTGTAAAATCTTCAATAGGTGATATGTCTTGAAATACTTCCTTAAGGCCTTCGTTTAAAAACCATACATAGGAGTTCTTTTGAATCTCTATAAGGTCAGGCATACCCATAATTTCATCTATTTCTGAATAACTCCAACGGGTACGCTCCCCCACCTTAACAGGATGAATCACGTTTCCCTCACCCCTTCTAATAAGTAAAAATAGCCAAAAGCAAACAGCATATCGCTCTGCTTTTGGTTTTAATAAGCAATATCTATTATACTATTTCCTATTACAGGGAAAAATATACAAGAAGATAGAAAATATTTGGCATGATTTTTGCTTTCTATATGTGTAGGTTATTATGTTACCACAATAGGTCAAATTTGTCAATAAACAATGACCAACCAATGTCAAGTTAGTCTGTGAATAATGTCATATCCTGAATTTATTCTGATGAAAATGTCAGTTCTGAGCCGATAGGTATAGTTTTGAACATGACTCCAAAAGCAAAAACCGTCTCAGGATCAAGACAAACTCATCGATAGGCTGTTACCAGCAGAGAAGCATGCATGCATTTCGAACCAAGTGAAGCCATAGTGATTATGAGTTATCAAAAGGGTAGTGGTGGAAAAAGGAAGCCTCTTCTTTTCTTAAACCGAGGTCGTAGTCAGCAATGAAATCCTGATGACATTCAAGAAATTCAAATCTCGCTCTTCAAATCGTCAAATTGCACTGGAAGCAATTTCTCTCATTTCCAGGAGTTGCTTAAAGCTTGTGAGGTCTTTGTATTGCTCTCTGTTTATGAGCTCTTAAAGCGTTCTGTTAATCTAGCCCATACGCAGATCTAAGAGAGCAATTTATCACACCTATAAAGCTTAATACCACAGTGTAAGAGCAATGATTTTGCAGGTTAGTGCTTCTCCTTCCCTTTGTCTCATCTGGAGAGAGCTGATTCTGTTCCATGGTAAGATATCGATAATGCTACCATGTTGCAGATCCAGTCGCTTCTTCTTTAGCTAAGAATGAAGTCTTAAGGATATTTTGATTATAGTCAAATTATCAAGGTCTTTAAGTTCCCTAATTTTATTGTAGACGTCACACATATTCTTATCCTAATTATGGTTAGCTTGCTTAGATGGCTATTGAATGTCAACAGGTATCTTACTCAATCTGGGTACGTCTCTTTGACGAGTTTGGCATAATCGTAATCAATGCGAAAACTCCTTCCGGCTCAGGGGCGCATTGAACGATATGTGAACTCGCCATGGCTACCCGTTGAGTAAGCTCCGTGGTTAATACCATCAGTGCTATATTTGGGCTCATGTATCTTCTCTTACCTGATAATTTAGTGGTGAAACCGGAAAGATGGTTTACCTCGCATATACTCTTGATCCGGTAGGATTGATATGTCTTAGCGTTAAGGAAGAACTATGTTATTCAAGACGGCTTTCTTCTTACAAGGGAAAGCTATTATCTGCCTTAGCATCAGATGCCAGAAGGCGAATAGATTCCTCAAAACTAAGGATATGGTCGAGCAGCTCCACAATCATTGTTTCTATAGGCTTCTTGATGCGTGTGATTCTGATACTTTGTTCTCGACGATGCTTCCCTGAGCTAGTCAATGGCTGTTAATAGTCTTTCAAAGTGAGAGCTAATACAAATGGCACTGTCATATCTTCTACCAGCATCCGTGGGAATGTGACCGAAATTAAGCCCAATTTCGTAGTATGTAAGAACCTGACCGTTTAGAATTTTTGAGATGCTCAATCAGCACTTGCATTCTACTACGAGCATTGGGTTTATGCAATAATGAAGAGTTGTCCTTTTTACTCATCACTCGCTTTTGATGAACTCTCATCAATTGGCTTCATATTTCACAAGCTCAGTTTGCTTCTCTGCTCGTAAGTCCTTGCGAATGAGTTTGTCTTTTAATCCTATGCATTATTTCTTTTTGATTGTCTTGTTAAAACAATACTTACAGTCAAATGACATTTTATGAATAAAGTTTCTTTTTAGGTGACATTATTCACAGAATATCTACATAAACAATGACCAACCAAGGGGGGCAAATAGTTTTTTTTTCATTTATTGCGTTTTCAATAATTTCTTCAATATAAAACCTTCCATTATATCAAATTCACTTACTGTAATGCCAGGAATGTCTAACACTCTCATTATTTCATACATTATTAAGACACCCGCTTTTATTATGTCTGCTCTTTTTGAAGGAAGGCCGGGTATCAGTTTCAATTCTTCTAGTGAAAGGGACAAAAGTTTATTATATATGTCCTCAATATCTGAACTGCTCAAGTAAAGCCCGTGAATAATTTCGGGGTCGTAATCCCATATTCCAAGCTTTATTGCGGCTAGTGTAGTCAAAGTGCCCCCCACTCCGATGATTTCCACCCTTCTACTAGAAGATAATTTTGCAAAAAACAGGCCAAAATCATAAAATTCCTTGCGGATAGTATTTTTAGCCTTCTCAAATTCGGCATCAGTAGGTATACCTGATTTAAAATATCTTTGAGTTAAGCGAACGGCACCAACCGGCACGCTAATTGACCGTATAACTTGACTATCATCACCTAGTGAAAGCTCGGTAGAGTTGCCACCTATATCCATAACAAGGGTCAGCCCGGCAATGCGGAGCCCTGCCCTTGCGCCCAAAAAGGATAGCTCTGCTTCTTCTTGGCCGGAAATTATGTTTACGTCAAGGCCTGTCTTTTTTTTGAGCAGCTGCAAAAAATCAGGACCGTTTAAGGCCTCCCGCACCGCACTCGTCGCAATCGAAAGGATTATATCACATCCGAAATCGTGTGCCCTAGATATAAAAGCTTTCACAGCCAAGACCGTATTTTTACAGGACAGCTCGTCGATTATATTGTTAATCGCCACACCTCTCCCCAGTCGGGTTGTTATTAACTCCCTGTAAAAAGGCACCACGTTTTCTACATCTTTTTCGCTGTTATAATGTGCAACCAATAATCTAATTGAATTTGAACCTATATCGATGACTGCAACCCTCATATCGAACCTCTGTATGAAAAATATTAATCCAGGGGTAAGACCCCTGGAAATAATCTTATAATAATAACCCGACTTCAATAAAATCATAATAACTATAATGCCCTTTTCTTGCTAAAACCCCCTGATCCTCGCTTTGATTCACGGTTTTTCCTGATGTCCAACATGCGCTCTTCACTGTCTTTCATGAACTTTGCCAGCTTGTCTTCAAAGCTAAGGTTGTCATTGGGTCTGGTCCCGAAGTCATCTTGCTTCTCCTTTAATTTTCGAATAGAAAGACTTATTTTTCCGTCTTCAGATGTCCCGATTACTTTAACTTTAACAATATCATCCATTTTAAGATAATCAGTTACATCTTTGACAAAACTGTCCGCAACCTCTGAAATGTGTACCAACCCTGTAACCCCTTTAGATAGCTCAACAAAAGCCCCAAATTTAGTAATTCCAGTCACTTTGCCTTCTAATATCTGGCCTACCTCGATAGGCATGCTTACAGAACTCCTCCTTTGTTTATCCTTCAACACGTCAATTATACTGTACCTTAAAGCCTTCGTCAATAATCTAATTTTTTGAATTTACCTGTCTTTTATATATGAATTCACCAGACTTTACTAACCCTAATTCATCTCTGGCTATTTTTTCTATGTAGTCATCTGTATGGAGTAATTCAATCTCTCTTTTCAACCGATCCCTTTCTTCAATCGCAATTTTTATCTGTTCTTCCAGTTCAGCTTCTTGAATTGACAGCTTATAAGATTTGATCTGCTGGAAAACAGTAGTATAAGAAAAATAAAGTAAAAAAAGTAATAGAAGCAAATATCGTATTTTAAATCTCCTTCCCCTTTTCATGCAGCAGACCCCCAGCCTGTCAACAATACTCTGTATAAACAAATTATCACTTTCTTTTAATCTTTGAATATATTCGGCAGGCATCTACATAAATCCTTCTTGGAAGCCTAAAAATCCAAAATCTACTTACAACTTTTGTAAACCAATAAATACTCCTGATAATTTTCCTCTCATAAATATCCAAGTAAACAAATATTTTTATCACGGTGTCACTTAAATATAAAACATACAGCAATAATCCTATAGCCATTCCCACGAAAAGGTAACCTCTCACCTGCCCTGCATTTACTTTAAATAAAGAATAGAAAGTAACACCTGTTATAACCCCCCAGAAAAACAAATCCCCCAGGGCTGTCATAATGGGCCCCGGGGAGAGCACATTCCTTATACGGCGATAAATATCAAAAAGAAACCCTGTAAAAATTCCTAATAAAAGCGCAACCACAATAAGAGCAACTTGTGGTTCAATTTCCATGCTCACCTCCGTTTACACCCCCAAAATAACCCAATTTTATTTGAACAATTTATTCAATAAACCTTTCCCCTTTTCCCTTGTGCTCGCCGTTTCTGAATAACCAACAGATTTGATAAGTCCTTCCATTGTAATAAGACCCCCGTCAAGGTTGAGCTGTTTCATATGCATTTTTTCCCCTTTTATACTCAGCATGCCGAGCTGGGTTTCAAGTACTATATCGTCATCAGTAAACTTTTCCACATTTACTACACCGGTAACTTCTAGCACTTCTCTATCGGTTAAGGTTATCTTATGCTGCACATGCCCATTTTCTGACATTTGAAAGCCCCCTCCCTCTATTAAACTTATCTAATTTTATTCTAAAAAAATAAAAAATATGAACCTTACTCCCACAGTTTGACAATATCTACATCTTTAAAATAATAAGTGATTATTTGCTCAGGTGATTTACCCTGCTTTGCCAGAGCGTTTGCACCCCATTGCGAAACACCTACCCCATGTCCGAACCCCTTTCCGGCCATTATTATTTTATTGTCTTCTACTCGAAAACTCGTGAGCAATGTTGACTTCATACGCATGCTTCCGATGGCGACCCTCAGATCGGGAGCAAAAAGCGTTGCATTACCTATTTTTAAACGGGTAGCCCTTCCTGAAGGCCCTCTTTCGACAACACTTACTTCATTTATTTCACCTGGATCAATACCTGTTTGTTTATTTATGAGGGAGTGGAACTCGTCTTTTGAAAATGAGCAAGTCCATATCCTTTTATCCTCCGGGCCGGCATTTTCATCAGGGGATTTTTTTACCTGAATATATGGTGGTTCAGTCTCTTTAAAGTTAAGGCCTTCCTTTGCCGTAGCAGTCATACCCCCGGAATGAGAATGAAACCACGCTTTTATAAACTTTCCGTCGTATACAATTACCTCACCACGGGTCATTTCAACCGCTTTCCTGATACGGTCATTTATGTTATCCGGGTTCCATGCCTGGGCTTCTCCAAAATCAGTGGATATATCGGCATTTTCATACCTTGAACTGCCTTTATCGGTAATAAATTCCAGTACATAAGTCCGCGCAAGTATCGATTGAGCAGCCAGGGCTTCTATAGGCCAATCATTTTGCATTTCACCTGCTACGACACCTGCTACATAGTCTTCAAGGTTCATCTCTTTAACGGTCTGAGTCTGGATCTCATAAACATCAAGCACTGGCTCCTTTCCTTCCCCGCGACTGATTTTTTTTGGGATTTGGGGGAGGTCGGGCTTCTTGGCGGGCTGTCTTGCACATTGTGACATGACGATGAGCGATAATGCCAGAAGGAAAATCGTCAGGTATTTTTTCATTTTTTTCACACCTCCCCAAAGCCAAGCAATTTTCTTATTATAGTATTTGATTATAGATAAAAATAATTCGAATGATAAAACATAAATGTTTCTATATAATATAAAAAAACAGGCCTGTCCGACCTGTTTTTGAAAAAAAGCTCATTTTTTAACTATTAATTAATACTATCTTTTAAGGCTTTCCCAGCCTTAAATGCAGGAATACTGGCTGCAGGGATATCGATCTCTTCTCCTGTCTGAGGGTTACGCCCTTTCCTTGCACTCCTTTCTCTAACTTCAAACGTCCCAAATCCAACCAATTGAACTTTTTGTCTGCTTGCAAGTGCCTCTTGTACGCCTTCAATGAAAGAATTTAATGCCTTCTCCGAGTCTTTTTTTGTCAAACCGCTTTTTTCTGCCATAATTGATATAAGTTCAGCTTTATTCAAAAATGTTCCCTCCTTTATTTTTGAGTGATTTATTTAAAAGTTCTTCATACATCGCCAAAGTCCTGCTTGTATTAAGGAAAATTAAAACTTTTTTTCTTGTTTTTTCCCTTTATCCCAAAGACGATCCATTTCTTGTAATGTCATGGTTTGTAAATCTTTGTCTTTTTTTAGTGCTTCTCTCTCCACAAAACCAAATCGACGGATAAATTTCTGGATTGTCCCCTCAATTGCAAGCTCAGGGTTAATTCCCAAAAACCTTGATACATTTACGACTGCGAAAAGAAGATCTCCTAATTCATCTTTTATTCTATCACGGTTGTTCCCTTTATATACCTCATTTAGCTCCTCAACCTCTTCAAAAACCTTGTTCATAACGTCATCTATGTCATCCCAATCAAAACCTACCCGAGCCGCCTTCTCCTGAACTTTAAAAGCCCGCATGAGCGCAGGCATAGCCTTCGGAATGTTTGCCATGCTCTCTGCATGTGATTTTAATTCCTTTTCATCCTGCTTTATGTCTTCCCAGTTTTTGAGCACTTCACCTGAATTATTTACTTTTACGTCCCCAAAAATATGCGGGTGCCTTCGTACCATTTTCTTACACACACCATCTACCACATCTTCAAAGGTAAATCTCCCGGATTCCTCTGCAAGTCGACAGTGAAAAACAACCTGTAATAAAAGGTCTCCCAATTCTTCCTCAAGGTCATTTATATTTCCTCTGTCAATAGCGTCTACTACTTCATAAGCCTCCTCAACAACATAAGGCCGCAGCGTCTCATGCGTTTGAGCCTTGTCCCAAGGACACCCTCGTTCTCCTCGTAATTTTGTCATAATACCCAGAAGATCTTGTATTTTATATTTGCACACGATACTACCTCCTACCGAATCCAATCTTATTGACAATACTTATTACTTTTTTACCACCGGGTATATGTTCCAGGTCTTCTTTTTTTACACCACCTATTATAAGCATGACAACAGCATAAACAACAGCACTCGCAACTATTGTCAACAATGTTGCCTTATTGGAACTCAGACCTACTGTCATAAACTTGCTGTGCAAGGTTACTGCTACAATACCCATGAGCGCAGAAGCCAAAATGGGCTTTATAATCATATTGTTAATATCTATTTTTATACCTGACAACCTCGTTACGGCCGCATAATTCAAAAGTGATGATACCATGTAGCCAACTACAGTACCGAGCGCAGCACCTTTTATGTTGATTTCTGGTATGCCCGTCAACGCAAAGTTCATTATTACTTTTACAAGTGCCCCGAGCAAAAGATTGTACACAGGTGTAAGGGTTTTGCCAATACCCTGCAGTATACCCGTAGTCGTTTGGTTCAAGGTCAAAAAAACCACACTCCAAGAAAGTACCGCCAGTGGTATCCCTGCCTCAGGGTTGTTGTACAAAAGAGAGGTTATTGGGGTTGCCAGGACAAATATACCAACAGCTGCAGGAAGCCCAAAGATTATGCTTATCCTGATCCCTGTCTCGGCCCTTGCCGCTACCAGTCTCTCGTTCTTTATGGCCACAGCCTCTGAAATTGCCGGCACCAGACTGGCCGAAAGGGCTATAGTTACAATAGCCGGAAGGTTTATCAATGGTGCTGCCATTCCCGTAAGTTGACCGAATAGCTCAGTTGCCCTTGTTATTGAATATCCGGCGTATTGTAACCTTCTGGTTACTATTGCTGCATCAGCCAGATTCATTATAGGTATTATCAGCCCGCCAAGGGTAATTGGTATAGAAAATGCAAACAACCTATATATAATATGGGTGTGTTTTTCAAGCCTTTTGCCCACTTGAAGCCTTACTTTATTGATTATTTCGTTTTTGCGCCTCATGTAGACAACTAAAAGGACAACAAGTCCTGCAATCGCTCCGGCGACCGGTCCGAATGCAGCCCCGGCAGCCGCAAACTCAACACCTCTCGGCAACAGCAAGGTGGCCAGGGCAAAAACAGCTATTACGCGACCGACCTGCTCCACTATCTGTGATACAGCCGATGGTACCATGTCCTGCAATCCCTGAAAGAAGCCGCGGAAACTTGACATTATGGAGACAAAAAATATGGCCGGAGCTATACTGATTATAGGATAAAAAGCCTTGGGATTACCCAAAACCCTGATTGCCAGCACTTCAGCAAAAGCAAAAAGCACAATTGTTAGCAAAAGCCCTACACATGCCAGTACTATTAGGGAAACTCTAAAGATTCTATAAGCGTTTTTATAATTATTCAAGGCAACATCCTCAGCTACCATCTTTGAAATGGCGGTTGGAAGCCCTGCTGTTGAAATCGAGAGCAGTGTAACATATATCGGGTATGCCATCTGGTAAAGGCCCATTCCCTCGTCTTTAATCATTAAAGCAAGAGGTATCCTGTATAATGCTCCCAGCAGTTTAACTACAAAACCTGCAACGGTTAATATCAATGCTCCTTTAATAAAAGAATTTTTATTCACCAACATATTCGCCTTCCCTTTCAAATTCTGCTACTTATTATATTCTATTCAATCAGTATCATCAATATATATTTAGTTTACTATTTGAGTTTACAGCAAACACGGAGTGAAAAATACAAAAATCAATGATATAACAAATGGAAAAAACTCAAATAATATTATATAATGTCTAATATGTATTAATACATATTTTGTGATTATTAATTGGAGGGAATTTAGGATGGAACAATTGAAAAGAATCGGAATCATTAACCCTAAACATGTTTACAGAAATCTTTCCGTTCCTACACTTGTTGAGCATGCTTTAAAAAGGGGTGAGGGGGAACTTTCAAATACAGGTGCCATAAATGTATTTACAGGTAAATATACCGGCAGATCACCTGGTGATAAATTTATCGTCGACGAACCATCTGTCCCTGATATTTGGTGGGGCAACAATAAGCCTTTTGAACCTGGGAATTTTGATAAATTGTATCGCCGCATTACGGCTTACTTCCAAAACCGCGATGTCTATATCTTCGACGGTTTTGTCGGGGCTGACGCTGATTACAGGGTACCAATCAGGGTTATCCACGAGTACGCCTACCAAAGCCTTTTTTCAAGTCAACTTTTTATAAAGCCCGCCCCAGACGAACTTGGTAACTTCACACCAGGATTTACTATAATTTGCGCCCCGGGGTTAAAGGCTATCCCGGAGGTCGACGGAACTAATTCCGAAGCTTTTATCATAATAAGTTTCGAAAAGAAAATGGTAATAATCGGGGGATCACAATATGCCGGTGAAATTAAAAAATCGGTTTTTTCAGTAATGAACTATCTGATGCCTAAGCAGGGCATTCTCTCAATGCACTGTTCTGCAAATATGGGAAGTGATAAATCCACCGCATTGTTTTTCGGACTTTCCGGGACAGGAAAAACAACACTGTCAGCAGACCCCAAAAGATATCTAATAGGTGATGATCAACACGGATGGTCAGAAAACGGGATTTTTAATTTTGAAGGTGGATGTTACGCAAAATGCATCAGACTTTCCAAGGAAAAGGAGCCTCAGATCTACAATGCAATAAAATTTGGTGCGGTCTTGGAGAACGTTATCTTATCTGAGGAAGGAAAACCGGATTATGATGACGACAAAATAACAGAAAACACCAGGGCGGCTTACCCTGTGGACTACATACCAAATTCCGTCATCCCCGGGGTGGGAACACATCCTAAATCGATTGTATTCCTTACTGCAGATGCTTTTGGCGTTCTTCCTCCCGTGGCAAAGCTTTCTCGTGCACAAGCAATGTATTACTTCATATCTGGATATACAAGCAAGCTTGCCGGCACCGAAAGAGGGATTACTGAACCACAGGCGACATTTTCATCTTGCTTCGGTGCGCCATTTTTGCCGTTGACGCCAATGGTATACGCTGATCTCCTGGGCGAAAAAATAGAAAAATACAATGCAAACGTATTTCTCGTAAACACGGGTTGGTCGGGGGGGCCTTATGGCATAGGAAGCCGCATGGATATCGATCATACACGTTCTATTATTAGTGCCGCTCTAAACGGCCAGCTTGACGATACGGGATACGAACAAGATCCTGTTTTTAAGCTGATGATTCCCAAGTCATGCCCTGGAGTGCCGTCAAGTATTCTAAACCCGAGAAACACATGGGATAATAAAGATTCTTACGATAATACGGCAAAAAAACTTGCACAAGACTTTAATAATAATATATCCAAGTTTTCTGGAATTTCTCGCGAGGTCTTATCTGCTGGTCCAGCCTAACAATAAGAGTGGTTTTGAACTTACAAAATAGATGAAAAGAGCACCACAAGCTGTTTAGACAGTTGTGGTGCTCTAATTATTTACATAAACCACAAAAAGCATTTAATAGTGCCTTTATTTTATTGTTCCATTTGTCTGGCAAGAAACCCGGCAGCCGTTTCAGCTACTTTCACTTCCAAATCCCCCATCGTATTGTCAGGATCTTTCGATAGAAGAATTACTGCACCTATTGGATCTCCTTCTGCTATGATCGGTGTAATAACCTGACTGGTATGTTTTATCTTGCCGTCCTCCTCATCATCTGTTATCTTTACATATTCATTTCCACTTGTTCTGCCTATGAGAACGGTTTTACGTTCGTCCATTATCTTCTCTACATCAGAGCTGATAGACTTATCCAGGTACTCCTTTTTTGGCGCCCCGGATACAGCTATTATAGCATCTCTATCAGCAATACAAGCAATATGGTCAACAGAATCATGAAGAGAATCCGCATACTCCCTGGCAAAATCCCCCAGTTCTCCGATAGGTGAATACTTTTTTAGTATTACTTCTCCTTCCCTATCTGTAAATATTTCAAGAGGGTCTCCTTCACGAATCCTTAGGGTGCGCCGTATCTCCTTAGGGATTACAACTCGCCCAAGGTCGTCTATACGTCTAACTATTCCTGTTGCCTTCAATGAACATCCCTCCTTAAAGTCATTTTTCGCAATAGTCATTTATTGCTTTCACATATAGTATATAACGCATGTCCCTGTTCTATTCATTGAAGGCATCAAGAGATAACCTATAAATATTTTTCTATTTTCGATTTTTTCTCCCATTCATCAAGCAGGTCGTTAAATTTTTCCTCTTTTTTAGAGCTAATAAGATTATTTTTAATATAATCCTTTACATCATCTAATGTAAGTGAAGATCTTTGCCCTGTAACTTTTATAATGTGATATCCAAATTCACTCTTTACAATATCACTTATCTCACCGGTTTTTAATTTAAATGCCGCTTCCTCAAACTCAGGGACCATCCGGCCTTTACCAAAATACCCCAGATCGCCGCCATTAGAACTTGTACTTTCGTCAGTTGAGTACTTTTTAGCCAGTTCTGCAAAATCTTTGCCCTGTTCCAGCTCTGAAAGTACCATCTTGGCATCTTCCTCTGTTTCAACCAGAATATGGCTTGCCCTTATTTCAGGCGAAGAAAGCTCAAACATTTCTTTGTTGTCATCATAGTACTTTTTTACATCTTTATCAGTAACGGTAATATCTGATGTCATGTTTTCTCTAAAATCGTTAATAATGATTTGTTGTTTCAACAAATCCTTAAACTGCTGTCTGTCCATGTTTTGGTTTTTGAGAAAGTTGTCAAGTGCTTCCTTACCACCATGATATGATTCCATCTGAACTATAGCTTGTTCAAGGTCTTCTTCATTTAGGGTAATACCATTTTTTTCGGCTTCTTGCAGCGCTATAACATCTCTTATCATACTATCGAGTACTTGTTTCCTTATCTCCTGAAAAAATTTTTTCCCTTCAGCAGAAGTAAATTCTTGACCATTAGCCTCTAAAACAGCTTTAACACTGTCAACTTGAAGTTCAAAATCAGATTTTAGTATATGTTCATCGTTTACAGTGGCGATAACCTCCTTGCCATCTATGACCTTACCCTCAATAGTCTCTTTTTCTATAAGAGAACAGCCTGTAACAAACATAATAAATGCAAAAAGCATTGCAACTATTCTAATCTTAGGGCTCATTTGTAATCCTCCCCGCTGATTTTTCATGTCTGAAAACAAACATGCTTAGTTTATTATACTACACTGGCCGATTCGTGCAAAGTCATTATCTGGAATAGAAACTTTTCCAGCCTCAACAGCAGCTTATATCCTCCGCAACCTCGTGTCTTGAAAGCTATAGTAGGTGTATTTGACCCCAAAATTGTCAATTGTTTTTGAAAAGCCGAGCCTATGCTGAGCAAGGTCTCAGCATCGAGCTTTTGAAACTTTATATTTATGACATCACCCTGTTGAATAATGCTGGACACCTTTAGCTTAACTGCATAAACCTTGATACGGGATACATATATCAGATTGCGCACATGTTCAGGTATATCACCGAACCTGTCTTCTATTTCTTCTTCTATATCTTCTGCCTCATCAATCGTTTCAACAGATGCTATCCTGCGGTATATATCCATTTTTTGCGCTGAATTTCCGATATAATCATCCGAAATATATGCACTTATCGAAAGTTCAATAACAGGTTGTACTTCGTCTTCTTGTTTAACCCCTTGAAGCTCCTTAACAGCAGCCGAAAGCAGCTTGCAATAAAGATCATATCCCACAGCCATCATGTGTCCATGTTGCTCTATGCCAAGAATATTCCCCGCACCTCTGATTTCTAGATCTCTCAATGCGATTTTAAATCCTGACCCGAATTCGGTAAACTCACGTATTGCCGACAATCTCTTTTCGGCAGCTTCACTAAGTGCCTTGTCCTTTTTGTATGTTAAATATGCAAATGCCTGTCTGGCAGACCTGCCAACTCGCCCTCTCAGCTGGTAAAGCTGAGCAAGACCAAACCTATCCGCAGACGTGACTATCAGTGTATTTACATTTGATATGTCCAGCCCTGTCTCGATAATTGTCGTACACACCAGGACGTCTATGTTGTGATCATAAAAATTTAACATTACCTCTTCTAACTGGCTCTCGTCCATCTTGCCGTGGGCTACACCTATTCGAACTTCAGGGATAAGTTTCTGAAGTTTCAATGCTTCTTCATGCACCGTTTCGATACGATTGTAAACATAATATACTTGCCCGCCTCTAGATATCTCCCTGATGATCGCATCCCTTATCAGTGATTCATTATGTTCAACAACGTAAGTCTGAACAGGGAAACGGTCCTCAGGCGGGGTTTCAATTATGCTCATGTCACGCACACCGGACATGGCCATATGAAGCGTCCGGGGGATCGGAGTTGCGGTAAGTGTCAACACATCCACATTGCTTCTGATCTGTTTTATCCTTTCCTTATGTGAAACACCAAATCTCTGCTCCTCATCGACGATCAGAAGGCCCAAGTCTTTGAACCTGACATCCTTCTGTAGCAGGCGGTGTGTCCCTATGATGATATCAAGTTCCCCACTTCTTAAAGATTTTAGAATCTGTTTTTGTTCTGAAGAGCTCTTAAACCTGCTTAAAACCTCTACCTTCACAGGAAATGAATCAAACCTCTCGGAAAATGTATGAAAATGCTGCTCTGCTAAAATTGTGGTCGGCACTAATACGGCCACTTGTTTTGAATCCATAACTGCCTTAAATGCAGCCCGCATAGCAACCTCTGTCTTTCCATACCCTACATCACCGCATAGCAACCGGTCCATGGGCCTGTCACTTTCCATATCATTTTTAACTTCTTCTATAGCAGTTAACTGGTCAGGTGTCTCCTCATATGGAAACAAGTCCTCAAACTCTTTTTGCCACGGTGTATCAGGCGAAAATGCATAGCCTTTTATTGCCTGCCGCTTTGCATACAGCTTGATAAGTTCCTCGGCCATTTCCTTGATAGAATCTTTAACCTTACTTTTTGCCCTGCTCCATTCATTTCCTCCCAGCCTACTAATCTTAGGGGCAGTCTCCTCTGAGCCTATATATTTCTGTATTAAATCAACCTGATTTGTCGGCACATAAAGCTTATCCCCACCCGAATAATTCAGGGCAAAATAATCCTTTTTATTGCCTTCTACTTCGAGTGTCTCAACTCCCAGGTATCTTCCTATCCCATGGACGGTATGAACGACATAGTCGCCAACATTTAGTTCCTGCCACCCACTTATCCTCTTCCCCTTTACAGCAGGCTTCTTTCTGTGTAATGGTTTTTTTTGCTTGCCATATACCTCTATATCAGACAATACGGCAAACCTTATTTCAGGAATTTCAAATCCCCGTTCAAGGGTTCCGGGGGTTATTACAACTTGACCTGGTTCTAACTCTTCGACGTCTTCTGTTAGAAGAGTCTCTATATTATTATCCTTTAGTGTTGATTGAAGATGCTCACCCCGTTCTTTTGTTCCTGAAAGCATTATCACTCTGTACTTTTTACGCTTTAGACGTAAGACTTCTTCAGTAAGCACATTCAATTTACCGTACATTGGCGTCATTGAGCGAAATTGGAATGAATATAAGACCTTTGGCTCAAATTCTGGATGTATTTTTGGAAGCATTGATACATATATGATCTTATTCTGTTTTAATTTTTCAACAATCCGGAAAGGGCTAAAGTAAATAGCGGCCTGTGAAGCAAGTATTTCCCCTTTTTCAAGCAATCCCTTAAAGGTCTCTTCAACCTCTTGAGCAGCCGTTTTCTGTGATTCTACTATCCTTCCTGGTTCAATCATTACGGTAAGGTAGCGGCCTCTAAAATAATCCATAATCGTAGAAAAACGAGGATAAAGATGTGTAATATAAAGCTCTGCAGCTTCAAAGAAAAGCCCTTCGTCGAGTTTATCGACATGTTCGCTCACTCTTTCAAACAGGTGTTCTGCAATGTCTTGTCCCCCGACTTTATTCAATATTTCTCTTCGCATCTTCAATTCATCCGCTATCAGGCGAGAAGCATTTTTTCCCATCTCCCGGTCGTACACCACTTCTCGCGCAGGGCTGACAAAGACTTCATTTAATTTACTAATAGAACGCTGGTCTTCAGGGAGGAATTCCCGTATAGAATCCACCTCATCATCAAAAAATTCAAGCCTCACGGCGGTATCCCTTGTCAATGGGTAAATGTCAAGTATACCTCCCCTCAGGGCAAATTGCCCCCGACCTTCAATCATATCTACCCTTTCATAACCCATTGACGTCATACTTTGGATTACATCTTCAATGGAGATCACATCACCAACCGAAATTCTCATACAAAATTTGTCAACAACATCCGGAGGTGGCATTTTAGTCATTAAAGACTGAATCGTCGCAACCACAACAACCGGTTTGCGTTGCAACAGGCTTTCTATTGCTTTAAGCCTCTGTGCCGTAAATTCAGGGCTCCTCGCCGCCGTCTCGTAGGGAAGGACACTGCTTGCGGGGAAAAGGCAAACCTGATCATGGCTGAAAAACAATGTCAAATCCTCAGTAAGTTTTCTTGCCTCTAGGGAATTCGCACACACTACTAGAATAGGAATCTTCAAGCGCTGTTTGACCGATGAAATTAAAAAAGCCCTTTGAGAATCAGTTACACCATAAGCAAAAAGGTGTGAAAGGCCTTTTCTCAAGTCGTCTATAAGGTTGTTTAGCTTTGTAAATTCTCGTGTTATTTTAGATACGTTTAACATTGCCCGCTCCGATTACTGAATTTTATTTAATCTTCTGACAAAATGCAGCTAAGCCCTTATAAGCTTTAAGGGCTTAATATATTCCGGTATAGCACTTATCTATGGCACTTATCATATTTAAATACTGATATTTTAATTTTTTCTTCGACTGTTTGACCTCTTTCTCTTCAACTTTTTGGCTTCAATATATTATACTTCAATAGCAGGTTTATTTCAATTACGCTTGGCTTCATTTAAACCTGTTATAAATCTGTTCCAAGTCATATGTGCACATATTGCAATGATGAGTGCTATAAAAATGCTGCCTGAGTATCGAAGTGAAGCCAAAGTAATCAAGCCAAACACTGTATGGCTTAAAGCCCCCGCTACACCTGAAAAAAGAGCAACAGAGCCACGGTTAGTGAAAAAATCGAATAAAGCCTCAATTGCTCCAAACGTGAAATGTGCTATGAAAATCGAGCCTCCAAAAAATAACACCATTCCGGTTTTTAAGGTCTCTTCGATGACCGGAGCTACAAACACAATAGCTTTTAAACCTGTTAGTTTCAAGGCTTTTGTATTGATTAAATACGAAACAACTGCTGCTAAAAGGGCTGAGATTACTGCTGATAACGCTGTTCCAAAAGGGTGAGTGAAAATATCAATGCCTCCCCTATAATTTACTCCTTTGGATCGAGGGCCAAGGAATAAAATATTCCGTCAGGGGCTTCTCTTCGAAAAAACTGCTCACTTTCTTTAAGACAGGCATCCACTGCCTTCATATCAAAAGCGCACCTTTTTCTTATTGTTTTAGCTTGACTCATCCATCTTATGACCGCCTCTTCATACAGTTCAGAAAGTAACACCTCTTTTTTCCTCAACATACAGTTTATGGAGCTTGATATTATAATATCATCAATGTCTACATCATCGACACATTGCCCATCTGGTGCCTTGAAATAATACGACTTGTCGCTTGTCGGTTTTCTGAAATTAATCACAAGGTCTCTTTTAAGGGAATTTCCTGTCCACGATTGGACAAAAGATTTGCAAACAGGCTTTTGTGGAATGGCATTCACCCAGGTAAAACCTGCACCTTCACATGCGTTGAGCAAGGCTAACCATATTTTGGGATTTCTGTTGTTAAAAGTCACAGAAAGCCACCTGCCGGGTTTTAATACCCTGTAAACTTCACCAAACGCGAGTCTAAGCATGTATTCAAAATGTTCCTCTTTTTTATTTTGAAAATCGTTTACCACAATTTCATCATGCACAAAATCATTTTTCATATTTAGCCAACATCGCCATAAAAAAGTTAGCTCAGAATACTGAATACTGCCTCCATAAGGAGGGTCTGTAAAACAATAGTCCATACTTGAATCAGGGATTTTCGACATCTTCTGTGCGGGACGGTTCATCAACATAAATGTTTTGTCACCTTTCAGCTCTGAAAATTCACCGGTGGGCTTGTAATAATCCCCTATAAGTAAGTTTGTCTCTTTTTTGCCTTCATATACCCCCCAGTGCCAATAAAAACGGTTTTCAAATCTCATCCACACGTTTTCCTCAATCCAGTCTTCCATGCAATAATAGGAATTTGCAGACATGGGGCGCAAATCTTCACTCTTTAGCTTGCTTACATGAAGAATTGTATTGGAAAAGGCCAACAACATCAATTCTTTTATTGCAGAATCGGATATTTTTTGTATCTCATTAAACAAAATGGAAAGGGCGATTAAATTTCTCTTGGTAAAAAGCTCGTTAACTCTTGTGATACCGGCATTTTTTAACCTCATAATTTCTCTGCCGTCAGGGAGTTCATCCTCAGGATACCAATGAGCAGGCTTTAGTCTTTCCAGTTGCTCGATGTGAGCCTTTTCTTCTTCCGACAGATACCTTCTGACTCTGCATTCCCTGCCGTGTTTTTTTTCACAACGGGCCTCCACGATCCACTTCCCCTTTGAAGCCGGACCTCTTATTATATGTTTAGCGTACAGAGTCCCGCCGCATACCTCGCAAGACCCGCCAATTTTATACATGCCCATGATTTCATCTTTTACATTCATTTTTATTTTCTCGAAGGCATCTTGAAGTTTTTCCAGGTTTATCGGTGACCGGCACAAATTTTGTGAGATAAATACCGCTACAGGGTTCAAGTCGTTTAATACGGCTTTCCTTCTATTGATAAGTGCCTCACAACCCACAACTCCGCTGCCGCAAAAGGGATCAAAAACTATTTCCCCCTCTTTCGTATAATGATTTATGTATTCGGATATGACATACCATGGCTTTGCAGCCCAGTACTTATGCATTTTGTAGCGCGGACAATCCCTTTTTGGCAAAATAATTCGGTCCATGGGAACATCAGGTTTCATCAGCTAGCCTCCCTGACATTCAAACTTTTTCACATTTTACCATATAAAACCAACCGGGACAAGCAAATTATACCGACATGGCTTAAGCCGGAGCAAAATATGCCTGTGGCAAAACCTTTGCATCGACACAAACTCTCATTGTTTTACTTCTGCAGTGATATGGATATAATATAGTCGGTAATAAATAGTATAAGTCACTATATAGTTTGCAAGTTGTATCAAGGAGGTAAACTCATCATGAAAAAGACTTTAGGTATATTTGCCCTGTCATGCATGTTGATGTTGACCATGATGAGCAGCACCATTGCGGATCAGGGAAATGTGGTAAGTTTGGGAGCAGATCTTACCCAAAAACAACAGGAGCAAATTCTCAGTTTATTTGATGTCAATAAAGAAGATGTAATGATATTAACAGTCACAAATGATGAAGAAAGAGACTATCTGGAGGGCCTGGTTCCGGAAAAACAGATAGGAACACGTGCAATTTCTTCAGCATATGTAAAACTTGCCCCAGAAGGTTCGGGTATAGATGTCAAAACACACAATATCACCTGGGTCACGGAGGAGATGTATGCAAATGCCATGGTGACAGCAGGTATAGAAGATGCACAAGTTATGGCAGCTGCCCCATTTAAGGTATCAGGAACGGCTGCTCTTACCGGAATCATGAAGGCATTTGAAAGGGCTAGTGGCCAAAAACTTTCATCACAGGCTAAACAAATCGCAAACGAAGAATTGGTAATAACAGGCGATCTCGGGGATGAGATAGGCAAGGAAAAAGCAGTAAAGCTGATACAAAACATTAAAAAACGAGTGGTAGAACAAGACATAAAGGAACCGGAAGACATTCGCAAGGTCATTCAAAACATCGCAGTAGAACTCAATACACAACTTACCGATAGCCAGGTTGACCGAATTTTAAGCTTGATGGAAAAGATAAGCAGACTAAATCTAAATGTGGATAAGATAAGTCAGCAGCTTGGCAAAATGAGTTCTACCCTTGATGAAATAAAAAGGGCAGCTGAAGAAAACAAAGGGTTGATCCAGAAAATATTCGATATAATAAACAACTTTTTCGGCTGGCTGCAACAGATTTTCAGTAAATGACAAATTTTACGAAGTTTCCCCTGGAGCAAAACTTTCAGTTCGCCCCAATCAAGTTAGAATGGATGTTTAATGCTGCGAGCTAGATCCTTTCCACCCTAAAAATTACAGGCCTCACGCCATCCGAACAGTTCACTACTACATTGTTTTTCTTTTTTATAATCAAGACATCATATATAACCTTCTGTATGTCGTCCCATGCCCAGCCGCAAAAATTCTTGGGCTATGCAGCATGTTATGATGCTTCCTTCCTTTTTCATCCATGGAATGTTCCCTCCAAAAAAAATAATCATGACATCCTTTCGAATGGCAGCCCAAGCTTTGCTGCAAAAACCATCCGGTTGTTCAGGAGATTCGAGTATAAATTCCTGATTTTCACTGAAAATCTCGCATGATGTTTTTGTGCCTTCATCTGCTAGGTCTTCAATTAACATTTTTTTGAGCACGGTTATCCTGCATTTTGACATATGTCACACCACCTAAAGGGTAAACCCCGCTCTGTTTTTAATATCTTCTCTCGTGGGATAAGGAACTTCTATCACATGGGTACCGCATGGCGCAAGAAATACATGTAGTTGTGAACTCGGAAGCATAAAATTTTGAACATGAATTGTCGGAGTAAACTCCTTTATATTTATAAGCATTCCTTGACTATAAGCCTCAGTATCATACCTTGCACAAACAACATCTGCAATGATAAGAGTATGGTCTCCCGTAACCAGCTTATTTATCATTTTACACTCAAGGTGCGCCCTGCACTCTTTTATACCCGGTGGTTCCACAACCAACGAAGGCAACCTAATAAAACCCGAACGATCAAATTTGTTCTCCCCAAATTTCCTACTAAAAGAACATTCCACCAGTTTATCGCACATGCTGAGGTCAGGCATATTTACCACAAATTCGCCTGTCCGCTCTATGTTCTCAAGAGTATGTTGTTTTTGTGGGCTGTTTAAGAGCGCAAGCCCTACCCTTGGAGGATTCATGGATACGGGATTTATCCAACTAAAAGGGGCAGCATGATCTGAGCCGTCCTCGTTTTTAGTTGTACAAATAATAGGCCTGCTAGGTTGTAAAAGATTAACACTGTTTTGCAAATCCTTGGCTTCTATCTTTTTTTTCATTAAAGCACCTCCCGATGTGAATTGATTTTTTCTTTAAATGCTGACAAATCATATGGTGAGTTTCTAACAAATACGACATGAAATTATTTTACTAAATACTCCTATCAAAGTCCACCGCAGGAAAGCACTATTTTAAATTTAAACGTTTACTCATAAGCCTGCATAAAATTCCTTTCTTTAATTTTTCTAATACTCGCTTTACCAGGGAGCCAAAACATCATAGCAAAGGGTTGTCTTACAAGTAAAAAAGGGCACAAAAAAAATAAGGGGCTAAGCCAAGATCTTAAGACTTGGGATAGCCCCGAAAATTTCTCTATGCTTTGTGTGTGATTATATTCCTCGTGGAAAAAACTATTTTGTAGCATATGAATGTAGCGACACAATTAACTAATGCTGCAGGAATAACCACTGTAGTAAAAAGAACTGGAAAGGCCACCGGAAGGCTTCCGACTACAAACAGCGCTGTTTGCAAAAATACCACACCACTCAACACAGTGCCTAAAAATGCAGTAACTAGCACCGTCAGGTTTGAATTGAAGTTGGAAAAAATCCTTATCATAGCTATGACCACAAAAGCCGTGACTAATTTGTCAACCATGTTGGCAATCTGTCCTCCGGGAAAACCTGTTGTAAGTGCGGAAAATATTCCTGCCAACAGCCCTGCCGCTAAAGCATTTTTGGGGCTTTTGTTTATATAAAGAGCTACAAACAGCATAGCTAAAAGAAAATCCGGCTTCATACCTCCTACAATAGGCGGGACTATATAGTGAAGCACTAGACCTATGGCTATCAAAAGTGATGTTAAGATCATGTCTTTTAATTTCATCACATTTTCCCTCCAATATAATTCTGATTAACGATACGTAAAAAAGACACATTTTTATAACAACCGTTTAAATCAATTTCACGCTTTCATTTCATTATTATCACCCCACAAACAAGAGCCCTACCATCACCGCAATCTAAAACTGCAGACGGGATTAGGGAACCCTTGCTGTATTCACAAAAAAAAAATCCGTCACTGTTAAGGGACGGAAGCTTCCGCGGTGCCACCCAAATTAGTCTTACGTTTAGTAATAAGAACCCCACCCGACAACGCAATCAAAGATTGACTGTCACGAGCCCGGGAACCTTGTTGTTTCACAACAAAAAAGCATTTTATCTTCAGGATAAAATGCTCAGCCACCTCAACGTAAAACTCACTTTCCCGGATACGGCGAATAATCGCGATATCCTGTCCTTTGCTAACGGGGGACTTACCGGGTACAGCTACTTTTAGTTTTACCATACCTTCTCCAGGGCCCATTCATCAAGGTTTCCGGTACCGCACTCCCACCATCGGGCGGCTCTCTGTGACCTTCAGTCAAGATTACTCTTCCCTATCATAGAATTTATAAGTATTTAATTTATATTATCATAATTTGAAGATAGTGTCAAATTATGAGTATAGCGCAGGATAGTGTCAAGTTGTTGTAGGATAATAAAAGAATTTCAAGAGTTGGTGAAAGACATTTCAATTCCCCCAGGTTTTGCAGCAACATTTAATATAAAGCAACCCCGAAACCATTAGTATGACTGATATTTCGGGTATTTTTATTTTAAATTTTTTGTCATATTTATGTGGATTATTATGGACTAATATGGTATAATAGAGTTATTAAGGGGGTGAATTTACATGTATCTTAGAAAATCTACAAATAAAAAAACTGGCCGTACATATCTATCCATTGTCCATAATTATCGGGATAAAGATACTAAATCTACAAGAGCTGTTACAATAAAGTCCCTCGGTTACCTTGATGAATTAGAAAAAAAGTTTATGATGACCCTATTGAATTTTTTAGCTTAGAAGCAAAAAGGCTCAATGAACAAAGACTTGCAGAAAATGCGGCCCTTTCATTTACTTTCGCTAAAAACGAGTTGATTCCGATTAATTCAGTTAACCGCAAAAACTTTGGTTATGCCGCTTTAAGCAAAATCTATCATGAGCTTAAAATTGACTCCTTTCTTAAAAATAGGCAGAGGCACTCAAAAGAAGAGTATGATGCTAATGCTATTATGAAGCTTTTGGTTTTCTCACGACTTCTTTTTCCGGCATCAAAGAAAAAGACCTATGAAAATAGGCATATCTTCTTTGAAAAGTTTGATTTTTCTTTGGATGACATCTACAGATGCCTTTCACTGTTTAATAAATACAGTGATACTCTTCAACATTGGTTACATGAACGTATCTGCGATCAGTATAAACGAAATACAGATTTGGTTTACTATGATGTTACCAATTATTACTTTGAAATTGATGAACAGGACGACTTCCGGAAAAAGGGGGTTTCGAAAGAACATCGCCCGGACCCGATTGTGCAAATGGGATTGTTTATGGATACTAATGGTATACCTATCACCTATAAGCTTTTTCCTGGTAATGCTCCTGATAAAACCACGTTGATTCCTGCACTTGGCAAGATTCAAAAAGAATATTCTCTAGGTAGAATTATCATTGTTGCAGATAAGGGGATAACCACGGGGGATAATATCTGGTATATTTTATCTGCTAAAAACGGTTATATATTGAGCTACTCTGTTCGATCAGCCGACAGAGAATTTAAGGATTACGTCCTTGATGAAGATGGATATGTTCATAAAGACGATGGTTTTAAAATTAAATCAAGGCTTTATCCAAGAGAGATACAAGTTACATCGGTGAGGGGTAAGAAGTTAAAAAAAACAGTTGACGAAAAGCAGGTGGTTTTTTATAGTCCCAAGTATGCGGCCAAGGCCAAACAAGAGCGTGCAGCAGCAATTTCTAAAGCTATGGATTTGATTAAAAATCCTGCAAAATACAATAAATCAACCATCTTATGGTGCTGCCAAGTATGTAAAAAAACCTTACCTTCGATAAAAAGACTGGTGAAATACTGGAGAGTGCTCGCCGGCACCTAGCTTTGGACGATGCAAAGTTGCGTGAAGAAGAAAAATTCGATGGATATTATGCGATTGTTACTAGCGAGTACAAGGAGTCAGATGAAAAAATCATAGAAATGTATCGTGGTCTTTGGAAGATTGAGGAGTCCTTTAAGGTTACTAAAAGTGATTTTGAGAGCAGACCGGTTTATTTGTCATTAAAAGAACATATTGATGCACACTTTTTGACATGCTTTATATCTCTTGTAATTGTCAGAATCTTGGAATACAGACTGGAAGGAAAGTATTCGGTTACCTCTATGCTAGAAAGTTTAAGGAAAGCTTCCTGTAGCTATTTGCACGAGAATTATTATCTTTTTGATTATTTCAATGATGTTTTATCAGATATCGGTTCGGAATTAAATATTGATTTTAGTAAAAAAGTTATGAGCTTGGGTGATATAAAAAAATTTTTTAGGAGACACAAAAAAGGTCTGATTACACTACAGCTTTTTGACAAAAACAAAAAGCCCAAAAACCCTTTGTATAAAAAACGGTTGAGGGCTATTTTTATCTCAATTTACTGCAAAAGTCAGGTTATAAGTATTTAATTTATATTATCATAATTTGAAGATAGTGTCAATTATGAGTATAGCGCAGGATAGTGTCAAGTTGTTGTAGGATAATAAAAGAATTTCAAGAGTTGGTGAAAGACATTTCAATTCCTTATAGGTAGTCTAGTAACGCACAGTCCTGCGGAAGTGGTATAGATGTTATTGTCAATGAAAATCCCGCAAAAAAGGGAAAGAAAATCCACCACTTTTGGATAAAAAAATTACTTACTTTTTTTAAGTTTTTCTTTCTGTTCTCTCATTCTAAAACTTTCACCCTTAATTAATACTAAGTGGCAGTGATGAACTATTCTATCTAATATAGCAGATGCAAGAATGGAATCCCAAAATATATTGCCCCACTCATCAAAGGTTTTATTGGAGGTGATTACCAAAGAGCCCTTTTCATATCTTTGAGATATGATTTCATAAAATTGGTCTACTATTTGCTCGTTTAATTTTCTAAACCCTAACCCATCTAAGATTAAAAGGTCAGAGGATAAATAATATTTTAGTTTTTGAGCATAGGAATTATCGGCCTTTGATTCAAAAAGAGCACTCATCATATCAGAAACCGTAGTGAAGATTACTTTGTAGCCCTGCTGCAATGCCTTTATACCTATACTTATGCTAAGATGAGTCTTACCGGTTCCGGGAGGACCTATGAAAACCACGTTCTCTTTTTTGCGTATAAACTCACATGTGGCAAGATTATATATTTCCTGGCGGTTTAATGTGGGCTGGAAGTTAAAATCGTATTCTTCTAAGGTCTTTGTAAAAGGAAAGTGAGCTTTTTGAAATCTTTTCTTGTAGCTATTGTCTTTACGATTGGCAAATTCATCTTCAATTAAAAGTTCCAGAAACTCCATGTAAGAAAGTTTTTCTTTGATAGCTTGTTCATTTCTAACTTCTAAGGTTTTTGCAATACCTGACAGTTTAAGATTCCTTAAATCTTTAAAAAGAGAGCTGTTCATTTTTTATTTCACCTCCTTCAGATACAAAAGTTTTTGATACTCTGAAAGAGGTCTGGCGCTATCTTCGGGGCTTGAAGTGCTTATTAAGCTTTGGCTAATATCTATCGGTAAATCGTAAAGCCCTTTTTCACATATGTTTTTTACGGTCTGATACTTTATTGAATAAGGATTAGTGGAAAATTCACCCCTGGAATTTAGTTTTAAATGAGTAGCTAACAGCTCGTTATTGCCATATATTCGTATTACCTTGTCACTTATCTGTACGGTTACTTCTTGGTTTATGAAAATGTAGGGGGCAGAATAGAAGTTAGAGTCAAAGCTTATATGACAGTTAGTGTTTACCTTGCGAGTTACCCATGTGGAAAAATCGTAATCTTTATGTGGTAAAGGATTTAGCTTTGGTTTTTCTTCAGTTTCAAAAACTTCCTTGGGTATCTTTTTGGTTGTGCCATGAATACGGCAGTTACAAATGTCTTCAAGCCACAAGTCAAGTTTTGTTTTGTATTCTTCAAAGTCTTTAAAATTTCTGCCTTTGAAAAAGTTGTTTTTTACATATTTTACTCCTGATTCTACCTTAGCTTTATCAGTAGGGGTTTTCACTCTACAGGGTATTGATAAAAAGTTATAGTACTTAGCGAATTCTTCGTATTGCTTTTGGTATACGGGTTCATAAAAGTTAGCTTGTAGAATTGCAGCTTTAAGGTTGTCTGTTTTAACGGTTTTAGGTACTCCGCCAAAGTATTTAAAGGCATGTTCGTGACATCTGATAAAGGTTTTTACTTCTTGGTCAAATACTGTTTCACAGTACATCAATCTTGAATAACAAAGCACCATACAAAAGACCCAAGCTTTTTTTAGTTTTCCGGAAGGATCAGGCACTTTGCCTATGTAGCCAAAGTCTACTTGGGCTTCTTCTGAGGGAAGGGTGTTGTTTACCATGTATACCTCGGTATTTGATTTCTTGTATTCTCTTACGTATCTTTTTATCGTATCGTAAGAGCCAGTGTAACCATACTCGCTTGAAAGGTCTTGGTATATTCTAGTTGCGCTAAGTTCCTGGTTTATTTTTGTATCAATAATTTCTTTATATGGGTCTATTATTGTGGGAACAGGTTTTCTCTTTATTTCTTCACTGTTTTTTATTTTTTTTAATATCTCCCTCACTGTTCCTCTATCTATTTCTAGCATTCTTGCTATTTGAGATTTGTTGTATCCTTTGTCAAAAAGCGTTTTGATGGTCGTATACATATTTTCCCTCAGCACCTTTCTACCTCCTTTGGCTAAAATACCAAAGGAAGATATTTTATTCTACTGAGGGATTTTCCTTCCCATTTTTGATGGATTTATTTTACCATTAACAGGCTAAGAACGGTAATACCTTCATTGCGATAAGGAGGGAGAAATCAGTTTCAATTCCTCATAGGTAGGCTAAGAACCTGTCTTAAGGTTTTTTATTTTTGCGAGTTGTATGCGTTTCAATTCCTCATAGGTAGGCTAAGAACCTCCTGTAAAGCCTGTGTAGCGTATCCAGAGGCCGTTTCAATTCCTCATAGGTAGGCTAAGAACCCACAATTATTCCGGGACTTGCTTGGTACCAACTAGAGTTTCAATTCCTCATAGGTAGGCTAAGAACATTGTGAAGGTCATTCTTCACCACCACCTTGGTTGTGTTTCAATTCCTCATAGGTAGGCTAAGAACCGGAAGGTTTCCGCATCACCTTGAGCGGTAGCACTGGTTTCAATTCCTCATAGGTAGGCTAAGAACTTTGAGCGACATATTCACCAGGACCTCGAGGACAGTTTCAATTCCTCATAGGTAGGCTAAGAACTGTTTTGCCATAGCCGGTCATTCCGGTGACAAACATGGTTTCAATTCCTCATAGGTAGGCTAAGAACTTTTCCCATTCACCCCAGCAGCCAATATACCTGTTACAGTTTCAATTCCTCATAGGTAGGCTAAGAACTTTGTAGCCAATGTTAAATATCCATTTTTTTGCGAGTTTCAATTCCTCATAGGTAGGCTAAGAACTCTTTGGGAACAAGGCCATGTAGAAGTATCGGGATAGTTTCAATTCCTCATAGGTAGGCTAAGAACGTTTGCAAGGGTGCTGTCGTTTATTATAGATAAGGTGTTTCAATTCCTCATAGGTAGGCTAAGAACGCGGTAAATCAGATTTTACTGAAACGGAAATGATACGTTTCAATTCCTCATAGGTAGGCTAAGAACTTTGATAGCACGAATCAAAGCTGGTCATATGACAATGTTTCAATTCCTCATAGGTAGGCTAAGAACTCGTGAAAGAGTATATTTTGGGGAAATTCAAAATCAGGTTTCAATTCCTCATAGGTAGGCTAAGAACTAGTGTAAAAGTATTCAGAGGTAACTATGATAAATCGTTTCAATTCCTCATAGGTAGGCTAAGAACTTTATTAAATAATAGCTTTACCTTAGTTAAAGAAATGTTTCAATTCCTCATAGGTAGGCTAAGAACCTATAAAACGTAGGCTTGATATGCAGATGGGAAATCAGTTTCAATTCCTCATAGGTAGGCTAAGAACCCTCTCTGATAGTACCATCGGTATACCGCAAGTAAAGTTTCAATTCCTCATAGGTAGGCTAAGAACTGAAGTACACATCTTCGTAGTACTCAGGCTCCTCAGGTTTCAATTCCTCATAGGTAGGCTAAGAACTAATAATAATATATCTATATAATAATATATCTAATAGTTTCAATTCCTCATAGGTAGGCTAAGAACGGGTTTGAAAACGGAGAAGTGCCTGAGGGATGGAAGTTTCAATTCCTCATAGGTAGGCTAAGAACGTCTATAGTAGATGCCGAGATAGGCATCGTTGAAGGTTTCAATTCCTCATAGGTAGGCTAAGAACCTTTGACATGGCAGCTTCGAAATCCATACCCATTTTAGGTTTCAATTCCTCATAGGTAGGCTAAGAACGTATGGCATATAACACTGTTTCAATTCAAAAAGATGTGTTTCAATTCCTCATAGGTAGGCTAAGAACATTTATTAATTATATTATATCATGTATTTCAGTAAATGGTTTCAATTCCTCATAGGTAGGCTAAGAACTCCCATCCGGGATGAATAAATATGTGCCGGTGTCATGTTTCAATTCCTCATAGGTAGGCTAAGAACGCTATAAGTACACTCTTCCCGACGGAACGGGATACAGTTTCAATTCCTCATAGGTAGGCTAAGAACATGTAGTAGTAGCCTCTCGTGTCCTCTTTTTTATTTGTTTCAATTCCTCATAGGTAGGCTAAGAACCATTTTCTTAAGTCCCTTACTAGATAGCTCAAGTTCTGTTTCAATTCCTCATAGGTAGGCTAAGAACATAATTACAAAACAGGACAGCTTGCAAGAATATATTGTTTCAATTCCTCATAGGTAGGCTAAGAACTTTCTAACCTATTAGATATCCTCTCCATATTAACTCGTTTCAATTCCTCATAGGTAGGCTAAGAACAAGTAGTTCTGAATTTCGTCTTTGTCCTATTGCTGGTTTCAATTCCTCATAGGTAGGCTAAGAACACTCTACTTTGACTTCTAGGTGACCATTTGATTATAGTTTCAATTCCTCATAGGTAGGCTAAGAACCTACAGGGGACGGAAGCCCGATGGAGCGAGAAAAAGTTTCAATTCCTCATAGGTAGGCTAAGAACATAATTACAAAACAGGACAGCTTGCAAGAATATATTGTTTCAATTCCTCATAGGTAGGCTAAGAACTTTCTAACCTATTAGATATCCTCTCCATATTAACTCGTTTCAATTCCTCATAGGTAGGCTAAGAACAAGTAGTTCTGAATTTCGTCTTTGTCCTATTGCTGGTTTCAATTCCTCATAGGTAGGCTAAGAACACTCTACTTTGACTTCTAGGTGACCATTTGATTATAGTTTCAATTCCTCATAGGTAGGCTAAGAACCTACAGGGGACGGAAGCCCGATGGAGCGAGAAAAAGTTTCAATTCCTCATAGGTAGGCTAAGAACTCGCTTCCTAAGCGACGGACTGTACGTCGAGAATGGGTTTCAATTCCTCATAGGTAGGCTAAGAACGTAGAATTGCAATATGCAGAAGAACAATTACATCTAGGTTTCAATTCCTCATAGGTAGGCTAAGAACGGGTAGGATTTACTGGTTTACACGATGCTTTGATAAGTTTCAATTCCTCATAGGTAGGCTAAGAACTAGGATGGACAAGGATGTGTGCTGTTTAATTGTTCTAGTTTCAATTCCTCATAGGTAGGCTAAGAACTTTTTCTAGTAAGTTCGTTAGTAAACTTATAACATAGTTTCAATTCCTCATAGGTAGGCTAAGAACTAATGAATGTGTTAAACTTACCAACGGCAGAACAATTGTTTCAATTCCTCATAGGTAGGCTAAGAACCATAGAACACGAACTATACAATTATGAGCAAACCAAGTTTCAATTCCTCATAGGTAGGCTAAGAACGATATAGTTTCAGATAACCACCATCAGCAATTAACAGTTTCAATTCCTCATAGGTAGGCTAAGAACGAGGGTGCTGACAATGAGAAAAAATATGTTTACCTACGTGTTTCAATTCCTCATAGGTAGGCTAAGAACACAAGACTCACCATTAACCAAAGGTTGCTCACCGCAGTTTCAATTCCTCATAGGTAGGCTAAGAACCATCATCATCTATATTCTTTACTTTACTTATCTTTAGTTTCAATTCCTCATAGGTAGGCTAAGAACAAAATTGAAAGGATGGGTTAAATGTTAAAGAATATGTTTCAATTCCTCATAGGTAGGCTAAGAACCATTCACAAATAAGCCGCATCCTCGACAAACACGCGTTTCAATTCCTCATAGGTAGGCTAAGAACTCTAGTATTCTGATAATTTAGTATAATCCAGAAATTGCCGTTTCAATTCCTCATAGGTAGGCTAAGAACTAATATACCATATGGAATACCTTTGTCATTTACTAGTTTCAATTCCTCATAGGTAGGCTAAGAACTCACTTCTGGGATGAGTTAGAGGGGGCGTTTGAAAAGTTTCAATTCCTCATAGGTAGGCTAAGAACTAGCGTCACAAACATTACTTTATCTTCCGTGTCGGAGTTTCAATTCCTCATAGGTAGGCTAAGAACTAATATACCATATGGAATACCTTTGTCATTTACTAGTTTCAATTCCTCATAGGTAGGCTAAGAACCTACTTCGAACCAAAAACAATCCCGATTCCGAAAAGTTTCAATTCCTCATAGGTAGGCTAAGAACCAATTTGATAAAGGCTTAAGAGCTGCATCTGCTGCCGGTTTCAATTCCTCATAGGTAGGCTAAGAACTTTCCTTTGTGTTTCTGTGACACGCTCTAAGTCTTAGTTTCAATTCCTCATAGGTAGGCTAAGAACGAAGTAGTTCTGAATTTCGTCTTTGTCCTATTGCTGGTTTCAATTCCTCATAGGTAGGCTAAGAACCCGCTTGTTTTCTTAACTCTTCCGGTAGCCAATTCATGTTTCAATTCCTCATAGGTAGGCTAAGAACCCAAGAAGATAATCGAGAGAGACATGAAAGAAGTCTGGTTTCAATTCCTCATAGGTAGGCTAAGAACTGGCAGGAGGAAAAAGAATACAGGATTTATTCTGCGTTTCAATTCCTCATAGGTAGGCTAAGAACCGTTATTGTTCCCGAGGTATTTAATCCGTACGTTAGTTTCAATTCCTCATAGGTAGGCTAAGAACATAGCCTATCAACACCCCGCCATATTCCCCGAAAAACGTTTCAATTCCTCATAGGTAGGCTAAGAACGAATTATGCCTGATTGTCATAGTGGAGCAGGTTGTGGTTTCAATTCCTCATAGGTAGGCTAAGAACTATTGACAATTTACGGTTAGCTAAGTTATAATAGTAAGTTTCAATTCCTCATAGGTAGGCTAAGAACCTCCCTTAATATATTCACAGGCTCTGGCCACAAGGGTTTCAATTCCTCATAGGTAGGCTAAGAACTATCCCTACGTGAACAGGGCTACAATTGGCAGGAAAGTTTCAATTCCTCATAGGTAGGCTAAGAACACTGTGTGGAAATACTTAAAACCTATCAACTTTTTGTGTTTCAATTCCTCATAGGTAGGCTAAGAACTGCTTGAGCTTCCACAGGGGGCGAAGGTCAAGCCGCGTTTCAATTCCTCATAGGTAGGCTAAGAACCGAATAGTCCTGTCGCACTCTGCTATCTGCGACAAAAGTTTCAATTCCTCATAGGTAGGCTAAGAACCAGATGGAGGCTCTAGAGAGGCTATACCGGGATATCAGTTTCAATTCCTCATAGGTAGGCTAAGAACGGCGTAACCGTAGCAGCATTGTTGTTTCCGTAACAAAGTTTCAATTCCTCATAGGTAGGCTAAGAACAAAAATTATCCATTACAAGGTTTACATTCAAGCCTTGGTTTCAATTCCTCATAGGTAGGCTAAGAACGCACAACTTCATCTGTCCACCCATACCTTTTTTGTATCGTTTCAATTCCTCATAGGTAGGCTAAGAACCTGCTATTTTAGCCAAATCAATCACTTTCACCAGATGTTTCAATTCCTCATAGGTAGGCTAAGAACTATCCCTACGTGAACAGGGCTACAATTGGCAGGAAAGTTTCAATTCCTCATAGGTAGGCTAAGAACACTGTGTGGAAATACTTAAAACCTATCAACTTTTTGTGTTTCAATTCCTCATAGGTAGGCTAAGAACTGCTTGAGCTTCCACAGGGGGCGAAGGTCAAGCCGCGTTTCAATTCCTCATAGGTAGGCTAAGAACCGAATAGTCCTGTCGCACTCTGCTATCTGCGACAAAAGTTTCAATTCCTCATAGGTAGGCTAAGAACCAGATGGAGGCTCTAGAGAGGCTATACCGGGATATCAGTTTCAATTCCTCATAGGTAGGCTAAGAACCTATAAGAAGGCCAACAGACAAGCCTCCCGGATGGGTTTCAATTCCTCATAGGTAGGCTAAGAACCAGTATCAGGGCAGGGCGATGGGGCCAGGATAAAGCTGTTTCAATTCCTCATAGGTAGGCTAAGAACTGACAATAAAAGTGGTATCTTTGTAGCAGAAAGTGAGTTTCAATTCCTCATAGGTAGGCTAAGAACCCAGAACCTTTCAGCGGCGTCTGCCAGGGCAAGTGCCGTTTCAATTCCTCATAGGTAGGCTAAGAACCTCAAGCTCTGTTTCCAGCGCAGGCCGGAGGTAGATGTTTCAATTCCTCATAGGTAGGCTAAGAACGTATCCGGTATTGTTTGGGTAAGGACTGGCCGGCGCGTTTCAATTCCTCATAGGTAGGCTAAGAACCTCTTTGATGTGCTCTACGACATTAATACAATCCGAAGTTTCAATTCCTCATAGGTAGGCTAAGAACTAAAATGGAAATTTGGAAAAGAGACGAGAAAACAGGAATGTTTCAATTCCTCATAGGTAGGCTAAGAACTTGTAGAAAAGACACCACCAATCAATATGCATTCGCGTTTCAATTCCTCATAGGTAGGCTAAGAACGGGGATAACTTCATACATACACAAAAAGATAAAAATCGTTTCAATTCCTCATAGGTAGGCTAAGAACTATTAGTATGTAGTTATAAAGTCTACCTCAATAAATGTTTCAATTCCTCATAGGTAGGCTAAGAACATTATTCTATAACATTGATTGTTAATGGTGTATTTTTGTTTCAATTCCTCATAGGTAGGCTAAGAACCTGCTTGAAGAAATGAAACCAACGCTAAAGGGCTTTGTTTCAATTCCTCATAGGTAGGCTAAGAACGCTGCTCCGGCAGACTTGGTAAAAGGGTTTAGGAATTGTTTCAATTCCTCATAGGTAGGCTAAGAACATTGGAATTATTCAGCTCCTCATGGTGCAGGTAGAAGTTTCAATTCCTCATAGGTAGGCTAAGAACTTTTTAACCTCCTTAATATTATATTTACATTATATAGTTTCAATTCCTCATAGGTAGGCTAAGAACAAGGATATACGTGGGAAAGTGCTAGAATTATTGCTGTGTTTCAATTCCTCATAGGTAGGCTAAGAACAAGATGAAATATCTCAGCGTTGGGAGGAACTAAAGGTGTTTCAATTCCTCATAGGTAGGCTAAGAACGGAGAAATGGAGCGGCTTCACAAGCTGGATAAGTAGCGTTTCAATTCCTCATAGGTAGGCTAAGAACGCCCGCCCAGATCATTACAGCTGCGTCCTCCATAGGTTTCAATTCCTCATAGGTAGGCTAAGAACTTTTTGCTTATAAACAGAACATATGTTTTTATACAAGTTTCAATTCCTCATAGGTAGGCTAAGAACCGCAACCGCTTCGCAAGGCTCGAACGGCCCCTCGGCAGTTTCAATTCCTCATAGGTAGGCTAAGAACGCGTTTCCGCCTCCCTTGTCCCGTCCGTGAAGCTGGGTTTCAATTCCTCATAGGTAGGCTAAGAACCTATAGAGCAAACAAAGCAGAAGGAAAATTCATAGAGGTTTCAATTCCTCATAGGTAGGCTAAGAACTTCTTCTGTAAGGTTAGCTATGTTCCCTGCATTTATAGTTTCAATTCCTCATAGGTAGGCTAAGAACACAATAATTTTGACAGTTTTCGTCTCAAATCCGTCGGTTTCAATTCCTCATAGGTAGGCTAAGAACTTCTTCTGTAAGGTTAGCTATGTTCCCTGCATTTATAGTTTCAATTCCTCATAGGTAGGCTAAGAACCAATCAAGCAAATCATGGCAAATATTCCATATTCTGCGTTTCAATTCCTCATAGGTAGGCTAAGAACCAGAAAATGACGTTGAAGAAAATGCACTTTATACAGGTTTCAATTCCTCATAGGTAGGCTAAGAACTTGAGTCCAGAATTAATCAGAAAAAATATGCAGAAGTTTCAATTCCTCATAGGTAGGCTAAGAACCCATTATCAATAAATTCCAAAATATCGTCAACGCCGGTTTCAATTCCTCATAGGTAGGCTAAGAACTTTCTTCTAGTTCATAATCTTGATCGTCCGTTATTGTTTCAATTCCTCATAGGTAGGCTAAGAACCAGGGCTATGGAACACAGCAATTTAAGGGCAAAAACAGTTTCAATTCCTCATAGGTAGGCTAAGAACTATAGGTGATCTATGTCTACCTCTTGTATATATCATAGTTTCAATTCCTCATAGGTAGGCTAAGAACCATTATAAGAAAAGGTGCAATATCAGCGTATAAAAAGTTTCAATTCCTCATAGGTAGGCTAAGAACGGTTTTTTTCTTTCCCTTTTATATACAACTTTGATAGTTTCAATTCCTCATAGGTAGGCTAAGAACGCAGGAATACCTAGTGCCACTATGTCTGCTTTTGATAGTTTCAATTCCTCATAGGTAGGCTAAGAACAAGCTAGGCATGGGAAAGATAGTGTGGCTGATATTTGTTTCAATTCCTCATAGGTAGGCTAAGAACTCGACATATATTTTATTGTTAATCAAGTATCTAAACGGGTTTCAATTCCTCATAGGTAGGCTAAGAACATTAATATAATATACTATAATTAAAAATGTAAAATAAAGTTTCAATTCCTCATAGGTAGGCTAAGAACTGCCGCACCGAGCGCATTATCGGCTACATTATCAGCAGTTTCAATTCCTCATAGGTAGGCTAAGAACTAATAAACCTTTTGCTGTACCTTTTTAGGTAATTCTTGTTTCAATTCCTCATAGGTAGGCTAAGAACCACGGAAGAAAATAGAGAATATATACTTCGAGATTTGTTTCAATTCCTCATAGGTAGGCTAAGAACTTTCTTCTAGTTCATAATCTTGATCGTCCGTTATTGTTTCAATTCCTCATAGGTAGGCTAAGAACCAGGGCTATGGAACACAGCAATTTAAGGGCAAAAACAGTTTCAATTCCTCATAGGTAGGCTAAGAACTATAGGTGATCTATGTCTACCTCTTGTATATATCATAGTTTCAATTCCTCATAGGTAGGCTAAGAACCATTATAAGAAAAGGTGCAATATCAGCGTATAAAAAGTTTCAATTCCTCATAGGTAGGCTAAGAACGGTTTTTTTCTTTCCCTTTTATATACAACTTTGATAGTTTCAATTCCTCATAGGTAGGCTAAGAACGCAGGAATACCTAGTGCCACTATGTCTGCTTTTGATAGTTTCAATTCCTCATAGGTAGGCTAAGAACAAGCTAGGCATGGGAAAGATAGTGTGGCTGATATTTGTTTCAATTCCTCATAGGTAGGCTAAGAACCAAGTAAAAAAATCAAATAGTAAATACTATCAATAGTTTCAATTCCTCATAGGTAGGCTAAGAACTTAAATATGACACTACTATTTGTGGCTCGATATATATGTTTCAATTCCTCATAGGTAGGCTAAGAACATCGCCAAACTTGGAATGTAGCTTTATGGATTAACAAGTTTCAATTCCTCATAGGTAGGCTAAGAACTTCCACAGGAGGATTCCATATTTGCCCTACTAAAGGGTTTCAATTCCTCATAGGTAGGCTAAGAACCAATGTTAACACAACAGCAAAAAAACATTAAAAAAAGTTTCAATTCCTCATAGGTAGGCTAAGAACGATACTTCCAGTCCATGCCAGTAAACATTTTTTCTAGTTTCAATTCCTCATAGGTAGGCTAAGAACAGGAAAAGGAGTGTCTCAATACTATAAAACTCATGTGTTTCAATTCCTCATAGGTAGGCTAAGAACACAAGAATTAAACATTAGTGCAAAGTATAAAATAAAGTTTCAATTCCTCATAGGTAGGCTAAGAACTCAATCTATCTTTAATCATGTCAACATCATACTACAGTTTCAATTCCTCATAGGTAGGCTAAGAACTATACAGCGTTTTGTATATTTGCATGGCTACCCATATGTTTCAATTCCTCATAGGTAGGCTAAGAACTTTTTACCTCCCCTTATATTCCTCTATTCTTTTTCTGTTTCAATTCCTCATAGGTAGGCTAAGAACACAGAAAGGATACCCACCATCGCTCTTCCAAAAGCGGGTTTCAATTCCTCATAGGTAGGCTAAGAACTATTTCATGCAGAGAGATTATGCCAAGAAATAAAGAGTTTCAATTCCTCATAGGTAGGCTAAGAACCTGTTGATCCAGAAGTCATACCTATGGAAAGCAAAGTGTTTCAATTCCTCATAGGTAGGCTAAGAACGGTATTTTCGACAAAGTAATATCTATGTTTAAACAGGGGTTTCAATTCCTCATAGGTAGGCTAAGAACATGATAAAATATATATTGATGGCAGGGAAGACCCGTGTTTCAATTCCTCATAGGTAGGCTAAGAACATAGTAAGGGATAGAGGTCTATATAGTGTCGTTATATGGTTTCAATTCCTCATAGGTAGGCTAAGAACCTGGCTGGAGCGAGAGAACGCTAGAATTTATTGCTTGTTTCAATTCCTCATAGGTAGGCTAAGAACTAATGTCGATCTTTTTCGCCCATACCCAGCGGCTGATGTTTCAATTCCTCATAGGTAGGCTAAGAACCATCATCCTTATAAAGAGTAGTCTTAAAAGCACTATTGTTTCAATTCCTCATAGGTAGGCTAAGAACGGAAATGCTGGAAAAGGCTAAGGTGCTGAATGCACTCTTGTTTCAATTCCTCATAGGTAGGCTAAGAACTTAACATATCTCTTTCAGGGATATAATCGTATCCAAAGTTTCAATTCCTCATAGGTAGGCTAAGAACTCTAGCACTTTTGACCATGCAATCTGTGTATTGCCTGGTTTCAATTCCTCATAGGTAGGCTAAGAACCCAGTGCCGGATATTTTGATAAATTCTATAGATACCTGTTTCAATTCCTCATAGGTAGGCTAAGAACTTGGAAGAGCGGGAAGCATCTCAAGGCAGCTTGCCGGGTTTCAATTCCTCATAGGTAGGCTAAGAACGGTATACAATCAAAAGTAGGGCAAGGGACAGTCCTCGGTTTCAATTCCTCATAGGTAGGCTAAGAACTAGACGTAGATAATCATGTGCAATGGCGATATGGTTCGTTTCAATTCCTCATAGGTAGGCTAAGAACCCTAAACCCAATCCCACAAGGCCCCCAACATCTTTAGTTTCAATTCCTCATAGGTAGGCTAAGAACGGAGTCCGCCTTTGCCGCCTTTGGCCTTTCTTCCAGTTTCAATTCCTCATAGGTAGGCTAAGAACTGGCGGTAGACATCTGCGTATTGCTCAATTCGTTGCGGTTTCAATTCCTCATAGGTAGGCTAAGAACTTATTACATGCTTGCATTTTACTTGTCCCAAACTCCGTTTCAATTCCTCATAGGTAGGCTAAGAACCGGGAAAGACTCAACGAGCTGACTCAATGGTATGTGTTTCAATTCCTCATAGGTAGGCTAAGAACCCAAGGTAGTTCCCTCATCTTCAAGCCCAGTTACTTGTTTCAATTCCTCATAGGTAGGCTAAGAACTTGACTATATAAAAAAATACAAAGCCGGTCTACTGGCGTTTCAATTCCTCATAGGTAGGCTAAGAACAAATACATAACAGCTTGTTTATAATCTTTCAAGCAGAAGTTTCAATTCCTCATAGGTAGGCTAAGAACGTTTATAGCAAGCTCAAACGTGCCCGTATTTGAGCTGGTTTCAATTCCTCATAGGTAGGCTAAGAACCATATATCTCCCGCAACCCCTCTCTTTGGAGTTGCGGTTTCAATTCCTCATAGGTAGGCTAAGAACGAGGTGTAGAGCATGAATGAAATACTAATCAATGCTTGTTTCAATTCCTCATAGGTAGGCTAAGAACTCGGATTTCATTGAATGTATATTGCTCTTCTGGCAGGTTTCAATTCCTCATAGGTAGGCTAAGAACAAGGCACGTATTCTTTGCCTTCTGATGTATCGACACCGTTTCAATTCCTCATAGGTAGGCTAAGAACAAAAACACTTCAAAGCAGTTCCGAAAAGAGCAGGATATAGTTTCAATTCCTCATAGGTAGGCTAAGAACGTGGCTAAATCTTCCGGGTACGCTATAGCTGCGCTACGGTTTCAATTCCTCATAGGTAGGCTAAGAACGGGAAACCTACATTTACAGCGGCAACAGGTTCATAAGGTTTCAATTCCTCATAGGTAGGCTAAGAACCAACTTGTGACTTTGTAACGCTATGAGGGTTGTTTGTGTTTCAATTCCTCATAGGTAGGCTAAGAACAAGCCGAGAAAAAACAGGCTATGCTCAACTATATCCGTTTCAATTCCTCATAGGTAGGCTAAGAACCTGTAGGCGGCTGGACAGTCAGTCTTCCGGAAATCAAGTTTCAATTCCTCATAGGTAGGCTAAGAACGATAGAAGCAGTAGTAGCAGAAAAAGTTGCTCAGATGTTTCAATTCCTCATAGGTAGGCTAAGAACTAGAGTAAACCTTAAAAATAACTCCCCTTGGTCATTTTGGTTTCAATTCCTCATAGGTAGGCTAAGAACGGGTTAAACTCTGTATATCAATATACTCCTGAAGCTAAGTTTCAATTCCTCATAGGTAGGCTAAGAACTAGTTTTTGACCTCTACGTTTAGTAAAAAGATTGCGGTTTCAATTCCTCATAGGTAGGCTAAGAACCATATTTATATCCCATACTTGCTGTCTAGTTAATGCGTTTCAATTCCTCATAGGTAGGCTAAGAACATGATTCGGAGCTAGATGAATATGATATTTGGCATAAGTTTCAATTCCTCATAGGTAGGCTAAGAACTATATTTATGAATTATGTTGTCTAGTTTTTCTAAATTGTTTCAATTCCTCATAGGTAGGCTAAGAACTTTATTATGCTCTGGTAATTTTTGTTCATAGTATTGGTTTCAATTCCTCATAGGTAGGCTAAGAACTAATCCGAGAGGGCCAGCGCCAGGGCCTGAATCTTGGTTTCAATTCCTCATAGGTAGGCTAAGAACTTCTTGTATTGAGATAGTATGTGTAACCATCTAGAGGTTTCAATTCCTCATAGGTAGGCTAAGAACACAACAGTGTTTGTGTGGGACGGAACGGATTGGGCGGGTTTCAATTCCTCATAGGTAGGCTAAGAACCTACATCTGGGGCAGGAAGCCCTTTGTAGCCAATGTGTTTCAATTCCTCATAGGTAGGCTAAGAACCCGCAGCAGCATCCTCACTAGATTGACCAAGTTTTTGTTTCAATTCCTCATAGGTAGGCTAAGAACGCAAAGAAGCTCACAGAGATTCCCAAAGAAAAGTATCCGTTTCAATTCCTCATAGGTAGGCTAAGAACTACTGTCGGCATGAGGAAAAGCCGATAGAGAAAAAAGTTTCAATTCCTCATAGGTAGGCTAAGAACCGGTCTTTGCGCTGATAACATCGTCGTCCTCAGCGGTGTTTCAATTCCTCATAGGTAGGCTAAGAACTTGGCACAAGCCCCGGCCCCAAGAAGCTCCATGCCAGTTTTCAATTCCTCATAGGTAGGCTAAGAACTACATACTTTTATACAATCTCATCTAAAATACTGCACAGTTTCAATTCCTCATAGGTAGGCTAAGAACTTTTATCTATATAAAGTAAGATAGTCTTTTTATCTGTTTCAATTCCTCATAGGTAGGCTAAGAACTCGACATGTATTTTATTATTAATCAAGTATCTAAACGGGTTTCAATTCCTCATAGGTAGGCTAAGAACGCAAGGCGATCAAAGCCGGTGTGGCCAGGATTGTAGTGTTTCAATTCCTCATAGGTAGGCTAAGAACTCGACGAAATCAACGCTCAGCTAAACGTCACACACCTGTTTCAATTCCTCATAGGTAGGCTAAGAACTTCTTGGTGAATGTAGATCTTCGGCACTTCTCGAACAGTTTCAATTCCTCATAGGTAGGCTAAGAACGCAAAAAGCAGCACCCCATAGTGGGCATGAAACGCCTGCGTTTCAATTCCTCATAGGTAGGCTAAGAACGGAAAACAGTCTATGAATTGACATATAACCCGATCCTGTTTCAATTCCTCATAGGTAGGCTAAGAACTCATTCTTATAACCGTTGGGATCCTCATATCCATTGAGTTTCAATTCCTCATAGGTAGGCTAAGAACGCAAAAGAAGCAGCAGCAGACTTTTTGGAGAAAGAAGCAGTTTCAATTCCTCATAGGTAGGCTAAGAACGAGATGAGCACTGTTGACCGTATACAAACACGACCAGTTTCAATTCCTCATAGGTAGGCTAAGAACCTTTGAATGTTGTATTGCTCAGTCAACGATTCATGTGTTTCAATTCCTCATAGGTAGGCTAAGAACTATCTTCTCTAATGCTTTTATAGGCAAGTCGGAATAGTTTCAATTCCTCATAGGTAGGCTAAGAACGTAGGAGGTAGTGAAGTTTTCCAAAAAACAGTATTTGAGTTTCAATTCCTCATAGGTAGGCTAAGAACGATATATACAGCTTGAACAGTGCTGGAAGCTATTCGTGTTTCAATTCCTCATAGGTAGGCTAAGAACGAGATTGTCACAAAGCAGCTCCCAGTCTCGGTTTTTGTTTCAATTCCTCATAGGTAGGCTAAGAACATTATAGATAAATTGACATAAAGGAGGCCAAAAAAAGTTTCAATTCCTCATAGGTAGGCTAAGAACTATATGAGGAATATCTCCGAGAGAGATATTTATATGGTTTCAATTCCTCATAGGTAGGCTAAGAACGCAGAAGATAAACTATCCTTCACCCATCCCGACCTTGTGTTTCAATTCCTCATAGGTAGGCTAAGAACTATATTACAACGAATCTCCGGTTATTGATGTTGCTAGTTTCAATTCCTCATAGGTAGGCTAAGAACCCGAACATATGTTTTTTTACAATAATAATATAAATGTTTCAATTCCTCATAGGTAGGCTAAGAACAGGAGCACAGTTTTTCAATCAAGGACTTTGGTGCAATGTTTCAATTCCTCATAGGTAGGCTAAGAACCTGATATCGAAGATGTCAGCGAGCATGTAGACTTAGGGTTTCAATTCCTCATAGGTAGGCTAAGAACCGGGATTTCACCGCCAATGTCCCTTGCCCTACAACTGTTTCAATTCCTCATAGGTAGGCTAAGAACTTTATTTTTTTAGCCATATCCGTTTGCTTCAAACCTAGTTTCAATTCCTCATAGGTAGGCTAAGAACACTACAGAGGCTGGGCTATATCAGACAGTATATGCGGTTTCAATTCCTCATAGGTAGGCTAAGAACCTTTTCACCTCATTTTCAATAAAATAAGTTAAAAAAGGTTTCAATTCCTCATAGGTAGGCTAAGAACGCAAGAGCTTTTGAGGAAAGAAGACCCTATTTGTTAGTTTCAATTCCTCATAGGTAGGCTAAGAACCTTCGTAGACGATATTGGTTATTTAGTCAAGTCGTAGTTTCAATTCCTCATAGGTAGGCTAAGAACCTTAGGACAAAACAGGCAATAGATGCTTTGCAAGCTGGTTTCAATTCCTCATAGGTAGGCTAAGAACGCAATGAAGGAGATGGCAGAATGTCATAGAAAAAAGCAGTTTCAATTCCTCATAGGTAGGCTAAGAACATTCAAGACTTCTAAACAAAAATGACAAACATTGTTTGTTTCAATTCCTCATAGGTAGGCTAAGAACTCTCAAGAGTAGCAGTATTAGAATCTGCTACTATAGCGTTTCAATTCCTCATAGGTAGGCTAAGAACCAAAAGTTCGTTTATATACATTTTTTCTCCTTTCTAGTTTCAATTCCTCATAGGTAGGCTAAGAACTTCAAATCATTTAGTTCGTGCTCTACTTTTGCCACTTGTTTCAATTCCTCATAGGTAGGCTAAGAACCGGTATTATCAACGTTCCTAGCCCAACGTCAGACTGTTTCAATTCCTCATAGGTAGGCTAAGAACTTTAAATTATTCTTAGATACTAAGGTGAGATAGTTTCAATTCCTCATAGGTAGGCTAAGAACAGAGACAAGCTATATGAATAACCCTTTGCACGCAATGTTTCAATTCCTCATAGGTAGGCTAAGAACTTCACGTGAGTGTTAGTTTTCTTGCGGAAAACCGAGTTTCAATTCCTCATAGGTAGGCTAAGAACCATACTAGAGTGATCAGAATACACAACAGCTGTTTCAATTCCTCATAGGTAGGCTAAGAACGAGATATAGCCGAGCTACCCGCCCGAATTTAGTAGTTTCAATTCCTCATAGGTAGGCTAAGAACTCGTAAAGTTGAATCAATACGGAAAGGATAAAGAGTTTCAATTCCTCATAGGTAGGCTAAGAACACATTAAAATGGCCTTAAATTAAGGGCCTTAAATCGTTGAAGAATGATTTCTAAATATTTTGTTTTTATTTTATTATACCACATTTTTATTGATATACAAGCCTTCCAAGTCTTTACCGATATAAATAAAAAAGTCGTCGACCTCCAGGGGTTTTTGCACTATTCATGGTCGACGACTTTTTTATTTACCATTTTGCTACATAAGCTTTGTATTCTTGTTCACCAATAAGATGTTTAGCCAATTTATACAATTCCAGTCTTATTAGTCTTTTGTAGGATACATTTCTACCTAAATTTCTATGCTTAAAAGTGCTTTTAAGCTTATTTTCCATTTCTGCAACAAAAGCTTGCTGGCCTTTTTCTTTTAATACCAAACCATTGGTACTCTTTTCAAAGTCATCCTTAGATATCATATTTCTCCCGATTACAGTAAATATGACTCTGTCAACTATAATGGGTTTAAATACTTCTGCCACATCTAAATTTAAAGTAAAACGTCGAAAATTCGTAGCATGTAGAAAACCGATTCTTGGATCTAAATGAGTTTTATAAATTTCACTCAATACAACAGTGTAAATCAATGAATTGCCAAAACTTATAAGGGTGTTTAGATTGTTTTGAGGTGGTCTCCTGGTCCTTTGCTCAAAGGCGAAGTCTGGATTATTTAAAATAATATCAAAAGCCTTATAATAATATTCCCGCGTATTACCTTCCAAAGCCATGAGTTCGTCTATATCCCGTGCCGAATATACTTTTTCTTCTAATTCCTTGATTCTTTCTTCCACACATTTTAAATCTTTGCCTCTGTTTGAATAATATCTTATTACATTGCAAATATTTTTTACAGCTCCCATTACAAATTCAGCTGCAATCTTTCGCCTCTTTTGCGTATCCAGATAATGTTCAGTCTGTTTTAAAATCATATATCCGGAATTTAGGTGTTCTCTGGGATAGTAACTTCCAACATAGTACTCGTAATGGTTAAAAAAGTGTATTATTATCTCTGCTTGCGTTACAAACTCCAAAAATCTCTTGTTTATATCCACTTCTCCAAAAATATAGATCTCACTTGTATTTTCTACAGGAATATATTTTTTCCCTTGTTCATTCTCAAAAAATATTGTGTTATCTTTCCTTTTTAACTCGCCGCTTGAGAAAATATATATGGGCCTTTTCATGAAAAGCAAAACTCCTTATACCCACAGTTTTTACAGTATCCGATTTTTTTAAAAGCGGGAGGATTTTCCCGAAATATAATCCTTTGGATACCGTTTAGCATATCCTCCAATTCTTTTTCAATATCCGGCGTAAGTTCTACAGCCTCCCTTTTTCTCTCTTCGGGAAACATGAGAATACCTCGTGCATTTATCCCGCTTTGTTTGAGTTTGTAAAGATAAAAGGCCAGTTGCATCCGAGCACTGTTTTGTGCCCTGGAACTTTTTTTAACTTCACCGACAATAATATCACCATCATCAGATTTAATGAGATCTAGCACCACATTTTCAAAGTGTATTTTTTTCTTTTCCCGAGGATAGCTTTCTTCATCTATAAGCCTGCCTAATTCTATATATTGATGTTCTTGATCAGGGATAATCTGATGAGCCATTAGCCAAGCTTGACGCTTGCATATGTTATAACTTTGAATGAGGGTTCCTGTAATAGGCATCACCATATTGGTGTCACCCCTTGACATTTAAACCCCGTTTCTTTGTCATAGAACTCTTCCAAGCTATTCATATTTACATACCTGAAACCGGCCACCTCTGGTGGCAGATTATCTACAGTAGTCGGCACTGCTACTGTATACTTATAGAAGTCAGCCTTTATGTTGCTGAATGCAATTCTGCGCTCAAAAAGGTCTTTTATTTCTTTGATCCCGAGATAATCTTGCCATACGCCTCTTGCATCATCGTCTATCTCTATGAATACATCTATCTTTGGATATGAATTATCAATAAGCTTAAAGTCACTTATACTTATTGCTTCATCCGTGCTATTATATTTCATCCTATAAACTGCTGATAGTAGTTCACAAGATTTGTCACTTGCCATTTTTTCTTGCATTTCTTTATAGTAATTATCAATAATATTTAAAAAGTCTTTTTCTCTTATACACTTATGTTTTTTGAGGATTTTTTCGGTAATATCTAAAAGGACATCGTCATATATGTAGGATGAATAACGCCTTCTGTCATCTTTCAATGATACGACTATTACTTTTCCTTGGCTCTCTCCATTTCTGTTGCATCTGCCTGCAGACTGATTAATAGAGTCTAAAGGCGATAAATCTCTGTATATTTCATCAAAGTCAATATCTACTCCTGCTTCTACCAATTGGGTAGTAACAGCAATTTTAATCTTTCCTTCCTTCATCTCACTAATCCTATTAAAGCGTTCTTTAGGTACTACATGGGTAGAGAGAAAACCTATCCGCTCTGTTCTGGCCTTTAGTAATTCATAAAAAGCCTTAGCCGATTTGATGGTGTTTAGTATAAAAAGATAACTTTTTTCGGGTTCAAGCTTTATATTTTCCGCCAGTTCTTCCACCGTTATAGTTTCATCCAGCTGGGGTTTTATCACAACGCGGTCCAAGGCATTGAAGTACTTTTCTCTGATCGCTAGATGCTTAACATCCTGCCTTTCGAAAATCAAAGGTTCTGTCGCGGTTACAAAGACCACATATGAATCAAACTTTTCGACAAGTTCCTCGAGTATATTTTTTACCAAAAGCCAAAACTTGAAAGGTATTGATTGGACTTCATCAAGAATAATTATGCTGCCAGACAGTCGATGAAATTTACGAAGGGTGCTATTTTTATTTGAAAGCAATGTATGGAATAATTGCACAAAGGTTGTAACAATTATTTCAGAATTCCAGCCTTCTATTAATATTTTAGCCTCATCTGGCTCAAACTCGTTTTCTCCCATCCTGTAATATAATTCTGAGAGATGATGGTGTTTTAGTAGCAAATCTGAATCTACATTTAAGCCTGCTTCACTCAGGACTCGTTCAAACTGGTCGGCATTTTGCTCTATAATGCTCAGAAATGGGAGAGAATATATTACACGTGGCATATATCCCTTTTTACTGTTAATACTGTCCCGAAGCTTTAAGGCGAAGGCCAGGGAAATGAAGGTTTTGCCTAATCCCGTAGGAAGATTTATAGAATATATCCTTTTATTCAAATCCAGTTCTTGACCCAAAACTTCCTGATAGGCTTTTTCCCTCAAATCATTTATCTTAGACTTTTTTATATCTAAAGTTCTCTTGTAATTATCTACAATTGTATAATCCATGACCGTTTGTCGTCGTTGAGGTACTTCACCCAATACTACCTCACTCTTGTCCGCATCGATTAATAGTGAAAAAATAAAGTTAGTCATTAAATAAGGTTCCATATTTTTTTCTCTATCTAATTTTCTAAAGCTTCTCCGCATTACTCTAAGATTATTCTGTATTAATTTCACCCACTCCAGCATTGAAGTTGTTGTAATATCCTGGGCTAGACCTTCTGTCTTAAGCCTTTCATTTAATATCGAAAGTTTATCTTTATCTATGCTTTTTACTTGGTCTACGAGAAGCTCTATATCTTTATCGTTTACTCCTGTTTCGTCAATAATATCCTCCAAGTTGCCATGATGTTTTCTTATTGTCCAAAAAGCAACGAAGGACAAAAACGCCTTTTCGTTACTTGTTAAGCTATTTTCATTTGCAAATTCACCTTGGGCGGCATAAAAGCCTACTACCGCCGATAATAAACCGTGTCGAGTTTCATTTAGGTTTTTCAATTTTTTCTTTTCATCTTCATTTGTGAACAAATATTTTTGAAAATAACCCGTGGCCTTGCCTATATCGTGACATAAACCACAGATCTTAACGAGTCTCATCAATATAGATTTATTGTATCCATAAATGTTTTCAACCGGACTTACCGTGTAATTTTGGCAGGCAATATGGGCCACATTTATAAGGTGCTCTTCTAATAATTTGCCAGGATGAGAATACAGATCAGAAAAAGACGACATGCTCACCGTTCTCATCCTCCCAGGAATCTCTGGTCCAGACCCTAATAGGCTTGCCCTGAATCTCGAAGAGCACATCTTCATATCGCTGGACAACTCTGTCCGGACTCATTTCAATTGCCATTTTTTCTTTGAAATATTTTTTCCCCTCTTCAAAGTCGATGCCGTAGCTCTCAATCACATTCATAGGTATTACTGAAACGATATCTTTGTATCCTTTATCGCTTTGAACAAAGTCCTTAACTCCAACAAATATAAAGTCCGCCAGGAGTTCACTAAGCCCCAATGATAAAGTGAAAACTGTCTTATGGGCCTTAATGTTTTCAACTAATTCGTCGAATATATTTTTATCCGAATGGCTGACATAAATCCTGTAAGAAGGATTTTTAACGAATTCAGTACGTATTTGCGTCCTAGCTTCATGTGTGCCCTTCTTTATTGGTACCCAATAGTTGCCTTTTGTGTTTATATGATTTAAGCCCATACGAATTTTACTTATAGGGGAAAGAATCCTTATGGACAATTTACACTTCTCATGGGAAAACACCTGAAGATAGTCATTCTTCTCTGAACCTACAATTGCTCCAAGCATCCCCCTCACAGTTGGCGGTGGGGGAAAAGAAAAAGTGAGGGGGGATGAAGTAGTGTAGAATTTTTTGAAGTGCCCAAAGGCCCCATATATATCAAAAATTACAGTTTTCATACTAATACCCCTCTAAAAGGAAAATTCTCCCACATTCAAACCACTCAATGCTTTTTCTAATGATGTTTCATTGCCATCTAGTGTTAAAATCAGGCGCTCGTCCACTTTAAAGTTGATTTTATAAATAGAATCTTTATGTATTTTCAAAGCAGCAATTAATTCACTGATTTCAAGTTTTCCATCTCGAATATCCCGAATCTCCTCGTCATTCTTATCCGTTACGAATTGTATCCTTTTGTCCAATTCTCCAATATGAAAGTCCTTTTCTTTGAATACCACCTGCATAAGCAGCCTTGGCATTTGACCAGTTTTTGAAGTAGACATGAGGTTTTTAGTTCCGTTCCACATAGCTTCCAGCATTACCAGCACATCTTCTTCAGTTAATCCTATCCTTTGCCTGTTAGCGGCATTTTCATTGACTATACCGTAAAAAGCTATTAGCGAATATGGAAGTATGTATTTTTCTGTAAAAGTCCCTTGCTTCTTATCCTGTCCGGAAGGCATGACAGTAGTTCCCTTTACATAAGTCATATCTACCCTGTGAAGAGATCTGCCGTATTTGAACTGAACCGGACCGGTTAATGTCATAGTTTTACCTTTTACTGCAGTAGTTGCGCCAAAAAGCCTTACATCAATGCACTTTTTCAAAAGATCTTCATTGTCTTTAAAATCTTTCAGTCTATCTTCTTTAGTTTTCAGATTCCCATTGTCGTCTCTTAATTCCAAAATAAAGACATCCAGATTTTTATAATCGTGTAAGTAATCTCGGATTGTTCTCTTTAATCTAACATCAGTAACTATATTTATCCCGGTTTCTTCATCAAATCGAGGTTTGTTCTCATCTACAGGATCACCGTTGGGATTGGCATCACTAACATCATAAAGAAATAAGATTTCTGAACGATTTTTAATAATTGTCATTTTAATCTGCCTCCTATGATTGTTCCTGAAAAACTTCTTCAGGCATATTTTTATCAGGATAAATTACCTTGGCCACCTCATTGGCCAAGTTCATCCCTGCCGCAAAGTAAAAATTAAGTTCGTCCACAGACATAGCCCAATTATCTCCCGCCATAAGAAGATAATTGGCCACTTCTGATGCTAACTGACGCTTACCCTTGTCAAAAGAATCGTACTCCTCCAATTTGTTTTGAACTTTCGGCAGCAAACCTTTAAAGTCCCTTTCCGTCATCTTCAAGCTCTTTAGGTTCTTCAAAAACGGTTTCGCATTACGCTCTTTATACTGTTTCCTTAGCAACAATTCGGTCAATGAACCAAGCAGGAATAATCCCCTTTTCAAAGGCGTTCCAAACATCTGGCCATATTTATCAAACATATTGTCAAATATCCTTTGTTCCAATGTATCCACCTCCACCTTTATCAAATCTAAATCCTCAAGAAAGGTCATAACCTGCAATCCGTCTTTTGCAGTAGAATAGAAGTACCTATCATTAATGAATTCATCTCTTATTTTTTTCATAACAAAGGATAGGATAAATGTATTGCTTATTGGACGGTCCTTAAAGATTCTGTCAACGATATCTAAAAAGTATTTATCGAGGTCATAGTTTCTTTTGTTAGAATCTGATTTGGCAAAAAAGTTTCTGATAACACCGAAGGTAAAACTTTGATCAAACAATGCATCAACTGAGTATTTTGCGCTGAAAATTCTGCGAAGCCTTGATGGAAATACATCTTCAATTACTAATAATATCCGTTCGGCTGCCTGAATTTTTTGTATGAATAAAAAGTTTAAGGTCAGAACATCATTTGCATCTTTTAAAATATCAAGAATATCCTCTTCATCATTAGTTATTCGTTCCATGTTTTTTTGTTTCAGCGAAGCAAGCTTTGAAGTGTCTGTAAATATATCTATTACTTCTTCTGCAACAGTTCTGGTGCCAACGATAAATTTAGGAACAAGATGGTACCTTATACCACAAAATCTGAAAGTCAAATTTCCCTCTAAAAACTTCTTGCCCTCTTCAAGGGAAAACTTGCACTCGGGACAGACGGGAAAATTTCGCCAGGCTCTTTGTTCATCAAAACCTCCTGTGATAAAACCAGGTTTATCCAAAGTGTAAAAAGCATAAGTATCTATTTTGCCTATAACGGTTTCCTTTACATCTCCACAGATAGAACAAACCCTATTTTTTTTCATTAATTTATTGTCTTTTTCATTGGCAAGGAAAATGAGTAACCTTCTAAATAACTGAATATCTCCTACATAAAGGGTGTTGCCATCCTGAATGAATTTGATTGTAACTAAAATACCCTCTTTTTTGGGCGTTCCTTCTCTGATCTTCAATATTTCATTTTTTATATCTGTGCTATTTTCCTCTAAGAGGTCACGGATGGCTACCAAAAATGATCTTTCATCTTCAGATAACTCCACTTTCCTATTATCGAGAATTTTAAACCAGCCCAATATCTTTCTGTAAAAAGTACCTTCAGGCTTGCCACTGAGTTTTGCGGTTGGTGATAGGTCAAAACTATTTGCAGCTCCGCTTTTGTACAAATATTTCATTATTTTATAATTATCATATTGTTCTAGCTCTACACCCGAAAACACCATCATTTTGTCTTTTACCTCAAATACAATAGTTATTACTTTCGTGTAATAACCACCACTGTTAGGGTTTTCTACTAAAACATCCAATAGCTCCCGTTTTTCTCTCTCAATAATTAATTCACCCAATTCTTTTATAGCTGAAAGCACTTTCTCACTCCCTTCTTTTAATGATTCAATGTGTTTTGCTCATTCACCCCTCTCTTTGACATCACTTAAGTGTGATCCATAATCCTTTTTGTGGACATAATACTTTACCAAATATTTCGACTTTTCTTTTTAGGGACATGTTCAACATTTTTGGGAAAATTCCTTCTTTGCAGTGTTACAAAATATGTCCATGCGACGATAGCATCGTTAGTCAAATGCGGTGATGATTTGTATTAACTATTCTTTCATAATTGATCCCCATATCATTTGGGATAAAGTGTATAACTATTTTTTTGTTGATCCTAACTGGATCGGCGAGCACATTCAAGTAAGATAAATATAGGCAAAAGTAGGATGAAGAGAATAAAGAAAACCATGGTTGAATTCCCTCTTTTTTGAGAGTTCCATTTCCTTATAGATAGGCAAGTGCCTTCTTCAGGGAAGCATATAACAATGTCGCTCGTCAATTAATTGTCTTGCTCTTTTTTCTCAAAAGTTTATTTAGCGAGTATGGTTTTCTATAGTCTTCAGATTTTCGCCCCGCGAGAGCTTTTCCCAATACCGTGTAAGTTCTGGACCAATTACATCTGGCATTAGTGTTTGTCGATCGGAAAAACTGAGGATTTGGGGGTTAAGAATTGCTGTTTTAATATTTTACTGGATAAAAACTCCTTTTTTTAAAAATCCAGATGAATTAGCAACACTGCCAGGTGCTAGGCAAATCCTGGAATCCACCACTTGAGGCATTACTTTAGTGAAATCCGTTTCAATTATTACATGTTCAATTTCTCCATATATCAGTGAATTAATGCAATACTCCATATAGTTTCTCAATGCTTTGTCTGGTATTGGCCTTCCTTCCACATTAAGGCCCCAGCCTACCAACTCCACCTCATTTATTTCAAACTTATCAACAAGCTCAATTTTGCCAAAGCCATATCGCCTCTCTCCTCCAACAAAAATTATCAGCCCTTCATGGAGAAAGTCTAATACATCATGATTTTTTTCATCGATGCCTAAAATTCCAACCCAGTAAAGTTTTTTATTTGTTTCTCCTATAGCTTCTTTCGATTTCGGGAGAATCATTTCTATTTCATGAAGAGATTCTTTTTTGGCTGCTTGAGAAATAGCATCAATGGCAGTAGAGACAAATACGTCTGTAAAAAGCGCTCTAAAATCTTCTTCAGTAAAGTTTGTGTTATTTTGCTCTGTTCCCAGGCAAAAGGCACCATCCTCATAATTGGGCAGCATCACATCCCCAGTTTTTTCAAAGGATGGAAAAAAGCAAGATATTGTTTCAAAGTAGGTCCCGATCATTTCGATATCTTCTTCTGAACAACCTTTGTCCCAAATGTATTTATTCACTAAAGCCCCCCACATTGTCCAGCCGGGGATAAAAATCCTCGTTTCAGCAAGAACTCCATAACCAACGTTGCCTATATGTATGGGGTCTTTCTGCTGAAATGCAAGCCTGTACCATTTTTTATTCATTTTTATCACCACTTAAAGCCTTTGCATGATATCTAGCATAAATCAATACCCTTTCAAGGACCTCCCTAAAAAACAGGAGTTCATGCAACTCTTGGGAAATGTTTTGGAAGAAATGCCGTTCTTCGTCATAATCATTTTGTTTATGAGAAGCATTGGAATCATTATTATTCTTGTTGAAATATTCTTTAAATTTATTAACAATATCGCTGATAAATATTTTTGAATAAGGCTTTACTTTGTCATCTTCCTTTTCTTTTGACTTACAGAATAAATAATATGCATAAACTCCATCATTTACCAAAACTCCTAACGCCTTATCAATATGTGATCTTAAGGCATTTCTCACTTTATCGTATTTTTTAATGTTTTCAACAATATTAAATCCTAACTCATTTATAAGTGCATCAATATTATCATTTTTATACATTACGCCACCTCCCGACTATAATCTTGGCATTCAAGGAAAGTACACCTTTAATCTGCCAAAGCCTCTCGTTACCATACCACCTACTCCAAGAGTCTCATAATATTTTTTGCTATCTTTAAAGGCTCTGTTAATATCGCCTATAGAAGGAATATCCTCTCTAAGTCCTTCAAACAGCCTAAGGTCTCCATAAAATACCGTTCCTCTTGGAATAGCCTCAGATGTAAATAAAGCTCTTTCCTTCGCAGCACCTGTAAGAGGGTCAATAGATACTGAAGTCCGCACTTCAAGGTTTGAGTTGATAATATGGGATATCAGGCTGTCAGGTGCAACTATTATATTTCTCAAGATGTGATGCATTAAGTATTCCCTTTTTGGAAAATCGGCAAGATCTAGTGTAACCCCTATATGTTTAACTTTTAAGTTTAACCAACCTAAATTTATGTATTCCTGCTTTTCTTCCATATCTGAATCCAGAACCATAATAACTGAATTTTCTCCAAGCTGATCCCGCAGCCTTGTAAAGGATGATACTACTTCTGTATTTTCATGCTTCTCATCCGAACCATCTACATTCAAGTTATTATCTCTAAACGATATCTTTATAGCTGCTGATTCCAATACGAAAGGAGAAGTTACCCATTTTACACCTAAGCGTGTATAAACAGGGAAAAAGAGTATATTGAAATCTGAAAAAAACGCTATTCCCTGATGGGATTTATCCTTTTTGGAAAAACCAAAAGTTTTGCATACCATACAGTGACCGCAATGCCCAGTATCTGATATTTCATGGAGTTCAAGGCCGTGTTTACGATCTTCATTTGGCTTATCATCCTGCCCCGCACATTTAATTGACGAGATGAGATTGCCCCAATATAGCTGCCAGTATTGTTCCCCTTGGTCACTTTTATTTTGGCTCTGATTATTAGAGTTCATTGTTTTATTCAGCATATCAGAATACTTTTTAAAAACTTCAACACGCTCAGAAAAGCTTATGGATTCTTTGTCATTTAGTTCTCTGTCTGCAAGCCGGTTTATTAATTCTCTTATGTCATCGTCAGTTGTTGTATTTCCGTTTCCGTCTAAAATGTTCTTTATGGTTTCAAAATTTTTCCTAAACCAATTCTGAATTTCTAAAGCCATGTAATACCTCCAAGTCCCTGCTATGCTGGAACCCGGAATTTTGGGAATCTTTGTTATTGAATCTCTCACGATCGTATTATCAACTCTGCCAATGGTATATCCGCCGGTTCCAATATAAATTGGGTCAGTAGATAAACCGTAGATTCTCAAGGTATCCCTCTCATACATTCTTATTTCCTCCTTTACATCCATTTAAGAGCTGTATGCCAAAACTCATACATATCAATGAACCTCAATAGGCAATTTTTAAAAACATGCGGATCTATCTTATTTAAATCATCCCATTTTACGGCCTCGCTGTCTTCATCTTTTGTGCGCTCATGCGGCAATAGCAAGATTTTGGCAAACTCATCCTTTTCCCGCGTTCCTCCATCACCGTCAAAATCTAAGGTGTTAATAAATAATGATAGAATGAATCTTTTTATACTTTCGTCGTTATCCTTCCAATCACTTAGCTTGGAATATATAGTATTTACAATGTGATGAAGTTTAGTGTTTTTTCCCCTATCCTTCTGCTTAAAGTACTCTGCAAAATGTTTAAACAGTTCCCATTCCTTCCAAATATAGGGCCTGTTCATCTTTCCCCTTAACTTTCTTTTGCCGTTAAAGTAATGTATATCATTTCTCCGTGTATTAACGTCCAAGAATTCAAAGTCTATCGTGTTCGAGTATGTTATTATATCACCATCGCAACCGTGGCTATTAAAATCTACTACACAAAGGCCACTTGCCTTATCCCCCGGACTTATGTAAAACTGGTATTTTCCTGTTGTGGGATATAGACTGTAGTATTTTGCCGGATCTTCTTTTTCCTCAAATTTTATTGCTTTTCTTGTGCTTTCAGAATCATCTCGAAAAATCTGCTCTTGTAATTTCTTAAGATTCTTTACTTTGTCTTCTGTCTGTATGGCCATCCAGTCGGTGATCTCCCTTCTGATTTTCCTTAATGCCTTAATTCCCATGTATAGTGGTTTTTTATAATCCTGAACTACGACTCCTATGTGTAAAGGCAGTTTTCCAACAACATACTTGAACTCTTTGTAATACTCCTCTTGGATTTTTAATATCATTTCAGGCACATACTTGGCAGGCACGATAAACTGCCAAGAAATTGGAGTGGGATCTATTATAGAAATATAAGGAAGATAGGATTCATAAACTGCGTTTGACCCTTTAAGTTTAATGCCTGTATCCTGACCTGTCTCATAGTCCTGGAGTGAAATATCATCAACCCAATCGGTGTCTCCTGCATCAATTTTGCTTTTTATTCCAGCTATGTCCTTTTTGGCATCCTTTTTAGAAATTATAGGTGAAGCTTTTTCTATTGATGAGATCAAATATACATTTCCTTTGTTGTCAACCCAGAAATCCAAACCTTTATAGCTATATTCTTTTTCCATCTTCTCCTGACCGGCTATGGCATTACGCCAAACAAGTCTTTTGCATCTCCAATCCTCGATACCCAACAGATATTTCAACTTTTTGTTGCACTCAGTGAAAAATTCTCGGGTCGTCTCCCAAATCCTTCTAAGTCTTGCGGGAGATGGATTTTTTCGTATAAGGAACTGGAATAAGATATTAGCCAGGAAATCAATATCATCCTCGTTTAACTTGTCCCAGAGTATTTTGCCGCTATTAAAATCCACTTTGCCTTTAAGTTTATCATTAATAAAAGTTTCCCATCTGTCGCCTAATGAGCGTTCCAAGAATACCTCAGCTAAAAAATCTTCAAAATTTAAATCTATTCTTTTATGCATAAAAGGTTTATATGCATCTTTAGCTAATTCAAGAAAGATTTCAAAATCAAACTTTTTAATATGGGTTTGAAAACTGGTGTTATTGACGATGTTGTTTAAGTTTTGAGGTTTGGCTTTCTTGCTAGGTTTAAAGGTATAATCGGTGTAATCAATATTAAAATTTTCCGCAATGCTTGTAGACACTGCAAACTCCGAGTTGATTGAATACTTGTCCAATATTCCATCAACCGCTTTAATAAATTCTTCTAACTCTTTATCTTTTAGTTTTTTCTTATACTCATCAATATCAAAGCCATTTATACTCTTTATTTCCTTTATAGCGCACAGAGTATTTTTTAGCCGGGTTAAATATTTGCAAGGTTCCTCATCATCTAGTATATTTTTGACGCTTGTATTCAGCATATCTGCATTTAGCCAACGCTGCAATTCGAATTTTAAAGTAACTAAGGCTATCCTTCCGTTTTTGTCCGGCAATTCTCCTGTCCAGATAGTCTCACCGTTTAGGTTCTCAATCCAATATTTTAGCCTTTTACCTTCATTTCCGCTGCATCTATCACAGACCATTAAATCTTCATTGTTCTTTTTCGCTAGTCTGAATTTGCATATTTGGCATAAGCCATTGTAGGCAACCACATCTTTATGGCTTGCCTGTTCTTTGTCGGAGCAGATTTCTTCAAAATTTTTGGGATAATAAGCTTTTAAAAAATTCTTTTTGCTCTCTTCCAAAAGGTAAGCAAGGTTCATTATCCCTCTTGAAGGTTTGGTCACAGATATTGAAGGATAAATTTCGCCACTTAATTTTTCGCTGAAAACTCCTAAAATCTCATCCTGGATTCCTTGTAAGGACTTGCTTAGCGGATATAAATGTTTGCTTGAATATTTAAAATCCCCGACATTTTCAGGCACAATGAAATAAATACCGGTTTCATCGCGATATATTGCATTTCCAAGTGCATAATCCGTTTCTATTATCTTTTTTATTTTATTATCCACTTCATTTGCTGCATCTCGGTACCAATCAATGTACGGTGCTTTTAAAGCTTTCTCTGCCAGTCCAAGCTTGTCATACTGAAGTCCAAGTATGCACCATTTTATTTTCCTACATTTATTATTATCACTATAACTTGCTTGCTTTGAGGGTTCCAATTGGATTGCTGCAAGACAGGTTTTAAATAACGATGCAGTCATGTACGCTTGATCCCACAAAGTAACATCATTTACCGGAAAACGTGAATCGCTTAATAGATTTGAGTACCAACGTTTTACCTCACTAAAAATAAAGTTCCTTAATTCTACCCAATCATCGTGGGAGAAGCCTTCAGGTTTCTTGTTTATATCGCCAATCTTTTTCCATAAACTTCGTAGAAAACTAAGCCTTTCTTCGTCCAGCATATCCCTGCTCATCTCTTTTTTGAAGGAACCAAAAGCATTGGAAATCCAAAGCTCTTTAAGCTGTTGGTTGTCAGGAGGTGGCCCTTTATCAATCCCTGAGTTTATATTCTCGCAACCATGGAAAAGAATATTATTAACAATTTTTTCCACTTCCTGTCTTCCTGTTTTTTCCAAAGCGTTGCAGTAGACAATATCTGAAAGAAATAGGTCTTGGTTCTCCACTAAATAAACTTTTGTTTTATAGAAAAAATCCCGAAAATCTTCATGTATGCTTTTTAAATCTCTTTCAAACCTGGTTTCATTGCTGTTATTATACGTTTTAAAATAATCTCTATATGCTGTAAAAACAGGATATCCGTACTTTTTTTCAAAAGCATTAGCATCAACATTAAAATATTTCCCCCAAAAACCCACATGAGTCTTGCCCAAGTTGAAAAGAAGAGCTCCTATCTCAGCTTTTATTATTTCTGTCCTCTTTTTCATTAGATCCTCTAGCTTTAAACTGGCCACCAAACTCACTCCCTTACAAATTCATAAAACACATTTTGCTTTTATCGACCATACAAGCTCTTCCCCAACCGTATTTTCGTTTTGAGCCTATGCCTCTTTCTTCCAATAAATTCTCTATAAGAATTTGCATAAACTCGCAATCATCCTGCACTTGCTTCTTTAGTTTTTTTGGTGATAACATAATCCCATCATAGGGTATATATATAAACTGAAAAATACCCCCTGTTCCTTCCGGGACTACTTCGAAATAAATAGGCTGAGACCCTGCTTTAGTTTTCCTGTTGTGCGGATTTATTACTTCTAAATTCAACCTATTGAAATATGTAGGATAAAATATTCCCCTACCTCTTTTAACATTAAAAGATTCTATGTCTTTTTCTATATAGTCCCATACTTGCTCTTTAATACTTTTACCATCGACACTAAATTCAAAATTAATTCCAAGTTCATATAACGCATATTTGGCAAGTTTTGATGTTATATCAATTTTGCTTGATTTCCCGTCAGAACCTTTTGCATGTTTGTCTTCACTTTTCATATAATTTCTCACTGCTTCTTCAACTTCTCTGAATTCTTCCGAACCTGTCCCAAATATTCGCAAAATGCTTTGAAAATACTGAGCCACACTGCTAGTTTCTTTTTTCTCTATAAGACTTACTATGATTTCGGTTGCAGTCTTTAGAAGCATACCCTTCCATGAGCTAGCTCTTATCATAGGTATCTTCCAAACATTTTCTTTCAATATAGGGTTACGAACGATATAAAACTCGTTATCGTCACGAGAAAAATACGGAGATTGCAGAATAAACTCATAGTGTATGCCGAAAGAACCTTGTATCAGGGATTTAATATAATTTTGAAATTCATTACAATCAGTGAATATTCCGGTTGCTTTTTGCAATAAATTGATATCCCAATTAGAAAAGTACCAATATCCATCCATTTTTTCACTGAAGAAAACCAAAGGAAATTCTTTTACCCTAGTATTTGACAGTACTTTATCTGTTTTATCACTAATTTGAGCAAATGGAAACATTTGGTTGAACTCATTTTCTGATAAATCTTCTATTTTCATATTTGACCAATTGCAATCTGCATATTTATATGAGCACTTTAAAAAAAGTGTATATGGCCATAGAGTTTGAGGATAATCAAAAACTGACTCATACTTCATCTGTTTTCCTCCCTTAAACACCTTGTAGCATTATTAGAGAAATATAACCGTATTGATACATATCATCTGCTATCAAATCAATCCATGGAATTATTTTAGTAGCATTAGGACCTTTAATATCCCTATAATAATCAGTTTTAGTGGAGCCAAAGATATAATGTCGTTTCGTTTTATCTTCTGATTTATTCCTTTCGTCTCGTTTATTCCTTTCATCACTTTTGTTCTTGATCAGCTCTTCGATTATTACAGCATAACTGCTCTTTTTGCTTTTTTCTTTGATGTACAATCCAATTTGCTTATTATCTACGAGACTTCCATTTAATAGACCTTTAAAGTCAGTGATATTTTTATTGACAACTTTGTTCAATTCAATATGCGGGTATCCATCAAAAATCAATTTCTCATAATTTGTGAGTTCCCCTTCTTCAATTTCAAATTTGACTCTTCCATAACCCAGATTGTTTTTTCCACCGATAAAACCATACTTTTCAATAAAATTCAAAAGGGGATATATTACACCTTGCTTTAGCTCATCACTTTCCAATTCCAGCTCAAGCGTAAAATCTCCCCAAAAATACGGTATTCCTAAGTACCACACGGATGGTCTTTTGCCTTTACCTGATTTTTTTACAATTGTACTCTTTAATCCCAATTGATTTTTTTTGAGGCGGATTGGTTGCTTAATTTCTTTTATCCTAATAAAACCTTGCCAACCGTTACACCCAAAAATCTGGGATGGTAATGAAATATCGAGCTCCCGCAAAACCCTTCTTTTTATCTCGAATAATGTTGCGTTGTTTTCGTTTTTCTTTAACATTTCGCACAAAATTTCGTCTACTTTTGACTTGAAATCATCATGATTCAGGGATTCTTCATTGCATGATTTAACTTGAATATTTGAAGTGTAACAAAGAATTTCAAACCAAAATCTCAATGAGCCCAAGATTGATTGAGGTTGTATGTATTTATGTTTACCCCAAGCATTACCTGTCCACAAGGGTGTTACGGTATTTGCTTTTATCTTTACTATTGACATTATCTAATTTCCTCCCAATTACATCGTTCAGCCATATACCAGACGTAATAAAAGGCTTTCTCAATATCAAAAAACAAAATATAGTTACTAAGTTTCAGTAAAAAGTTCGCTATTCGAGAAAGTAATAGAAGAGTATCCGTTTATCTAACCTTAATAAATTTTGTGTTCCTGCACCTTGGTCATGGCGAAAGTGTATCATTTGTATCATTGAGTCTAACGAGTTGTCCACATTTAGTACATTTGTAAGTTGCAATTCCGGGTTTTTCACCTGTGGATGGCATGAAAAAACCCCCTTTCACATTTTTGATACTCATCTACATAAAGCTTCAAATCCTCATAGGTAGTCTACTAACATAAAAGAAAAAGTATTATATTATCACTATACCCCTCACAATACAAGGATTTGAGACGATTTTTTTCAATGATAAACTGTCGTTGATCTCCCATGGTCTTTTTGCTATCGGAGGTTGACAACTTTTCATTTGTATGTTCTTCAAATAAACATATCACTTCTCCCTTTTTCCAATCCTAATATCTGCCTTTCCGAATACCGGGTTGAACGAAATATATAAAATATTACCGAATCTTCGTCATTATCGATTAGCCTACTAAGCTCCAATTTTAGTTTTTTTAAATTAGCCATGGAAATTTCTCCTTCGAAAACCGAGTTTTGAACCCAATTGAGGTATTTTCTACAGGTTTTAAGGGTCTTAGCCACTCTTTTTTCTCCAACATCATAAACTAAAATGACGAACATTTTTCCCATCCCTAGAAAAATAGTTACTATTTAGCTACACATACCTCATACCTCTACTCATCCTAAGGGCGCCAGCCCTTCTTCACTTTATGACCTTGATACATCCGAATCCCTGGCTGTTTTTACTTCCGAGCCCACTTTCGACAGCAATTTGCAGGAGTGGTGTGGGGCCTGATAAGATAAACTCACCCGAATAGCCTTTTATTGTCGTATCTTTATAATCGATTATCGAGAGCCTAGGCTGTCGTAGTGGTGTTATTGTAACATTCCCATCAGGGGCACCAGTATCATAAAATGCTTTATATTTTTTACGAAGGTTGCCTTCCATTATTTCGTCGAAATCCTTCTCCCCCGGTTCAAAATAACAGGTATATCTCCTGCCATCCGGCCTGAGCAATGTGCTGTAAACAACTATCGGTGACAAAGTACAAATCTTTATTTTTTCATTATCAATAATGTCCCTTTCAAGTGAAATATTTGTTACCTGCAGTTCTGCTGACCCCAGCCTGATACTTGACTGCAACAGCAAACCGTTTGCAAGGGAGCTGCAAAAATCGCTATAAGGAGATGTTACAACCAGCGATACAGGTCCTATAAAGGTAATATCCCCCTCACTTTTGTCTATGCTGTACCTACCCATAAGTCTTGAAAAGGCAAACATTTTAAATGTTCTTTTCCCATGCATAAAACCTTTGTTGTGCAGAAAATGGGCTGTAGTGTCATCGAGCAATTTATAAATCATGGCCTGCACAATATTGTTATAATGAATCGGAAGCGTTAAAGCCTGACCATCTTCGGGCAAAAAATAAATATGCTGCCTCAAAGTAATTCACCCTTCATTAGTTTCGTAGAAATTGCATCTGTGGACGAAGAAACAATTGATTAGATGCGCATTTACACACAATGTTCAGTATGTTATGTACTTTTCTTACTATTCTATAATTTTCTACACTATTCTTAAAATCCCTTCTAGAAAATACAAAAACCGTGAAAATTGCGTTTCACGGTTCAAAATATTTCAAGTATGCTTTCATGCCTTTCCCGGTAATCCTCCTCGGTGTGGTCTACTTTATTCAAATTTTATGGGTAATAGCAGTATTTCTTCTCTTTGACCTTCAGGCGTATTTATGTAAAATATTACCATTCCTGAAGGGCTTGAGTGTTGAGAAAGCTTTACAGAAGTCACAAACCGTTCGGGGCTCCCACCATCTCCATCTAATTTTACAGTGGTCTTTCCGAGTATGTCATGACCATCTTCTACTTCAATGTAAAATTCAGCGCCCGGGATGTTAGCTTCCCCTTTTATCGCAAGTTCTTCCCCTGATTTTACAAGAGCGTTTTCCTTGGGTTCCTCAATGGAAAATCCGGTCAGTGGGCCTGAAGAAACAGGTGTATCCGGTCCGGAATCATCTTGCCCGGAAGGCTGATTTTTATCTGTGCCACCCTTATCAACGAGTCCCCCCGATCCGCCGCCACTTGCCGGCTCTTGGCCATAGCCCGATGACGCATCTGACTCCTGTATGTCGGCCACTGTATCGCTACTTTTGTTTCCGCATCCTGCTGCTATAACCAGGACTAAGATTAACAACACGGCTACAATAATATTTCTTTTCATCATAGTGTCACTACCCCCATTTGAATTATGTGTGATAAGATCCGCTTTTTTGTAAAACTTAGACGATTTTTGCACAAAAAAGTTCCCATATTACACATTTATTTTTCATTTTACCCAAAGTCGAATCAGTTCTTGGTTTAGCTGGTATAAATCCTGCTTGCGTATTTTATCTCTTTTTGGAAGGGTCAGAGCTTCAAATACGGATATATGTATTTTGCCGCGCTTAGGAAGGTATCTGCCCGGCGGCAAAACCTTCCTGCTGCCTGAAATCATGATGGGCAACACCGGAGCGCCGGATTTTAAGGCGAGATACCCCCATCCGGGCATCAGAGGCCTTATATTGCCGTCAAGGCTAACTCCTCCTTCAGGAAATAGCCCTACGACTCCACCTTTGTTAAGAATAAATAAGCTTTTTTTAAAACTGCCGAGATCACCTTTACGACTCTTTACAGGCATAGCCCCCGCCAATATAAGCACTTGGCCGACCACCGGTATCGAAAATAGGTATGAGGCTGCCAGAAAGCTTATTTTTCTCGGAATAACGCTCATGAGAATTAGAGGGTCCAGGAGGCTCTGATGATTAGATACTATAATCAAAGGACCTCTTGGGGGAATTTTTTCAAGACCGCTTATTTCCACCCCACTGCTAATTACGGCGAGGATGATTTTGCATAAAACTTTAAACAAATGATATAGCACCGCACCTACCCCCGACACTCTGCCGCTGCTGAATATTATTTATTTATATACCTATGGATCCTTATATAAGTCCTCCCCTTTTTGCTCTTGCCCCCCACCTCAACAATCTTAGCCCTGCCTAGGCGCGAAGCCGACAAAATATCCCCTTGTTTGACTGATACTGAAGGGTCTTTTTCCACTTTGAAGTTTAGCCTGAGATTTTCACCTTTTATATAAGGGGTCATTTTCGATCTGGATATCCCAAAGGCTATGCTGGCAGCGGCGTCAAGGCGCAATGAGGCAACAGTGCTTTTCAGTTCCTTTACAGGCCTTTCGGCCTGGAGCAATTCCTTTAATGAAATCTCTTCTACGTCTACACCTGTATTTTTCACCTTTGTGAGGTTTAGCCCTATATATTCCATTATTTCCTCATGCATAATGATATCTGCTCCCGGCTCGCCCAATAGTATGTCGCCGATCTTTTCCCTGGATATCCCGAGTGCCAAAACAGCACCTAAGTAATCCCTGTGACCTGGATGTTCTTGTGGGACCTTCGGTCTAACCCTTAATGCTCTTATAGGTGCTCGGTGGTATTCGTCCTCCAAAAATGACGGATATACCAGCATGATCTTCCTTTCAGCATCCGGATACCCTCCGTTGAAATCGTATCCCATATCCGGAAACCCTCGGGCGACGGCTTGCGCCAGCTGCTGTTCTGCCGGGTCCAAAAAGTTCGTAAAACGGAGCTCCCTATGTTTTTTGGCAATCATAAAAACATCTCTTATCTTTGATTCGATAAGTTTTTCATCAATATTTCCCAAAAACCCCACCACCATTTTTATAGATGTCCGTTTTGTTCCCATTTTATTTGTAATATAGATTTCAGCCTTAATTATATATTCTCGGTCCATAGATATTATCCTTTTAAAAATCTGTACCAATTATGGAATTAAGAACCCCACCCGACTACGCAATCAAAGATTGCTGTCGGGGCCCGGGAACCTTGCGCTTTGCTAAAGAACCCCACCCGACTACGCAATCAAAAAAGAAAAACAACTCTATCCAAGTGGATAGAGTTATGAGATATGAATGATATAGCCTTTAAGAAAGCTTACTTAAGATTTCCTGCATCTTCTCATCTGATATGCTGGAATCCTGCAGGTTACCTGATAAATAGTTGTCATATGCCCCCATGTCAAAATAACCGTGTCCGCTGAGACAAAACAGTATTGTCCTCTTTTCTCCTGCTTCCCTCGCGTTTATTGCCTCATCTATAGCTGCTTTTATGGCATGGGCCGACTCCGGAGCCGGTACGATACCCTCGCTCTGAGCAAACATTATTGCGCCTTTAAAAATACTTTTTTGGTCATACGCTTTGGCTTCTATTAGGCCGTCGTGGAGCAACTGGCTCTGAAGGGGTGATGCTCCGTGGTACCTTAGACCGCCCGCATGGATTCCAAGGGGTACGAAATCGCTGCCAAGGGTGTACATCATCATTTTGGGAGTGAGGTGGGCCACATCTCCGTAATCATAGGTAAATTTCCCCCTCGTGAGGCTCGGGCATGCGGTGGGCTCAACAGCCATTATCCTGGTCTTTTTTCCATCCCTTATTTTGTCGTATACGAAGGGCATAGCTACGCCGCCAAAATTGCTGCCACCTCCGCTGCAGGCAATTATCACATCCGGATAGTGTCCTGCTTTTTCCATCTGCTTTTTCGCTTCCTGTCCGATTACCGTCTGGTGCAATATAACGTGATTCAGTACACTTCCGAGAGCATAATTTGTGTCAGCATTGCTTTTGGCGTCTTCAACCGCCTCGCTGATGGCAATACCTATGCTTCCAGTTGAATCCGGGTCTTTTACAAGCACTGCTTTACCGGCCTCCGTTTTATCTGAAGGGCTTTCAAAAACCTCCGCGCCGAACATCTGCATCATAGAGCGCCTATAAGGCTTTTGATGGTAACTTACTTTGACCATATATACCGTGCAGGCCATGTCAAAAAACTTACACGCCATGGCTAGAGCGCTGCCCCACTGTCCTGCGCCCGTTTCGGTGGCAAGGCGCTTTATGCCGGCAATTTTGTTGTAATAAGCCTGTGGTATGGCAGTGTTTAATTTGTGGCTCCCTGCAGGGCTTGTGCCCTCGTATTTGTAATATATGCGCGCTGGGGTATCGAGGAGCTTTTCGAGTCTTGCCGCTCTGAAGACGGGAGAAGGTCTCCACAGCTTGTAAAGCTCCCGGACCCGTTCGGGGATCTCTATCCACCTTTCTGTACTCATTTCCTGTTTTAGCAATTCCATCGGAAATATTTTGCTGAGATCATCAGGCCCCGCAACTTCTTCTGTCTCGGGGTTCAGCGGAGGTTTAACGGAGTTTGGCATATCTGCCTGGATATTATACCAATGTGTCGGAATCTCATTTTCAGTAAGCAAAATTTTCACGTCTTCGGTCACTTAAATCAACTCCTTTTAGTTTTTTGTATATTAGATGTGAAAGTATCCTTCATGTCATCCGGACCACCTCCAAAAATTGACGATTTATTGAAAATCTTATTTGTTTGAAACATTCCAATAAGTGTTTTAACCTAACCTTGACATGTATAATAAGAACCCCACCTGACAACGCAGTCAAAAATTGCTGTCGGTTCCCGGGGACCTTGTTGTTCCAAATAAATAAACACCCGCCCCTAAAGGGACGGATGTATCAACCCGCGGTACCACCCAATTTAGTGCTGCACAAGATGTCAAAAAAGCGTTTTACCCTTCAGGATAAAACGCTTTGCCACCTCAATGCGCTACTCACTCATAAGGATACGGCGAACGATTCGCGATATCCCGCTCCTTTTTTAACGGGGAGCATTCCGGATGCAGCTACTATTACACATATTTCGCCACACCTTCTCAGGGGCCCATTTACCATGGCTTTCAGCACCGCACTCACACCTACGGCGGCTCTCTTTGACCTTCCACCAAGGCTACTATTCCCCTTCAACGAAATTAACTTGATAAATATTTTGTTTATTTTATCATAATTTTTCTTCAAAAGCAATAGCATTTTAAAGCCCCTAGCGGATCTATCTTGAACCGCCAAGGGCCTATCGAATATGTGCGGGATGTCATTATACTATTATTTTTCACCGAAATTATTATACCAGCCATTTTATGTGTCCATCAAACCGGGGTAATTTCAGTTATATATTTCTAAAGTCCTCTCATTAAAAACTACTGCCTGCGAAAATAACAGTAATCCTGGCACTCATATCCCGTTTCTTCGGAAGCATATCTAATAATACTATTGCTTGAAACGCACTATATACAATAATTTCAGGCATATTTTTTTGTCAAATATTCGCCATAATCAGTTGACTTATGTTATAATATATGGTATAATTACCTATGAAATACAATCTTTTAGAAGGCGGGTCTATCGTGTTTTTAGCTAAGAATTACTCAAAGAGAACCGGCAGAACATATTTACAAATTGTCCACGGCTATCGTGACAAAGAGGGAAAAACTAAACGCAAAGTTATTAAATCTTTGGGCTATCTTGATGAACTTGAGAAAAAATATGATGACCCAATAGCACATTTTACTCAAGTTGCAAAACAAATGGATGCTGAACGCAAAAAAAATAAGCAGCTTGTAATTACTATTGATGCCGATAGTCAAGTAGATCGGAACGTTCAAAATAGAAAAAACTTTGGTCATGTTGTGTTTAGTAAGGTTTACCATGAATTAGAGCTTGATAGATTTTTTAACAATAAGCAAAGGCATGAAAACTTTAAATTTAATTCAAACAGCATAATGAAAGTTTTACTTTTTGCAAGATTGCTCTATCCTTGCTCAAAAAAAGCAACTGTTGAGATTAAAGATCGGTTTTTTGATAAGGCGGATTTTACATTGGATGATGTATATAATTGTTTAACACATTTTAATAAGATTGAAAAAGATGTACAAAAATTTATTCATGAGCAGATTGTAAAGCAGTATGATAGGAAGACTGATCTTGTATATTACGATGTAACAAATTATTACTTTGAAATAGACAAAGAGGATGATTTTAGAAGAAAAGGTGCTTGCAAAGAACATAGCCCTGATCCTATTGTACAGATGGGGCTTGCGGTAGATAGGCTAGGGATTCCCATTTCTTATCAACTTTTCGAAGGAAATACCCATGATTCGCAAACTCTAATGCCTATTTTAAAAAATATTAAAAAGCAATTTAAAACAAAAAAAATTATAGTTGTTGCAGATAAAGGGCTTCATAGTGGTGATAATATTGCTTTTAATACTATTTTAGGTGATGGATACATATACAGTAAAAGTGTAAGAGCTGCTAGCAGTGATTTTAAATCTTATGTTCTTGATGATGAAGGTTATACATGGATAGGTAATGACTATAAAAGAAAATCCAGAGTCATCCCTACTGAAATTAATGTGACTGTGGGTAAATATAAAAATGGTAAAAAGAAAAAGAAGAAAGTTCTAATAGACCAAAAGCAGGTTATCTTTTACAGCCATAAATATGCAGAGCGTGCTAAAAAGCAAAGGGAAGCTGTTATTGCTAAGGCAGTTGACCTTATAGCACACCCCTCCAAGTATCAAAAGGCTACATCCTATGGGGCTGCTAGCTTATGTTGCTAATATAGAATTTGATAAAGATACGGGGGAAGTATTAGATACGGGGAAAAAACTATTTTTAGATGAAGAAAAGATAAAGCAAGATGAAAAACTAGATGGGTATTACGCTATAGTTACTAGTGAACTTGATGAGTCAGATGATCGTATTATTGAACTATATAGGGACCTTTGGAGGATAGAGGAGTCTTTTAAGATAACTAAAAGCAACTTAGATGCAAGGCCGGTCTACCTTACAAGAAAAGATCATATTAATGCACATTTTTTAATCTGTTTTATAGCCTTAATAATTGCGAGAATCGTTGAGATTAGGCTTGGCAATAAATATTCGATTGAAAGGATTCTTAATACCCTACGCTTGGTATCTTGTAGCCATATAGATGCAAACCACTATCTTTTTGATTATGCAGATGAGGTTACTGATGATATAAATGAGGTTTTCAACCTTAATATTGGTAAAAAAGTTATGACTTTAGGTGAAATTAAAAAAGTTTTTGCTAGGGTAAAAAAGAGGTAAATTAGTCTACAAGTCTAGGCAAAAATAGAACCCCGAAATGTCGCTATTTTAAAGGGCTTTCGGGGTTTTTTATCTGATTTTGCTTCCGAAGAAAAGATAATTATCATTAATGTCAAGTTAAATTTAAACATATCATAAAACTTCCAAACTTTCTGAACCTAAACTATAGGGTTCTTTAGATTTGACAAACCGGATTGTGTATCACATATGCATACCGATTTTATTATTAGTAATAAGTATGCTGAAAAACATATCGAATATTACAAGGAAAGGGCAAAAGTTGGTGTGGGTCTTATTATCACTGTCCGTGTAATGGCTGAAATAGATATTGACCCTTATCCCACAACTTTCGGTTATAGCACACTGATTACGCTAGTGAGGTAAAATAAGGAAAAATCTTTTCCGGCGGTATTGCGGTGGATGGTTTTTTTACCATTGTTCCGGACAACGAAGTGGCATGTGTAGTTATTAACTGCGGTGGGACCTTGCGTTTGGGTATTTTTCCAAAAAAGCAAATTTAAACCATAAATGTAAATCCTGTCAGCCCCTCAGGACCTTTTGCGAGTTGTATCAAACAAGGTTTATATGTATCGGGAGTAGATGTTAACAATATTGTACTAGAGGATGGTGAAGATTAAGTGAAAACCAATATATTTATGAAATTTTCAACGGGTATTGGCAAGATAGTTTCAACTTTTGTCGACTCAGGCAGAGAATCTGTAAAAATAGTGATAAATACAATCCTGCCTTTTATGGTATTTGTCAGTGCAATTGTGGGCGTAGTACTAGGAAGCGGATTGGGGAATATTATAGCTGATGCCCTTTCCTCATTCGCAAACAAACCTTTAGGATTACTTATACTCGGCATTATTTCAGCAATTCCCTTTATTTCTCCTATACTTGGGCCGGGTGCAGTTATACCTCAAACGATAGGTGTAATAATCGGGACATTAATTGCAGACGGGCGAATTCCCCCACATTTTGCTCTTCCAGCTATATTTGCTATACACCAACCGGCAGGCGGCGATTTTATTCCTGTTGGACTAAGCCTTATGGAGGCTGAATCTGAAACAGCAGAAGTGGGTGTTCCTGCAGTGCTTATTGGTAAATTTATTGTATCTCCTATAGAAGTAGGCATTGCACTGCTTGTAAGTGTATTTATATATAGATAACTTGATTTCGAAGATATGAAACTATAATGCTTGTTTGGGTAGATAGGGGATGAACTAAATGACATCTTTCATGAGTGTAATAGTGGGGATAGGCAGATATGCTCTTGATTTTCTTACAGAAGATATGCTGGTTCTTTTTTATGATGATGCAACAAGTGATCTTGCTGATTATTCTGTCTTAATAAAGAAATCTGAGCTCTATGGGGAGATAGAACAGGCTGATATTTTGGAAATAGACGGTATATCTTATAAAATAACTGCAGTAGGAGATTATGCTAGTCACAACCTCAGAACTTTAGGCCATGTTACTTTAAAGTTTGACGGAGCTGATAAGGCACATTTGCCAGGGTACTTGCACCTTGAAGGTAAGACACCTAGTGAGATCAGAGTAGGTGGTAAGCTCATAATCGAAAAGAGGTAGCAGTATGTCGAACAACACCATGAAATTTCTAGTAACTTACATAATTGTCATGATAATTTTGCAGAAGGTTTTTACAATTCCTCAGACTAAACGGATCGCAAAGAAAATGAAAGAAATCCAAAAGCTAGGTATCTGCAGCGCAGGAGTAGGTAGAAATACATTTGGACTAAAGATATACTATATCATCGTTGCTGACAGCCAGGGGAATGTAATAAAGGGATTTAAGATGGGAGGAATTACTGTGCTTTCAAATTTTTCTGAGGATACAAAGCTTACTGAGAGAACAGTCAGCGAGATTATAGAAAACAATACTTACAAAAACACGTCACTAATGCAACGTGCAAAAGTTAATGCAGCAAAAAACTTACATCAAATACTTGAAGAAAAAGCATATCTTGCGGAGTCGCACAATTAACATATTAAGTTATTTATATTGACATTAGCGATGCCCATTTGTTTTACAAGGTTAGTTCCTAAGAAATGCAGCATTTTTGATTAATAAATTATTAACTTATTAAATAATAGAAGTCTATATTTTCTGGGTTGTAGGTTTATATTTGGAAAATATGGGGAAAATAAACACTGAAAAAGATACAGCTACAAAGGAGGCACCAGCAAATGAAATATCCAGAGCTCTTTGAACCTGCAGTCATAGGTTCTTTAGATTTAAGAAACCGGATTGTATTATCACCTATGCATACCAATTTTACTATTAGTAATAAGTATGCCGAAAGATATATTAAATATTACAAGGAAAGGGCAAAAGGTGGTGTCGGTCTTATTATTACTGCCCATGTAATGGCTGAAATAGATGTTGACCCTTATCCTACAACTTTCGGTTATCCTACACTTGATTCGGCCAGTGAAATAAAATATTTTGCAGAGCTTACAGAAGGAGTCCACGAGTATGGGGCAAAAATAGCCATCGAGCTTTCACCTGGCACAGGTAGATTGGCAGATGAAATTATAGAGGGAAAGCCGCCGGTAGGCCCTTCTGAAATACCTCTGCTTATGATGCCCTATATAAAAACGCGGGAGCTTACAAAAGCTGAAATTAAACAACTGGTAGAGTCTTACGGGAGGGCTGCAGGCTTTGCTAAACAGGCAGGCTTTGATGCTATTTATGTTCACTTTTTGGCATATTTAGGTGACCAGTTTCTTTCTTCTTGTTGGAATCATAGGCAGGATGAATATGGGGGAAGCCTTACAAATCGAATGAGATTTCTTGTAGAGTGTATTGAAAGTGCCCGCTCCTACGTAGGAGAAGACTTTCCTTTAATCGTAGGACTGGCATTGGATCACGGTTTCCCGGGCGGCAGAGAATTGGATGAAACCATAGAAATCGTTAAAAGGCTTGAACCGCTAAAAATTGATGCGCTGCATCTTCGCCGTGGCAGTTACGATGCCATGAATCTTCTCGTACCTACAGCTTATATGAAGGATGGCGTGTCTGTTGATTACGCTTATGAGGTAAAAAAGACAGTAAACATCCCAATTATAGTAGATGGCAACCTGACAGATATAAGTTACTGTGAGAGACTTTTACAAGAGGGAAAAACAGATTTTATAGGAATTGGTAGACCATTTATCACAGACCCTTATTGGCCTAAAAAGGCAAGAGCCGGCAAAGAAGAGGAGATACTTCCGTGTATTCGCTGTATGCAGTGCATAAATAGAGTGTTTTTTGCCAGATATTCTGCCTGCAGTGTAAATCCTCAATATGGACGTGAATACGAGGGGCAACTTCAACCAACACCCAAACCAAAGCAAGTGCTTATAGCTGGCGGCGGTCCGGCTGGAATGACAGCTGCAAAGTTTTTGGCTGAAAGAGGGCATGATGTAACACTTGTAGAAAAGAATAACAGGCTGGGAGGTCATCTGCTGGAAGCTGCAGTACCTGCTTACAAAAAGGGGACCGACGGGTATCTGGAGTGGCTTATAAGACAGGTAGAAAAGCTCAATATAAGAATAAAACTTGGCACTGAGGTTACGCCGGACTTTGTGCTAAATTTCAAACCTGATGCGGTAGTCGTTTGCACCGGCTCAGTGCCTCAAGTGCCGCAAGTTCCCGGAATTCACGGTAAAAACGTAAAGCTTGCTACTGAGCTATTGGTAAACTATACTGATGATGTAGGAGATAGTATAGTAATTGTAGGAGCAGGGTTGGTAGGTTGTGAAATGGCATTGTTTTTGAAAGAAAAGGGTAAGAACAATATAACATTAGTAGATATGCTCCCTGAAATTGCCCATGATGTGCTTTACATGGCGAGAGGCTCCCTTTTAGAGGAACTGGAGCAAAAGGGAATCAAAACAATGCCAGGATTAGAATTAAAAGAAATAAGGCCTTCTGGAATTGTAGTTGAGGATGGAGAGGGAAATCTTGAAAATATCGATGCTGATACGGTAGTCTTGGCCACTGGCCTTGAGGCAGATGGCAGTCTTTACGATGACCTGCAGGGTAAAGTTGACGAGCTATACAAAATCGGTGACTGTGAAGCCCCGCGCAAATTCATAGACGCAGTTCACGAAGCCTACGAAATAGCTAAGATACTTTAGGGGCCAGGCACCTAACTTATTAACTTATTTAACTATCGAACGAAGGCTCTCCTAGCACCCCTATTCTTTATGGGGGTGTTTTTATTTTGAAATAAGTTTCCCTGATTTGTTTAAATCTGGAAGATTTCTGATATAATGAAAGAAGAAGCTGTTTTTTACAGGTGGTAAATATGAAAAGAAATTTAAAGGGTATAGAAACGAAGATACAAGAGCTGAAATCTTATGCTGAAAAAAATGAAAATATAGTTGCACTTTATATTTTCGGCTCTTACGGCACAAAGCATCAGCATTTTGGCAGCGATATGGATTTTGCGGTGTTGTTTAAGGAAAACGTCACGTTATTCGAAGAGCTTGAGCTAGAATCCGATATTTGCCAGATACTTGAGCGGGATGACATAGATCTTGTGAACCTAAATAAAGCACCTATAGATATAAGTCATCAAGCACTGTATACCGGCGATTTACTTTTTTGCAGAGATGAATTAATGCTTGCTGATTTTAAAGAAAAGGTATTTAACATTTACGGTGACTACGGAATAGTGCTCAAGAAATTTTACGATGATTATCTGGAAGGACTGAGGGAGGACTATGGCACAAATTGATAAAAAACGAGTGCTAGAAAAAATTAGAATTATCCAAGAATGTCTAAACAAATTGCGCACTCTATCCCAACTTTCTGTAGCTGAATTTACTTCTGATTTTAAAAATTTCGATTCAGCAAAGTACAACCTGCAAGTAGCCATTGAAGCGATGATAGACATCGGAAATCATATAATATCACGGAAGGGGCTAGGGGCTCCAAAGACCTATCGTGATACCTTTGAAGCTTTGCATAAAGGCAATATCATACCTAGAGAAGATTTAGCAACTTATAAATTGATGGTCAGGTTCAGAAACAGGATAGTGCATTTTTATGACGAAATAGATGACAGGGAAGTTTATAAGATACTTCAAAATAATTTAGGTGATTTTAGCTCTTTTATAGAACATGTAGATAAAATATTACCTGGCAATTAACCTATTTGAGGTAAACAAAAAGAGCGCCTGAGTTTATATCAATTATGCTCTCATTACGCCCCCGCAGTATTATGGGAGGCGTTCTATTTTTTTCCTTGACAAATATAGGAGCGATGGTATATTATTATCAATAAATGAATGAACATTCATTCAGAAAGGAGATGCTATGAGTGAAAAATCTAAAAACATCAAACATGAAAAATTATATTGTTCCAGTAATTATATTAGGATTGTTGGGGGTGCTACTTTATACAAATATGTTTCAAGGTGAAGCTTCTGCGCTCAAACATACTAAATCAGGGGATTTTTTATTGGCATCCGGGATTGTAGAAAATAATGCAGTAGTAGTTGCAAGTGAAGTGCCTGGGACTATAAAAGAGTTTTACATAAAAGAAGGTGACACGGTAACGAAAGGTCAAGCAATTGCCAAAATAGATGATGCGAATTTAGAAAAACAATACACTCTCGCACAAGCCAATGTTAAGATAGCCGAAACAAAAGTAAGTGCCATCAAAACAGCTATAGAAAATCTAAAAATACAAAATGCAAATCAAATAAATCAAGCTCAAAGTTCATACGAGGCTGCAATTTCACAGTATGAGAAAGTAAAATTAGGACCACGGCCCCAAGAAATTGAGCAGGCAAAAAAGACTGTAGAACAGCTCAAATCGGTTTACGAAAATGCCAAGGAAAACCTTGATAGAATACAAGTGCTTTTTGATGAAGGCGCCATTTCCAAGCAAAAATATGATGAAGTAAAAACAAATTATGACATGGCCAAAGCACAGTATGAGGCGGCACAAGAAAAATTAAGTTTGCTTGAGGAAGGTGCCTCAGCCGAAGATTTGGCCATAGCTAGTGCTAATGTATCTCAAGCCAAGTTTGCTTATGAATTGATAAAATCTACTGCACAAGCTCAATTAGATGCGAAAGCAAAAGAGCTGGAGCTTGCCGAAACCCAGCTTGATCAGGCAAAAACCGCCTTGGCTCAAGCTAAGGACCAACTTGACAAGACTACAATTAAATCACCTATTGAAGGTGTGATTAGTGTGAAATACTTAAACACGGGAGAAATGGCAACTTTAGGTGTACCTATTGTAGAGGTTTTGGATACAGAAGACACCAGACTAGATGTTTATATCGCGGAGTCTGATATAGGGCATATAAAACTACATCAAGAGGCAACAGTATTTGTTGATTCTTTTCCGGATAGAACTTTTAAGGGCAAGGTAATTGAAATTAGCAATAAAGCTGAATTTACTCCAAAAAATATTCAAACAAAAAAGGAAAGAGTTAACACGGTTTTTAAAGTTACGGTAAAAGTTCTTAATGCAAACGGTGAAATAAAGCCCGGAATGCCCGCAGATGTAGAAATCAAGATTGATTGAAGGAGGGATAAATGTGTCTTTTGCCATAAAAACAAGTAAACTTAAAAAAAGCTTTGGCAATGTGATTGCAGTAAATAATTTGGATTTAAAAGTAAATAAAGGCTCAATTTTCGGCTTGGTTGGTCCGGACGGGGCAGGCAAAACCACTACAATTAGAATGTTGTGTGCTATGATGTTGCCTGATGAAGGTAAAATCGAAATAGGCGGCATAGATGTTGTATCTCGCGGTGAGGAGTTAAAGGAGCATATTGGGTATATGCCTCAGCGCTTTAGTCTTTATGGAGATTTGTCAGTCAGAGAGAATCTAGAGTTTTATGCAGAAATCTATCAGGTTCCTCATCAAGTGAAGGACAAGAAAATTAATGAGCTTTTGGAATTTGCAAAACTTACCAATCATTCTTACAAACTCGCCGACCAGCTATCGGGAGGCATGAAGCAAAAACTTGCACTTTCCTGCAATCTCATTCACACGCCAAAGTTTCTTTTTTTAGATGAGCCTACTACGGGTGTAGACCCTGTAGCACGGCGAGAATTTTGGAAGATTTTGTTTGACCTGAAGACCCAAGGCACCACTATATTTGTAAGCACACCTTATATGGATGAGGCAGAACGATGTGACGAGGTGGGGCTTATGTATCAAGGTGAAATTATCTACTGTGATAAACCGGAGGTTATGATAAAAAGCTTTAAAAAGCAAATAGCTGCCATATTAGTAGATGACATATTTAAAGCAAGGGATATATTAAACAAGCTAAGCTATATCGATGATGTATATATATATGGTGAAAAGATACATTTGATTTGCGATGATTATTATAATGTTAAGGAGAAATTAGCCAAAAATTTAAGGGAAAATAACGTAAATATACTGGAAATCGGTAGAATTGAACCTTCATTAGAAGATATATTTGTAACAATTGTCAAGGATAAAAAAAGGTTTGAGGGTGGTGAGCGAATTGGAATACGCCATTGAAATAGAAAACCTTACAAAAAAATTTGGCAATTTCACGGCTGTAAATAACGTGAGCTTTAATGTAAAAAAAGGCGAAATATTCGGTTTTTTAGGTCCAAACGGTTCGGGAAAAACGACGGTTATCAGAATGTTGATAGGTCTCTTGACCCCCACTTCCGGTTTAGGTCGAGTGCTTGATTTTGACATTGTCAAAAATCCAGAGCAAATAAGATTAAACATAGGTTATATGTCTCAGAAATTTAGTCTTTACGATGAGCTTACCGTTGAGGAGAATCTGGATTTTTATGCCGGGGTATATTTAGTACCAAAGGACGTTTTACAGCAGAGGAAGAGGGAAATTTTAGAAATGGCGGATTTAGTAGGTCGTGAAAATTCCATAACTGCTACTTTGTCTGGCGGGTGGAAGCAGAGGTTGGCGCTGGGGTGTGCTATAATTCATAATCCCAAGCTGGTTTTTCTTGATGAACCAACAGGTGGTGTAGACCCGGTAGCTAGGCGCCAGTTTTGGGACCTTATATACCGGCTGTCGGAAAATGGTGTAACGGTTATGGTCACAACCCATTACATGGATGAAGCCGAGCATTGTAATACTATAGGGTTTATACACTACGGTAATCTCTTGGCTGTGGATACTCCTGAAAACCTAAAAAAGAATCAGATGAAAGGCCAAATAATCGAAATTAAATGCGATAAATTAATGGAATCTCTAGAACTATTGAAAACAGTCGATTTTGTAAAGGATGCTGCTGTCTACGGGCAAGGTTTGCATATAGTAGTGGATGATGCGAAACGCTATCTTGTAACTCTCGCTGATATACTAAAAAGCGGTGGGGTCAAAGTGGCTAATATTAAGCATGTAAATCCGTCATTGGAAGATGTGTTTGTATTCTTAGTAGAAAATGAAAGTAGAAAACAGTTCATTAGAGAAATGATGTAGCTACACTGGAGGTGTTTTGGTTGAAACTTAATTTTAGAAGGATTATTGCTATAATCAACAAAGAGTTTATACAAATAAGGCGTGATCCTAGGACAATTGCTCTTATACTGATGATGCCGATAATGCAGCTTTTGCTTTTTGGTTATGCGGTTTCAAACAATGTGGACCATGTTCCCACAGCAGTATTAAACTTAGATATAGGTTCACAAAGCCGCAAGCTTTTATCAAGTTTTTCTAACTCCCAGTACTTTGATTTAGATTATTATGTTAAAAGTATAGATGATGTTCAGAAACTTGTAGATAAGGGCGCTGTAAAGGCCGGTATAATTATCCCTCCGGACTATTCGGAAAATATAGCAAGAGGCAAGACAGCTCAGATTCAATTGGTGGTTGACGGCACAGATCCAACTACGGCACAAGTTATACTGTCTAGTGCTGGTTCTATTACTCAGGTATATTCAACTGAAATAGTATCACAAAAGATTCAAACCCTCACTCAGGGGCGAAAGCTGTCAGGGGTTTTAGATATTAGGCCAAGGGTTTGGTACAATCCCGATATGGACAGTGTTTATTTTAACATCCCAGGGTTAATAGGTATAATTCTTCAAAATATTACACTTATGCTCACATCTTTTGCTTTGGTTAGGGAAAGGGAGCGGGGAACGCTTGAACAGCTTATTGTGACACCTATTAAGAAAATGGAACTAATGATAGGAAAAATAGTACCTTACATAATTATTGGCTTTGTAGACCTCATATTGGCGGTGGCTATAGGTACATTGTGGTTTAAGGTTCCGATTACTGGAAATATACTGCTTCTATTTGCTTTTTCCATAATGTTCCTTTTAGGTGCATTAGGGGTGGGGCTCTTTATATCTACTATATCTAATACACAGTTACAAGCAATGCAGCTTTCAATGTTTTTGATAATGCCCAATATACTTCTTTCAGGTTTTATGTTTCCCAGAGATGCCATGCCGAAAGTTATTTATATGCTGAGCAACTTTATACCGCTGACATATTTTCTTAAAGTCCTAAGGGGTATCATACTTAAAGGTGTAGGCATCGAGTACTTATGGCCAGAATTTATGATACTGGTGGTATTTGGCGTAGGAGTTTTGGTGTTGGCAGCAGGAAAGTTCCAAAAACGCATCGGTTAAGGAGGAATTTATGTGAGATTACAAAAAAAGTTGTTGGGTATGTTGTTAGTGACACTGTTTGTATTTATTACTTATGCAAAAGCCGTCTTAGCGCAGGAATCTATAGTAGAAGATAACAATATCCAATTTACTCTACAAGAAAGCATCGAAAAAGCCTTAAGGGACAATATTAGTTTAAAAATATTAAATGAGAATTACAATAAAGCAATTATAGAGAGAAAGGAAGCTAAGTCAAAAGCCGATAAAATAGAAGAGGCACAGGATATGATGAAATATTACAGAGCATTGCCTGGCGCAGGTTCAGTTAAGCTTGAACAAATGGATTTTAATGCTTTTAGTTTCGAAGGATACCAAGCCAAGGATGTATTGCCTAAACTTAAAAAAGCAGAAGAATTAATATTAAAGAAAAATTTAGAACTAGAAAAGCGAAATTTAAGCATAGAAGTAACAAAATTATATTTCAATGTGCTACTGGCTCAGGACAATTTAAAGAATGCAAAAATCCAATTAGAAAGGTCAAAAACCCAGCTTAAAAATGCTCAATTGAGCTTTGAACAAGGAATATCAGCCCAAGATGCCGTATTGATGGCACAGGCAAATCTATCAAACTCGTATACGAACCTTTATTCTGCAGAAAAAAGGTTGCAGCTTGCCCAAATGAATCTTAATAAAATAATGGGGCGTGAACTCACTGCTCCCATAGAGCTCACGACACAGTTTGCTTATAAACCGGAGATCCTAGGCGATGTTGAAGAAATGGTCAAAGAAGCCTTAACTGTAAGACCTGAAGTTATAAGCGTGCGTGCGATGAGAGATGTTGCAAAAGAAAGTTTTGACCTTGCCTCAAGTTACTATACAAGTAACACATATATCTACCAAAAAGCTAAAATTGATTTAGAAAAGGCAAATTTAGCGGTAATAGAAGCGGAAGAATCAGTGAAGCTTGCTGTAAGAGCAGCATATCTTAAAGTTGAAGAAGCAGCCAAAAAGCTTGAAGCTGCTACAAAATTCAAAGAAACGGCACAAGAGTCTTATCGAATTACAGAATTAATGGCAAAATCTCAAGTAGCTACGATTATTGATGTGCTGGCTGCCCAAGAAAAATTATACCAGGCAGAGCTTGCTTATTCTTCAGCAGTGCTAGATTACAATATAGCAAAGGCGGAACTTGACAATTGGGTCGGAAAAGAGTTAATGTAAATCTAAACTTACATATGCAATAAGTGAGGTGGTAAAAATAAAAAAGGAATTGTTAAGACAGGCCGCCATAGATGTTATAGCAGAAAACGGATTTCACGATGCAACAATAGAAAAGATTGCAGCTAAAGCGAAAGTAGCAGTTGGCACTGTGTATAATTACTTTGAAAATAAAGAGAGCATATTAGATTATATATTTCAGGTTGAATATGAAAAGCGGGTTGAATTTCTCAGTGAACTTAGTAAGGAGAATAAAGATCCCTTGGACAAAATCCGGGAAATTATGGCCTTTCATTTTTCTGAGCTCAAACAAAATCCAAACTTGGCAAAAGTGATCTTAAAAGAGCGCAGCTTCAATAAGCAAGATAAAATGAGCAATATAAGAAATTTTGAACAACTTCCTATTTATATCAGTAAGATTATACAAGATGGTATAGACAAATCACTAATAAGAAAGTGTAATGCCGAAATTTTATCTGTAGTGCTTTTTGGAAGCATTGAAGCTATTTTAACTAAATTTATTATTGAAAACGAGCAAAGCGATAAATCAGACAGTCTGGATATAGCTGCTGATGAAATTTGGAAGCTCCTGAAGTTCGGCCTTACTCCATCTCAAACTTAACAAAAAAAGCACCTGGACCTACATTAACCCAGGTGCTTTTTGTTTCCTTATGCAGGTGTATCATTAGTTGAATTATTAGGCAAGAGCCCTGAAAGTATGGAAGTGCGCACGATTATGCCTAAAAGCTTGTTTTCATCATCTACTACAACTATGGGATATTTTGATTTTGCAGCATTTTCAAGAAGGTTTTCAATGTACTCATCTGGTGAAGTTTTGTAGTAATCGTGCCGCAATAATTCTTTCAGAGATGATTGCTTGTTTTTAACTGCATCTACACAATCATCTATAGTCACAATACCTTCTAATTCCATATTTCTTCCAACTACAAACACACTTGATATGTTGCTTGCCTGCATTTCTTTGATAGCGACCCTTACACCGTCTTTTATGGATACTAAGGCATTGGGTTTTCTCATGATATTTTTAGCCTGAATTACCTTTGTTCTATCAATACTTTTGACAAAGTCCTCTATATATTCATTTGAGGGATTATTTAGTATTTCTTCAGGGGTTCCCTGTTGTACAATTTTCCCATCTTTCATAACTGCCACTCTATCGCCCAGTTTAAATGCTTCATTTATGTCATGGGTAATAAAAATTATGGTCTTTTTTAGTTTCGATTGAATTTCCAAAAGCTCAATCTGCATATCTCGGCGGATAAGCGGGTCTAAGGCGCTGAAGGGTTCATCCATAAGCAGTATATCCGGGTTATTAGCGAGGGCTCGGGCAAGGCCCACCCTTTGCTGCATTCCGCCACTGAGCTCAGTGGGCATTTTATCTTCCCAGCCTTTAAGCCCCACACTTTCTAGAGCTTCAAGGGCGATTTGCTTTCTTTTGTCTTTATGGATATTCCTAATTTCAAGGCCATATTCTACATTGCCAAGCACTGTCCTATGTGTAAACAGACCAAAGTTTTGAAATACCATGGCAACTTTGTTTTGCCTAAATTCCCGTAGTTGTTGCCTGTCGTACTTAACTATATCTTCACCATCTATTAAAATTTCACCTGCAGTTGGCCTATTTAAAAGATTAAGACATCTAATAAGTGTGGATTTTCCGCTGCCGGAAAGCCCCATTATTACAAAGAACTCACCTTCGTCAACTGTAAATGAAGCGTTGTTTACACCGACAGTTTGACCTGTTGTTTTTAATATTTTTTCTTTTGTCCAGCCCTCTTTTAATCTTTTAAGAGCAAGTTTTGGCTTTGAACCAAATATTTTAACTAAGTTTTTAACTTCTATTTTTTTTGACATTATACAATTCTCTCCCAAGGATTTTATACATGTTCATATTTTTTGGAAATCATTTGAGTAAGCCTGTCGATAATAATGGCAAGAAAGACTATACTAATGCCTGAGTTAAAGCCCATGGCAATATCAGTTCTGTTTATGGCAATTATGACATTTTCACCAAGACCTTTTGCCCCAATCATCGAAGAAGTGACCACCATAGACATTGCCAACATCGTTGTCTGGTTTATACCTGCCATAATAGTGGGCATTGCTTGAGGCAGCTCAACCTTTACTAGCGCCTGCCATCTAGATGAGCCAAAGGCATAAGCGGCTTCTCTCATTTCTTTAGGCACCCGTTTTATAGCTAAGGTGGTTAATCTTATACAGGGTGGAGTAGAATAAACTATAGTTGCAAATACTGCAGGCACAGTTCCCAGACCAAAGAAAATCATGGCAGGAATCAGGTAGACAAAGCTTGGCATTGTCTGCATGCCGTCAAGCAGCGGCTTCAAAAGGGCCTCCAGCTTTTGATTATATGCCGAATATATACCTATAGGTATTCCAATGATTATGCTCAGTATTACTGATGTTATTACAATGGCCAAGGTGAAAATCATATCCTCCCAAAGACCTATCAAGCCTATTAACATAATCATCATGGCATATCCAAGGCCTGATTTGAAACTTTTCAACTTCCAACCCAGTAAGAAAATCAGCAAAATGAACAAGAACCACGGTATAAACGACAAACCATCTTGTATGTTAAATACAATCCATTTTATAACATCTGTCAGAGCATCGAAAAATCCTTGAAAGTTTAATATAAGCCAATCGACCAGTGCTTCTATATACATTCCTGGATCAAATTTTATTAATTCAGGAAAACTATTCATTTTTATAAACCTCACTTCAACTAGAGTGCTTCTTTAACTTTGCTTGCAATGTCTTCTGGTAGCCACTGTGTCCACAAATCATCATATTCTTGTAAAAACCATTTTGCAGCTTCGTCAGCGTCTGCATCGTTCTCCTGCATGTAAGCCAACATTTTGTTAGTAAGCTCCGAGCTTGTTTCATAGTTCTTTAAAAATTCCACTACTTCTGGAGCTTTTTCAGCAAGGTCTTTATTTACGGCTACAGTGACTTTAACACCCGGGAATTCGCAAGCATATCCATCTTCCCATTTGGCCTCATCATATGGCTCATCCTCAAGCAAAGTCATATCATATTTACCCATAATCCATGTGGGTTCCCAATAGTATCCTACCCAAGGCTCACCTCTTTGAACGGCCGATACTATTGAAGTGCTCAATGCCGTATCAGAGCCAGGATTAAAGTAATCATAATGTTCATCTAGGTCGTATGTTTCAAACTTGGTGCGAAGCACTTCATCAGCAAACCAGTTAGGAGGAGAACCATAAATTCTTCCCTGATTGGGATTATCGGGATCCTTGAATATTTCCCAATATTCGGGCAAATCTTTAACTGACTTTAAATCAGGAGCAATTGGGTCAAGCCCTCTTTCGGCATCTCCTTTTATCACATATGTTGGCACGTAAAGCCCTTGAGCATTGTCGTCAAAGTTTACGGATAGTTCTAAGATGTCACCGCTTTTGATACCAGGATCATATACTTCTTTAAAATTGTCGGTCCAGGCTTCCATATAAATATCGATGTCTCCTTGAATTAACCCTTGCAAGGTTATAGATGATGAACCTGTTATCACATCAGTTTTATAACCATATCCATTTTCAAGTATAAAGCCTGCTATAGAGTTGTGAATTCTTATACTGTCCCAACCGGCATCAGCGAAAACTAATACATCACTGGTTTCAGATGTATTATTCCCCGATGAGCAAGCAGTTATAAGGAAAATAACACCGATAGCTATCACTACGAAGCTCAACTTTAGACTTTTTGAAAAAAAGATAACGAACCACTCCTTTTATAAAAATTAAAGTTCTATGTGATGATACATAGAACTCTTTTTTAGTATTATAACCCATAACAAGAATTATCGCAAATTAGTTCGACTTCAAAGTAGTACCTTCTTGAAAGCTTGTAATTGAGACAGATTTAAAAATATAATAAAATTTAGATGAAGTCACAAAACAAGTAAGATAAAAGGGAGAAATAAATCGTTTCTTCGGAAGCATATCTAATAATACTATTGCTTGAAACGCACTATATACAATAATTTCAGGCATATTTTTTTGTCAAATATTCGCCATAATCAGTTGTCTTATGTTATAATATATGGTATAATTACCTATGAAATACAATCTTTTAGAAGGCGGGTCTATCGTGTTTTTAGCTAAGAATTACTCAAAGAGAACCGGCAGAACATATTTACAAATTGTCCACGGCTATCGTGACAAAGAGGGAAAAACTAAACGCAAAGTTATTAAATCTTTGGGCTATCTTGATGAACTTGAGAAAAAATATGATGACCCAATAGCACATTTTACTCAAGTTGCAAAACAAATGGATGCTGAACGCAAAAAAAATAAGCAGCTTGTAATTACTATTGATGCCGATAGTCAAGTAGATCGGAACGTTCAAAATAGAAAAAACTTTGGTCATGTTGTGTTTAGTAAGGTTTACCATGAATTAGAGCTTGATAGATTTTTTAACAATAAGCAAAGGCATGAAAACTTTAAATTTAATTCAAACAGCATAATGAAAGTTTTACTTTTTGCAAGATTGCTCTATCCTTGCTCAAAAAAAGCAACTGTTGAGATTAAAGATCGGTTTTTTGATAAGGCGGATTTTACATTGGATGATGTATATAATTGTTTAACACATTTTAATAAGATTGAAAAAGATGTACAAAAATTTATTCATGAGCAGATTGTAAAGCAGTATGATAGGAAGACTGATCTTGTATATTACGATGTAACAAATTATTACTTTGAAATAGACAAAGAGGATGATTTTAGAAGAAAAGGTGCTTGCAAAGAACATAGCCCTGATCCTATTGTACAGATGGGGCTTGCGGTAGATAGGCTAGGGATTCCCATTTCTTATCAACTTTTCGAAGGAAATACCCATGATTCGCAAACTCTAATGCCTATTTTAAAAAATATTAAAAAGCAATTTAAAACAAAAAAAATTATAGTTGTTGCAGATAAAGGGCTTCATAGTGGTGATAATATTGCTTTTAATACTATTTTAGGTGATGGATACATATACAGTAAAAGTGTAAGAGCTGCTAGCAGTGATTTTAAATCTTATGTTCTTGATGATGAAGGTTATACATGGATAGGTAATGACTATAAAAGAAAATCCAGAGTCATCCCTACTGAAATTAATGTGACTGTGGGTAAATATAAAAATGGTAAAAAGAAAAAGAAGAAAGTTCTAATAGACCAAAAGCAGGTTATCTTTTACAGCCATAAATATGCAGAGCGTGCTAAAAAGCAAAGGGAAGCTGTTATTGCTAAGGCAGTTGACCTTATTGCTCACCCTTCCAAGTATCAAAAGGCTACATCCTATGGGGCTGCAGCTTATGTTGCTAATATTGAGTTTGATAAAAATACGGGGGAAATTTTAAATACAGGAAAAAAACTATTTTTAGATGAAGAAAAGATAAAGCAAGATGAAAAACTAGATGGGTATTACGCTATAGTTACAAGTGAACTTGATGAGTCAGATGATCGTATTATTGAACTATATAGGGACCTTTGGAGGATAGAGGAGTCTTTTAAGATAACTAAAAGCAACTTAGATGCAAGGCCGGTCTACCTTATAAGAAAAGATCATATTAATGCACATTTTTTAATCTGTTTTATAGCCTTAATAATTGCGAGAATCGTTGAGATTAGGCTTGGCAATAAATATTCGATTGAAAGGATTCTTAATACCCTACGCTTGGTGTCTTGTAGTCATATAGATGCAAATCACTATCTTTTTGATTATGCAGATGAGGTTACTGATGATATAAATGAGGTTTTCGATCTTAATATCGGTAAAAAAGTTATGACTTTAGGTGAAATAAAAAAAGTTTTTGCTAGGGTAAAAAAGAGGTAAATTAGTCTACAAGTCTAGGCAAAAATAGAACCCCGAAATGTCGCTATTTTAAAGGGCTTTCGGGGTTTTTTATCTGATTTTGCTTCCGAAGAAAAGATTATAACACAATTTCAGAAACTGCAAAATAGCCGGTTTTATTTTTTACCTAGCAAGACAAATATTTAAAAGATAACTTAAAGCTGGATACTAGTTTTTTCCCATTACCGGGAAGTGTTGCAATTAGCCCTGCTAAGGTAGAAGATTATGTAACATATCACTTAAAATTCCAATTATGGCTTGTGGTATAATAAAAATATGTTTTTTACTCGAATTAATGTAAAGCCAGGGTGGAGTTTATGAAGAGGATTTTGATCGTGGAAGATGACAAGACCATAGCCTACGGGCTTGAATATTCACTTAAGCAAGAGAATTTTGCAACAGTGGTTTGTCATGATGTTGTATGTGCCAAAAGGGTAATAACCGAAGAGTTAGATTCAATATCATTGTGTTTATTTGACCTTTCATTACCTGATGGCAGTGGGTATGATTTGTGCAAAATGGTGAAACAGAAAAAGGATATACCCGTCATATTTTTGACTGTGGTTGATGATGAAGTAAATGTGGTGATGGGCCTTGACATGGGTGCAGATGATTATATAACCAAACCTTTTCGCATACGTGAACTTATATCCCGAATAAAATCTGTCTTGCGAAGATACCAAAAACAGCCTCAAGTCACAGCTTTGATTGAAATTGGGAATATCCGTATCAATACCCTGGAAGGTAAGGTATACAAGGATTGGAATGAAATTTCGCTGACTGCTTTAGAGTACCGATTGTTACTTATCTTGGCAAACCATGCGGGTCAAGTCCTGTCAAGAAAACAGTTGTTGGAGCAAATATGGGATGTGGCAGGAGATTTTGTAAATGATAATACACTAACGGTGTATATTAAAAGACTTAGGGAAAAATTAGAGGATAATCCGCAAAATCCTACGATTATCAAAACTGTTCGCGGTTTGGGTTATAAGGTTGGTGATTAGCGTGCTGCGCAATTTAGAAATTAGGAATTTCTTACTGGTTATGGGCCTGATTGCTTTAGTGGCAACAGCTATTGGAGCTATGTCTTCACTGTTTTCTGCGATATTAATATTTATCACTTCTGCATTGCTAATGGGATGCAGTTTATTTTTTACCCGATGGCGGTATCGTGAAATCGAAAAGCTATCGGGTTATTTACGTAAGATTGTCGCTGGAAATTATTCTCTAGATGTAAGGGATAACCATGAAGGTGAGTTAAGCATCCTGAAAAACGAAATTTACAAAGTTACTCAGATGCTGTCAGAACAGAAAAACCTTTTACAGCAAGATAAGATCCAGCTAACCGATGCTATTTCAGATATTTCGCATCAGCTTAAAACCCCTCTGACATCAATGATGGTGATGACGGACTTATTAAGTGATGCAAGTCTTCCTGAAACGATAAGAGTGGAATTTACTCATAATATTCGTATTCAGCTTGAACGGATAGAATGGCTTGTTTCGTCATTGCTGAAACTTTCAAAAATTGATTCGGGAACCGCACAGTTTAAAAAAGAAAAGGTAATGGTAAGAGAGCTAATACAAAAAGCGATAGAGCCTCTTTTGATTCCGATGGATATAAAACAGCAGAGTCTTTCAATAGAAGGTAGTGATTCAGTTTCATTTGTTGGTGATTTCAAGTGGACCGCCGAGGCAGTGATTAACATCTTAAAAAACTGTGTAGAGCACACTGATGAAGGCGGAAGGATTTCCATTTCTTTTTCGGAAAATCCACTGTTTACGGAAATAGTCATTGCCGATAATGGGAAAGGAATATCAAAAGAAGATATGCCATATATTTTTAAGCGGTTTTATAAAGGTAAGAATGCAAGTGAAGGCAGTGTCGGAATCGGCCTTGCCATGGCCTATAGTATTGTAACAAACCAAAATGGAGATATACAAATCAAAAGTGAAAAAGAAAAGGGCACAGAGTTTCGAATTAAGTTTTACAAACAAGTTATTTAAGTGACTAAATTGTCACTTTATAAGTCACCTGAAAGTCATTTTAGGCAGATATACTAGTCTTAGCTTACATTGGAGGTATTACAATGGAAATATTAAAAATCGAACATCTGTCTAAAATTTACGGTAAAGGCGAAACAGCGGTAAAAGCCTTGGATGATGTGTCTTTGACGGTGGAAAGGGGCGAGTTTGTAGCTATTATCGGTCCTTCCGGCTCTGGAAAATCTACACTTCTTCATATGATCGGTGGTGTGGACAGGCCAACCAGCGGAAAGGTATTTGTGAATAACACAGATATATATAATCTTGACGAGACCCAGCTTGCAATCTTTCGGCGCCGGCAGATCGGTTTAATTTATCAGTTCTATAACCTTATTCCGGTTTTAACCGTTGAAGAGAACATCACACTGCCATTATTACTGGATGGACAAAAGGTGGATGAGAAGTATTTTAGTGATATTGTTAAGGCTTTGAACATTGAAGAGCGCCTAAGCTATCTTCCAAATCAGCTCTCTGGCGGACAACAGCAACGGGTTTCCATCGGTAGGGCGTTGATAAACAATCCTGCTATCATGCTGGCAGATGAACCTACAGGCAATCTAGATAGTAAAAATAGCAGAGACATTATTGATTTGTTAAAGGCATTTAATAAAACCTATAATAAGACTTTGATGGTGATTACCCATGACGAACGGATTGCCTTACAGGCAGATCGCCTGATTTACATTGAAGATGGAAGGATCGCCAAAGATGAGGTGATCCGTCCATGAACATCGTAAACAAACTAACACTGCGGCAGATGATGCAAAACAAACGACGTACCCTTGTAACCATCATTGGGGTTATTATTTCTGTTGCCATGTTAATGGCAGTGGCTACAATCAGTGTATCATTTTTAGATTTACTGAAAAGACAGACAATTTCCTATGCTGGCGAGTGGCATGTGAAATACAAAGATGTAAACAAAGAGCAGCTAAAGGCAGTTAAAGATGATGAATCAACTAAAATATTAGTAGTTTCACGGGATCGAGGATATGCTGCTTTGAAAGGAAGTCAAAATAAGAATAAACCTTACCTGTTTATAAAGGAATATAATACCGCAGGTTTTAAACAGTTTCCCATTGAACTGAGCAAAGGGCGGTTTCCTCAGAAATCTGATGAGGTAGTCATCTCGGAAGAAATTGCTGAAAACGCCAAAATAAAATATGAAATTGGCGATAGGATTAATCTGGAAATCGGTCAACGTATCAAAACTCATGGTGAGAACAAGGAAGAAAAGCTTTTGCAGGATGTGCCATTACAATCGGCAGATGGTGTAATTAACGAGACATTAAAAAAACATCAATCTGAAACCTATACGGTGGTGGGTTATATAAAGCGACCTGTTTGGGAACCTACCTGGGCGCCGGGATATACGATTATCGGTTATGTGGATGAAGGCATGGTAGAAACTAATGATACAGTAGATGCTATAGTCATATTAAATAAAATTCAAAGATCATTATATGACCATGCAAATAAGTTAGCTAAAAATAATCAGATTCAAACAGTTCAGTTTAATAACGGTTTATTAAGATATTATGGAGTTACTAATAATGACAACTTACGCACAACCATTTACTCATTAGCAGCCATACTTATGGGAGTCATAGTAATTGGCTCGGTATCATTGATATACAATGCCTTTGCCATTTCAGTATCAGAACGTTCCCGGTATTTAGGCATGCTTTCAAGTGTAGGTGCAACAAAAAGGCAGAAGAGAAATTCAGTGTTTTTTGAGGGAACTGTTATTGCTCTTATCAGCATTCCTATTGGAATCCTGGCTGGCATAGCCGGGATTGGTATTACTTTTAAAGTTATCAATCCCCTGCTTCGGGATTTATTGGAAGTTACAGAAATACTTACTGTGACAGTGACCCCATTATCTATTTTAGTTTCCTGTATTGTGGCAATTATAACCATATTTATTTCTGTACTTATTCCAGCACAAAAAGCATCAAGGATTTCAGCTATTGATGCGATTCGCCAATCAGCAGATCTAAAACTGACAGGAAAAGCAGTTAAAACACCAAAAGTTATTCGTAAGATTTTTGGATTCGAAGCAGAAATTGGCTTGAAAAATTTAAAAAGAAATAAGCGCAGATATCAGGCCATAGTATTTTCCTTGACAATAAGCATTGTTTTATTTTTAGCAGTTTCATTTTTCACTGCAAACTTACAAAAATCCATTGAGCTTTCCCAAGATGGTATAAATTATGATATTTCTGTATTAATGGGACACGAATATACAAGATCAAACGAACAACTAATAAAAGCTATATCATCTATTGAGGATGTAACAAAATATAGTGTCGTAAGAGAGTTAGTCGTTAATTCATGGATTGATGAACAAATTATCGCAAAAGAATTGCAGGAACAGGTAAAAAAAAATCAGACCATGCTTAAAGATGGAAAATATCCATACTATGTAAATATATACGCATTAGATGATGAGAGTCTGAAGGAGTATGCTGAGCTTGTCGATGTGGATTATGAAACATTGTTGAGTTCAGATGAGCTAAATGGTATTGTGGTGGATACTGCTATTTATGAGGATGTGGCTGCAAGAAAGTTTGTTGAAACAAAGTCTATCTATGCAAAAACTGGTCAAACTATTGATTTATATCGTGGTTACGAGTTAAGAGAAGAAGCATATATAGATAAAATAAACATAGCAGCATTTACAGATCAACTTCCGATGGGTATTTTACCTACTGGAGTAGGAGGATTAAATATCATTGTTACTGAGCTATCCATGGACAAATTGATAGAGGATAATGCAAATATTAATAATTATATATTCCTGAAGACTACAAATCCCATGAAAACTCAGTATGCAATTGAGGATTTAACAGAAAATGATATGTATGTTTACAATGTATATCAAAGCAGACAAAAAGAAGAGCAGCTAATACTGATGATGTCGGTATTTACGTATGGATTTATCATATTGATTACAGCCATATCTATTGCAAACATTTTCAATACCATCTCTACCAGTATTGCCCTTCGGAAACGCGAATTTGCAATGCTAAAATCGGTAGGGATGACGCCAAAAGGTTTCAGTAAGATGTTGAACTATGAGAGTATTTTTTATGGAATAAATGCATTGTTATACGGGTTCCCCATCAGCATTGCAGTAATGTATTTAATTCACCGGTCGTTGATGTATACTTTTAGATATCGTTTTACACTGCCTTGGGCAAGTATTGGCCATGTAATTATCGCTGTATTTATAATAATAGGTTCGGCAATGCTTTACTCAAGCAGTAAAGTTAAAAAAGAGAATATCATTGATGCACTAAAACAGGAGAATATATAGGTGTTTTCCCAATACTTTTTCTTACATCTAATGTGATAGGAGGTTGGTTAACCATCCCCCTATCACCCATTTTTCCGAACAGGAATCCAAATTTCACTGTAAGCGTTTTCTTTTTTATGTCCATTCATTTTAGTGAAAGAAAAAGAAGGCGCATTGATTACTTCGTAATTTGAAGAAGGAAGCCATTCAGAATATATCTTTGCCATTGTTTGTTGTAACGTAGAAGGAAACGGGCCTTCATTTGGGAATATTGCCCATGTGCAGGCTTCGACCGGCACTTTTTCTAATAGATCACTTACTTTATTTTCCGTTGTTAAAACACCGATTAAGTGAGTTAAATATCCTTCTTCTTTTAAGAAGTTAGCGTCAGCATCATAAGAAGCATTAACTATTTCATAAGGCTCTATATTTTGAAGGGAATGCATTTCTTTTTTTTGTTCGTCTGTTATACTTTCTGCAAGATTGACAATTTCGTCATTAACCCCTTCAAACTGCATAGGAACACGTTTGCTTACACCGACCAAATTAAATGCGGGTTTGTTTTCAATTCTAAATTCCATACTAATTCCTCCCTTAACTGTTATTATGAAAGAAAGTTTAGGAAACGATTTGCTTATACCTTTTTTTATTACATCAGAGGGTAAAAAACCGCTCCATTTTTTAAACGCTCTAGTAAAGCCATCTATGGACTGATAACCATATTTAAAAGCAACATCTGTTACTTTTTCTCCATGCAATAAATCCTTATTAGCTTCTGACAGTTTTCTGTTTTTAATATATTCACTTAGCGTCAACCCTGAAAGATAAAAGAATATTTTTCTAAAGTGATGGTCAGGAACTCCCGCAAATACAGATATTTTTTCAAGAGATAGATCATCGGTTAAATTATCTTCAATATACTCAATTACGTGATTTAGTTCGTTTAACACCATTGCCCTCCTTTTCTAATCTACATAATACCAAAACTCCTTTTAAAATGCTCGATTTTTCAATACAAAAGTTATCGAGTCGCGGATTTTTGTGAGCGTATTGATAATCACTTTTGTATATGTTATACTTAAATCAAATTTTTAAAAAAGAGGTAAATTAGTCTACAAGTCTAGGCAAAAATAGAACCCCGAAATGTCGCTATTTTAAAGGGCTTTCGGGGTTTTTTATCTGATTTTGCTTCCGAAGAAAAGATCTTACCATATTTTTTCCCAAAAAGCAATAGCATTTTAAAGCCCCTAGCGGATCTATCTTGAACCGCCAAGGGCCTATCGAATATGTGCGGGATGTCATTATACTATTATTTTTCACCGAAATATCTCTCCAGGAGGCCTTTAAAAGCAGCACCGTGTCTTGCTTCATCTTTACACATTTCATGGACTGTGTCATGGACCGCATCATAACCGAGCTGTTTGGCTTTTGTGGCAAGGTCTTTTTTCCCCTGACACGCACCGTGCTCCGCCTCTACTCTCATCGAAAGGTTCTTTTTTGTGTCAGTCGCTAGGACTTCCCCCAATAGCTCCGCAAATTTTGCGGCATGCTCTGCTTCCTCATAGGCAATCCTCTTATACGCCTCTGCTACCTCAGGGTAACCTTCCCTGTCTGCTTGACGACTCATCGCCAGGTACATCCCTACTTCAGTGCATTCGCCCATAAAATTGTCTTTTAATCCCTGCACGACTTCCGGGTCGAAATCCTTTGCTATACCTACCTTATGTTCATCTGCCCAGGCAAGTTGACTTTCTTGTGTCTTTTCAACAAATTTATTAGAAGCCGCCTTGCACTGTGGACATCTTTCAGGCGGGGTATCACCCGTATGGACATATCCGCAAACAGTACATACAAATTTTTTCATTATGATTCCTCCAATATAATAATAGTAACTGTTACAATTAATTATAGTTGCTATTATCTATTATGTCAAGGCCCTTTTTACATTTTTTTTAGGTTTTCTTTACATTTATCACAGTATCCATAAACCTCAAATCTGTGCTCAATGTGTGTAAATCCATTGATCTTCAATTCCTCATCCAAAAAGTTTATTGGGCAAAACTTGAGAGTAACTGACAGACCGCAGTTTTTACATATTATGTGATGATGATGGTTATGACCGCTTCGTATCTTAAAAAAAACCTTGCCGTCAGAAGATATTAGTCTGCAGATGATATCTCTTTCTAAAAGGACATCCAGATTTCTATATATTGTAGATAAATTGACTTGAGGAATCGTCTCGGATGCCCGTTCATAAATTTGTTTAGCATTTAGCACACAATCGGAATTATAAAGGACATCAAGTATTGCTTTCCTCTGGGGGGTCACCTTGAGCTGTTTTTTCTTAAGCAGTTTTTCTAATTCCACCGCTTCAGCGCCCCTTTTATAAAAATGACTGTTAAAAGAATCCCCGCGGCGACGAGGACCGTCGTCCCTCCAGGTGCCAGGTCAAATATGAAAGATATGTAAAGCCCCAATATGACAGATGTCAGGGCTGTGATAACAGCTATCATAAACGCCGATTTAAAGCTTTTACACAATTGCAGGCTAACGGCAGCTGGAATTACCATCAGTGCTGATACCATCAACCCTCCCACTACCCTGAGTGAAAGTGTAACCGCCAGGGAAGTGAGAACTGAAAAAATACTGTTTATTAATTTAACTGGAACACCTGAAATTATAGCCGATTCTTCATCAAAAGTTAAGGTGAACAGTTCCCTACGAAACACGGACAATGTCAACAATATGATAATACCTGACACTATTATTACATACAGGTCCGAAACTGATACAGCCACGAGACTGCCGAACAGGTAAGAAAACAAATCCGCATTAAACGATTTCCCAATACTTATCAGCACAACGGCAAGCCCCATGCTTCCAGACATGACAACGACAAGGGCGATTTCAGCATATTTTTGAAATGACTGCCTCACTATCTCAATTAATAGGGACGCGAAGATACAAAAGATCATAGCCCCATAGAATGGATAAAATCCCGTAAGCATGCCGCCTGCAACACCCGCGAGCGCGGCATGGGAAAGGCTGTCTCCGACAGGCGCCATTCTTTTGAGGACAACGAACACACCTATTATCGATATTATTACAGCTGTTATTATTCCTGCAGCAAAAGCCCTTTGCATAAAATCAAAGCTTAGCACCAGTGTCTTCCTCCGTTTCTATCTGTTTAAATTCACTCAAAAAGCTTAATACTGCTTTCCGATTTTACTTTTCATCTGTTTGAATCGTGTCGGCGGTCCCTTCCCGTGCAGTCCCATCCTATTCTACTCTATCTGTTTGCATCTTGCATTGTCTTATATTTCTGCCGATCCTGTAACCTAAGACTTCGGCGATATGCTGTTCTGTTACCTCTTGAGTGTTTTCATGTACAAAAACCCGTCCTCCGCTCACACAGGCTATCTTACTGGCCTTTTCAAATACTGCCCATATGTCATGTGTTACGATAACGATTGTTATTTTATCGATTTTATTGAGCCGGGATAATATGTTGTAAAATTCACTTGTAGAAGCGGCATCAAGACCGGTAGTAGGCTCGTCTAAAAATAACACTTTGGGATTTTTAACAAGTGCTTTTGCAAGAAAGACCTTTTGTCTTTCACCCCCCGAAAGCTCTCCGATTAGCTTGTTTGAAATATGGCTAATCCCAACCCTGTCCATTACTTCATTTATCCTTAAACGAGCCTTTTTTTTCTCAACTTTTTTAAAAAAGCCCAGGTAGTACCCTGAACTTACAATCTCTTCCACAGTAGCTGGAAATGCTGTGTTTATCATTCCAGCCTGCTGTGAAACATAGCCTACTTCATGCCATCCATGAAAATTAGACACATCCTGACCAAAGAGCTTCACACTACCTGTTTTTGGCGAGAGTAGACCCAACATTATTTTAATGAGGGTTGACTTGGCGGCTCCATTTGGACCGATTATTGCCATATAATCCCCTGAGTTGACCTTTAGGCTGACATCCTGGAGAACCGGAGTGACGTTGTATCCGAAGTCTATACCGTCCATGGATACAACGCAGTTTGTGTCAAATGATTTAATATGTAATATTTTTTTTCTTCTATCGGTAGCTTTTAATTTTTGTAAAAACAATTACAAACACCGCCTCAAAAACTTTCGATAACCTTATATCGAAACTGTCAGGAAAAATACATACATAAATAATTCTTACAGAAGTGTGGACGCTAATTCATAGCCTTAACAAGATTATCCAGGTTTTTTCGCATCAATGAAAAATAATCCTCACCTGATTTTATCTGCTCAGCCGTTAAGCTACCTATCGGGTCTAGCACAAGGGTCTGTGCACCTATCTCCTTTGCCAATGCTTCTGCTATCTTAGGGCTGGAAAGTGGCTCGAAAAAAATATATTTTATATCATTTGACTTACATATCTCGATCAGTTCAGCTATCTTTTTGGGGGATGGCTCATGAAAAGGAGTAATGCCCGATATAGATATTTGATTAAATTTATACCTTGATGCCATATAGCCGAAAGCCGCGTGAGATGTTACTATGCTTCTATTTGTGACGTCTTTTAAAGAATCGGCATAAAACCTGTCTAGTTCAATCAGCTTTTGGGACAGTTCTTCATAATTATTGGAATAAAATGAAGCATTTGCATCGTCCACTTCAGACAGTGCCTCATAAATTCGATGTGCCATCTCACGAGCCAGGTTCGGGTCAAGCCATAAATGGGGATCGTTGTCTTTAATAAGCCCTTTCCCAAGCTCTACAGTTGCAATACCTTTTTGAGCCAACTGGTCAGCAATTTTTGCACCCCAGGGCTCCATAGCCTCTCCCAAATATATGAAAAGCTGCTGACTGTAGATTTCCGACATCTGCTTTGAGGAAGGTTCATAATCGTGGGGTTCTACGCCTGCCGGCACTAACATGCTGACATCCGCTCTGTCTTTGGCGATTTTTTTAGTAAAATCATACAATGGATAGAATGTCGTGTATACTTTGATGCGATCACCATCGGCGTCTTTTGTAATATCATGTGTGGGTGAACTACCACACCCAGTAATAAACAAAATGACTATAAAAAACACAATGGTGATCCTAAATCTAACATTCATGGTTCCCATATCAGCCCTCCCGAGTTGCAAATTATTTGCATCTGTCTATTATTATATTATTTTCTCCAATTTGATGTCAATTATTTATAGACTAAAAGAATGGTATTAAAGTTTTTCTAGATTTATAAAAAAACCATCCATAACTTTAGGATGAATATGTAATAAGATAACTATCTATATTGATTCCTGCCATAAACCCTTTTGATGTCCTCACTGAAAAAGTAAGTGAATATAAAAACGGCAGAACAAAGTAAACAAGGCAATAATTTAATCAAACCAAAAACTTTGAAAAACATACTTAAACAGGATGGAATAACAAGTAGATGTTTTATGAACTGAATTGAACCCGAGAATACGTCTTTTGTTTTGATGAAAAAAACTCGGAATTAGCCATCTATTGACCTGCTGCGCTTTGACCCGAAACATACCCGGATGACCACGCCCATTGAAGGTTATAGCCACCACACTTTCCATCAATATCAATAATCTCACCGGCAAAAAACAAACCTTTTACAATTTTGGATTCAAGGGTGCCAGGATCGATCTCTGATGTTCTGATACCGCCTGCCGTTACCTGGGCACTCGGCCATGATTTTGTCCCTTTTATTTTAAATTGCCAGCATTTCAGTATTTTTGAAATCCGGCTTATCTGCTCAGAAGTAATCGATCCTGCATTGACCTTTAAATCGGAAAACCCGGCCTGCCTTAATACTACTGGTATTAACCTTTTGTTTATTAATCCAACTAACGCAAACTCCAGCGTCTTATGTGGCATTTTATTAAAACGTGAAGCAAGGAGCTCTTCCAGTTTTTTTATATCCAAATTATCCAAGACGGTTACTTGCAAAAGGGCTTCCCTTCCGCACTGCAAAAGTTCTCCGGCCTTCCTGCTTATCTGCAAGATCGGAGGTCCGGATATGCCGTAGTTCGTAAATAAAATATCTCCCCTGTCTTTAGCAATCGTCTTTGTACCTGAAACAACTGCTGCAGCACCTACGAATTTTACGCCATCGATTTGCTTAAAGAACTTCCCCTCAAGTTTTAATTGTACAAGGGCGGGGAAAATTTCCGTTGTGCTGTGCCCGAGTTTTTTTGCAAGCCCATACCCGTTTCCGTCGCTTCCGGTTGAAGGCATGGCCTTCCCACCACACGCCAGCACAACCCTGTCACACCTGAACAAACCTGCCCCTTCGGTTTCGATTAAGAAACCATCTCCCTCTTTTTTAATGGAACTGACATAAACCCCACATACAATATTAACCCCTAGGACCTTTAACTCATATAAAAGGACGTCAAGGATGCTTGAAGCCTGATCAGACATCGGAAAGACCTTCCCGTTATCTTCTACCTTATGTGCTATTCCAAGTTTTTCAAAAAATGCGATTGTTTCCGGAATGCTGAACCTTGAAAGTGCCCCGGTCACAAATTCGCGATTCTCTCCGCTGTAATCATGAACATTTGCATGGATATTTGTAAAATTGCACCTGCCGTTACCTGTGACTAATATCTTCTTCCCTATGCGCGGGTTTCTCTCTAAAATCTTGACTTCAGCACCCATTCTTCTGGCTGCTATTGCAGCAATTATACCTGATGCTCCTCCACCGACAACAATTACTTTCTTGGATTTTTGCAACTTCATCTTGTTACTCTCCTTTTTATCGTCCGTTTATTTCTGCTTAAGCCTTGCAAACCACACATTTTATAATATTTTAAGCTTTTATTAAATATATTTTAGTTGCTTACGGCTGGTCTTAGAAATGCGAGAGATGAACTTAAATCAGAGAAAGCTATTTTGTGGTAGGCCTTACTAAAGTCTTTATTGAACATCCAGGCCCTTATGGGATGTTGGCCGCAGGTACTAAGTGAGCACTTTGTGAAAAAAATATTTTAGAAAATTGCACAAATACTTATTGACAGCGTAAACTTATGATAGTATAATTAAAGAAAATACAGGAGGTGATTTATATGCCTAAAATATTAATAGAACAAAAAGCCAGAGATTACCTCAATAACAAGATGCTCGATACAATTACGATTAAGCTTGAGCGAATCGGTGGAGGCTGAGCCGGATGCAAATATGAACCTGCCGTGACAGCAGGTCCACCTACAGACTCTAGTGAATATACTGAGAAAGATGTAGACGGTATAAAGGTATTTATCAGCCCCCTGGTAGACTGTTCCAAGGGACTTAGGATATATATAAACCTATTTAAGAGGCTTAAAGTAGCACCACTAACGTAGAATTTCACTTGATGCCGTGGCTCTCCTTGTAGAGCTGTATAAATTTCAAAATAAAACTGAATTCCTCTGTTGAACAATCTGTCAGAAGCTCCAGTATAGACCTTACCTTGGGGTCTAAAAACAGCTTTCTCAGCTTGGGGTTCATAACCTTAAAAAGGGAAGTTATTTCATCATCTTCAGCTACAAAGTAACAAGGTGAGATCGCCACTGCAGAAGCTATTTTTTCGAGTGTCTTTATGGAAGGTTCGACTTTGCCGTTTTCTATCTGGCCAATAAGCCCTGTTGAAACACCGGCTTTTTTAGCCAGTTCGGCCTGAGACATTTTTCTTTCAGTGCGAATCTTTTTGAGCTTGTATCCCACATTTCCAATAGAAGTCATAAGTTCTTCAGTTTTTACACCCAGGCCTTTTGCAATATCTTTCAGGGCGGCAAGGGACGGCATGACCTTATTGTTTTCGATTTGACAAAGGTAAGTGGCAGATATCCCAGCCCTATCTGCCAACTCAGAAAGGGATAAATTATTTTTCTGGCGTAAAAGCGAGATCTTGTTTCCCGGCGCAACTGGAGCCGCTATAGAGTTGCCAATTGTGGTAAACAGCCCTTGTTTGGAAATGCTCAGGGCTTCGGCAATCTTATCTATTGTCTCAAGGGAAGGCCGTTTTTTACATCGCTCTATTTCGCTGAGATAAGACACCGATAAACCTGACTTTCGGGCCAGTTCCTCTAGGGAAAGATTTCGCTTGTGCCTATATGAGCGTATTGTTTTACCGTCAAACACAGTTAGAGCTCCTTTTCAAAAACTTTATTTCAATTATAGTATAATAAAAAACTTTATATTTGACAAATGAATTGTTGCCTATGTATTCCTTTGATGTATCTTTAATTCTAGATTGAGGAAATAATAAAATAGGGCTTGGAATTATCGCAAATCAAGTTTATTTAAAAAAATAAGGAGGAACACAATATGAAAGCCATTGAAGTCACTGACAACACATTTGATACTGAAGTCCTTCAGGCAGAAGGGAAGGTTTTAGTAGACATGTGGGCACCCTGGTGCAGCCCCTGCCGTATGATGGCACCGGTCATAGATGACATAGCGGCTGAATATGACGGCTCTTTAAAGGTTTGTAAGCTAAACGTTGACGAGAATCCTGAAATATCTTCACGCTATGGAGTAATGAGTATTCCGACACTAATGTTATTTGAAAATGGGCAGGTAGCAGGTAAAATGGTAGGCTTTAAGCCAAAAGAAGAGATAGTGCGTGAGCTAGGAGTTTAAAGCAAATCGCCGTCAATTTTTTAACCTCTCGAGACCGCTTTGAGCGGTCTCTTTATTTTGATGTTGTAAGAACCGCAGTTCTTTTCCCAGTTCCTTTCATTAAAGTTTTAAAAGAAGGCCGTTTTAAAAAAGCTTGCAAAATAAGATAAAGCGGGTAAATCCCGCTGCGAGTTATCACATATCCTGCTTTAATTTTCTTATCTCTTCCTGCATTTTCTCTATCACTTTCCTTAACTCACTTATTTCATTAAGTGCCAGGTCTCTTTCAATACTCACCTGTTCGAGTTTCGTGTCTTCAAAAGAATCTTGATGCTCTTTAAGATTTGGCTCATAATCGCTTTTTTTTTCAAGTATTCCCTGTGTCTCTTCCATCGCGCCCTTTCCCTTTTCAGCTAATGCCGAAGCACCTTCCATGCTTTTTTTTAGCATTGGGCCTGCCATTTTTTTGACCCGAGGTGATAAAATATATGCAGCGGCAGCAACACCCATGCCCCAAAAAAACGATTTTAATAAAGACACTCTGATACCTCCCCTGTTATTGGATTGTTTTTATTTTTCCCTACACACATTATTTTATCCAATAAACAGGGAGGCTGTATTGTAATGCTATAATCCGTTATATCTGTTCATCGCTGTATCGATGCCGTCCTCAACTATTGTGAGGGCTGCGTCTGCGGCGGTTTTAATTGCATTTTGTATCTTTTTCAGAGCATCTTTCTGATGGAACTTGCCGAGTACATAATCTATTACTTCGGCATTTCCGTCCGGCCTTCCTATGCCTATTCTTATCCTGCAAAATCGATCGGTTTCAAGATTGTATATTATTGAATCCATCCCCTTGTGGCCTCCGGAGCTACCAAACTTGCGAATCCTAATCTTTCCCAAATTTAAATCTATATCATCATAAATCACGATTATTTTATCAATGTCTATTTTAAAAAAACTGACGGCATCTTTTACACTTTGACCTGACAAATTCATGTAAGTATGCGGTTTTAACAATAGCACTTTTTTTCCATTGCATCTGCCTTCACCCAAAACACCCTTGAACTTTATCTTGTCAAGCTTTGTGCAAAGCTTGTATGCAATTTCATCAAGCACCATAAAACCCACATTGTGACGGGTATGTTCGTATTGTTTCCCCGGATTCCCAAGGCCTACAATCAGATACATCGTTATACCTCCACACAAGCCGAAATAAAATGGCCTTGCTCAAACTATCAAAAAATAAATCTGATAAAAAACGGCGCAACACAGTGCGCCATCCTTTTATCATTCTTCTTCCTTTTCTTTGCCCTTTGCTACAACTTCAGGTTCAGCCTGTTCTTCCTCTTCCTCTGCCTCAGGCTCTTCAATTTCCTCAGCAACCTTAGGTGCAATTATTGAAACGATTACCTCGTCAGGATCATCTAAAATCGTAACCTTATCGCCTAGATTTATATCGGCAACTGTCAGAGAATCTCCTATGTTGAGATTTGATACATCTAATTCCACGGTTTCAGGTATGTCCTGAGGAAGTGATTTAATAGACAGCTCTCGTTTCTGATTCTGAAGAATTCCACCGACCTTAATACCTTGGGCATCGCCAATCAGATATATGGGCACATTAAGCGTTATTTCATCTGTCATGGATACTTTCATAAAATCGATGTGTTGGATGACATCGTTTAAGGTATCCCTTTGTATTTCTTTCATTATCACAGGGATCTCTTCCCCGTCAACGACTAAATTGATGATTGAGCTTCCGCCATATACTTTCAATAATTTGTTAACCTCACTCGCGTCTACAGCAATCTGTTTGTTTTCATATTGCTTGCCATATACAACTGCAGGGAGCTTGCCTGTTCTACGAACGTTTTTAAGAGCCGATTTGCCTGAAATCGGACGATTTTCTGCTTTTAAGATCGTTTGCGCCATTATATTTCCTCCTTAAACTTTTCAAAAAACTGGATGGTCTTTTTGCACAGTAATTTCAATACAACTATTATACTGGATTGACCTAAACATATCAAGGGTAACGAGTGTTAATCAAACAGAGTGCTGACAGAAAGGTTCTCATGAATTCTAGATATGGCAGCTGCAAATAAGGGGGCGACTGACAGCTGTTTGATTTTTTGGATTTTGTGATCGTCCCTGAGCCTTATCGTATTTGTTACAACAACCTCTTTGATCGGAGAAGCCTCTAGTCTTTCAATCGCAGGACCTGAAAGCACTGCATGAGTGCAGCAGGCATAAATCGCCTTTGCCCCGCGATCAAGAAGTGCGGACGCCCCTAATGTAATGGTCCCCGCAGTATCAATCATGTCATCAGTTATTATGACAATCTTATCATTTACCCTGCCGATTATGTTCATTACTTCAGCGACATTCGGCTCCGGCCTACGTTTATCAATAATTGCAATAGATGCGCCAAGCCTGTTTGCCATCTCCCTAGCTCGGGTGACGCCACCCAAATCCGGAGACACGATTACAATATTGTCAAAGTTTCTCTCCTTGAAATAATCTGAAAGTATTGGCACTGCCTTTAGATGATCTACCGGAAAATCAAAAAAGCCTTGTATCTGGCCAGCGTGTAAATCCATCGTGAGCACCCTGTCAGCACCTGCAGCTGATATAATGTTTGCAACAAGCTTAGCTGTTATAGGATCTCTTGGGCGCACTTTTCTGTCCTGCCTTGCGTAACCGTAATATGGTATGACGGCTGTCACCCGCCCTGCAGAAGCCCTCTTCAGCGCATCTATCATTATTAAAAGCTCCATAATATTCTGATTTACGGGGTAACTGAGTGGTTGGACCACAAATACATCAGCACCTCTGACACTCTCATCAATCTTTACCTGAATTTCTCCATCACTAAATGTGTTTACAACAGCATCGCCTATTTCTATGTCCAGATGATGAGCAATATCTCTTGCCAATTCCACATTTGCATTCCCAGTAAAGATCTTGAGTTTATTCATTTTTGACTGTCTCCCCCTCTTGTTTTCTCCTTAAATTTTTTTACCCAGTCCGGCTTGTTCACCTGTCTTGAGCGAGCTATGGCAAGCGAATCTTCGGGCACATCGTCTGTCACAGTTGAACCGGCTGCAATATAAGAACCTGATTCCAGCTTGACAGGTGCGATGAGATTTGAGTTACAGCCTATGAACACCCCATCTTCAACCGTTGTCCTGTGTTTTTTGTATCCATCATAATTTACAAAAATAACCCCTGCGCCAACGTTTGTCTTTTTACCTATATCAGCATCTCCCACGTATGAAAGATGTGGGACCTTAGTCCCTTCACCTATTTGTGAATTTTTTATTTCTATAAAGTCACCAAGTTTTGCGCCTTTACATATATTGCACCCAGGCCTCAGGTTTGCAAATGGACCAATTTTTACGTCATCTTCGATATTGCTCTCCAAAATCTGGCTCATCACTATCTCTACATCATTACCTATTTTGCTGTCTTTTATTCTACTGGTTCCGATTATTGTACAATTCTCACCTATACTCGTATTGCCCTCTAGATAGACACCGGGATAGATAACCGTATCTCTCCCGATCCTGACATTTCGTTCGACGACAGAGGCATCAGGATTAATGAATGTAACACCTTCACGCATAAGTCTGTTGATGAGCCTCTTCTGCATTGCGAGCTGCACCTTTGCAAGCTGGCACCTATCATTAACTCCACTTATCTCATCCGGATCTTTTGTTTCATAAGCAAACACAGCTTTGCCTTCACGGGTTAATATTTCAACAACATCTGTTAAATAGTATTCACCTTGCTGATTGTCGTCCTTTACCTGCTCGAGGGCAGAAAAAACAGCCTCAGTATCAAAGCAATACAGGCCGGAGTTTACCTCACGTATGTTGATTTCTTGAGTTGTTGCATCTCTTTGTTCCCTTATTGCGGCGATTCTATTCCCGGCCCTTATTATTCTTCCGTACCCAGTCGGGTCGTCTATTGTACAGGTCATAACAGTCGCAGATGCCTTGTTTTTTTCATGATCGCTTACCATGCCCGTAATGCTTTCAGCCTTAATAAGCGGCATATCGCCATAAAGCACGACTGTTAAGGGATAATCACTAGCCAAATCTTTAGCCTGCATCAAAGCATGACCTGTGCCTTTTTGCTCGGCCTGTAAGACAAATTTTATTGGCTCATCTTTAAACAGCTTCACAACTTTATCCGAGTCGCTTCCTATAACCACTATTATTTTTTCTGCGCCTGCAGCACGAGCAGCGTCGATCACATAGCTCAGCATAGGCACGCCACATATTTCATGTAGCACCTTTGGCTTACAAGATTTCATCCTCGTTCCTTCTCCGGCGGCGAGCACTACAGCAGCAAATCCAGTCATCCTACCCCTCCTTAGCATTAGAAAAACCATTAAAAGCAATTCGACATATATTGATAAAACCCTCTTTAAGTATGTACTATTTCTATTTTCTATATTATCCAAAAAATGAGGACATCATTTGATGTCCTAATATGGATTATTTTCGTCATTATATTGCTTCAAAATTGCCTCCTGGATTTGATTTCTTGTAGCTGAATTAATGGGATGAGCTATATCTTTAAACTGGCCGTCGGGCGTCCTTCGGCTAGGCATGGCCACAAATAGCCCATTTTGACCTTCTATAATCCTGATGTCATGTACTACGAACTGGTCATCAAATGTAATTGATACTACTGCTCTCATCTTGCCCTCATCGCTCACTTTACGTATCCGGACATCTGTTATCTGCAACTTGCACACCCCCAAACCTAATATTCAGTTGTAACACATTTCTATAAAAAAAAGAAAAGTCCTCTAGTTTTGGAAAAAAAATTTCATATAAATAAACTCATATCAGGTTTTATGTTTACAAAACCCTTTTCTATATCCACTTCTTCCATAATCAGTAGAGAGGCATAATCTTTCACAAGTTTTGTTTCCGGTTTTCCTGTAGAAACCATTACTGCCACACCTACTACCTGTGCCTTAAACTCGGCAACAAGATCGCTCATGCCCCGTGCCGTTCCGCCGCCCTTCATAAAGTCATCTATGATAAGGACACGGGCATTTTCCGAAAGCGCTCTGCGCGGAAGTGACATGTTTTGTATTTTATGACCTGACCCCGATATATAACTTATATTGACAGACGACCCCTCTGTAACCCTGCTGTCACGTCGTGCCAAAACAAGGGGTACATTTAAAGCCCGGGCGGTCATAAGGGCAATGGGTATGCCTTTTGTTTCAACAGTCAACACACATGTGGGCTCTTTCTGCATGAAAATTTGCGCAAAAATCTCTCCAACTTTAATTGCGTAATGGTGTGAGAAGATGATATCGGTCATGTATATATACCCACCCGGTATGATGCGCTCAGCATCATTTAATACACGGCACATTGTTTCAAGGAATAACCTGATCTCTTGCTTGTCCCTTTTTGCTCTGTACCTTACGCCACCGGCTGCTCCTGAGATGGTCGAAAGGTCTCCTTCCCCCGCATCGGAAAAGGAGCTTTTTATAATATTCAGGTCTTCGCTTATTGATGATTTGGCTGCTTTGAACCGTTCGCTAAAGTATTTTAATGAAATGATTCTGTTTGGATTTTCTGTCAAAATCTTTGTCAGAAGCACCAACCTCTCACTTCGTTTCATTAATAAACCTCCCGGCTAAAACATTTTCAGCGAGCACAAGGTCACTTTTCTTGTCTACATCCGTTCCGATTTCAGGCCAGCTGCTCACTACTGCCTTTGCCTTAATCCCAAATATACCGGAGACTTTTTGTTCCAGTTCAGCTATTGTGAGTGAGCCGAGAAGAAACTTGATTACAAAAGAAAGCCCCAAGATCCTGGCCAATTTCCAAGGTTTCTTTCGGTAAGCTAAAAACATGGCAGCCTTTGGTATTGACTGCTGTATTACTTCATTGTTTACCAAGACAATGTTCCCACCTGTAAAGGTGCCGTCCTTTAGCTTTACAAATGTCCTGTGCACTCCTGGATATTTTTTTTCGCTGTGTTCCCTGCTCACAACAGGATAACAAAAATCTGCTTTGAGCTGCTTTGCGTCTTGAACAAAATCTGTTATGGCGTCAGCCGTAATCAGCGGTATATCGCATGTGAGGATAAGGACATCCTCATTTTTGTCAAAATACTTACAGCCTCTAAGTATATTGTCTTCCAAAGAATCCCCTTGCTCAATAATTACATCGACGTGTTGTTTGAGGAATAAAAGCCCATTTTTGTCTCCAACAATGGCAATCTTATCAATGAAATCCAGTTGTTTTACTACTTCTATCACATAAAGCACCATGGGCTTGCCGTGAATCTTAACAAGGGCTTTGCTCTTCCCCTCATCAGATAAAATATCTTTATCCTTATTTCCAGCCAGTATAATGGCTTTCATTCAAGTTCCCCCTCATAGTCCATCTGTTTCCTGAGCATATTCATAACATTAATTTCAACCTTCTCGATGTGCTCCCTTGCAAGCTGTTCAGCATTATCTGCATCTCTGGCTTTAATCGCATCTACAATTTTTCTGTGTTCTTTCACAATGTTCTTCATCCTAGAGGGGTTGCTGAAAGATTGTAATCGAAACCTGTCTATTTTTTCCTTCAAGTTGCAAATGATCTGTGCAAGCTGAGAATTTCTGGTGGCAGCAAACAGCACGTTGTGAAGCTCCGCATCCTTTTTTATAACCTCCTTGACATCTTTGTCTTTCACGGCGGAAGATATCTCCTTTAAAATATTTTCCATTGTCTCTATTTCGTCATCTGTAATCCGTTCAGCCGCAAGAGCCGCAGCAAGGCCCTCCAGGCTTGCCCTTATCTCAAAGACGTCAGCTGCTTCCTTAAGGGACATGCCCGCTACATAAGCCCCCTTACGCGGGATCATCACCACAAAACCTTCCAGTTCAAGTTTCCGAATAGCCTCCCTAACGGGCGTCCGGGAAACTCCCATCTCCTCAGCAAGTTGAATTTCCATCAACCTCTCACCAGGTTTAATTTTTCCTGACAGGATGGCTTCTCTCAATGCTTCAAAGACTAAATCCCTGAGTGGCTTATAATTGTTAAGTTTTATAATTGATAATCTGTCGGCCAAGTCTATGCCCTCCTCTATCAGTCCACTTGTGTCAGACAAAAAAAGTAATCATTTTTGACCATTTTTTCAGCAGCCTTTTGGGCATCGTCTTTCCCCTCAAATATCCCATAGATCGTAGGTCCACTTCCAGACATCAGACTACCTAACGCCCCAAACTGGACAAGTTTTTGCTTGATTTGTCTGAGTTGCGGATGAATGTCAAACGATACGGTTTCAAGCACATTGCAAAGTCCGTCGCAAATGGATTTTAAATCTTTTCTTTGTATATTAATAAGCATTGTTTTGGTATCAGGTCTCTGGGTCATGTTTTTTAAATTCAATCTACTGTATACTTCTTTTGTTGAAATAAAAATGGGAGGCTTAATGAGCAAAACCACAGCGTCTGGTATTGAGTCCAATGCTTTCAATTCATCTCCGATTCCCCGGGCAAGAGCTGTACCGCCCTGGATGCAAAACGGCACATCGGCCCCTAAATTTTTGCCAAGTCTTTTTAGAAGTTCTTCTGCTCCCTTTAAATCAAACAGCTCATTTATTCCACGTATCACGGCAGCTGCATCTGCACTGCCACCGGCAAGGCCTGCAGCAACTGGTATTCTTTTATGGATATGAATTTTTAATCCTGCATCCAGCCGGTATTCGTTTATCATCATGTCAGCCGCCTGCCACACAAGGTTTGTTTCGTCATTGGGAATAGATTCACAATCGGACGTAACCTTGATGCTTTTTTCAGACAGCAGTTCTATATCGACAACGTCCTTTAGCCCGATCGTCTGCATTATCATTTCTACTTCATGATAGCCATCAGGCCTTTTAAAGAGGACGTCAATCGTCAAGTTTATTTTGGCAGGTGCTTCAATTTGAATTTTCCGCAAACATAAACCTCCTAAAGTACCGAGTGGTTATATTATATTATTTCACAAAAAAAAATAAAATCCTGCTTAATAAATCAAAAAAGCTGTTGATTGTCAAATAATCAACAGCTCTAGAATCTGAGCTAGATACAAAAGTCGATGATTACATTGTCCTCGGTATTACCAGCTGCTGACCCGGGACTATCCTGTCCGGATCGGCTATATTGTTTGCTCTTACAATTGAATCAATAGTTACATTGTACCTTTTCGCTATTTTCCAGAGAGTATCACCTTTTTGCACGATGTAAATCGTCATCGAGGGCTTTTGCTCATCCTTTTCTTCTTTTTTCTCTTCCTTCTTCTCCTCTTCTTCCTCCACTTCCTCTTCTTCATGCTCTATGACGTCTACAACGACTTCGATCTTCAGAGTCTCAGTCACCTTTGCAACCAGTGCCAGAACAGCCCTGACATCGAACCTTCTGGGATTGTTCGGGACAACTGATGCAGAACAATGCTCAACTGTCACATCAAAGTCAAGCATCATATCATCAGTTGCTCCGGGTATTTCGACAAAGGTGGTAAATTCCACCCTTCTTTCAACAAAGTGCACGGGTTGCTGAGGTTGACCTTCGGGGACATCTGCAACGTACAAGACCTCAATTATAAGATCCCCTTCAACTATCACTTTTCCGTCGATGATTCTGGCTTCTCTTACAACTGCTCTACAATTGACCTTGAAAATCTGCTCGATATCCGGCTTGGGTGTGGGCACATCTAACGTGTCCTTGATTACAATCTCGTTTTCTTCATGTCCGATCACCTGTTCCACCTTTAGGTGGCGCTTGATGACCTCAAGTTCTTCGGACGGGCTGAATATATCTACTATTACATGCAGTACCTTTGTTTCGAAAACCTTTACTCGGATCTTCAAAATTGCATCGATGCCTACCGTCCTGTCATCTTTTCTGCGCCCGCGTATATGCTCGACCTCAACGCGCACAAACTTAGACATGCCTTCTCTGGCACCAGGTATTTCTACAAATTGAGTAAACGGTATTCTTCCCTCAAAGAAGTGGACGGGCTGTTGAAATTGCCCTTCAGGTACATCTGCGACGTAAAGTATTCCGACCTCAAGCACACCTTCAATGATGACCTTGTTATCGATAATCTTTACTTCCGTCTCGGCATCGATTACTCTGCCGTCAACCTTGATAATTTCTTCTATTGCCGGTTTTACATCCGGAACAGTCAGCTCCGTTTTGACGACATTTTGAGCTCTTGCCTCACCTATTACGTCTTCGATACGGATTGATTTTTTGAGGATCTGCAGGTCGTCGGGGCCGGTCGCGTCAATTACAATCTCGATTTTTACCCGTTCGGTCACTTTTACGATAAACTGTACTATGATTCTGACTCTCATTTCCCTTGGGTTGTTGGGGTCAAAATCAAACTGTATATGCTCAATTTTGGCCCTGACACGAACATCCATATCTTTCTTGATTCCAGGTATTTTTACGAAAAAGCTGAAATTGACGTCGTCTTCAAAAAAGTGGACGGGTTGAGTCTGTTGCTCCACACTGCCTACATACATCACGTTGACATTAATATCTCCCTCAACTATTACTTTCCCTATGTGTGCATCTAAAATATTCGTCTCGATACTGTCAGTATTTAATACTGCATCTACTGAAATAATCCTCTCAATATCCGGTTTGCCGTTAGGGACTGTCAAGGTACCTTCAACAATCGCCTGTGTCTTGGCCTCCCCTACTACCTGATCGACTTTTACAATTTCCTTGGTCAAGGTTACACCCATTTAAATCCTCCTTTCCCCGATATTGCTCTCTTACTCTATTAATATATGTGAACGAACATAAATATGTTACCTGACTGAAAAAACCGCCTTTTTTTAGTTTTTTTATTCGGCCTTTTTTCAACATTTCTACGGAATACAGATAATAAATCACAAGACTCACACCCAAAATCATGATGATATATATTATTATCATTATTCTATTCTACGACCTCCCTGTAAAATTTAAACCTGGATTATGTTCCCGGTTTGACCTGACTGAAACAGGTGAACCCCTGATTGTCACAGATGTCGTAATATTAAAATATGATATCTTGTTCATATTTGTTACTCATTTTATGAAATAAAAACAATGAGCCTCATAATAACAAACATTCACAGGAAAAACTCTCACTTCACACTTATTAAAAGATTGCTGCCAGCCCCGGAAGCCTTTTTTTTTCACAATCCCGACACTCAATCGAAGATTGCTGCCGGCCCCGGAAACCTTGTTCTTTTACAATAATAAACCCCAAATTCGGTTTTCGACAATATCACCGAACTTGGGGTGATTGCACAGAATAGGCTTAAATACTCAGCTGTCCACATAATCCACAAGTTATTAACAATTAATTCACAAACTTTATAATTGAAATTTATTATTTCGTTCCTATAAACGTCTGTGTGTACATCTTACCATAACGCCCTCCGTCGACTATACCAATTCCGATATAATTATAGTTCGGATTTAATATGTTCGCCCTATGCCCTGGGCTCTGCATAAGGGCATTATGTGCCCTTTCTACCGTCGGGGCTCCTGCGATATTTTCTCCGGCATACCTGTAAGCAATACCGTTGGCCTTTAATACATCAAATGGCGATCCGTATGTAGGGGAAGTGTGGCTGAAATAATTATTGTCGATCATGTCCTGACTCTTTTTTCTGGATATGTCGACTAATCTCATGTCTATGCTCAACGGCTGCAAGCCTGCTTTTTTCCTCTCGTTATTTACCATTTCGAGCATTTTTTGCTCGTCTACAGAAAGCTTACTGTCGACCGGATCTTTTGCCTCTTCTTTTGGAGGTTCGACAACAGGCTCTTGAGGGGTAGGCGGAACTGAAGGCTTAGGTGCCGCCGGCGTTTTAGTGCCAATACCGGGCGTTGGTTTGTCTATTATGCCTTTATCTCCTTGTGAAATTAGTGTCCATTTTCCGTCCTTGAGTTGATACACATACTTGTAAGTCGTAACAATCCTGGAATTTTGATTTTTGTCTAGTATCTTATACAGCGGTATCTGGAGGGTCTCTACTTTATCACCGATTGTCAGCTTTAAATTTAGAAATGTGGCGGCACTGGCGGTGATGGGTAAACAAATAATCAATGCTACTAAAACAAACAATATTATTTTGCTGCGGTTTGCCTTCATTACTTTCACTCCTCCTTATGATGTAACAGTATAGACTCAAAGGAATCTAAAACTGTCCAATGCTTTCTTAAATTATAATAGAGCAGTTGATTTTATGACAAACCGCAAAATGGCACTTGTCTTACGTTTGATGCGTTTAGGAATTTCTGACAAGGAATTCTTACCTAAAAACACAATTTATATACATTTTATTTCAAATATGGTTGTAATGGTTAATTTATCCTGTATTGGGTTAAATTTCTCGATATTTCTCTAAATCTCTCCTTGTTTATGGTTTTTATCTATATAAAAATACAATAGCTCTAAAATGTTACCCTTAGCAGCTTGAGCACATTTGCTATTGGATTTATTATTGATGCCTGGTCAGAGCCTGCAAAAAGAAGCCCTACAACGTCCATGTCGTCATTCACCACAATTGAACCGCTGTCACCAGGCTGTGCCATAGGGCCGGCCAACACCTGTTCGTGAAAAACGGCGTTTTCCATCGGGCCGATCATAACATTTAGCATTACATCAAGTGCGTTAATCTGATTCGCGGTAATACCGCTTGTTCGGCCGCTCTTTTTTACGTTCATCCCTATCTTCGGCTGCGTAACGGCTTTTGTCCTGCCGAGTTCAAATATATCGCCCACGATATAATCCGGTTTGACAGGTTTGGCTACTGCTGCATCGATCAAATTATGTGATGTGTTTTTCTTGATAAAGTTTATTTTGTATTCGGGACGAATGATCCCCAAAACGCGATTGAGAAAACCCTCAGCACCTCTTGCAATCCGGCACTGAGGTTGAGACATGCTCTTTTTTATGGGAACAAACCTTTCAAGGTGCGCAATTACATCTGCTTCAGTCCCACCATCGTATACGCCAGGTTGTAATATAGGGTCACCGATTGCGGATTTGCCATCATTCCCGTCTGTGGCATTTGCCAGCACGTGATTGTTGGAGAGAATGAGGGGCTCACCCGTCCTCGCATCGTTCACAAGGGCTCCAAATGTCCCTGCTGTAACCTTGTAATGTCCTATGCTCATCCCCGGCCTTGCCGGCCTGGCCTTTTCGGTTCGAAGTGCAAGGAGCTTTATCTCTCCAACTTCAATCACGTCAGTCGATATTTGCCCTAATGTCTTAGGTATTATGTCTCTCTTTTTCAGTGTCTCTTCAGGCAATTTCTTTTTAACAAGAACCATTATCGAAGGCTCGTTGGTCGACCTTCCGTTTACAATTTTGTAACCTACACCTACGCCCACAACATTGTCAAAGTTTAGCAGCTTTTTGCTGTGTTTCCTAAGCAGGGTCCTGTATTTATCCACAATAGCATCATCCCCTTTCTTAAGTCCCTTTTATATATATATTGGGGAATGATGCAAAAAGTGAATGTTTAACTTTAAATAAAAATTGTTTTTATATTAACCTCTACGAGCTCCCTAACAACTCGACAATATACTGCAAATTGCAACGTGTGTTATAATACTTCGAATACAACTGAATAATCAACAAAAAAAATAACCCTGTGTTCAGGGCTATAAAGTGCCGGATTTTGCTTGGGGTTCATCATTTACATTGCATAGTGTAAGTTCGACCGTTTCAGTCAATATGTCAGAATAACTATATGATATTCGACGCACGAAGTCAGGAGATTCCGTAACCTTTACGATGAAGATATCCGGATAGACTTTCTCTAAAATACCCTTTTTTTCAAAGGTTTTTTTACGTCCACGGTTGGCCTTAAGCTTCACCGTCTTCCCTACATATGATTCCACATCTTTGCGGATCTTGCAAAGAGCATCAACTGAAGCCATTAACCTCACCTCTTTAAAATACAAAATACAATATTTATTATATCATCCAAGAGGTGTAAAGTCAAATATCATTTTATTTTAGCAAGCAAAAAAGATTTTGTCAATCACCTGATTATAAAAAAACGGGCCATAACCTGATTAGGAGAAGATAGATTTATTCCTGATAATATTCCTCAAGCCCATTAAGTATCGCTTTAGCGGCTTTATACCTAAAACTAGGTTCTGACAACAGTCGCTCTTCTTCTGGGTTGCTCAAAAATGCTATGTTTACTAGAATTGATGGGTTATTCGTCTCCCTCAAGACAAACAAATCCGCTCCTTTTACGCCTAAATCTTCGAGGGAAAGCATAGAGATCAACTGGGAATGAATACGTTCTGCTGCCCTTTTACCCTCGATATCCCCTGGATAATAAAATGTCTCCGACCCGCACATACTTTCATCTGAAAAAACATTCTGATGGATGCTTATGGTGATATCTGGTTTAAGCTCATTTGATATCTTAACCCTTTCAGAAAGGCTCACAAATTCATTTTTATCACGTGTTAAATATGTTTTTGCTCCACTTTTTTCAAGCTCTTTTGCAAGGAGTTTTGCTATTTCAAGGTTTACATATCCTTCTGAAAGACCCATCGGCCCAGCGCTTCCACTCTCCCCGCCATCACCAGGATCCACCACAATTGACTTACCCTTAAAAGGCTTTGCCGATGTGGGTTTTTCCATCTTTATTAAATTGACTCCTGTAAAATAAAACTTTAGTATCTCATCAACTGGAAAACCCAAAAGGGCCATGCCTCGAGCACCATATTGGCACATCCCCAGACCGTTGCCATGTCCCATGACATCTAAGGAAATTCCTGAAACCCTCCAGGAAAACTTTGTGGAAGGTAAGGAGAGGAGATTCCTCACCTCATCTCCGTCAAACTTCATGTCCCCGATCGTAATTTTTTTAACCCTTCCTGATGCCGTGGTTTTTATTCCCTGAATGAGTCCGGGTATCTCGTTCTGGTCTGTACGGTTGTCGTCAAAATTTATCGCAAGTTTTTTCTTGAATTGCCTTGTAGAAAAATTGAGTTGTGTCTTCCAGTAAGGAGAATCCTTGCAGTATATGCACTCAACCCTCCTAAGATAACTGACTTTGTTGCCCCATACGTTTTCCGAGTCTTCGGTACATCCTCCGCAAGCCCAATGGTAAACGGCTTCAACGGGTTTTTCATTGTAAACCAGAATTATTTCAGATATTTCACTTACAGCCTCCCTGATTTTTTTGGTGTACTCCTCGTAGCGACTTCCCCATAGTTTTTGTCTTTCTTCCACATCTATAAATCCCTGGCAGTGAAGGGGATCGCTACATATATCAAAACCCGGTTGTCGTTTGCAACCCCCTCCGCCAAAAACACCCATTCGCTTCACTGCAAGTGTCCTGCAGCATATTGCCTGTGCCTTAAGTGCCTCTTCTGGAAACTCCGGTGGCATTGCGGCAGCTACCGCACCTATGACGTAATCTTCCAAATCTAGTATTTGGGCCTCTTGTTTTTGTGTATTGTAAAGTTTAATAGTGAGAGCCTCAAAATCTTCGTTCATGGTATCACCATCCTGCTTATTCATACGGCGAACGGGGTAACCCCTCCCTAAGCTTGCCTCGCGTCTCAACACCACCGATGCCTTTTATTCCCGTGATTGTTGATTCTATTACATCTTTTGCTGAAACTATTTTATTAATTGGCGTAAATGCTACCTTTTCTATTATGAAGACTGGGTCAAGAGCGTGAATGAAAACCCTGTGAGGAGAACTTGCAAAATTTGCTCCTGCCTTTAAGATTTCTTCATAATAAGACTGGCACGCCCCGGCGAAAATTACCAGGTCATCCCGGGATGGTTCGTATTTTCTTGCATTCCTTACTGTATCGATAAAATACTTTGAATTTCTATAGCTCTGTACATTGTTAAAGTTTCTCTGATTTTTCAGCAGGCCGTCGTGACCCGTTATAACTAATATGTCCGGGTTATATTCGAGCAGCAACCCCTGTATTTTTTTCGGTTGCTCTTTTTCTGGAATGTTTATCCCATGGGCTTTAATGTCCAGTTGCTTATACGTATTCATGCACAGCCCTAAATATTCGTCGTCACCATCTATATGGAGAACCATCCCCGGTACATCAAAAAAACCGTTTCCTTCCTGAGGATCACTCCTTGTAAACCGCCTTTTCTTTTCAAGTTCTCTCCTATAAAAAATGCGTTCCATTGATTCGTTGCTCTGCTTAATATAAGCCTTTTTATAATCGCGAACCTCAGATGGGGATGGAAGGATAAGATCGCTAATCGGCGCATCGGCAAGGACCCTTATGTTAAGGCCTTTTAAAGTAGCATGCTGTTTTTCTTCACATAGCTCTACAACCTTAAAAAAAACATCTCTGGAATAAGAAATCCGAGTTACTATATCACCAATTTTAATCCTTGCCACTTAGTCTCCTCCCCTCTTCCATAATATTTCACCCCTTGCGGGTATATTACATAATATGAAACTAACATCAGTGATGTGAGCATGAATACACCGAGGTGGAAAAAATGGATATGGTCGTTGTTCCAGCCAAAGATGAGGAGGGAAGAATTCACAAGGTTCTGAAAACTCTTCAGAAATCTTTTGTACAAAAAATAATCGTCGTCGTAAATGGCTCAAGTGACAACACAATGAGGGAAATAAAAGCTTTGAAAATGCCTCAGACCGAAATATTGTTCTTTCGACAGGGATTAGGTATAGATGTGCCTAGGGCAGTGGGAGCGTTCCACGCTTTCAAAACAGGGGCAAAAACAGTTGCATTTGTGGACGGAGATATGATAGGAAATATTGCCAGTCATGTAAATGATCTGATCTATTCTGTTAAAAAAGGCACTGACCTGGCATTGACAAATTGTTATCCAGTCATTACCTACAGCAACGCTCTGACGGAACAGATATTACTCTTTAGGGCATTGCTAAATGTGAACTTGGGAATATATAATGTAATAGGAGTTGCATCTCCATCCCACGGCCCGCACGCCGTATCACGAAAACTCTTGGAGTTGATAGATTTTAAATATTTTGGGGTCCCGCCGTTGGTACTTTCGTTTGCAGTCAAAAATAAACTGACCGTAAAAGTCTCTACAACAATTCCTCAAAGCCAGCTCGGTTCAACACTCAGAGACCATATACACGCTAGCAAAATCTGTGACACGATCATCGGCGACACCCTTGAAGCCCTCAATTACTTTTTTGATAAACCCAAAAGCCGGCGCTATCTGTACAGGGAATTTCAGGGGTATAATCCGGAAAGAAGGTTCGATATACTAGAAAATATTATATGTAGAGGAGTAATATAAGGCAATTACTTTTATCTACAGATTGCGATTACCATCAAAAACAAAGATGTTTAAGCTATTAACATAGTTTAATCTTACATCTTGCAGTCAAACGATTTGAGATATGAAAGGAGCATCGCTCACTATTAATAAAGTAGGTTCACGATGCTCCCTTATGTTCACAATCTAATGTTTTCAATGTAATACTATCCCTGCTTTTTATTTCGTGTACCTGTCGGCGACTTTTGTGGCGCCACAAGCATCTGGCTTTATTTTTACGGTAAAACCGCTTCCCATGACCCACCCGACAACCTCGCGGATGAGTTCTTTTGTATCTCCATTTTGCCCGATATCGACATGGATTTCCACATCCATATCTTTGTAACCGGTTTTGCTAAATTCGTCTTTGAGTCTCGCAACAGCCTCTAATGAAAGAGATGTTTCTGTAAATATTTTGTGTCTGAGACTTTTTACAAGAGACATGTATTTCCTGCGATAGTAATAACGTGCTCCTTTGCCCACCCTATGCACTATTATTGCTGTAACAAAGCAGGCGACATTCCTTACCTGAGAATCGGTGCCGATAATGAGCTTATACTCTGCAGATGGGTCTTCCTCCAAAAAACCTAGTATATCTGTCGTAACTTCTGAGATCGGCATTCTACCCCTTGTCGGGTTTACAAAATACATTTAGGTCACATCCTTGATGGAAAAGTATGTAACTAACTCCTTTTATCAATGTTATTTAGAGACGCCAACTGCATGGTGATGCGAGCAAATTCGGTTAAGGAAAGCGTCTCAGCTCTTCTTCCGGGATGTATTCGAGCATTTTCAAGGGCCCTCTCAATGTCATCTGATTGTATTCCCTTAACCTTCAACCGGTTTTTAAGGGTGTTTTTTATTATTTTTCTTCTCTCTCCGAAAGCCGCCTTCACAACCGCAAAAAACAATGATTCATCCTCAAGCAGAACCTTAGGTTCTTTCCTTATTTCTAATTTTATTACAGATGAATCAACTTTAGGAGGGGGCATAAAGGACATTTTGCCAACAGGGCATATTATATTAACATCGCAATAAAGCTGAACAGCTATCGACAATATTCCGTATTCCTTGCCTCCAGGTAAAGCGACAATTCTGTCGCCCACCTCTTTTTGAACCATCAAAACCGCAACATTGAACAGGTTACGATTTTGGATGATGTTCATGATTATGGGGCTTGTTATATAATAAGGCAAATTTGCGACCACTTTTAGGTATTTATCTGTTGTTTTATGCTTTATATTATCTAAATTTAATTTTAACACATCTCCATTGATTATACAAACATTTTTGAAATCTCTGGTTAATTCAACCAAAATGGGTATCATTTTCTCATCTTTTTCTACTGCAAAAACCCGACCTGCCTTTTCGCACAAATGCCTTGTCATCACTCCCAAACCGGGGCCTATTTCAAGGACAGTATCGTTTTTATTCAGTTCGGCTGCATCGATCATTTTAAAAATGGGTGTTTCGTCGATCAAAAAGTGCTGGCCTAACCTTTTCTTCGGTCTGATCCCATGCCTTTTCATCATTTGTTTTATATCCAAGAAAAGCCCCTCCGTATTTCGAAGTTTTTTGCAAAAATCTGTTTGCTCGTAAAGTATTTTCATTTAACAATTTCTCATTAAATAGTATAAAAAATACTTACAAAAAAAGATAGGTAACCCCTATCCCAATTATCTCTTTATCTTATTTTATCTTCTTGCATCATTGTTTATAATAACTTCTAACCCTGAGCTCTACTCCGAGTTCGTCTGCAAGCTTCCGGCATTTTCCTATGTCTATGTCCGGCAGCTCCACAACAGACAGGACAACCCTCGGAATATAATTTCTGCATTTTCTGGCAAATTCCAGTATGGAGTAAAACGCTTCCTCCCCGTATTCGGAATGACATATCTCATTGTATTTTCCAGCATTCTCAGCGTTTAGGCTGATACACATTACATCCACGAGACCCTTAAACTGGGGCGTCACATCTTCACCATAAATCAAATTTGCCTGTCCGTTTGTGTTTATGCGTATTGGCGTATTTGGGTAATTATTCTTTATGTGTCTTGCTACATCAATAACGACCTGTAGACGCATTAATGGTTCTCCGTAACCACAGAAAACAACCTCTTTGTATTCAGAAGGATCACCTATTTCCTCGAGGATTTCTCCTGTTGTAGGTTCTTTTTCAAGCCATAGATTATATCCTCCTACACCCTCGCCGTACTGTCTGAGGCAAAACCCACATTTATTAGTGCATCTGTTCGAAATGTTAAGATAAAGAGAATTCCCTAATTTGTATGCAATCATAAACAGCACCATCCATCAAAACTAGATAGTTACACACAACGTTATTATTTTAACACAACTGCTTTTAAATGGCAATGCTTACTGCTCTTTTTTAAAGCCGATACTTGCAGACAATCCAATATAATGTAACCAAAGAAGGTCTACGAGTAAGCATATGGCATAACCTGACATTCTATAATTATATATAAATATAAGAAACTGGGACTTTGTGCTAATATTCAGGGCTTCATATTGGCAGATTAAAGAGTCTTTTTGCATTCTCGTAAACGGCAGCCTGAACGACTTCATAAGAAAGCCTCTTAAGATCTGCAAGTGATTGTGCAACAAGCTTAACCATCGTAGGGTCGTTTCTCTTACCTCGAAAAGGCTCTGGTGTTAGATATGGACAATCTGTCTCGAGCAAGATCTTTTCAAGTGGAATATTGGCAGCTGTTACCTTTGGCCTTTTTGCATTTTTAAAAGTAATCGGCCCCCCAAATGAGAAGTAGAACCCGAATTTGATAAGCTCTTTAGCCATATCCATACTACCTGAGAAACAGTGCATCAATCCCCTCTTTATGCCTGATTTTTTTAGCATGTCAACAGTATCCTGATGCGCTTCCCTGTCGTGGATCACAACAGGCATGTCCAGCTGTTTTGCAAGCTCCAGCTGCTCCCAAAAAATTCTTTTCTGCGTAGGCCTGTCAGAAAAGTCATAGTGGTAGTCAAGACCTATTTCGCCTATTGCAATAACCTTAGGGTTTTCGGCAAGCTCCCTTAAAGTATCTATATAATCTTCCGGGACCCCTTTTGCCTCGTGTGGGTGAACACCGACACAAGCATATATAAAATCGTGCTCTTCTGCAAGCTCAATAGAAAACCTGCTGGTAGGTATATCTGAGCCTGCATTTATAACCACGATATTTTGTTCCTGGATTTTTTTTATCACATCCTCCCGGTCTTTCGAAAACCTCTTGTCATCAAGGTGTGCATGGACATCTATGAGCATATAGCCTCACCTCTCGATTGTTTTAAAGTTTGGTCACTGCAAAATATGCTATTACTGCAAATAATTCAAGTGAATACTAGATACTCTCTAAACCTGCATTAAATGCCATAATATTGATCTCATGCAATCTTTTGGGGAGAAATTCCTTGATGATATGTGACCAGTCAAGCTTTTGAACACCAAGTGTTTTTACGATTGCGCCAAGGATTACCATGTTTTGTGTCCTGACATTGCCGAGTCTTTCGGCAATTCTCGCAGCGTCTATGAGCACAGAGTTCTCAACAGATGATTTTAGCTTCTCGATTACACCTTCGGGGTATCTGTCAATACCCGTCAAAACAGAAGGTGGGTAAATCTCATAATCGTTTACCAAAACCGTCCCGCCTTTTTTAAGGTAACAGAGGTACCTCAGTGCTTCTATTTTTTCAAATGCGACAAGCAAATCCGCATCTGCGGTAGATATCACTGGAGAATAAACCTTATCGCCAAACCTGATCTGTGTATTGACACTCCCTCCCCTTTGTGACATGCCATGAATTTCCGACATTTTAACATCATAACAGCATCTGACTAGCCCTTCAGACAGAATCTTTGAGGTGAGAATTGTACCTTGACCGCCAACTCCCACAAGCATCAGGCTTTTTAACATGTTTTATTCACCCACCTTTACAATTGCTCCAAATCTGCACACCTGTTTGCATAAAGAACACCCATTACACGAAACATCATCTATTACAATACTGCCGTCCTTTACGGCGATTGCGGGGCAGCCGGTGTTTATGCATGCCTTACACTTTTTACATTTCTCATAATCGACTTTATATCTTGCTGTTATCTGCCCTCTGACATCTTTTTTGAGAACACAAGGCCTTTTTGCAATTATTACAAACAGCTCATTTGAATCATAAGCTGCTTTTATGGCATCTTTAGTTTGTTTAAGGTCATAAGGATCAATTACTCTTACATTTTGTTCCTTTACACCGACAGCCTTTACAATGGCCTCTAAATCGACCGCCACTGTTTCTTCACCTGCCAATGTCCTGCCAGTGCCCGGGTTTTCCTGATGACCGGTCATGGCAGTCGTGCGGTTGTCGAGTATCAGTACCGCCATTTTGCTCTTATTGTAAACAGCATTTACAAGACCTGTTATCCCTGAATGTAAAAAAGTGGAATCTCCTATACATCCGAATACCTTGTGACCTCGACGCGCCAACTCTGTTGCCTTTTCAAAACCGATCCCCGCCGATATCCCGGCACCCATGCATATCAAGGTATCGGTGACGTTAAGGGGAGGAGCACATCCCAAGGAATAGCAGCCTATATCCCCTGTAACAACGACGTCTTTGTACATGCTCAATGCATAAAATACCGTCCTGTGGGGGCAACCCGCACAAAGTACAGGGGGCCTCTGAGGTATAGAAATGTCTATCTCATAGGAATTTCTATTTGTTTCCGAAAAAATAGCCTTTTCAATTATCTCAGGGTTGAGTTCGCCACAGATTGGAATAACCTGTTTTCCAATACAATCAATGCCAAGAGATTTTACATGAGTTTCAATGTATGGCTCACCTTCTTCTATGATGTAAAGTGTCTCGACCTCCTTGGCAAATTCCGTTATCAGTTTATCCGGAAGGGGATGGCTAAGACCTATTTTTAGAAAAGAGGCATTTTCCCCTAGGACCTCACGTGTGTGATGATAAGATATTCCGCTCGTTATAACACCTATTTTTTTATCTCCCCACTCAATTTTGTTTAAACGGCATTTATTTGAGAACTCCCGGAGCTCTAACAGCTTTTGTTCGAGTATCTGATGCCTTTCTTTTGCAAATGCGGGTATCATGACATGTTTTTTTATATTTTTTTCATAATCCCTTATCCCCGCTTCGAATCTTTCACCTGTTTCTGCAATTGACTTGCCGTGACAAACCCTTGTCGTGACCCTGAACATCACAGGTATATCAAATCTCTCGCTTAGCTCAAATGCAAATTTTATATAATCGAGACATTCACCGCTATCAGATGGCTCGATCATGGCGACTTTGGCATGAAGGGCATAGAGCCTGTTGTCCTGCTCATTTTGGGAACTGTGAAGCCCTGGGTCATCTGCTGTAACAATAACAAGGCCACCGTTTACCCCTTCGTAAGCCATGGTGAAAAGCGGGTCTGCAGCCACATTAAGGCCAACATGCTTCATTGCGACAAGTGCCCTGGCGCCAGCTATTGATGCCCCGCTTGCCATTTCTAATGCCACCTTTTCATTAATCGACCATTCAGAGTAAATGTGTTTGTAATTTGCAATATTTTCAAGGATCTCGGTGCTGGGTGTGCCTGGGTATGCAGCGGCTACACTACACCCGGCCTCATAAGCACCCCTTGCTATAGCCTCATTGCCAGTCATAAGCCTCTTCATTGATGTTCTCCTCCTAATACTGATCAAATTCTCGTCATTTTTTTAGATACGATCATAAATACAACATCTCCTAAGACGCCAAGCACGCAAGTGCGATAGAAAACAGCTTGCCTTCAGCTGTCTCTGACCTTGATGTGAGTACTATGGGATTAGAAGCTCCTAGTACTATGCCAGCCATTTTCGCTCCTGCGTAATATATTAACGATTTTCCAAGTATATTGCCGGCATCCAAGTCCGGCACCAAAAAGAGATCAACATTTCCCGATATCCGGCTGTCAATACCTTTGCGCTTGGCCGCTTCCTTACAGACAGCCACATCTAGTGCAAGCGGCCCTTCAATAATACCTGAGCTGATGATTTCCTTTTCCCTCATTCTGACCAGTGCCATCGCATCTACCGTTGACGGCATTTTTAGATTTACCCTTTCATTTGCAGTAAGCACCGCTACATTAGGGTTTATTATTCCCATACGTTCAAGTGCCATAATCCCATTGATGAGAATGTGCTTTTTTTGCTCAAGGTTAGGAGCTATATTAATTCCGCCATCTGTATGAAATACCACCTTATGCCTACCCGGTATTTCAAATGCGGCCAAATGGCTGAGTAGACTTTCTCTTTTTATGCCGGTCTCCCGATCTAACACACCCTTTAAAAAATCACTTGTGTTGACAAGGCCTTTCACCAAAATGTCCGCATACTTTGCCCTGACTATCGATACTGCCTTAGCCACTGCTCCCTTCTCGTCCGGTGCATTTACTATCTCTGTTTTGCTGCTTATACCTACCTGCCTTGCCATTCTGGTTATTTGTTCTGCTCTCCCGACAAGGACACAACTTGCCAGACCCAAATCTTCAACCATCTTGACCGATTTTAGGACTTCGATGTCATCAGCTGCAGCGATGCTTATTCTAAAGGGCTTTTTTTGAGCCGCCTTTTCGATTACATCATCGAAGCGTGTAAACATGGCACACCCCCAGACATATGCAAAATATGCTCAAATCCACCACATCATCCTCTCTGAGCAATTACAATGCAATCGAATACAATCATATATTAAATCTGAATTTGACTTTATTTTTGTATATACTTGCCTTATACTCCAGGCATCTACAACATATGCCTCAGTAGCTGACTGTTTATTCGTAAACATTTGCCTTACACTGCTCTCGCAGAACCCTCAATGCCTCTCTTGCGAGAGCCTCCAGTTCTTCTTCCCCGGGAATCAAAACAATCGGGGCTATGAAGCTCACCCTTCTTGAAATCCTGTCTGTAATTTGTTTGGAGTAAGCAATACCCCCTGTCAAAACTATAGCGTCCACCTCCTCCGCAGAGCACTGCCGCCTGTGAACCTATGTCCTTTGCAACCTGATAAGTCAGGGCTTCTATCAATAGCTTCGCCTTTTCATTTCCCTCAACTGCCATTTTTTCAACTTCTCTAATGTCTCTTGTACCCAGATATGAGTACATTCCTCCATCTGTCATTATTTTTTGTTTCAACTGTTCAAAGGTATATTTGCCGGAATAGCACAACCTGACAAGCTGATAGGCCGGCAAGCTACCGCATCGGTCGAGAGAAAAGGCCCCTTCGTCTTTGCAGTCATTCACATCAATGACACGTCCCTTTCTGTGTGCAGCAACCGAAATACCAGTTCCGAGATGTGCGACTATAAAATTTGCTTTCTCGTAAACCTTTCCCAATTGTGCAGCTGCTTTGCGGGCCACTGCCTTATGGTTCAATGCATGAAAAAGGCTTACCCTCTCTAACTCTGAAAATCCAGAGATCCTTGCAACAGGCAGCATTTCGTCTACTGAGACAGGATCTACTATAAATGCGGGTATACCCTGTCTTGACGCAATATTGTACGCCATCACGGCTCCCAGGTTTGATGCGTGTTCCCCCCTGACTGCATTTTTTAGATCCTGCAGCATCTTGTGATTTACGATATATGTCCCGCCTTGAATTGGCTTTAAAAGCCCCCCTCTTGCAACAACCGCACAAAAATCCTCAAGCAAAATTTGTTGTCGTTGGAGTTCATCCTCAATCAGCTTCAAGCGGTAAGGGTATTGATCAAACACCGTTGCAAATCTGCTCAGGTCTTGTTCCGAATGAGATATTGCCTTTTTAAAAATACACCTTTCCTCATCAAATACCCCAAATTTCGTTGAGGTCGCTCCTGGATTTATAACGAGTAGTTTCACCATAACCTCCAAGGTATATATTAAAAATAGTGCTGATGACGAAACAGGCCTTTTTATTTCCTATGATATATTTTACAATATCTGAACGTTTAAATCGACTAATGGCAGATTATTCATCATATCTTTACTAACCTGTCAATATGGATTATATCATCAAACCTCGTTCAATTAAATGCAGTCAGTTTATCTTTTTGAAAACAGCAAGAAGACCAATTTTATGAAAATTTTTTCATAAACTGGCCGTCTTGCAATCGATTTATAATGTTGTAATGAAATGAAATAGTAATGTTGATTTTAATGTTGACGTCATTTTACCCTTGCGCCTGAGACAATCTCACAATCGACTGTCACCAATGCAAGTTTTTCATTGTCCGAGGCAGCAAGGAGCATGCCTTGTGATTCAACACCTCTGAGCTTCGCCGGCTTCAGATTAGCAACAACTATAATATTTTTGCCGACAAGTTTTTCCGGCTCATAATATTTTGCAATACCGGCAACTATTTGCCTTGTCTCATCACCTATCCTTACCTGTAATTTCAATAACTTGTCTGCATTTTTTAGCTTTTCTGCCTCCAGCACCTCAGCTACACGTAGGTCCACCTTGGCAAAGTCGTCTATCGATATGAGATTGTCTTGTGCATCTTTTTTTTCTTGCTGGACCTTGTCGGCGGCCGGCTGATTCTGCTGGTCTTCTTTTTTGGGGTCAGCCGTTTTTTCCATACTTTCCATCTCTTCCTTCGGTTCTTCCACCCTAGGGAATATGATTTCTTTTTTGTTGACACGGACCCCCGGTTTTAAAACTCCCCATGTCTTAACACTTTCCCATGTTGTGTCAGCTTCATCAGTAATCCCCAATTGCTCTCTGATTTTGGCAGGGGTATTTGGCATAAACGGGGAGATGTGGACCGAGATGATGCGGAGCACTTCTGCCAGATTGTAAAGGACTGTCTTTAATCTCTGTCTTTTGGACAGCTCTTTGGCCAATACCCAAGGCATTGTCTCATCTATATATTTATTTGCCCTTCTAATAACTTTCCATATCTCTTGCAGCGCACTGGAGAATTCAAGGCTGTCCATCAGACCTTCCACCTTGTCAGGAAGCGCCTCTGCCATGCTTATGAGCTCATGGTCTAATTTTTCGGTCACGTCCGGGCAATGTATAATGCCATCAAAGTATTTTTGTATCATAGTTACCGTGCGGGAAAGGAGATTGCCCAGATCGTTTGCAAGGTCGAAATTTATCCTGTCTATTAAGGCCTTGTTGGAAAACGTGCCATCTGATCCGAACGGTATCTCCCTGAGCAGAAAATACCTGACAGCATCTACCCCGTACATATCTACAAGTGTCTTTGGATCAATCACATTACCTTTGGATTTTGACATCTTACCGCCTTCTAGAATGAGCCATCCGTGTCCAAAGACCTTTTTAGGAAGCGGAAGGCCTAAGGCCATCAGCATTATTGGCCAAATTATGGTATGAAACCTTACGATTTCTTTACCCACAAGGTGGACATCTGCAGGCCAATATTTTTTATACAGCCTATCATCATCTAAAGTGTAGCCAAGTGCTGTGATGTAATTGGAAAGAGCGTCTATCCACACATATATCACGTGTTTTTCATCAAACGGCACAGGCACTCCCCAGGCAAAGCTGGTCCGCGAAACGCATAAATCTTCAAGACCAGGTTTTAAAAAGTTATTTATCATCTCACGCCTTCTTGAAGCAGGCTGGATAAAATCGGGATGTGCCTCTATATATTCAATCATGCGGTCCTGATACTTGGACATCTTAAAGAAATATGCTTCTTCTCGTATCAGTTCTACCTTTCTTCCACAATCGGGACAACATCCGTCTACAATCTGGTGTTCAGTAAAGAATGCCTCACAGGGTGTGCAGTACCATCCTTTGTACTCTCCCTTATATATATCTCCCTGATCGTACAGTTTCTGGAATATGTTTTGTACGGCTTTTTCATGATATTCATCTGTTGTACGGATAAAACCGTCGTAAGATATGTCAAGGACCTTCCAAAGTTCCTTTATCCAATCGACTATTTCGTCAACATAAGCCTTTGGCGTCTTACCTCTTTCCGTGGATATCCGCTCAATTTTTTGCCCATGTTCATCAGTCCCTGTAAGAAAAAATACGTCATGCCCTGTCATACGCTTAAACCGTGCCATGGCATCAGCTGCAACAGTAGTGTAAGAATGGCCGATATGAAGCTTGTCACTAGGGTAGTATATGGGTGTCGTGATGTAAAATGTTTTTTTTCTCATAATAATCCTCCTTGTTCAATATAGTTATCTCCGACGGGCTGAAAATCAATATAGACTCTAAAAGACATTAAACACGATGAGCTAAATATAAACAAAGACCCCGCGTAGCATTGCTTGATGTCCTCGTAGCCGAAGTCAAGTAAGAGGTCAACCAAAATAAAAACCCCGCCCGTAAAGGGGCGAGGATCTCCCGCGGTACCACCCAATTTCGCCAAAAAAGGCCTTTTGCCAGGTGCGGGAAGGTTATGTGCGATGATTTTTTACAAAAAACCTTCCGATACCCGAAGGCTTTTAACGGGCCTTTAACCGTCACTGCCTACTGTCCTTTTCGACAGCCTAACTCAGGGGCCATGTTCATCAAAGTCTTCAGCACCGGCTTTCACCTCGCCCGGCTCTCTGCTGCCTATCCCCTTGATTACTCTTCCCTTCATAGTCGTTATCTCTAGTTTAATTATTTAGAAAATATATACCATACAGTGATAAAAAAGTCAAGCAGATACCGTTATTCCATTATAATACCGTTATTCCATGTAAATATCCCCAAGAGGACTTTTTTGCCTTTTTATCACTCCTCTTTCTACCAAGTCCTCCAGGACGGACTTCAATGTCTTTACCTCGTATTTTACATCAGATTCTTTGTTGATCTCTTCGACAGCCATTGCGAAATTAGCCGCATATATGGGCAGGTGGGGCCTTAGTAAGGACAATATCCTTTGGCCTGATGTTTGTCTGTATGATTTTATTTCATCAACAGGGTTTAGCGTGTGTGGACTCCTGGTGTACGGGTATCTTATCCTTACAGCTATCGTCCTACCGAAAAGAGGGGAAGACACGAATGAGTCGCCGGATGGCAAATACGGCAACCTCCGCGCCTCTTCAGGTTTAATATCGGTCTCCTCTGATATTGTGCCGATATCTGAACCCCTGACCGTCCTAAATATAATCTTTGTGTTCAGCTGAGCCGTAACCGTTTCATCCAGCAGTGTTGGCCTTTGAGTCGCCAACACAAGGAAAACACCGTATTTTCGCCCTTCCTGTGCTATCTCTGTGATTATTCCCTTGGTAGCTGAATCCCGCCCTTTTGGAGCAAAATTGTGTGCTTCATCGGTTGTGATTATAAAGGGTGGAAAATATTCCCCGGCCGCCTCTCCCTTAAGTTCCCCGTCTTTAAAGTCCCTTCTCTGTCTGTATATGTTTGATAAGAGATAAGTTGAGAATACTTGCAAAAGCCAAATCGGTCCTTGTATGACAACAAGTTTACCTAACATCATAGCCTCTTTCACCGGCTTGATGTCATTGCTGAAAAGCCCTGAATAATACAGCCTCCGTAACCTCCAAGAAATTCCGTGCACGGACGGAAGTGGAATGTTTTGATATTCGTCCAAGAGCTCTTTCAGTTTTCTATACTTTTCCTTGTCTACAGGGGGTATATCCTGCCTCAGCGCCTGTTCGATACGAGCCTTTCCTACCTCAAGCGCTTCACTTAAAAGCTCGAGGCGTGATGAAAAACTCAAGTAGGTATCTCTCCTTTTGTGCAGGATTTCAACCGCACTGCTCATTGCTTCCGTCAGCGGGCTGACAGCTGAAAGCAGTGACATGACATCCCTTTTTGTCAGGTTTAAAAAATCAACTCCTATGTGCTCACCTATTTGAAATTTTTTAAAGCGATTGGAAAAATCATTTAGTGCAAAATCATCCTGCATTTCCTCAAAATCCATCTCGTAGTGAGGATCGAGTATTACCGTCGGAAAACCGTGTTTCATGATCTCTTCCATTATCACCCTCAGACCAAAAGATTTGCCTGAGCCGGAACCCCCAAAAATGCCTATATGAGGATACTGCTGAAACGACCTCATATTCAAGATAAAAGGTACGTTTTTGGTACATGTTACAATGCCTTTATTTGATACCATAAAAAGACCTTTTAGATGTTCATCCATCGTCTTTGCGGTATCCTCGGTATTTTTAATCTCCCCGATTAGAAGACCATCATCAGGTGAGCTCTTTAGTAAAAATCCCTTAACTTCGCCAAATTCAGGCAATCGGACATGTGAACCTGTCGCTACAGGGATACTGGCTTCTGATAATAACTTGACCTTTGCTATGTTTATCTCATCCTCATCTATAGAATACCCGAGGTTTTTTAAAGACTCTAATACACCTAAATCATTGAAAGAATCATTTTTGGACAGGGGAATAAACCTGTTATATGAATTACTGTCTACAACTTCTCCTATGAGCGGCCCTTGACTCGTGTCCTGTATCACCAAAAGCTCGTTTATTCTAAACTTTTTTTTATTTGAAGCAATGTAAACCTCCAAGGGTGTAGTCAAACCAACTACCTGCATTATATCTCCTCTCTCCCCTCACCACAATTTTGACCGCCTTTCTCTTTTGGGCACCATAAACTCGAAATAGTCTTGACCTAAATATGTCCTGAGCATTCGGTCAATAAGGTCATCCGTTATCCTGACCTTGCTGTCAATTATGTCTAACCATACAGGTATTCCCCTGCCGTTTTTCGGTGTCAGTGTAAAGATCAAATCCTGTGCCATACACATGTATCCCTTTTGCTCTTCAAGTAAATCCAACCCTATAGGAAGGGGGTCGTATGATGAACGCATAAAGCAGGTGAAAAAGCCGTCTTTAAAAAGGCCAGGGGACATTTCTAACACCTCCCCCACGTCCAAGATCCCGAAAAGCATTTCCCAGTCAGAAGCATTTAACAAATCAACGGGCAGCTTATTTTTCATTGCAGAGCTTATTGCCCTTGTAGAAATCCCCTCTACAACACCAACCACAGCGGTACCCTCCATGGCTGCCGTTCGACAAAGCTCTTCCCATTCAGAGGCCGCCTCTATCTTGTACCTGACTAACGATCCGTCCATCAAAATCACCTGAGGTTTATACCGCTCCAGGACTTTTTTTGCAGCTCTAACCTCAATGTCTGCAAGATTTTTTTTAACGTATTCCCTGTATTCATCCTCACTGATCAAATCGTCAAACAAAAGCGGTGAAAACACCTCTACCTCTGAAATCTCTGGATGCTTGCTGCACGTTTTCGCTAGTGCCCGCTGCATTGTTACAACATACGGAAACGCCCCGCCCGCCGTATTTGTCGAACCATCAACGCCTGCAAGCCCTCCATTGTCGACAATTTTAGACAGTTCTGAGCCCCCAAGTTTCGTGCATTTCCTAAATTTACCTACGTGCAGGGTCTGTATCATACCTCTCAACACATCTCTGCCCGGCCTTTTGTCTAGTCTGCGCCTTATTGCCTTTGCAGCATGATCAAATTTCTTTTGAAGGTTTTTTTCAAGTTTTAGCATAGCTCCACCGCCAAAAATAATTTTTTAATCAGTGTATTTTGTGGCTGAGTATTGACTTTTATTGTCAATTTTGGTATTATTTTAATAGGGGTAATGTCGAAATATATGTATAAACATTGGGGGCGTATTTGATGAAATCAACAGGTATAGTTCGAAGAGTCGATGAACTAGGGCGAGTCGTAATTCCAATTGAGTTAAGGCGTACATTAGACATTGCTGTAAAAGATGCGCTAGAGATTTACGTAGACTCAGACAGAATAGTTTTGAAAAAGTATCAGCCTGCATGCATTTTTTGCGGAAGTGCTGAAAATGTTGTGAATTTCAGAGGTAAAAATATTTGTAAGAGCTGTCTGAGGGAAATAGAAGAAATCGATAGCCGCCCATCTGAAGTTAAGTTGCAACAATAAGTATCAGAAGTAATTGTATCAAAATTTTTAAAAGAAGAGATGTATATCTCTTCTTTACTTATTGTACCAAATTTACTAATTAAAATCTATCATAAAACTCACACAATCATTTGGTTATAATTTAATACCTGTTGTTCCAAAAGTATACGTTGAATAGTATTTCTAATATCACCCGATCTTGTTTTCCAACATTATCTGCCTCGACCGACGTGCGGCACTGTTTACCGCTTCGATTATTGATTTAGTAAAGCCCTCTTTCTCTAAAACATTCAATCCTGCAACCGTCGTGCCTCCGGGAGAAGTAACTTTTTGCCTCAGGTATTCTGGACCCTCACCTGTCTCAAGCACCATCTTAGCTGCTCCAAATACCGTTTGGGCAGCAAGTTTTTCCGAAATACCCCTGTCAAGGCCAGCCATTATTCCAGCTTCTGTCATCGCCTCCATCATCAGATATACGTATGCCGGGCCGCTTCCCGAGAGACCTGTTACAGCATCCAGACACCCTTCATCAACCCGGATCACTTTGCCTATAGATAAAAGGATGCTCTCAGCGATCTTTATGCACTCGGAGTCAGCATAAGTTCCACATGCTACAGCAGTAGCAGATTCCTTTATCTGACAAGAAGTATTGGGCATTGCCCTGATTACCCTAATATTTTTCGACACTGTGTCTTCAATAATTTTTGTAGTAATTCCTGCAACCACAGATATTATAATATGATTCTCATTCAAAAACTTTCCAAGAACGGCCATCAGGTCAATGATATCTTTCGGTTTAACAGCTATTACTAGTACATCGCACATAGCGGCTATTTCTTTGTAACTCCTGGTAATATTAACGAAATAGTTTTCCTTGAAAAAATTCAGCCTATGGTCATCGGATCTGTTAATAACATATATATTCTCGGGCAAAAAAGTTTTATGCTCCAATATGCCCTTCAAAAATGCTTCAGCTAGAGACCCTGCCCCTATTATACCGAGGTTCTTGCCCATCGAGAAAATACCTCCCTGGTGAAATTTGGATTTCGAATTAATATAAGAACCCCACCCGACAACGCAATCAAAGATTGCTATCGGGGACCGGGAACCTTGTTGTTTACAAACAAAAAAACCTTTCACTCCATAAAGGACGAAAGGTTTTCTCGCGGTACCACCTTAATTGGTCATGACGACCCGCTCTGAGGTACGCCCCATAAATTCGATGCCCGGGGGTTATACCCTCTCCATCATAACGGAGGAGAAACCCGTTTAAGCTCATCGCCAAAAGCTCAGGGGTGGGTTCAAATAACATCGAACGCAGGAAACCTTACAGCCGACGGGTCTTCCCTCTCTTTACGCCTTCGTTATCCTACTTTCCCCATCAATGCTTTATCATCTGTGTAAGTTTAAACAATATTATACCATATTATTTAAAACAGTCAATAGCCGTCGAAGTTTTCGACGGATTTGCCTTATTGTTTTTTTGCGCAGGCGCGTATCTATTAGTGGATATAACATAATCGGCAGGCCTGGGACAATCGAAACAATGAATAGGGCCAGCCAGTAATTTATCCTTGCTAATCGATATAATATATCGATTGGGAGTATGGGGAAAAACATCCCGACCCATATAGGTGTTCGGTATTCTCCCGGTTTTTCAGCTGTTACATTCACGACTACTTCACGTTGTTCACCAGGTCTTATAAAACATCTATCATGATTGAACGACAATTGGGTATCTTCATTCGTAATTGTTGCAATAATCGGGACAAATCCTTTATTGCTCAGTTCCACAAGGGGCTTTTCAATACTTTCACCGACCTGCAAAATACCTATATCACTGCCCATAATAATTCCTTTTTTCCCCTGTGTCACTTCATACTGAATAACCAAGTGTTGGCTAGTGGCAAGCATTGTAGCCGCAATGACGATCACAACGGTTATTCCGCTGAATAAATAAACGAGTTGCAGATCAAAACCGCTTTTTTTGTTTTTTTTATCTCTGGTAAGGCCGCTAGCTCCGACGATGGCTGCTAATATTACGGCTATAGTCGGAAGTGTATAAGGGTTCTTTTGGAACTTTTCCATGTAAAGAGGGATGTATCCGATCAGGGGAAGTTTTAAAGGAATACTGCCCCATGTAATCGAGCGACTAACTATCCATTCGCGCTTTATGGGACCTGACCCGCCGGTCTGCTGGTCAGTCATTTCGTTTGCATCGCCTTTTGTTATAAATCCGGTGTCCGTATCTCCGTCTACAACCCTGTGCATTATCCACCCTTGTGAAGCGTAACTTCCGCTTTCGGTTTTGAATATAACTATATCCCCTTTTTCAACAACATCTTTAGCTGCGAGCTTCTCTATGAACACAGCATCTCCCCGCTTAAAAAGAGGGTACATACTGTTTGAACGAACTGCAGACATTAAAAGGGGTTGTCTAGTAATAGCTGAACCTACTGCTGCCGCTAGCAGGATTATGATGACAATATATGCCCCTATACCCAAAATACGAAACAATAATTTCATGGAATGCCTCCATTTACACCATGTTTAGACATATGTCCTAAAGGTCTTACCTAGTTATTTTTTGTTTGTTGTTTTTTTATTATTTTTATTTGCAAAGAAATATCCATCTTTACTTTCATTTTATTGCAAAATTTTATAGTGACAAATTACACAAAGAGGTAATCCACATGGCTCGAAAGTATACTTTTTAGTAATTCATGGGTATTCCTCTAAATAATCCATAGGCATTCCTTTAGGTAATTCATAAGCATTCCTTAAAGATACCCGATTTGATACTTCAAAAGCAGTCCTCGGAGTCATGTAAACAGTTCCACTATAACCCATAATATAAGCAAAAGCGGTGGAAACACCGAGAAAAATCAAGGAGGGTTTTATATGAAAAAAGGTTTGTTGGTTGTCATCGCTCTGTTGGCAGTCGCAAGTATTATGGCGGCAATGGCTTATACGAGCGCCAGAGTTACCAATCCCGCAACTATGGCAATAGTAAACAGCGGGAAGGCATTCTTAAGGATTTATCCCAGTTTCACGCAGAACAATCCAGGCACAAGTTATAAAGACGTGAACGTGTTCATCGACGAAGACGGCAGATTCAAGTTTGACTTTACGAAAGGAGCATGGGGCGCAGGTTCAGTAGGTTTCCAGCCGGGAAGCCGCTACGAGTTTGAGGACCTGTTCTGCATCTACAACGGTTCTAAGGACACCGTACGGTACTGGCTGGAAAACGACGGCATCGAATACATTTCTATCAAAGCCGGGAATACCTATCTGATTAAAGATGGCGTATCAACGGGCAACAAAATTACATTGGGCAGCTCCACAGGGACCTGGTACCTGGATGTAATCTTCGACATCCCCGAAGATGCCGACCTTGAAAATATCAGCGGAAATATCATTGTCCACTCAGAAGCAGTTTAAGCAAAATACGTATAGATTCACGAAGAAGCGGAATAAACAGAATAGAAATAAACATATCTGATGAATAAGCCAATATCCCCAAGGTTTTAGCAGCCTTGGGGATATTATTTTTTTATATATAAACTCGAAGCGTTTTGTTATGTATGCCAATATGTTTTATTATTTATTACCTAGAACCAGATGCGTTTTTATGATCTATATGCTTTATTGTTTATGAACTTGATGTATTTGCCTGTCAATAGAGTATCGGCTTAGTTTTCGGTTTACTGTGTTATTTATCCTTGTATAGGTATCTCATCATGTGATTTTTCTTTATTGGACAGCCACTTCAGCAGTTGTACCCGCAAACCCACTGAAATTCGGAGAAATCAATTTGTATAGCTTTAAGTGATTTTAAAAGCCGACCAGATCTTTTGAATTTGCGTAAAGAGCAGCTTGAGTCCGGTCTGACAGCTGAAGTTTTGACAGAATCTGACTTACATGTTTTTTTACCGTGTATTCCGTTATATACAGCCTCTTAGCTATGTCACGGTTGCTCAAGCCCTCCCCCAATGCCTTGAAGACATCTCTCTCTCGAGGCGTCAGTTCATTTATGGGGTCGTCCGCTTCTTTCATCTTTAGTTCAACCAAGGCAGGGTCGTAAAATTTCCTTCCTCGATTGATAAGCCGTATTGCAAAAAGGAGTTCTTCTGGAAGAACCTCTTTCATCAAATATCCGTCAACATCAAGCTGTTCAGCTTGCTTGAAGTCGTCTAAACTTGATGAAGATGTGAGCACCACAAATTTGCACTGCACTTTATCCTCTCTTGCCCTTTTTATTATTTCAAGGCCGCATTCCTCCCCCAGCATGAGATCCACCAAAGCCATGTTTGGATTTGTCCTTGCGATTACTTGCAATGCCTCATCTACTGTAGCTGCCTCTTCACATCTCTCAATATCCTTTTCCGATGACAACACAGCAGCGAGGCCCTTCCTCACAAGGGGGTGATCATCAACTATCACGATTCTCATATCTTGTTTCACCTAGCCTCTTTGACCCTTGGTTCTACAGGAATGATTACCTGAATTTCAGTTCCATAGCCTTCTTGGCTCTTTAATTCAAATTTACCACAAAAGGCCTCAACCAATGTTTCCATATTATTAATTCCAAGACCGGACTGCTTTTTATTTCCAATGTCAAACCCCCTTCCGTTATCCCTTACAAAAAGTTTTACAAATCCGGATTGTATACAAAGATCGATATCGATTTTGCTGCACCTGCCATGGCGAACCGCATTACCAGTCGCCTCACAGACTATTCTGTAGATTGTCTTTTTTAAATAATGAGACAAGTTTTCTCCGCTGCCATTCATGGAAAAATCTATATCGATACTGTTCAGCTTTGAAATGTTTTTCAGATATGATTTTAAACTGGCCTCCAAGACATTTTCCCCACGTTTTTTAGGACTAAGGCGGTATATAGATGAACGTAGCTCCTTCATAGCGGTATTTGCAGAATCCCTGATTAGCAAGAGCTGTTTTTCAACCTCATCCCTGCTGTTTGTTTCCCAGTTTGACGCCACCATATGTGCTGCGCAAACTATGCCAAAAAGCCTGTGTGACACGTTGTCGTGTATCTCATTTGCAATCCGATTTTGCTCTTGTGCAACTATCAGATGGTTGGAGACCTCCTCCAATCTGAATCTTTCCATTATTACGGCACTCATATCAGAAAGAAAGGTCAACTGCCTTTCATATTTTCTAATAAATTCCTCAGGATCGGTATCTTTTAATTCTAATCCCATGATTCCATAATTGGAAGCATAAGAACTGACTGGCACTATGCAAAAGTCGCCTTTAGCTGTACAGATTTTTGCTGCTTTTTTCAGTTTTTTTAGCTTCACCCACTTCGAATTTATTAGCTCTGATAACTCCTGTGCCATATCGGGCTGAGCAACACTGCTGACTGCAATGGAGCTGCTTTTGTTATCAAATGGAGCAATCCAAAAAAATGACAACCTGTTTTTGGTAAGCCTAGATGCACAATCCGCAAAAACTCGCATAAACCCCTCTAAATTGTCCTGAGATGTAAATGCCTCCACTGTTTGGTACAATGACATTATGTGTTCCAGTTCCTCATTTATGGTCTCATTAGCCTTTTCAAGTGAGTGATTGGCTTTCATCAACTGCTCTTTCTGCAGTGCCAACTCCTGGGCCTGTTTGTCAAGCTTTTGCATAAAACCCGACAGAAGCCTTACTGCTAATGTAATTAGTATAAAAACTAGCAAGCTCTGATAATAATCCTGGACAAGAGTACTTATTTCAACAAACTGATCATAAAATACATAAGTTATAAATGTTGCTGCAAACATGTAAAAGACAAGATTTGCCCAATAGAATGCAGGGCGTAAAAAACATGCCGCAACCAAAACAGGGTTTAATGCGTACCAGATGTATGAGCTATTGAGGCCTCCTGTAGGTATTAATAGCAAAGTTATTCCAAATGTTTCTGCCAAGATGATCCTTTTTATTATTCCATGATTTTCATGATATTTTATGTACAAACCTGTTATTACTTTTGCAGCTATACAAAGGGAGACCACAACCCCGGCTTTATAAAAAAAAGGGCTCTTTGGCTCACCGATGATGTAAGAAAATGATGTAATCAAAAGAGATATGTAGCGATATAAATATATTATTCTCAATTGGCCGGGTGAGCTTTTTGTGCCTGGATGACCCCAGCCTAGAAGTGAGTTCATCCATGTGAACTGATACGACCGGTTGGACTTATGTATCTTGTTAAATGCCATTTTACTCAACATCTAAAACTCCACTTTCAAAACTGGATATTTTGGGCTCAATCTGGCACATGCTTTGATTGTATGCCGAATAGCTGAAGACGTGGTCCCCATCGACAACATAGTATATAACGGTATCATCCGATTCCCTATACCGGAAAATCGGCTGTTCCTTCTCATCTGCGATTTTCAACAGTGCTTTGAAAGACTCAAGGTTCAGCAATTGAGTGTCAAGTAATCTTTTTACAGGAATTATTTTGCTTCGATATTTCTTATCTATCCTCTCAGCCTCTGTCAATGCCTGTTTGATTAACCTTTTCTCTCTAACTAGCAACGACAATAAATAAACCAAAAGCAGTAAAGATATTATTGCGAATACGTATCTCGATGCGATAATAGAGAAATCCCACCCAAACAAATTATACTTTTGGGCACTTATTTCGGTCCTTTCAATCACATCCTCCTTTACAAACTCTGTTTTACTGTTTAAGGGGGAGTGTGGATCCATCAAATCGTCAGGGGCCTCATTTACCAACTTCATCAGGCCGTTGGTCAGTTCAAAGGTAAATTCAGGGGTGGAATCCAACGGTATTCTATTGTCATTGAATATGATATCCCCTTCGACAAGCGGCTTTATCGTCAGTAGATACTTGCTCGACCTTGTCCTGGTATCTTCTTCAACAGCCTCAATAAATCCTTGATAATAAGATGGAACGATTTTGTGTTCTAAATTAATGAACGGGGCATCCTCCTCAACCCTAATCGGCGTTTCTTCCTTAAATACAAACTCCTTTTCCCACACCCCTTCAGACACCAACCTGGCGATAATTTGATACGTCCCTTGTACAACAACTGGCCGTTCTGCTGAAATGGTTGATGTCAAACAGATGTTTATCGAATCGGTTATATTTGTCAGAATCGGACTATCGGTCTTTATTATTCCTCCTTCAGGGTATAGCAGACACGGAATTACCTCGACAGAGTAATCCATAGCTGTTTTTTGGATTATCTTGTTTTCTATTATTTTGTGCTCAAGTTGAAGGGGTTGTCTGAAAGCGCTACAAGCAAAAATTGTGGAAACGATCCACAGTAAAATTACAAAGGTATAAAAAAATTTAGACCTGCTCGGAATATGTTGTGGCTTTTTTTCCCCCATGTCGCGTTCTCCCCATCTATTAATATATTTATTTACGACCGTCTTCTTGATTTCCAGACGTATCCTCATTTACATGTTTTTTAAATCTTTCTCCCATGTTACCTAAGTAATGTCCTTGATGCCACCTGTGGCCTCGCTTCCTTCATCCTGCTCGCCACCTTCGGATTTGTCCACAACCGTAGCTAATTGTTCTTTAATATCCCTTTCAATATCGTCTTCAACATGGTTTTCATCTCCGTGTACGTAGTCTTCAACATCTCCAAATACCTCACTTGCTTCATCTACACCCATATCCATATTTTCCACACAGCCATCTTCATCTGGGTCAGGACGATATGCATCACCTTCACCATTGACTTCAGCATCACCTTGAGCATCGCCTGTGCCAAAACTCTGCTCAACACCTGTGGTATCAGTCGATTGGTCTGACCCTGTTACGGGGGTTTCTTGCCCAAACTCGATTCCGTTTTCTTCTTGTCCCGGCTGTAGTATTGGTTGTATATCGAGTGGCACGTCCAGGGAACCTTTGAGCTCTGCGCTACCTCCTGCCCATTCTGCATAAGCCGTCACTTCAACCTCTTGGATTATTGTCATTGGCTGTGTAATTGTTTCATCAACATGTGAGCTGACACAAAAAGGAATTTTCCCTTCTTCTCCCGGCGATAGCGCCAACGCCCTTCCCTCCGGAAATCGAATTTTTATATTATTTTTATCGTAATCAAAACGTGTGTATACATCGACCACTTTTTTTGAGTTGTTGATCACAGTAAAATGATAATTCCCATCTTCGGAATCTTTCAGTGTTTTCCGCCATTCTGACTCGACAAAAGCAGGAATTGCTATTAGTGATCTGTCATGGGCTGTAATATTCAGACAGGCGGGGGATTTTATATTCGCCAGACTGTAACTGGAAACGTAATTCAGAAAAAACAGAGCCAGAATGAGTGCCAGGGTTATCATTATTTTTGATATCGAGAGCAGTTCCCACACCTCCTATTATTGCTATTTTTCGCTTTATTTATCTATATTATTCCATTAATTATAATTTATTCCGTAATACATAATTGCTACTTTGCCTGTTAGAAATTATTTAATACAACCGGTTGACGTAATAGACAAAACCCAGCCTATATAGGCCGGGCCGGTTGCACCACTGACTGAGCACATTCTAAGGTGCCCAAAATTCGAATGTGCCTCATCGTCTCCCGTCAGTAAATATACAATACCATAAAACAGGTGACACATCAAGTATTTTTTTCAATTGCGTTTATTTATTTTATTTTTAGACAATTATTAGCATTACTTTACAAGAAGCTTAATATATATCTCATATATCACTTAGTTTGTATAAAAAAGTAATATAGGGAAATTTTTTGCCCTATATAAGGTTTCGGTCTTTTGCAAGGCAGAACACCGCTTCAAGGACTCCCCCTCCAACTGAAAGCGCCTTATCTGAAATGGTAAAACAGTGATCCCTTTCTCCTCTTGGGTCAATATCCGCCATTTTTAGACCCTTTGTTATGTATATGCTCTCATGTATAAGGCCCCTTATCACACCTGATATAGGTGCCCTCAATTTAACTTCTCCAATACTCCCGATGATGTCATCTGCCTCAACGTGATCCCCTATCTGTTTTTCAGGTACAAAAGGTCCTTCTGATGTTGCATATATAACCCTTTCTTTTCCATACCCCATGATAATTCCAGGAATTCCCGAGTTCGGCATAGCACAGCCATCATATATTACCCTTCCCAAATAATGGCCACGCTTTGTCTCGACTACAGCGTGCACGTCCTTACCTGCATAAAATCCTGGCCCAGCTCCTACTACTATATCGGCCATTTTTATGTGTGTGCCAATATTTTTTTTTGCCATTATAGCATCAATAACTATTTCAGGCCTTAATTTTGGGATGCTCTTCCCTTGAGGATCAATTATTATACATGGGTCCTTACATTGGCTTTCGGTAAATTGACTTACGGTATCGATATGCTTAACACACATATCCTCTATTGTATAACTTCCTTCATAGATCGCTTGAGCTGCAGACACGGTTCTCCTTATTACGAGTGGTTTTTCCACCTCAAGGCAGAGCACCTTAAACCCAACCTTCCAAAGCCTGTAGATTATACCTGTCGCTAAATCTCCTCCACCCCTGACAATAGCAATCATTTTCTAAAAACCTCCTAAAAATAAAACTCGTGTAAGTTTTTTTTAATCATTCTTTTTAATTTTTTTACAAAACATCCTCAAAGGTATACTATCTGCAGAAATAACAATTTGGATATCGGCATTTTTCGCAATTTGAGCAAAACCCACCTTCACCCATTTTTATAAAATCACCTTTGGTCATTTTCCGGCCTGCAAAAATCTTCGGCAGTGTCACGTCAAGTATTGTTGTGCCGTAATACATGGCACATCCCGGGATGCCCAGCAGTACCGTTTTATCTAGATATGCCATCATAAACATATTTCCCGGCTGAACAGGGACACCGTATGTAACTACATCTGCCCCGGTGCGCTTGATGGCGCCGGGTGTTAAATCATCTGGATCTACAGACATGCCGCCTGTCATCATTACTATATCTGCTCCCTTTTTAATAAATTCGTGAATGCTGTCCTTTATCTTATCAATATCATCAGGACAAAATACCTGACCGAGTACATCAGCGCCAAAATACGCCAACTTTTGCTTCATGATAGGGCCGAATTTATCTTTTATCCTACCCTTATACACCTCATTTCCAGTCGTTATTATTCCTGCCCTCAGTTTTTTATAAGGGGTCACACTGAACGCCGGCCCGTTCTCTCTGCATATTTTTTCAACTTCCATTATATTTTCTTCTTGTATTACAAGTGGTATCACCCTTACACCAGCTAACTTCTGCCCTTTTTCTACGGTAAAATTATTCGGTATTGTTGCAACCGAGATCATGTCCACACCGTTGATTTTATACAAAAGTTCACTCTTTACCTCAAATAGTCCTCTTGTTTTAGAACGAAAAACCGATTTGCCCTCATTAGGCTCGTCATATTCCATATTTTCTCCCATAATTGCATGTGCAAGCCTGAGAGCAGCCTCTTCCTCATGAATACCTCCGGAAGCATTATCCCAAACGTAAATGTGTTCTTTGCCCAATTTTAGTAACTCGGGTATATCTTCTTTTGTTATTATATGACCTTTTTTAAACGCCCTGCCCTTAAACTCCCCTGGTACTATCTTGGTTATATCGTGACACAGAACCATTCCCAAGGCCTCTTCAACCTTAATCTTTTTCATAGTAACCCTCCAATTAATAAGTTTGTAAAGCTGCCGCGTCGTTATACTGATTAAAATATAACGTATGTAAAAAAATATGATAAGGTTCTTAAACAATATAAAGCATAAGGTTTTTGACAATGTTTGTGTAAATAAATTTTCCTGTTCAGCCAAAAACGTCTTCAAAAATCGCATTTAATGCTTTATCTGCTCTTTCGCGAAAATTTTCGTATCTTTTCATTAAAAGCTTTGCTTCCCTGGTGAGTTCTGACCCTCCCCCACTCTCACCTCCGATCTTTTTCGTGAGTAGTTTAAATCCGAGGCGTTTTTCAAGGCTTTTGAAAAGGTTCCACGCCTGAGAATAAGACATGTTGATCTCGGCTGCAGCACTCCTTAAAGACCCGGTCCTTTCTATTCGTCTCAATAAGTCGAGCGGACCATCTCCAAATACCTTTCCGTCCTTGTCTAGCCATAGTTTATATTTAAACTTCACTTTTTGCACCTCTTGCTCAAAGTTATTCGACGGCCGACACAAAAAATCCTTTAGTAAACCTAAAAATGTTTTTCGGTCTTTTTTTCCTCAAGGAGCATTTTATAGGCACAATTCCTTGATATGCCTAATTCCTCTGCAGCCTTTCTCAGTGCATTTTTTCTTGATATTCCAGATAGTTCGTATTTTTTTAGGCTGATACGAAGCTTTTGTTTGATGTCGTTATTCTCCCGGCTGTTATGCTCTGGAATTCCAGCATTGCTTTCACCACCGCTGTGCCCTTCTACAACTAGCACTAGTTCACCCTTTGGCTTCGACCTTTTAAAGATTTCTAATACCTGACTTACCGTTGCGCGCAAAAACTGTTCATGAATTTTGCTGATCTCGCGTGCAACGGCTATTCTTCTGTCTCCTAAAATATCTTTCATATCTTCAAGGGATTTTAAAATTCTATGGGGCGTTTCGTATAAAACCAGTGTTCGGAGTTCATATTTTAGTTGGGTAAGCTTCTTTCGCCTATCGCTGTTTTTTTTTGGCAAAAAACCTTCAAATACAAATCGACTACAATCAAGTCCTGATGCAACAAGTGCACTTATCGAGGCTGTGGCTCCCGGTAGTGGTACAACTTTGATGCCTTGCGAAATGGCATCCTTTATGAGGGCCTCCCCAGGATCGGAGATTCCCGGCATGCCCGCATCGCTGACAAGCGCGATGTCTTTGCCTTGAAGAAGCAACCTGATCAGCTCATGCCCCTTGCTGATTTTGTTATGCTCATGATAACTTGTGAGCTGAGTTTTTATATCGTAATGGTTCAGCAGTTTCAAGGTTACGCGCGTGTCTTCGGCTGCTATGTAATCCACCTGTTTTAACACTTTTAATGCCCTGAGTGTAATATCTTCAAGGTTTCCGATGGGGGTCGGGCAGATGTACAATGTGCCTTCATCATCGCTCACTTTGTCTACCTCCGGTGTCATTTCGGTGTTGGTCAAACAGTTTCAAAATACATTTTTGTCACTTCTTCAGTATAGTTCCCAAAGGAGTCATATAAGACAAGTGTAGGGGATATTTTTAAACCAGGGCTTCCCCGTTTTTTTGCCATAACCAGGAATAGCTTCGGCGGCTTTGTGAGGTTTGACTGTATAAATCGGATTATCTTTGGCTCAAGATGGTATTCCCTTAACGAGCATATGGCATCCACTAGTCGCACGGTCCTGTACACCATAAAAAATCTGCCTCCGAAGCATAAAAGGGACGCAGCGGCTTGAACAACATCTGTAAGGGTTGTGCCTATTTCATGTCTTGCAAAGGCCATTTCGACATTCGGGCTTACCTTTCCCTCATCCGCTTTCATGTATGGAGGGTTTGTGACAACTGTTGTAAAGCTTTCTCTTCCTAATATCTGTGGGGCATTTTTAATATCTCCACACACAATATTAATTCTGTGATCTAGGTTGTTGAGAGCAACACTCCTCTTGGCCCTGTCCGCTATGCTTTCGACTATCTCTATCCCCACAATCCTCGAAGCAGAAGTCTTGGCAGATAGGAGTAAAGGTATAACCCCGCTCCCGGTCCCAAGGTCTACTACGGTATCTCTGGGCCCTGCCTTTACGAAATTTGCAAGGACAACAGCATCGATGGCAAATCGGTACGAGCTTTTATGTTGAATTATCCGGAGGCCCTGGCACATCAGGTCCTCCACGGATTCCCCGGGATATAAAGGTGTTTCTACCATAAGCCGTCTGCCTCTTTCATTGACAAGATATATGATTTTACAATATATATGACTAATAATACGCTGGCCCTGTGCTTTTTAGTGCAGACTCCTAAGTCTTACACTTACAATACATATGATTAATAATTTATGAAGAGCCGTTAGATGATGAAAGAAATGTGATTCTTTAATATACAAATTTATAAATAAAACTCAAAACCAATAGAATGGATGGCTTGTGGCCAAACTTTCGTTTAAATGATTAATAATGAGCTTCAACAAAATCACCTACTACAACTTTACAATTCATTCATTTACAATATACATGAGTAATAATGCACGTATCGGTCAAATTACCACATATAAGCAAGCAGATTTTAATCAAATGAGCTCCAGTTCCTCAAGGGCGTTTTTGAGCAACTGCTTAGACTTTTCATCGATTCTCCTGAGAGGCGGCCTGAGACCACCAACTTGAACACCTATCATGTTGAGGGCTTCCTTGACAGGAATTGGGTTTGAAACGACAAACAATGCCTTGAATAGATTGAAAAGATTCAAATGAATCTGCATCGATTTTTGGACATCTCCACAGTTAAAACTGTTTATCATCTGTTTCATTTGATTCCCCACAATATGTGACGCAACACTGACTACACCTTTTCCTCCGACCGCAAGCATGGGCAGTGTAAGGCTGTCATCCCCGCTATAAATTTCTAAATTATGTGCAAGCAACTTCGTCTTACTAGTCTTGTCAAGGCTGCCTGCTGCGTCTTTTACCGCAAAAATGTTTTTCACCTCAGATAGCCTTAAAAGGGTTTCGGAATCAATGGATACACTCGTTCTCCCTGGAACATCATATAACATTACCGGTATGTCTACCCTTTCTGCTATCATCTTGAAGTGATCATAAAGCCCTTGTTGTGTAGGTTTATTGTAATATGGTGCCACCAAAAGAAGACCGTCTACCCCTACTTCCTGGGCTTTTACAGAGAGCTCAATGCTGTGATATGTTGAATTTGACCCGGTCCCTGCCATAACCTTTGCCCGGCCATCTGCGATTTTAATGGCAGCTTTATAAAGTTCAATCTTTTCTTCATCGGACAGTGTGGGGGACTCACCTGTTGTCCCAGTAACCAAGAGGGTATCGGTGCCATTTTTTATAAGATGTTCGATGAGTTTTTCCAATGCTGAAAAATCGATTTTTAAATTTTTATCAAAAGGGGTTACCATTGCGGTAATGATCTTTCCAAAATTCATTCTAACTTCCTCCTCGAATAATGGTGATGAGATTTTGTTGTATAATTATACCACAAAAATGGGTTAATGTAATCTGCATTAACCCATTTATCAAGTCAGAACAAAATATATTAGCTCCTGTTCCTTGACGTACCCGCCAGTGCCAAAAGCCGTAAAAGCTGCATTATCGCCATAAATGTTGCTGCAACGTATGTCAGCGCCGCGGCGCTGAGTACCTTCCTGACCGGCCCCGCCTCATCCCTGTCTATCAATTGATAGCTTTCCAATGCGGCAATTGCTCTGCTGCTCGCATTAAACTCTACAGGCAATGTTATGAGCTGAAACAGCACAGCAGCGGTAAAAAGAAGTATTCCGAGAATCATGAGAAAGTCTGCCCTGAAAAGAAGGCCAATAAAAAACATCGGAAATGCCATCTGTGAACCAAATCCTGCAACTGGCACTATAGTATTTCTAATCGCAAGAGGAACGTACCCCTCATCGTGTTGAATTGCATGGCCACATTCATGTGCTGCAACGCCTAATGATGCAAGTGACCTGCCATAGTATACATCTGAAGATAGTTTTAAAACCTTCCTCCTGGGGTCATAAAAATCAGACAGCCTGCCCCTCTGGACCTCAACTGAAACGTCATTTATGCCCTTAGCCCTCAGCAGCTTACGGGCGGCATCTGCACCGGTTACGCCGCTTCGCGAAGGGACCCTGAGATATTTTTCAAAGGTAGAGCTGACTTTTGCCTGGGCGTAAAAAGCGAGTATGAGCGCAGGAATTAGAAAAATTATCGTAGAATCCCAGTAGAATGGAAAAAACACACAATCACTCCCCTCTGACAGAAATTCTTGAATTCCGTAATATACACAAATTATTATTATTATTGATATTAGTTGACTTGTATAATACTATACTAATTTTCAAGTAGAGTATATATACCGAACATAAAGGACTAATCAGGAATCGGCTTCTGCAACCTCCTCTACAGGGAATTCCAACACATCGTTATTCTCAAGCATTTGTACCTTTACTATCCCCTTGGGTTTGAATATGCCCACTACTACCCCTTCCCCACCTGGTGTTACTACACTGTCACCTATATCGGGGTAATTTTCATTAGAATCCTCATAAGATTCGCTTTCAAACCTGAGACAGCACATAAGCCTGCCACATAAGCCCGATATTTTTACTGGATTTAATGATAAATTCTGCTGTTTGGCCATCTTTATAGAAACGGGATCAAAATCCCCCAAAAAAATATTGCAGCATGTAACCCTACCGCATGGCCCTATTCCCCCCAGCAGTTTTGCCTCATCTCTGACACCGATCTGTCTCAGCTCTATTCGCGTTCGGAAAATAGATGCCAGATCTTTTACCAGCTCTCTGAAATCCACCCTTCCATCAGCAGTAAAGTAAAAGATCAGTTTGCTGTTATCAAAGGTGTATTCCACATCTACCAGTTTCATATCCAACCCGTGCTTTTCAATTTTTTCAAGGGCTATTGCCTCGGCTTCTTTAGCCCTTTCCACATTTTGCTCAACATGTGCTTCATCTTCCGGGGTTGCTTTACGGATCACATCTTTTAGCGGGGCTATGATGTCCTGCTCACTTACATCCTTGGGGCCTATAACGACCTCCCCATGCTCTATGCCCCTGCTTGTTTCAACTATAACCTTTTGGCCAATCGAAAGTTCGAGAGAACCGGGATTAAAGTAATAAACCTTTCCCGCCTTTTTAAAACGTACACCTACTACCGTGACTATGTTACATCACCTCCATCAACCCTAAAAGCAGGTTGTGCCATATCAGGTTGACGTTTCCCCTGCCCTTTGCGGCTTTTATCTGAGAGATAGTAATCTGAATTGCATAAATTATACCGGCAAGATCCACAACTGCTGCAATGGAATTTATTTCATCAATCTGTCTGTTGTTTACAATATCGATCTTGCTTTTAGTTTTTACAACCATTACATCTCTATACAGTGATAAAATAAATTCCAATATTTCTTCTGCATTTTTATCGGTGTCTTCAATAACGGACACAGCTTTGTAAACATCAAGTTTTTCACAGGAAATGCTTTTTAAGATTCCTGCCAATTTTTTTCTGACCTCTGGTTCTAATTGATGCTCAAAGCCCCCAGAACTTACGAAATCATATACCTGACAGCGAGACACAACTGTTGGTAAAAGGTGTTCGGTATTATCCGCCAATAGTATAGCTATACTGTTCGTAATGGGCTCTTCAAGTGTTTTGAGCAGGGCATTTTGGGCCTGCAGGGTCATTTTTTGAGATAAGTGAAATATACAAACCCTGTAAATTGCCTCAGTGGGTCGCTTGGAAAAACTTGCAATGACATTTCTTACCTGCTCTATCTTTATTGATGCGCCATCCGGGAATATTTCAAAAACATCTGGGTTTGTCTTGTTTAAAATCTTCCTGCATGAATTGCAATAACCGCATGGAGCAAAATCCGTATTTTCACAATTGATTTTTCTCGCAAAAAACAACGCCTTTTCAGCCGCAACCTCTTCAGGACCTAAAAAAATATAAGCATGGGAAATGGCCTCTGAAAAGAGTGACTTATCGTTTGAATTCAATTTACCACCTCATGCATAAAGGTCAAGTAGTAACCCGCGTATCTCATCCACTAGTGAAAGAATACGCATCGCATCGGTATTTTCAGACATTACCGCTTCTGCAAGTTGTAGAAGCTTTACATCAATCTTTTTTGCGATAGTGAGAATTTTTGTCCTACCATATTGTGAAGACATTTTTTCCTTCTTGCAGCTTATACCGCTATCAAGACACTTTTTGAGAAACCCTGATATCAGATCCTTGTATTTTTTAAGTTCGGAAAACGACATCTTGCAACACAACCGTTTGCCCTGCTCGCTGATAAGCTGTAACTGTTTGTCAAAATCTTGAATCATGACATCCTGTGCAGATACGAGATGTTCTTCAAAACTTTTAGAGCTGACCTCTGATTTCTCAGGGTTATGGTATGTATGTATGGTATCTGATTTGAAATTAACCCTCATATCTTTACGAACCTTTCCACATCCATGACAAAAATTGTTGCGCCCCCGACTGAAACCTCAATAGGGTAAGGCACATAAGAATCTCCAGGCCCTCCAGGAAAAGGTGTCACTACTTTTTTTCTGGGTCGGCATATATTTTCAATAATAGAAATAAGTTCTTCAATCCGTTTTTCATCAACACCGATCATGAGCGTTGTATTACCATTTTTTAAAAAACCCCCTGTGCTGGCCAATTTGGTAATCCCAAATCTTTCCTCAGTCAATTGCTCTACCAGGCGCCCGGCATCGTTATCTTGTACAACGGCAATAACAAGCTTCAAATTCATCTCCCCTTAAACTTTTATTTGGCGATAGACGTCAAGGGTGTAAATTTGACCATAACATTTTTACATGTTTATTAATCCTCATATATTTATTATATGCGAATTTTTGAGTTCGCACAACACGGCTTTCAAAACCTCTTCAGCATCCTGAGAACCATCAACGACCCTTATTCTCTCTGGAAACATTTTGCTCAATAACAAAAAACCTTCCCTTACCTTTTTGTGAAACTGTATACCTTCCTGCTCAAGCCTGTCCTTTTTTCCTTTAAGCCTGTGCAAAGAACTGAATGGGTCAATGTCCAAGACGAGTGTAATGTCAGGCCAGCAATCATTTAAAAACCACCTGTTAATTTCAAAAATTCGATTGATACCCAAGCCCCTAGCGAATCCCTGATATACCATACTTGAATCTACAAACCTGTCACATATCACCGTATTGCCTGAAAGGACAGCAGGTAAAATGATCTTTTTTATCAATTGTGCCCTGGATGCGGCATAAATGAGCGCCTCAGTCTCGGGTTCCGGAGGCTCTCCTTCTGGTGAAAGTAGAATATGCCTCAGGTCCTCACCAAGGGGTGTCCCGCCGGGTTCTCGAGTTACAACGACATTCCTACCCTTATGAATGAGATACTGAGCAAGCATTTCAGTCAGCGTGCTCTTACCGGCTCCATCTGCACCTTCAATAGTAATAAATTTACCTTTCATGATTTTTTTCCTCTTGATAATTTATTTTGGTTGTTCTCAATAATTCAAATTTGAAAGAGTGATGAATCAATATATGGAATCGACTTTTCTTTTATTTTATCCCTTTTTTGTCACTAAAACCTTGCCATCCCTCAAGCCTTCACAAGAAATACCGCAATTCAAAAGCTGTTGGACCATTTCAATGTGTTCCTCCTCTATTATCTCTCCTGGCATGAGACACGGAACACCGGGAGGGTACACAACTATTGGCTTTTGCACTATGCGCCCTGTGCAATATTTAAGCAGCACCCATTCACCATCTGAAAAAAAAGCCTCTCTTGGTGAAAGGGCCTTTTGGGGAAGCCTGGTAAAGTGCAGAGAGGGTTGTCTTAAGACCTTTTTCTTTTTAAATTTTGACAGAGCATATACCAGCTTTTTCATCTCCTTTGGCGAATTGCAAAATGTAACCAAAAAGCATATATTGGAATTATCTGCATACTCGGCGGAGATATTAAACTTTTTTCTCAAAAGTCTTTCAACCTCGAATCCCGTGTATCCAGCGCAGGAAACATTTACTACAAGGCGGGAAAGGTCAATATCATGTATAAAAGCATCACCTTTTACCTCAGACCCAATGCAGTAAAATGGCGTGTGGGCATTTATCTTACGCCTCGTACTTTCTGACATTGACAAAGCTTTTTCAACCAGCTGCTTTCCTCTTTTCTCCATAATTTCTCTCGTGCGATCGAGTGATGCCATCAATATATAAGACGGACTCGTTGTAGTCACAAGGTTTATGGATTGTCTAAGTCTTTCAGGATCGATCATACAACCTTTCATGTGCATCCAAGCACTTTGGGTCAGTGAACACAACATTTTGTGCGGGCTTTGTACCCATGCGTCTGCATTTATCTGCCCCGCCGATTTTGGAAGCTTATGGCTAAAAGCAAAATGCGGCCCGTGTGCTTCGTCTACGAGCAAAATGGATTTGTATTTATTTGTGATCTTTCGTGCCAGCCTAATGTCTGGGCAAAATCCAAGGTAAGTCGGGTTTACAAAAAGTGCAGCTGTGATACCAGGGTTTTTGCAAAAGGCTTTTTTCACCTTCTCTAAAGACACCTGTGTATATGTTTTTAGGTTTTCATCCCACTCGGGAATAATGTATACAGGCAAAGCCCCGCTCATAATAATTCCGGATACGATCGATTTGTGACATGTCCTAGGAAGAATTATTTTTTGATTCGGTCTGAGGCATGACATCAGTATTGCCTCAATACCTGATGACGCACCGTTTACTAAAAAAAAGGATAAATCAGCGCCGTACAACTTTGCAAGACGTTCCTGCGAATACTTAATCGGTCCTGACGGTTCGTGAAGGTTGTCGAGACCGTAAATTTCCGTTACATCCCATTTATGGATGTTTTCGTTTATAAAAAATCCCCTTTTTTCTACAGGTATTCCTTTTCCTTTGTGCCCAGGCATGTGGAATCGTATCGGTTTTTTACGTATATAGCTCATAACTGCTTTGTTTAGGGCAAGTTTTCCGCATTTCACTATATTACCTCCATTGAGAATACCAAAAAGCACAAATTAACCCTAAAAAACGGGGCAATAAAGAGTGTTTGTTGTTAATACATTTATAAAAAAAATCAAATAAGGCATCCTAAATTAATAGAGGTGTGATAAAAATGGATTTTGAATGCCCCCTTTGCAATTCCCTTATATCTGTAAATGAAACATGCCCCAAATGCGGGACAGATATGCAGGATTGCGGAAGGGTTGAAGATTACTTCGACCCTTATAACCCATATCTCGAAAAAGAAACGGCTGCCATGAACGGTTCTTTAAACATATGTGTGCATCTGTTCAGCTGCCCTGAATGCGGACATGACACAAGAATTGTCGTCAATCAGGTAATCGGTTAATCCTCACTGATTACTGCAACAGATGCTATGATATCATCGCCTTCAAGTCTTATCAGCTTTACGCCACGAGTATTGCGACTCATTTTTGAAATTCCGACTGCTTTCATACGTATAAATATGCCTGATGCTGTGCACAGTATAATATCATCCTTTTCTGATACGACTCTAAGCGCCCTTACATTGCCTGTCTTTTGGGTAACCTTCTGCAGCTTTATACCTTTGCCTGCTCTAGACTGCAATCTGTAGTTATTTTGGTCGGTGCGCTTGCCGAATCCTTTGTCTGTTACGACAAAAATGTCATTGTCGGGCTTTAGTATATCCATCGATGTAACAAGGTCGCCTTTCTTCAAAGAAATCCCTTTGACACCTCTTGCCGTACGGCCCATTGACCTAACATTATCTACAGAAAATCGTATTCCCATACCTTGAACCGTTCCTAAAATTGCATGATCATGTCTGTCAACCAGTCTGACTGCTATCAGCTCATCGCCCTCCATAAGATTTATGGCAATAAGACCTGTCCTCCTTGTGCTTTCGTATTCAGAAAGGTACGTCTTTTTAACCGTCCCAAACCTTGTTGCAAAAAAGAGGTACTTTGCTTCTTCAAAGCTCTTAATCGGAATTACCGCATTTATCATTTCACCAGGCTGTAATGAGAGCAGGTTTACTATAGCCGTGCCCCTGGCCGCCCGACCAGCCTCGGGAATTTCATATGCCTTAAGTTTATACACATTACCCTTGTTGGTAAAAAACATTATTACATGATGTGTTGTCGCTACGAAAATGCGATCGACAAAGTCCTTATCTCTGGTAGTAATTCCGGTTATTCCCCTTCCTCCTCGTCTCTGGTTTCTGTAAGTTGACAGGGGTATCCGTTTTATATACCCAAAATGTGTCATGGTAATGATGACATCTTCTTCAGGTATAAGGTCCTCAATATCGATATCGCGGTCTTGTTCTGTTATGGCTGTTCGCCGCTTGTCACCAAATTTATTTCTGATTTCTGTTAATTCTTCTTTAATTATACCGAGGACCATTTCATCACTTGCAAGCACCTTATTGTAATAATCGATTTTTTTGACAAGTTCATCGTATTCCTCTTCTATCTTACTCCGTTCAAGTGCGGTTAACCTTTGAAGCCTCATATCCAGTATTACCTGAGCTTGTTTTTCGGTTAGGCTGAACTTATCAATAAGCCCTTTTCTGGCAGTAGGGACATCCTTTGATTTCTTGATGAGCTCGATCACCTCATCTATTTGCGAAAGGGCAATTTTTAGCCCTTCAAGTATATGCAGCCTTTCTTGAGCTTTGGAAAGATCAAACTTTGTCCTGCGGACTACTACTTCCCTTTGGTGTTCCAGATAGTATTTCAGCATATCCCTAAGGTTTAAGACCTTAGGCTTGTTATCTACAAGTGCCAGCATTATGGCACCAAATGTATCTTGTAGTTGTGTATGCTTATAAAGCCGATTTAGGATTACATTAGCATTTACTTCCCTTTTTAAATCAATAACTATCCGTGTTCCTGTCCTGTCGCTTTCATCCCTCAGGTCTGAAATTCCTTCAATGCTTTTCTCTCTGACTAGTTCAGCTATTTTTTCAACAAGGCGCGACTTATTGACGAGATACGGTATCTCGGTTACCACTATTCGCTGCCGTGAAGCATCAAGTTGTTCTATGTTGGCCTTTGCCCTGACAACTACAGAACCCCTTCCATTTTCGTACATGTTCCTTATACCGCTCTTTCCCATAATAATACCACCTGTAGGGAAATCAGGACCTTTGATAACACCCATAAGTTCATCGACGGTCACTTCAGGGTTTTGTATCATCATAATAACACCATCTATGATCTCTACAAGATTGTGTGGAGGAATATTTGTGGCCATACCTACTGCTATCCCCGAAGAACCATTTACGAGCAGGTTTGGAAAACGGGACGGCAGGACAGACGGTTCTTTTAAACGGCCGTCAAAGTTCGGGATAAAATCCACAGTATCCTTGTTTAGGTCTGTCAGCATCTCAAGTGCAATTTTTGAAAGCTTTGCTTCAGTATACCTCATGGCCGCCGGAGGGTCTCCATCAAGCGAACCAAAATTACCATGGCCGTCGACCAACATGTACCTTGTTGAAAAATCCTGTGCAAGCCGCACCATAGCATCGTATATCGCCGCATCACCGTGGGGATGATAGTTGCCCATGACCTCACCGACTATTGTTGCCGATTTCCGGTAAGCCTTGTCAGGAGTTAGACCCAAGCCGTTCATTGCATACAAAATCCTGCGGTGTATAGGCTTGAGGCCGTCTCTCACATCAGGGAGAGCTCTTCCGACTATCACGCTCATAGAATAATCTATATACGATTTTTTCATTTCTTCTTCTATATTTACATTTATAATCTTTTTTATCGAATCCGCCATCCTGCAACCCCCATATTTAGATGTCCAAATTTACAACCTCTGCTGCATGATTGAATATAAACTGTCTTCTGGGTTCCACCTTATCACCCATGAGTATTGTAAATATTTCATCGGCAGCAACGGCATCTTCAAGCCTAACCTTAAGTATAGTCCTGGTTTCCGGATTCATGGTCGTCTCCCAAAGTTGATCATAGTCCATTTCTCCAAGACCCTTAAATCTCTGTATTTCAGCCCTTTCATTGCCTATTTTTTCTAATAGCCGTGTAAGTTCAGCATCGTTAAATGCATAATATTCTTCTTTTCCTTTTGATACCCTGTACAGCGGCGGTTGTGCTATAAATACGTTTCCCGATTCTATCAGTGGACACATATACCTATAAAAAAATGTAAGCAGAAGTGTCCTTATATGTGCACCGTCCACATCGGCGTCAGCCATCAGGATAATTTTGTGGTACCTCAGCTTTTGGATATCGAATTCTTCTCCTATTCCTGTTCCTATTGCAGTAATCATTGATTTTATCTCTTCGTTATTTAATATCTTGTCAAGCCTTGCCTTTTCAACATTTAAAATTTTTCCCCTGAGCGGCAAGACAGCTTGAATATTTCTGTCTCTTCCCTGTTTTGCTGATCCCCCTGCTGAATCGCCTTCAACAATATACAGCTCACACAACCTTGGGTCTTTTTCAGTACAGTCTGCCAATTTTCCGGGAAGGGCACTTTTTTCAAGTGCGTTCTTCCTTCTGGTAAGCTCCCTTGCCTTTCTTGCAGCTTCTCTTGCCCTTGCAGCACCTAGTGCTTTTTCGATTATCGAGCGTGCAACAGATGGGTTTTCCTCTAAAAAACTAGAGATACCCTCAGTCACAACAGAATCCACAACACCTCTGACTTCGCTGTTTCCTAGCTTTGTCTTGGTCTGTCCTTCGAATTGAGGGTTTTGCAGCTTTACATTCATAACAGCCGTCAACCCTTCGCGCACATCTTCCCCGGATAAATTTTCCTCCTGTTCTTTTAGTAGATTCGCCTTCCTAGCATAATCGTTTATACTCCTGGTGAGTGCTGATTTAAGCCCGCTTAAATGTGTTCCGCCTTCATTTGTGTTTATATTGTTGGCAAATGTGATTACATTTTCTGTATATGAGTCATTATACTGGATACCAACCTCTATATCCATATCTTGACGGGTGTACTTTATATATATAGGTTCATTGTGAAGCACACTCTTGGTCCTGTTTAGATATTTAACAAATGATACGATGCCTCCTTCATAGTGAAAAACATTCTTTTTCCCTGAACGCAAGTCTTTTAGCTCTATCTTTATTCCCCTGTTTAAAAATGCCTGTTCCCTTAATCTTTTTGTCAATATATCCACCGAAAATACTATTTCTTCGAATATTTCATCATCAGGCATAAAAGTAATTTTTGTTCCTGATTTCTCAGCAGCACCTTTCTTAATAACATCCGAAACCGGCTTGCCACGTTCATACCTTTGATAATAAACGCTCCCATCACGGCTAACCTCCACTTCAAGCCATTTTGAAAGACCGTTTACAACAGACACTCCTACACCGTGCAATCCTCCTGATACCTTATAACCTCCTGTTCCAAACTTGCCTCCCGCATGGAGCATTGTCATTGCTACCTCAAGTGCGGATTTTCCTACCTTGGGTTGTATCTTGACGGGTATTCCCCTTCCATCGTCCTCAACAGTTATTGAACCATCTTTGTTTATCGTGACCCATATATTTTTACAATAGCCCGCAAGAGCTTCATCAATACTGTTATCCACAACCTCATATACCAGGTGATGTAACCCCCTGCTGTCTGTTGAACCGATGTACATCCCTGGGCGCAACCTGACGTGCTCGAGACCTTCTAATACCTCTATTTTATTTTCATCATAAATGTTCTTTTTCTCCAAATAAAGACCTCCATTAAAGCTGTATTTAAAGTTTATTTATAAAATCTGCCCTCTTTAGCAAAGTGACAGATGATATGGGGGAAAAAATTATGTTTTTATTCGTGATAACTAATGACTTTTTATCTTTATCTTTTTCACTTATAATTTCTGTTACAAACCCCTCTTCTTTTGCTACCTGCAAAAAGTCTGACGTATCTTTTGAAGTTAATGTATTTTTGTCCAATATCATTATAACATCTTTTTTCAATACAACTTGGTCATTTCCTATGTGTATAAACAACTATATTCCCCCTCTTTTAATTTTGAATTCGCTATCCAGAATCATCAGCCTTGTGAATTTTTGCCTCAATATATCATCGTGAATTTCTTGACAAACTTTGTTTACTGCCTTAATTCTATTATCAGGGATTTTCGAGTCAATCACCTTTACCATGTTACTTTTTAAACTCGTTTTTTTGCGTTCGGTTTTGGATGAGCAGCCGGAGTCCAGATGGAATCTTATGTCCCTGATCACATCAGCTCTAAAGTAATCATTTATATTTTTGATCATCTGCTGCTTAAAAAAATAAAGCTGCTGTGACCATACAGGATTTTCCACACCTATAAAAAGCACATCGTTTTTTTTTGTAGTAGGCCAACTTACCTCTGCAAGTTTATTCCCGACGATTAAATCATAGTTAATAAACAATTCTGCTTCCATAATTTTTTTATCAATACTTTTTTTCTGTAACACATCAGACAATATTAGGCCCAACTTTTTCATTTCAGTTCAACCTCAATTCACCGTCAGAAATATAAAATACAAATCCTTTTTTTAAGATGTCACGGGGAATTAAATTTACGTCTGTAGTCGTTAAAAATACCTGCTGCATCTCATCTTTCAGTATTAGTTCCCTTTTTGTGGCATCCAGTTCAGACATCACATCATCGAGTAAGAGGATAGGATACTCACCACTTTCGTTGTTAATTATTTCCTTTTGGGCAAACTTTAGACACAAGACTAAGAGTCTTTGTTGTCCCTGTGAAGCAAAGGCTTTCGCATCCCTGCTTCCAATAAGAAACATCAGGTCATCCCTGTGTGGTCCAAATGTCGTATATGTCCTCATAATATCCGTTTTTCTACACTCTTTTAGTGATTCCAAAAAAAATCCTTTTATTTTTTCAGGCTGACCATAATCTACACAGCATATGTATTTTATTGAAAGATGCGTGTCACTTTTAGTAAATTTGTTAAAAAAGTACAATGATGTTTCGTAAATCTTTTTAATTAAATCTGCCCTCTCGACAACTATCCTTGTCCCAAACTCTGACAGCTGTTCGTCCCAAGGATCTAAAAGACCGGCGCCGGAAACATTTTTTTTGAGTGATTTTAGCAGTTTATTTCTATGAGAGAGCACTCGATAGTAACCGCTCAGGTATTTATAATAACTCGGCCTCGTCTGGCATACAATGGAGTCAACAAACCTCCTCCTCTTGGAAGGTTCCCCTTTTACAAGGCTAAGATCATCAGGTGAAAAGAAAACAGTTGAAATATTTCCGTAAAGCTGAGATCTTTTGTCTTTTACTATATCCCCTTCTTTTACTATCTTCCTTTTGTTGGGAAAAATAGTAACCTCTCTGTCTACATTACCAGTCCTTGTGGCAAATACTCCCCTGGCGTATGCCTTGTCATTATTGTGTCTAATCAAATCGATATCAGGTGTAGTGCCAAGGGGGCGCAGTCCGGCCAAAAAAAAGATCGACTCGAGCAGGTTTGTTTTTCCCTGGGCATTATTGCCGTAAAAGATGTTTATTCCTTTTGCAAAGTTAGTGTCCAATTCCTTAAAATTTCTAAAATTATACAACCGAAGGGATTTTAAATACATATTAAATTACGCCTTTCCGGACACCTTAAATTTATTATCTTCAACCTCTACTACGTCTCCTGTTACGAGCTGTTTCGAACGTCGTTTTTCTATATTGCCGTTTACTCTTACATATCCATTTTTTATCAAAATCTTAGCTTCTCCACCGGTTGAAACAACCTGTGCCCATTTCAAAAATTTATCCAGCTGTATTGTATCGCCGATAATATATACCTTTTTGATCATATTTCACCCCTCAATTTGACGGGAAGTATAAAATCTATCCGACCTCTTGAGTTTTCTGGTGTAATAATACACGGCCCGCTTTGTCCAGAAAATTTTAGAATTACTCTTGGTTCATTTGCGGCTCTGAGTGCATCTATAAAAAATCTTGCATTAAATGCAATTAAAAGCTCTTCACCTTTTGTATTGCATTTTATCTTCTCCTGGATGTTTCCAATATCTGATTCTGCACTGACCACAATCTCATCCACGTTTATTTTCAGTTTAAATAAGTTGTTTTGACTACCTTCCCTTGCCAATACGAGCGCTCTTTCAATTGCTGAAAGCAGCATGCCACAGTCTACAACAACTTTAGTCTTTTCATCTATATCCATGACATTTTTATAATCTATAAAACTACCCTCAAGGACCCTTGAAGAAATTACAAGATTATTATTTGTGAATTCAACTTTATTTTTCCCAATATACATCATAAAATCAGAATCATCATCCTCAAATATTTTAGAAAGTTCCATCAAAGTCTTGCCCGGGACAATGACACTCAAGTCATCTGAAAGCAAGCTATCTCCTTTAACTTTTTCCCAGCACCACGCTATTCTGTAGCCATCAAGACATACCATATTTAAAACACCATCAGCAATCTGTATAAGTGCTCCTGTCAGCTGAGGTCTCAATGTATAATCATCTGACTTGGCATATATTGTCTTTTTTATCATTTCTTTAAACGACCGTTGTGAAAATTTTAAACAAGGTGTGGTACCTGATATGGAAATTTCAGGGAAATCTTCTGCGCTATAGTAATATATTTCCATTTTAAGTTCTCCGGAACTCAGTGTGATGTGATTGCCATCAACCGAAAAATCAACTGGTCCTGACGGCATTTTCCTGACAATTTCAGAAAGTATTCTTGCACTTACTACAACTGCACCTTCTTGTCGTATCTCGTATATATCATCGTTTTTTTTAATTGTATAATTAATCCCCATGTCTACATCTGTTGAGGCCAAATTTAATTCACCTTCATAAGTATAAAACTTTATACCTGACAATATTGGGATTGTGGTCTTGGAGGGAACAAATCTTTCAACAATCGATATGGTTTGTGCAAGTACATCCCTGTCAATACAAAAATTCATTATAATTCCTCCAAAAAAATTTTATTATACATGTCATAAAATAATACTAACACGAATATATTATTAAAATAGTAATAGTAGTAGTAAAAGCTGTGGATATGTGGATAAATCATGTTAATAACTGAATTATTTATATAGACCATGTGGATAACTTGTTGATACTGGGTATAAACTTTTTCACAGTACTAACAAAAGTTGCTTTTAGTCGAAAATTGTCCACTTTTAATAAACAGGATATCCCGTTGATTTCAACAGGTTATCAACCATGGAGCAATTTCTTTTTTAGGTTTTCGATTGTCTGGGACAGTTCAGAACTTTGAGCCATATCTTTGGAAATCTTATCTCTGGCGTGAATTACTGTAGTGTGATCTCTTCCGCCGAATTCTTCGCCTATTTTTGGCAGTGATAAGTCCGTAAGCTCAGTGCATAGATACATGGCCACTTGACGAGCAAAAGCTATATCTTTGGTCCTTTTTTTAGATTTAAACTCTTCAGTTTTTACAGAATAGTAACTTCCCACTTCCTGGAAAATACGAGGTAATGTAACCTTTTTAGGTTTCTCGTCAGGGAGTATATCTTTTAATACCTGTTCGGCAAGGCTCAATTTTATTTCACTGTCTATAAGTGAAGAGTATGCTACTATCCGTATGAGTGCCCCCTCAAGTTCCCTGATATTTGTTTCGATTTTCGTGGCGATAAAGTTTATGACATCATCCGGTATAGTAAGGTTTTCTGTAAGTGCTTTTTTTTGTAGGATAGCGATCCTTGTTTCAAAATCAGGTGGCTGGATGTCGGTTATCAGCCCCCATTCAAAACGGGACCTAAGTCGCTCTTCCAATGTTGGTATTTCCTTTGGAGGTCTGTCACTTGAAATAACTAGCTGTTTATTAGCCTCATGCAGAGCATTAAATGTGTGGAAGAATTCTTCTTGTGTCCTTTCCTTTCCTGCAATAAATTGAATGTCATCAATTAGCAGCACATCTATCGTCCTGTATTTATTTCTAAACTCAACATTTTTATCGTCACGTATGGAATTTATCAGTTCATTCGTAAACTTTTCAGAAGATATATACAATACTTTACATGAGGGTTTCTGTGAAAGAATCTTGTGTCCTATGGCATGCATCAAATGTGTCTTTCCGAGCCCTACTCCTCCGTAGATAAAAAAGGGGTTGTATGCCTTTGCAGGGGATTCGGCTACTGCTAAAGATGCAGCATGTGCAAACCTATTGCTGTTTCCAACGACAAATGTGTCAAAGGTATATTTTTGATTGAGTGAGGCAGAAATATCTTCGATGTACCTTTTTGTCTGTTCACCGTGTAAATCGCTTTCCACTTCGGGGATGATAATATCATCGGAGTTTAGTTCCTCACATATCTCTAAAGAAATGGTTATATCTTTCTTCATAATTGAACTTAAGATATCTTTTAACAGATTTATGTACCTTTTTTTAATCACCGATTTTATAAATTCGTTCGGGACTTGCAAAACCGCATTATCATCGTTTATACTGATCAATTTCGCGGGTTTCAAGACAGTATTCAAAGACATATCATTATTTAATTCATTGCTTAAGATTTTCAAGACCTGATACCAAATTTCGGAAGGGTCAAAAGACATAAAAAAACCTCCTCGAGCATTACGAGAATGACTTTAGCCAATATCATAATACCAAAATAATGTCAGATGTTCAATATGTACTATTTGACTAAATATGTGGCTTTGATACGACTTAAAAACGATCAACACAAATCATACAGCAGTGGTTTAGTTTCTTGACAATCTTTATTTAGATACGCTATAATCATTATAACTTGGTAAATCATGCAATCGACGCAGTTTAATATTCGGAGGTGATACTATTGAAAAGGACGTACCAGCCGAGCAAACGATATAGGAAAAAAGTACACGGTTTTAGAAAGAGAATGAGAAAAAAATGTGGCAGGAATATAATCCGAAGGAGAAGGGCTAAGGGAAGGAAAAGGCTGACTGCTTAAATCGACCTCATTTTCAGTGTTTTCACAGAAGATCATGCAAATAAACTGCTCATATTAGTACCGGGCTTATGATGCTCTATAGAAGCCGTGTGCTGGAGGAAGGCTTTATTGAGAAGACGTCTAAGATTGACAAAAAATTTTGAATATATTAAAGTATATAAGGCGGGAAGGCGCTTGTCCAGCCCTTTTTTTACTATGTACATTAAGTCAAATAATCTCGAAGTGACGAGATTCGGGATATCTGTATCTAAAAAGGTTGGCAACAGCGTAGCCCGCAATTTGATAAAGAGGAGAGTAAAAGAGATTTTTAAAAGCAAATTAGAATTGATAAAAAAAGGATATGATATAGTAATTGCAGCAAGAATACCTGCAAAAAATGCTGATTACTGGGCGCTTGATAGAGATATTACAAGTCTTTTAAAAAGAGGTCGTTTGATGTGATCGCATTTTTATTAATAAAAATCATTATACTTTACAGGCGTTTTATTTCTCCTCTAAAACCAGCCAGCTGTAGGTTTTACCCAACATGTTCCGAATATGCTATTCTGGCAATAAGAAAATATGGTGTCTTAAAAGGCTCTTTTATGGCTATAAAAAGGATTTTGAAATGTCACCCCTTCAATCCTGGAGGGTATGACCCGGTATAAAAATGAGAAATTTTTTTTAATAATATTTTTTTATGAAAGTAAAATATAAAAGAGGGGGAGCAGTTAATGGCATATCTCGAAAGCCTGATGAAGCAATTAATGGATTTTATTTTTTTATATACTCAAAGTTACGGCTTAGCTATTATAATACTTACGGTAGTCATAAAACTGATATTGATGCCGTTTAGTTTTCAACAGTTTAAGTCAATGAAAAAGATGCAGGAATTGGCACCCTTGCAGAAAAAACTACAGCAGAAGTATAAGAATAACAAGGAAAAACTCAATGAGGAAATTATGAAATTGTACCGTGAAAATAAGGTAAACCCAATGGGCGGTTGCCTCCCTCTGCTCATACAATTTCCGTTTATCATCGCATTGTTTAGATTACTGCAAGGGTACAATTTTGGTCAGGAAGGTTTTCTCTGGCTTAAAGACTTAGGTGCACCTGACACAACTTACCTGCTTCCAATACTTGCTGCTGCTACGACCTATTTTTCGTCAAAGGTAGCTACACCCCCAAACCCAGATAACCCAAGTAATACAATGAATCTCGTAATGTCCTTATTTATAGGGTATATGGCTCTCAGATTTCCGTCCGGCCTTGCCCTGTATTGGGTAGTCAGCAACTTGGTTCAGGTTTTACAACAAATATTGATGACCCGTTCCCCCGTTCCTTCCAAGGAGGATGCAAATTAAATGAGACAATTACAAGTAGAGGCAAAAACAGTTGAGGAAGCGATTGATGAAGCTTTAAAAAGACTTGGGCTCCAAAGAGATGATGTTGAAGTGGAGGTTATTGAAGGTGGAAGCCGAGGAATCTTAGGGTTCATGTCTAAGATGGCTAAAGTAAATGTTAAGGAAAAAATGAACCCTTTGAAGAAAACTGAAGAATTCATTAAAGGTTTGGTGAACAAATTAGGGGTGGATCCCAGTATTTCTATTAACGAGGATTCTGAAGGAATAAAAGTTCAAATTGAGGGGAAAAATGTAGGTGTCCTAATAGGTAAGCGTGGTTATACCCTTGAAGCGATACAATATTTAACAAATCTTGTTGTAAACCGTGTAAGTGACGAATACAAGAGGATTGTGGTTGATGTCGAAAATTACAGGAAAAGACGACAAGAGTCTCTTGAAAAGTTTGCTATCAATATGGCAAACAAGGTAAAACAAACCAAGAGAGAAGTTGTATTGGAGCCGATGATTCCCAATGAAAGACGGATTATACATACTGTGCTTCAAGGTGATTCAAAAGTCAACACAAAAAGCATCGGTGAAGAACCGAATAGAAGAGTTATTATTTCACCAAAGAAATAAATTTCGAGGCCCCAGAGCATTAGCTTTGGGGCTTATTTAAAAGGGGTTTTAATATTGCTTGATGATACAATTGCTGCTATCTCCACTCCTGTTGGAGAAGGAGGTATAGGCATAGTCCGAATAAGTGGCAATAGGTCAAAAGAAATTGCCCAAAAACTGTTTGTCCCAAAAAAGAAGAGGAAGAAAGGAAGTATTGTTGAGAGGACTTTGTTCCTCGGCGATATTGTAGATCCTGATACCGGTGAGATAGTTGATGAGGTATTGTTGGCATATTTTAAGTCACCAAGGTCTTATACAAGAGAAGACATGGTTGAGATAAATTGTCACGGTGGGATGATTGTTCAGCAAAAGGTACTTGAACTTGTTTTAAAGTCAGGTGCAAGAGCAGCGGAACCAGGGGAATTTACTAAAAGGGCTTTTATAAACGGAAGGATCGATCTTTCCCAGGCAGAGGCTGTTATTGACATAATCAGGGCTAAGACGAATCGGGCACTTAAAATGGCGACAAAACAGCTCTCCGGAGGGTTTTCTGAAAAAGTGAAAAATATACGGGTTGCTCTGCTCGGATTAATCACACAAATAGAAGCAAATATCGACTATCCTGAAGAGGATATTCCCGAGGCTGATATAGGAACACTAAAAGTTGAGGTTAAAAAAGCCGAATTGGCCTTGTCTGATTTGTTAAAAGGTGTCAGATCAGGGAAACTTTTCAGAGAGGGATTATCGGCCTTGATAGCCGGAAACACAAATGTAGGAAAGTCATCTCTCTTAAATGCCCTTCTTGACGAAGACCGGGCAATCGTAACGGATATTCCCGGGACGACGAGGGATGTAATAGAAGAGTACATCGACATAAAAGGTTTGCCCGTTAAGATAATAGATGCTGCGGGGATAAGGGAGACTACCAATAAGGTCGAAAAAATAGGTATAGATAAGGCCATGAAGCATTTGGAGGAGGCGGAGATTGTACTCGTTATAATAGATGCCTCAAGAGAGCTCTCCCAAGACGACAAAAAGATTATGGAATTATCGAAAGACAAGCCCGTCTTAGTAGTTCTGAACAAAATTGATCTGCCTGAAAAAACGACCGAGGAAATGGTCAAGCGAATCCTTCCTGATAAAACTATTATTAAAATTTCTGCCCTCCATAAACATGGTATAGATAAAGTAAAAGAAGCAATTTTTCATATAGTTAATACAAAAATTGGTTCACTCGATGAGGGAGTCGTGATCGCGGGTGAGAGACAAAAAATTATTTTAGAATCAGCTCTTGATTGTCTAAAAAGGGCATGGAATTCGATTGATCAATTGTATCCTATAGAGATCATCGAAATAGATATCAGGGAAGCATGGGAAAGATTAGGTGAAATTATAGGGGATTCGGTAACAGATGAAATAATAGATTCTATATTTCAAAATTTTTGTATAGGTAAATGAAGGTGGAGTACATGAAGTACAGAGCGGGGAATTACGATATAGTAGTCGTCGGCGGGGGTCATGCGGGCTGTGAGGCAGCCCTCGCATCTGCAAGGCTTGGCCTTAAGACAGCGGTGTTTTCAATTAATCTTGACAGCATAGCCGCTTTGCCCTGCAACCCGTCTATCGGCGGTCCGGCAAAAGGCCATCTAGTTAGGGAGATAGATGCACTAGGAGGACAGATGGCGCTGAACCTTGACAAATCTTTTATACAGGTCCGGATGTTAAATACTGGAAAAGGACCTGCGGTAAGGGCTCTTAGGGCTCAAGCCGATAAGAAAAAATATCAACTTTGCATGAAGCACACCCTTGAGGCTCAGGATAACCTTGATGTCATACAAGAAGAAGTAATAGAAATAATACAGAAAAACGGCCGCGTTGAAGCTGTCCTGACTAAAACAGGAGGAGTTTTTAGTACAAAGGCTGTAATCCTGACTACAGGTGTGTACCTAAGAGGAAGGGTCGTCATCGGTGACATCGCTTATGAAAGTGGCCCTAACGGGCTATTTCCCGCAAATCAACTATCATCCTCCCTTGAGGAATTGGGTTTTATCCTTGGGAGATTTAAGACTGGGACCCCCCCAAGGGTTAACAGGAACTCAATAGATTTTTCAAAAATGGTTGAACAGCCCGGTGACGATAAAATCATCCCTTTTTCCTATATGACGGAACATTTAAAAACTCATCAGACGTCATGTTGGTTGACATATACAAATAAGGAAACACATGAAATAATTTTAGAAAACTTGCACAGGGCGCCCCTGTATACCGGCCATATCAAGGGCACGGGTCCGCGTTATTGCCCCAGTATTGAAGTAAAGGTTGTAAACTTTAAAGATAAGGTGAGCCATCAAATATTTATTGAGCCGGAAGGTTTGTACACTAATGAAATGTATATTCAAGGCCTTTCCACCAGTCTCCCTGCAGATGTGCAGGTTAAGATGATCAGGACTATCAACGGCTTGAAGAATGCTAAGATAATGAGGTACGGTTATGCAATTGAGTACGATTACATTTTGCCCACACAACTAAAGCCTACACTTGAATCCAAACATATTGAGGGATTGTATTCGGCGGGGCAAATAAACGGCACTTCAGGATATGAAGAAGCTGCGGCTCAAGGGCTTATAGCCGGAATCAACGCATCTCTTAAGATAAAAGAAAAGCAACCTGTTATCCTAAGAAGGTCTGACGCTTACATAGGTGTTCTCATAGATGATCTTGTCACAAAAGGTGTAAACGAACCTTATAGAATGCTTACATCCCGTGCGGAGTATAGACTATTGCTTCGCCAAGACAACGCTGATTCCAGGTTGACACAAATCGGTTATGAAATCGGCCTTGTCGACGACTTAAGGTACGAAAAATCCATTCAAAAAAAGAAAATGATACAGCAGGAAATAGAGCGGCTACGATCCATTAAGGTGAACCCTACTGAAGAAGTAAACGTTCAGATTCAAATGTTAGGGTCTTCTCCGCTTAATACCGTATTTACATTGGAAGACCTGTTAAAACGCCCAGAGCTTAATTATGAAAAGTTAGCAGTATTCGACACGGAAAGGCCGGAATTGCCGAAAGAGATAATTGAACAGGTTCAAATAGAAATAGCGTATTCAGGGTATATAAAGAGGCAGATGCGGCAAGTTGAGCAGTTCAAAAAAATGGAGAATAGGAAGATTCCAGATGATATAGATTATGATAAGGTCCATGGTCTCAGGACAGAGGCAAGGGAAAAACTAAAAGAAATCAGACCACTTTCTATTGGTCAAGCGTCTAGGATATCAGGTGTAAATCCTGCTGACATTACTGTTTTATTAATACATTTGGAAACTGAAAAGAGGAAACGTGATGGAAATTAATTTCAAGCAGATATTAATGCTTGAAGCGAATAGAAATAAAATTGGAATTGATGACAATTCCCTTGAAATTTTTGATCTATACAGGAATGAAATCATTAAATGGAATAAGAAGATGAATCTGACAAGAATAATTGATCCGTTAGATTTTGCCCGGAAACATGTCATAGACTGTTTAATTTTTCATAAAAAGCTGGAAATTGGTAAAATGAGATCGCTTATTGACATAGGAACTGGCCCCGGTATTCCCGGGATAATCGTAAAAATACAGAGTCCACATCTTGTGGTTGACCTTGTAGAGTCTAATAAAAAAAAGACAGCATTCTTAAGACATGTTGTTAATAAATTCGGATTTGACAAAATCGAGGTAATAAACAATAGGGCGGAACAAACAGCTAAGGAGTCAAAATATCGGCAGTCTTATGATATTGCCACAGCACGCGCTGTTGCGAGTTTGTGTGCACTTTCAGAGATATGCCTTCCATTTGTAAAGATAGGCGGAATTTTTGCTGCTCTCAAGGGTGAAGAGGTAGACGACGAGGTAAGAGAATCAGAAGGAGCGATAAAAATAATGGGAGGAGAAATTTCAAGTATTGTTGGGTATGAGATAAGCGAATCAATTAAAAGGAAAATTATAGTTGTTAAAAAAGTTAAAAAAACTCCGGATGGATTTCCTAGAAAACCTGGCACTCCTAAAAAACACCCCTTAAAATGGAAATATTAACTTTTACAGGAGGAATATGGATATTTTTATAGAATAATTTAAATCAAAGAATATAATGTTTTTCTAAAGATGTAAAAGGGGTGTTTTTATGTGGGGGGGGCTAAGATCGAACATCAACGTCATTAATATTCCTTTATCCGAGATCATTCCTAACGCAAATCAACCCAGAAAGGATTTTGATGAAGAGACATTAAATGAACTGAAAGAATCGATAATAAACCATGGTGTACTTCAGCCTATAGTTGTCAGAAAAAGCCGCAGTGGTTATGAACTAATTGCTGGTGAGAGACGATGGCGAGCCTGTCAATTGGCTGGGTTTAAGGAAATACCTGCTATCGTTAAGGAGGCAGGTGATTCTGAAACCGCTCTAATAGCTCTAATAGAAAATTTGCAAAGAGAAAACCTGACCTTTCTAGAGGAAGCTGAGGGCTATAGGCAACTGATGCAGGTTTACGGCATGACACAAGAGCAACTCGCTTTGAAAATGGGTAAAAGCCAGTCTACAATAGCCAACAAAATGAGGGTATTAAAGTTATCAACTGACATTTTACGAATTATTTCCCGGGAAAAGTTAACTGAGCGTCATGCAAGAGCCCTGCTGAAGCTACCAGATGAAGAGATGCAAAAAAATACGCTGAAACAAGTAATAAAGAAAAGTTTGAGCGTTCGCCAGACCGAAGAGCTCGTAGAAAACATGCTCCGAAAAATCAGGAAAGAAGATAAGAACGGGCAAAAAAGATTTAAAATTGCTATAAAAGATGTCCGCATTTTCGTGAACTCAGTAAAAAAACTCGTACGAAGTATAAAAGACACTGGAATAGATGCCAAATATAAGGAATGTGACAGAGGAGATTATATTGAACTGACTGTTCAAATACCAAAAAGGTAGACCGTTAAATCCATATTTTGGCGATATTTGTCGGAATTTATCAGTGATGGTACAATTAGAGGTTAAACTCTAAGGGTATCGCAAATTTGTCAAAGATTTGTGATGCTCTTTTTGTTTTTGGAGTCAATTTTAAAATATGAAACCTTAGTAATACAGGTGTTCAATTCATATTAGATTTTCTAATTTTGTAACACACAAATACTAAACTCATTATCGGTTCCACTATAAAAGTAATAGATTCCTCAATAAAAATCATAAAACTTTACTAAAAACAAATTTAGCAGGAGGAAAAAATGAATATGAAAAGAAGTATATAAAAAGAAGTATATAAAAAGAAGTATATAAAAAGATAGAATTACAATAATTAGCCTTGTATTAAAATAAAAAGTTTTTAATAAGTTATTGAGCCAGGGAGGGAGGAACGAGACAGCGGCACTTCCGTGCCCGCACGTTTCATGAAAATGTCTAGGAAAATGGCAATAGCAAACCAAAAAGGCGGTGTAGGTAAAACGACCACTGCAGTTAACCTTGCCGCATGTTTAGGTGCTTTGGGTCAAAACGTTTTACTCGTTGACATCGATCCCCAAGGCAATTCCACGAGCGGTGTAGGTGTTGACAAGACTGAAATAAGCAGGAACATATACAATGTGTTAATAGATGAGGAACCAATTAAAGAAAACATCATTAAGACTGAATTTGAGAATTTGTATTTACTGCCTTCAAACATTCAGCTGGCTGGTGCCGAGATTGAGCTCGTGCCCGCAATATCCAGAGAATATAAGTTAAAAAACGCCCTTGATGAATTTGACAAGGAGTTTGACTTCATTTTAATAGACTGCCCCCCCTCACTCGGCCTTTTGACTTTAAACGCTTTGACTGCGGCCAATACTGTATTAGTACCCATTCAATGTGAATACTATGCCCTAGAGGGACTGGGACAGCTAATGAATACTATACGATTAGTTCAGAAACACTTAAATAGGCAATTGGAGGTAGAAGGCGTTTTGCTTACAATGTTCGATGCCAGGACCAATTTATCCATACAGGTAGTCGATGAGGTTAAACAGTTTTTTAAAAATAAGGTTTACTCCACAATTATACCAAGAAATGTAAGATTGAGTGAGGCGCCTAGTCACGGGAAACCTATTATCAGGTATGACTTAAAATCAAGAGGTTCTCAAGTGTATATGGATCTTGCAAAGGAGGTGCTCGGAATTGACTAGAAGGGGTTTGGGTAAGGGATTGGGAGCTTTGATCCCGACTGAGGCTATTTTTGAAGATAACGTCCAGGAAATAGAAATTAACAAGATAAAAACAAATAAAAATCAACCTAGAAAAAATTTTAGCGAAGAAAGACTTGATGAGTTATATCATTCTATAAAGGCCCATGGTGTGTTACAGCCCGTCATATTGCGAAAAATAAACGACGGATACGAGCTGGTTGCCGGTGAAAGGCGACTAAGGGCTGCATTAAAGGCAAACTTAAGAAAGATACCCGCAATAGTAAAAAAGTTAACTGATTCAGAAGCTATGGAGATCGCTCTTATTGAGAATTTGCAGAGAGAGGATTTAAATCCTTTGGAAGAAGCTGCGGCCTACAAAAGACTTATGGTAGAATTCAAGATGACCCAAGACGAACTTTCTAAGCGAGTTGGAAAGAGCAGATCTCAGATTGCAAACACCGTTCGCTTATTAAACTTAGATGAGCCAATATTGAAGATGATATCTGACAACAAATTAACTGCCGGCCATGGTCGTGCATTGCTATCAGTCGAGGGAAAAAAGGACAGGCTTCTGCTGGCCCAAAAGATAATAGATGGAAACCTTTCCGTCCGGCAGGTGGAGGAGTTATCAAAAAATGAATTTATGAGCAATAAGAAAAAGAAGAATGCCCCGAAAGAAATTAACCCTGTTTTTATTGAGCTAACTGACAAACTTCAAAGGTCTCTCGGGACTAAAGTAAAAATAAAGGGAACAGAAAAACGGGGAAAAATTGAGATCGAATTTTATTCTACAGATGAACTCGAAAGGCTTTTGGAGATGTTAATCGATTAGATGTTTCACGTGAAACTAAATATTTGGAGTGATTGACTTGAAGTTGGGCGTATACCAGATGGTGGTAACAGAGAACATAGATGCAAACACAGACAAAATTATTCAGGCACTAAAGCAGTCCGCTTATTCCAATATTGACATTGTCGCTTTTCCGGAGATGTCACTGACGGGGTATAGTCCTGAATTGTTAGCCGACGACGACTTAAATCTTAAAATAAGAAAAGCCATTACAAAAATCGAGAAGGCTGCAGACCATTTTGGAGTTGCGGCAATTATAGGACACCCTTACAGGAATCCCCGGAAGAAAGTGAGACCCCTTTATAACAGAGCAACCGCAATTCTGCCAGGGAACCATGCAATGCAATTTTGTGATAAGATACATCCTGTCGAGGAGGAACAAAGATATTTTAGCGCAGGCAAAGCTCCTCTTTTGCTTACATTTAAACAAAACAAAATCGGTGTAATTATTTGTCGTGATCAAAATTACCCAGAAATTGCCCGAGACCTTGTTAACCAAGGGGCTCGTTTTTTATACATTCTTTCAGCACATTACTACAGCCCTAAGACTGCCAGATGGAAAGTGGAAAAGAACAGGGCAATACCGATAACGCGAGCAGTTGAAAATAAGGTACATGTGCTAATGTCTAATTCGGTTGGGGCACATCTTGGGATGATCAGTTTAGGCAACAGCATCATAGTCGACCCTGATGGAGCAGTAGTAGTATCTGCAGGGGAATCCGAAGAAGCGTTACTTTCCGTGTCGACAGATTCGTTGCACTTTTAACATTTAATAGGCAGGTCATACAAACTTGATAGGTATTAAGTTAGCCTTATGAATTTCTATTAGAGGTATCAAAATAAACTCTTAATCCAAGCTTTTGATTACTATAAATACTGATACTGAAAACATATTTTAAGCAGATGATTTTATAAATGACTAAAACGGAAACAGAAATATTCATCCCTCGGTTTTAGTATAACGAAAATATACACAACATTCTAAATATTAAAATAAGTAATGTTTTACAATAGAATAGAACTGATTTACAAAAACCGTCTGATTTACCAGTCGTCCGAGCAAACCGGAAGTGTTTATCTAAATTTTATATTTTATCGCCAAAGGATAACTAGCGACTTTTGTTTTTATGATATAATGATAAGGTTATTAGGTTTTCATGGTTAAAGTGGGAGGGGTGGCGTTGTTAGGGACTGTAGTTAACACCATTGTAATAATCATTGGTTCGGTTTGCGGCAATTTTTTGAGGGGGAAATTTCCTGACAATATCAGGGAAACGATTATGCATTGTTTAGCCTTAGTTGTCCTTTTAATAGGTTTGACTATGGCAGTCAAGACTGAAAACATGTTGGTTGTCACGCTCAGTATGGTGGCTGGTGGTATAACGGGAGAAATGCTAAAAATTGAGGAGCGAATTAATACTGTAGGCAATCGGTTGAAAGCCCGCTATGCACAAAATGACGGTGATTTTACGCGCGGATTTGTATCGGCAAGCCTTTTATTCTGTGTAGGGGCTATGTCTATAATGGGCGCTCTGCAGAGCGGTTTGACGGGGAACCATACAATTTTGTTGACAAAATCAATACTTGACGGTATTTCCTCAACAATTTTTTCATCTAGCATGGGATTAGGGGTCGCTTTTTCTGCGGTTTCTGTTTTTGTATACCAGGGAGTGATTACACTGGCTGCCGCATCTGTCAAACCATTTCTGACAGATAATATCGTGAGGGAGATGACGGCAACAGGTGGGCTCATCATTTTTGCCCTTGGAATAAATATGTTTGATGCTGGTTTGAGGATAAAAGTGGGAAACCTTCTACCAGCCATATTTTACGCTATTGTATTTACAATGATCATGGCCCCTCTACCTATATGATATAAACACAAAGACATTTTTATGAACCGATTTCAAATTGGTTTTTTTTGACTATATACTTCAACTTGAGCATTCGTATCAAGCAGCAATAATTTAAGCTCATGCAATTATAAAAAATAAGAAGGATTTTTTTGGACAACTGGAGAACTATTTACTATTATAGAGAATTAAGTAAATTATTGTTGTCAATTATTTTGCTGATGTATAGTATACCAGCAGGTGGTGGTATATGAAAAGTGGGTAAAAAAAGTTTTACTTTAATGATTGTGCCGCATTCAGGCAGATCTACTTTTTCGATATCTATACCTATATTTGTCATCAAATTGCTTGGAGGTATCCTGGCAAGTGTTGTCGTATTTGTGACGATTTTTACTCTTCATGTGTCTGTCTCATATGAGAATGCAAAGGCAGATGTTCAGGAGCTATCTTATAAGACAAAAGACTATGAGCAGCTGGAAAAGCAGCTTGACTATTTTGTAAAAAAGACCGAAGCTCTTGAGAAAAAGATGAATGAGTTGGAAAAATTGGACAACGATCTCAGGACTCTATTGAAAGATGATCCTGCACTTAAAAAACTGGAGGACAAACAGGGTACCAGAGAAGCTCCGGTAAGCAGAGGCGGGATCGATCGTAACAGTGCTATCCGAGAGCTTAAAAAAATTGAGGAAAAAATACCTGAACAGGAACAAAAATTAATTGAACTAAAGCATGTTGTTGAGGAGAGAAAAGAAAGACTTGACTGCACACCTTCAATATATCCTGTAAACGGGAGGATAACATCAAGATTTGGTTATAGAAAATCACCTTTTGGGCGCAACAGGGAGTTCCACGATGGTCTCGATATAGCCGCACCTTATGGGACTAATATAAGGGCAACGGCTGATGGGGTAGTGACTTATTCAGGATATATTTCAGGCTATGGTCGTACAGTTACAATAAAACACGGCTATGGCTATGTGACTAGCTATTGCCATAACTCAAAAAATTTGGTTAAGGAAGGTCAGAAAGTAAAGAAAGGTGATTTTATTGCAAAGGTCGGAAGTTCCGGCAGGAGTACCGGGCCTCATGTCCACTATATGGTTAAAGTCAATGGTCAAGTGCAGAACCCTGAAAGGTTTTTAAATTAGGGAGGAATGAAATGTTTGGCAAAAGGGGTGACAGCAAGATTCAAGGTATTAACAAAGTTAATACCATTTTAGGAGAGGATGCAGAATTTAGCGGTAATATAAAAGCTAAGGGGATCCTGCAGATTGATGGCAAACTTGATGGCCAGATTGAAAACTCCGGAGATGTGATTATAACTGAGAAAGGTGCTGTTGATGCCGACCTCAAGGCTTATAACGCTACGATAGCGGGCACATACAGGGGGACTTTGGATCTTAACGGGGCTCTGGAGATTAAAACAACTGGAAAAGTTTTAGGAGATATTAAGGTTGCCGGTATTGTTATTGAAGAGGGAGGCATGTTTGACGGGAACTGTGAAATGAAGCTTAATAAAAAAACACAAGGTGTAAAACCTGAGGGAGTAGAGGGACCTAAGGAGGTAACTTAAACCCGACTAATTGTCGGGTTTTTTGATTTGGTAATACTGTCATGGTTTTACGGTCCTTTGCAAATATTAGAAGGCCTGGGGGGCAAAGAGCAATGAAGACTCTTTTTATAGTTAATCCTATCGCTGGGCGCAATAAAAGCATAAAAATATGGGAAAAAATAAGACATAAAATTTATTTTCCTCATGAGTACATTCTTACCGGTGCACCGGGGGAAGCAAGAGAGATAGCAGCAGAGGCTGTGAGTAATGGCTTCATCAGGGTGGTAGCAGTAGGAGGTGACGGTACTGTCAGCGAAGTCATCAATGGGATTGCAAACAGTGATGCTGTCCTTGGGATTATACCTACAGGCACGGGAAACGATTTTGTGAGGAGTCTTGGCATTTCGTTAAATCCGATTGATGCATTGTTTGTATTAGTCTCAGGATACTCCGAACGTGTAGATTTGGGTATCTATGATGGCAGGTTTTATATGAATATTGCCGGTGCAGGGCTTGATGCTGAGGTCGTTAAAATTGCAAACAAAAAAACGACTTACCTGACAGGAAGTCTGGCATACGTTGTCAGCCTTATAGCTGCATTGAAGAGGTTTTCTCCGAGAAAAGCCATAATCGATATTGATGGCAAGACAATACATCGAACCGTATGGCTTATTTCTGTCGCTAATGGCAAGTATTATGGAGGCGGAATGAAATTATGTCCACAGGCAATGTTAAATGACGGATATTTAGATATTTGTATAGTAAATGAGATAAGCCGATTCGAATTATTGAGATTTTTACCAAAGGTCTTTAAGGGTGCTCATATAAACCACCCAAGCTTTGAGGTAATAAGGGGGAAGCAAGTCAAAATAAATTTTTGCAAACCTTGCAGCGTTCAGGTGGACGGAGAAGTTATCGGGAAGACACCTCTTGAAATTTTGGTAAGTCCTAATGCAATAAGGGTGATAATGAATAAACGAAAGAGGTAAGGCATCAACGAAAAAAGTCTGCGATCCCCCGAGAAATCCCGTATGAAATGATATCTGCCATTTTCATAACAGTGAACAGCCGAGTGTTTTGTAGCACGAAGTATTCCATAAAGCCGCCGATATTTACAATCCCCGTAATGTAAAAATTCCCTACTTTAGGCAGGTCTTTATTTACACCAGCACCCGGTCTAAGTGAGCCAGGAGCCAATTTAACTGTGCCTACATTTTCAGATCTCCCGAGAGAGGCATCTACAGCTATAATAAATGGTTTGACGTATACTGAGTTTATTTCTGAAAGTTTTTTGCACAGGTTGCCGGCATGTACGGGTTCGGCTAGATTTCCGTAAACCCTTACATTTTTACACATATTTTTTAACCTCTCCCCTACCAAAGGACCGAGAGAGTCACCTGTTGACCTGTCTGTCCCAATGCACAAGATTACCAACGGCGAAGGGTGGTACATTTCAAGAAACATCTTACTGAAATACCGCAGAAAAACCTCGTGAGCATTTGGTTCATCTATATGTACCCTCATGTCACTTCTTAGGACGGGTTTTTCAACAAGCATGTCTTTCCTCCAATAATTTTTTTATACGATTATATGTTTTATATAAGGCAAGTATTCGTTAAAATTATGTGTCATAATTTTACTTTTTAAACATATATTTATATGATGTATTAAGTATAATTGCGGTGTGGGGGTGCTAAACGTGTGCAGGGAAGGTGTGAACCTCGGGTTCATATATCTGGGCACTCTTGTGGGGGCAGGTTTTATGTCAGGTCGGGAAATTATGATTTTCTTTTCTGCCTTTGGAAAAGACGGTCTTAAGGGACTAGCTATAGCGTGTGTCCTTTTTTTTGTATTGGGTTATATGATTTTAAAAGGTGCTATTATAAATCAATCGATCTCGCTTAGAGACATTCTCTTACCGATTTCTGGGGAACGGTTGATGGACTTATTTGAAATGTGCTCACATTTATTTCTGGCGGCAAGTTATTACATAATGTTATCAGGCAGTGCTTCGGTGCTAAAGCAAGGGTTTGGCATCCCGTATACACCGTCCGTTTTAATCTTGGCTTGTATCGTTTCTATATGGCTAAGCAATGGATTGAAGGGATTGGCAAAGGTGAACAGTGTAATGGTACCCCTAATTTTATTGTTTGCTATAATGATGTTTTTTCGTTCAAATGATGATATAAAAAATCTATTTTCAGTATCAATTTTTGAAGGCAAGAGCGATTACAATTATGTATTGTACGCACTGGGCTACGTAAGCTATAATATGATGACAGGTTCTATGGTCCTTGCCTCATTGGGCAGATATACAAAAAGGAGAATTGCGGCGTTCGGAGCAGCACTTTTGGCTACAGCTGGGCTTTTTATAGTGGGGGTAATCATATGGGCTCTGACGACTGTTTATTACGAAAGACTAAGGTATGTAGAAGTTCCGCTGGTAATGCTGGCAAAAAACGAAGGACCAATTTTTAATACGGCTGCTGTTGTGGCAATGCTTTTTGCAATGCTCACGACGGCTGTCGGTGTGGGGTATGCATTTATAAGCAGTTTCAGCCACAAACTTAAACTGAGTCAATCACATGCACTTTTATTTTTAGCTCTCGGTCTCCCTATCACATATATAGGCTTTTCGAGCCTCGTGGGGTTGATTTATCCATTATTTGGAGTCATTGGCGTTATTTTAATAATTTTGATCGGGGTGAGGAGGTTTTTAAATATAAAAATAGAATGATATAATAAGCCAATAAGCCAGACCGGTAAAAGTATAAACCTAAAAAAATTTTTTAAATCCTGAATTTTTTCATCCTGAAAGGATTGCTTTGCTTGAATGAAGAAATCAAAGCCAAAGTAAAAAAAATGACCGACTCAGGTCGTTATGAAGAGGCCTGCAAGTTATTGCAAAACGTAATTGAGCAGCATCCTGAAGACGTAGAGGCGTACAATAGGCTTGGGGTTCTGATGGCACAGCAGGGTCGCTATTTTGAATCAGAAGAGCATTTTAAGAGGGCTGTTGAGCTCGACCCAAACAACTGTTCAGCCTTAAATAATTTAGGAAACATCTTTTATGAAACAGGTGATTTAGAAAGTGCAGAGGAATATTTTAAAGCCGCCATCAAATTAGACCCGTATAACCCCTTGCCTTATAATAATCTTGCGGTAATTTACAAAAAGAAAAAACAGACAGACCTGTTTGTGAGATATTTAAGAAAATCTATGAGTCTAGAGCGAATGAGGGGATTTGACAGACATAAACAGACAGACGATAAGACCATGCAATACCGACTGCTCGTATGGCTAACTGGCATTATAATATTGCTTTTTATTTTTTTTAAACAGGGGGGTTAAATTTGAAAGGCAAAACGCCGACGAGGGGTCTGTCGCTCGGTGGGGTTTTTCTTTTACTGTTAATAGTATATTTGCTAGTTACCAAAACTTACCCTATCGATTTTTCTCAAAATGCCCTTTCAAAAGTCCAGAACCCGGTTTTTGAATCTGAAATAATAGGGGATATGTCATGGGACGGCGGTGATGGCCTTTATCTATTAGATTCTACGGAAGAAATACAAAGTGTCGATTTTAGCGGAAATGTTTTGTGGAGAAAAAACCTTGATGGAAGGCATCTAGTTTGGATGGGGCCGGGAGGATTCCTGACATACAGGGAAAACCGTATGGAATTGTGGGATAGAGATGGGAACTTGTTGTTGGAAAAATCAAAGTTTATTGAGACCCCTCAGGTCCTGAGCGCAGAGGGCGATTTCTTACTGATTTCGGGAAAGATTGAGCAAAAGGATTGCACCGCCCTTTTGAGCAAGGACGGTTCCGTCATCTGGATTCTTGCCTGGGACGGGAGAGTTGTCTCAGGGTCCAACATGGGCTCAGGGATGTACACGGTTTTAAATCTTATAGAAGAGGATGTAACGGGCAGGATGGTGTTGATAGACTCACTCGGTCAGGTGGCCCTTGAAAAAAAGTATCCCGACCTGGTCCTGTGCTGTAAAGTTGTAAATCAGGGAATTACCGCAATAACTGAAGAGAATGTGTTTACAATTGATTTTTTCGGGAATGAAAAGTGGAGTTTATCACTTGAGCAAAAAGATATTTACAGGGCGGATATAGGCAAATCAGGTTGTATAGCCCTTGTTGTAACACATAAGGCGAGCGCCCTGTCAGACAAAGACAGGTTTGAAATATTGATGCTATCACCAGAAGGTCAGACGCTCTGGTCATATATATTAGAGGACTCACCCCGATTTGTCACAATTGAGGGAGATTTCGTGTACATTATAGATGATAACGGTATGACAGTGCTTTCTAAACAGGGCCTGCTCCAATGCAATGTGAGGCAAAAGGGCATCAGCCGAATAGAGGTTATTGACTCGAAACGTCTGATAATAAAGTACGGGGTAAACAGTGGCCTATTGAATTTATCGTAGGGGGGAAGTTTACATGAACTGGGTTGATATTATACTGCTGATATTGTTCGCAAAGAGTGCGTTTCAAGGTTTCGCTCGCGGTTTTATCGTGTCAGCATTTAAGACCGCCGGTGTGGCAATCGCGCTTTATGTCGGAATTTTCTACAAGGAGCAAGTCGTAGAATTTTTAAAAACAAGGTTTGCTTTTGAACCCTTTATTCAAACCGTTTTAAACATGCCGATGGCCACTGAAGCGGGTTCAAGGGAGGTTTCCGCACTTGCAAATCCGTTTCTGCTAGACATGGGAGTGAAAGCTGCGGGATTTTTCATCGCTTTTTTAGCCATACAGATTGTATTTACGGTGCTGGCGTATTTTTTAGATGGTATCTGTAATATAACCCGTTTAACGCCTTTTAACAGGTTGCTAGGCCTACTGTTTGGCATTGGCAGAATGGCACTTTTGATTGCACTTGTAAGCACAGTTATATCCCCTTTCCTCATGGCATGGAAGGGCAGCTGGCTCGAACAAAGTATCAGCGGTTCCTATATACTAATGAATATGAAACTAATAGATTTTATAACACCTGTTATGGTAAAATTAATTTAAAATGAGTAATCGTATTTCAAGGAGTGAAAAAATGGATATTAAAGTTGATGCAAGAGGAAAGCCTTGTCCACAGCCTGTGGTTATGACAAAAAAATCCCTGGATTCCATACAAAACGGTAGGGTTGTCGTACTCGTCGACAACGAAATAGCTCGTGAAAATGTAGTGAAATTGGCCAAAAGCTTGGGGCTTGTTTGTGAGGCCAAGCAAAAAGGCCAAGATTATGAAATAGCTATAGTCAAGTCCAGTCAGGAACAACTAAAAGATACAGATGATGCCCAGATCTTGTGTGATGCAAAACCTAAAGGAGAATACGTTGTACTCGTTTCAGGTGATACTTTCGGGGAGGGTTCGGAAGAACTGGGAAGGCTTCTGCTTAAAAGTTATATATATACATTGACTGATGCCACGATTCTTCCCTCGGCCATTATTTTTGTGAACAGAGGTGTATTTGTTACAACAAACGGGTCTGATTCCATAGACGCACTAAAAAAACTTGAGGCTTCGGGTGTGGAAGTGCTTTCATGTGGGACCTGTCTTGACTACTATGACCTTAAGGACAAGCTGGCTGTAGGAAAAGTGACTAATATGTACGAAATAGCTGAAAGGACGTCATTATCGAATACAGTAAGCATATAAGGAGGGACCTTTTTGGGACAACAAGTCTTTTCATTTTACAACCAAGTTGTTGAACAACTTCCGCCATATGCTGGTATTCTCATTAGACTAGGCACAATTGTGCTGATAACTTTTGTGATAATAACTGTGGGTGGAAAGCTAATAGAAAAGGTTTTTTCAATTAATAAATCTGAAAGATTTTCGCTAAATGAGAGCAAAAAGAAAACTTTAGTAGGGCTTCTCAAAAGTATTGTACGGTATATTACCTATTTCGTTGCAGGGGTAAACATTCTTGAGTTGTTTGGTATAAATACTACATCTCTGCTAACCGCAGCAGGGATAGGAGGTCTGGCAATAGGTTTTGGTGCGCAGAGCCTGGTTAAAGATGTGATTACCGGGTTTTTTATAATTTTTGAAGATCAATACAGTGCAGGTGATTACGTACAAATAGGAGACATTTCAGGTGTTGTTGAAGAAATAGGCCTAAGGGTTTCTAAACTGAGAGACTTCAGCGGACAGCTACACATCATCCCTAACGGAGAAATAAAAGTCGTGACAAACAATTCAAGGGGCCCGATGAGGGCACTTGTCTCTGTCAGAATGACTTATGAAGCTGATATTGAAAGGGCTATAAAAGTATTAAATGAGGTATGCTCTGAGATTAAGCAGAAGAGAGACGACATAATAGAAGGCCCGAGTGTCCTGGGAATTACCAATTTAGGTCCTTCAGAAGTTGATATTACGATAATAGCAAAGACAATCCCGATGCAGCAATGGAGTGTAGAAAGGGATTTGCGGAAGGTGATTAAAGAGAGATTTTACAGGGACGGCATCGACATACCATATCCCAGAACCGTCATTATCAGTAAAACTAAAGAGGGGTGTGGCTTTGATGAGCTATATGATAGGTGATGTAGTAAAGATGAAGAAAAAACATCCTTGCGGTAGCGATGAGTGGGAGGTGTGGCGCATTGGAATGGACTTTGGAATAAAGTGTTGTGGATGTGGAAGGAAAGTAATGATTCCGAGACCAAGATTTGAAAGATCAGTTAAAAAAATTGTGAGCCGCCGCAGTGAAAGGGATGAATCGATTGAGTGACTTGCCGATATATTGAAAAGCCACCACATAAATGATATAATATTTTAGTACATCTCTGCTCCGGTCACACGGGACTGGGGCCACTAGTCCATGGAGGTGAGAATATGATAAAGTATGAGACCTTGTACATCATTGACCCAGAACAGGAAGATGACGCCATTAAGGAATTGATAGAAAAAGTAAAGGGTGTCGTTGAAGAAAATGATGGCCAAGTGACCCAAATCGAGGAATGGGGCAAAAAGAGGCTCGCTTACCCCATTAATGACCGCAGGGAAGGCTATTACGTCCTGATGAACTTTGAGGCAGACACAAAAGCGGTCAGAGCCCTCGATAGGATTTTTAAAATAACGGGCGGGATCATAAGACATATCATTGTCAAAAAATAAGAAAGCAAGAGGTGAAGCCCTTGTTAAACAAAATTATTTTGATAGGACGGCTGACAAGGGATCCAGAACTGAGATTTACCCCTGCCAACGGTGTGCCTGTTGCAACATTTACATTAGCTGTCGACCGGCCTTTTTTGAACCAAAAAGGCGAACGTGAAGCCGATTTTATTAAAATTGTTACATGGAGAAAACTGGCCGAATCATGTGGGAACAACCTAACCAAAGGGCGGCTGGTGGCTGTGAGTGGAAGGCTTCAAATAAGGTCATATGAAACGCCAGAAGGTCAGAAGAGGTATATTTCCGAGGTAGTGGCTGATGAGGTCAGATTTCTTGACAGACCGAAAGCTGGTATGAATGAACCAGAAGACGAAGGTCTAAGCCAAGATCTCGATTTTGATGACATTGATATCGAGAGTGAGAACAATGAAGTGCCGTTTTAACAGAAAGGAGAAGATTTGGTGAAGCCAAAAAAGGTAAAGAAGAAAAAGGTCTGCAGTTTTTGCATGGATAAGATCGAGTCCATTGATTATAAAGAGTACGCTCGCCTCAAAAAATTTATAACAGAGCGAGGCAAGATCCTGCCTAGGCGAATCACGGGAAACTGTGCAAAGCATCAAAGACAGCTTACAGTTGCAATAAAAAGAGCTAGGAATATGGCACTATTACCATTTACGGCAGAATAATAAAGAGAGGGTCTTCCCTCTCTTTATTCATAGCGGTTAAATAAATTTCACTTAGTAATTCATATTTTAAACCCTTTTTCGTTATAAAGGAGGGGATTCCGTGAAGGCCACTGACACGCGGGCTCTTGTCGAAGGGGCGTTACTTTCTTCTATTACGATAATATTAAGCCTTATCGCATTATATATCCCTGTTTTAGGGGTTTTTGCCACTCTAATTTGGCCTGTCCCTATAATAATCTTAGGTGCAAGACATAGCTTGAAAACGAGTATAATGGCTACAGTAGTGTCTGGAATAGTTGTTGCAATGTTTGAAGGCCCTTTCCAGGCATTTACAGTAGTTGTTGGTTTCGGACTAATAGGAATTTGTATGGGTTTGGCTATACGAAAAAATTATCCCCCCTTTCAAGTACTTGCTATAGGCGGGGCTGCCTCACTTATTTCAAAAATCATCTTGATTTTTGTTTCACTCCACATAATCGGAATAAACCCGATCACACAAGAAATCTCCATAATGCGCGAGTCGTTGTCGGCTATAAACAACCTGTACGCAGGCATGGGCATAAACCCGGATACTATTAAGTCGATGACAGAAAGCTTTGAAAGCATGATTGACCTGATGGTTTTGGCTATTCCGGCTATTTTATTGCTGGCATCAATATTCGATGCGTTTTTGAACTATGTCTTTACTAAGGTGATATTGGCCAGGTTAGGTCAGCAGTTGGAAGGCCTGACCCCTTTTTGGCTCTGGAAGCTGCCTCCTTTTACGGTCTTTTTGTTCCTTTTAGGCACATTGTTATTGATGATGGAGGGATACTGGCAGTCGGAAATTTTAAATACAATAGGCCTTAACCTGCAAATGGTATTTTACTTTGCTTTCCTTGTTGAGGGTTTTTCTCTGATTGCGTTTTATATGGGGAAATACAATGTCTCCAGAGTGTTTAGAGTAATCTTGGTATTTATGATTTTTTTTAATCCAATCTTTGCTCAAATTTTATCTTGGGCAGGCATGTTTGACATCTTGTTTAACTTCCGAAAAATTTGAGAATAGGGGAATATGTGGTGTCAAATAACGGTTATTTATTGGTTTGGGTATCAACTATAATATTGGCTGCTGAATTGATCTATTTCCTATTAAATGGCCAGAAGGAGTCAATTGCCGTTTTGTTAGCATTTGTTCCCCTTCTATTTTTTGCCTTGACAAAAGGCAAGCATAGAGCTAAAACAGAATGGACAAAAGTGATTAGCCCGGAAATCTCAAAAAAGCAGCTGTATATCAGAGAACTTATTTATGGATATACCGAACCAACTGCGGTGATTTACCAGGATGGCAGGATTATATGGAAAAATAAGGCCTTTTCAAAGGTTTTTGGCGATAAACGCAATATAGATGGAGCACTCCCAAAAGAAGCTGTAGATTCACTACTGTCCGGGAAAGATATTAAACAAATAGATGTAAAGGGCACCTCCTTTTCCATAAACAGTTATTTACTCGAAAAAAGTAGCAGGTCAAAGGGCCAAAGGATAATTGCCGTTTCATTTAGGGATTTGACCTCTTTATTACAACTGGAAGAAAACATGTATAGGGAAACAGCAGCTGTATGCTATGGGCAGGTTGATAACCTTGATGAAGTAATGGCCGTGTTCCCGGAGGAGAACCGCCCCGAACTCCTGGCACAAATTGATAAAACAATAACACACTGGGCACAAAACCTAAACGGTTTTATAAAAAAATACGATAGAGATAAATTCTTAGTAATACTCAGCATCAATGATCTAAAAATTGCAATGAGTACAAAATTTACTATACTCGATGATATAAAGAAGCTTGTGACCGGAAATCCCATGAATGTAACTATTAGCATCGGGGCCGCGTATGGACAGGGTTCTATGCTAGAAACGAGTAAAGCAGCGCAAAACGCCTTGGAATTGTGTTTAGGTAGGGGTGGAGACCAGGCAATAGTAAAGGGTGAAGGAAAGACACTGTTTTTTGGAGGTAAGAGCAAAGAGGTTGAAAAATACAGCAGGGTGAGGGCACGTGTGATATCACATGCATTGAGGGACCTCATGGATGAGTCTGATATTGTGATTGTAATTGGTCATGTATTTTTAGATATGGATGCCCTCGGATCTGGTGTCGGAATTGTGGCTGCCGCAAGGGGACTGGAGAAAAAAGCGTATATACTGATGCCGCCCGAGCAGGATTCCTCTGTAGACTCACTTATGGGATTACTGCTAAAAAGTGATGTATTAAAACATAATTTTATTACTGAGGAGAAAGCCTTAAACAAGATGTCAAGAAAGACTCTCCTGGTTGTAGTCGATACACATAAACCATCCTTGTGTATTTCAACCAAAGTGCTCGAAAAAGCGGAGAGAGTTGTTGTAATTGACCATCATAGAAGAAGTGAGGAGTTTATACAAAAAGCCCATTTGGTGTATATGGAACCTTATGCTTCATCTACAAGCGAGATGGTAACCGAGCTGATTCAGTACATGGGAGATGAAGTCCGTTTGCACCCTTTAGAGGCGACAGCAATCCTCTCAGGTATTGTAGTTGACACCAAATACTTTTCATTTAAGACAGGTGTCAGGACATTTGAAGCCGCATCTTTTTTAAGGAGGTCTGGGGCGGATCCCACTGAAGTGTATAAACTATTTCAAGAAGATATCGAAACGATTAACGCAAGATCGCAGGTGGTAAAAAGGGCGGAACGTTTATTAGATAATGTGATATTGTCATATTTCACGGAAAAACCCCAAAACCCTACTCTGGCTGCAGCCCAAGCGGCAAATACCCTTTTGGAAATCAAGGGCGTACACGCATCGTTTGTACTGGTTCCTACAGAAGAGGGTATATCCTTGAGTGCAAGGTCTCTTGGGAACGTCAATGTCCAAAAGCTACTGGAGGAACTTGGAGGCGGCGGCCACATGACTGTTGCAGGAGCTCAGTTCAAGGGCTTGGCGATGGATGAAGCCATCGATAAGGTGAAAAAGACTATTACCGATTATATCAAAGAAGGTGAGGCCAAATGAAGGTTATTTTGTTAAAGGATTTAAAAAATCTCGGCAAAAGAGGAGATATTGTGAACGTTGCAGAAGGTTATGCGCGAAACTATCTATTTCCCAAAAAACTCGCCGAACAGGCTACTGAGGGCGGTATAAAGCAAGTCGAACAGCAAAAACAGGCTGAAGAAAAAAAGAAGAAAAAAGAACGTGAACTTGCTTTGAACATGGCAGAGAAGCTGTCCAAAGCACAAATTGTATTAAATGTGAGAGCTGGAGAGCAAGGAAAACTGTTCGGATCGATTACTTCTAAAGATATCTCACAGGCTTTAAAAAAACAATACAAAATAAATGTTGATAAAAGAAAAATTGAGCTTGCGGAACCCATCAAGTCAATCGGTGAATATGACGTAATGATTAAACTTGCACCTGAGATTGATACAAAGCTCAGATTAAAAGTAACAGAAGGGTGATATGTTTGGGTAACCTAAAAATCCCACCTTATAGCATAGAGGCAGAGCAGTCAGTATTAGGTTCTATGCTGTTGTCGAAAGAGGCCATTTTCGTGGCTGCAGAAAGGCTTAGAGCAGAAGATTTTTACAAGGAATCCCACAGAAAAATATTTGATTCGATATTGGAACTGAATGAAAATGGGGAGCCTGTTGATTTAATAACCTTGACAGAGCTTCTGAGGTCAAAGAGACAGATCGAACAGGTAGGTGGTGCGGTTTACCTGACCACCCTTACTGAAGCGGTACCAACCACGTCTAACATTTCATACTACTGTGATATAGTACAGGAGAAATCTCTTTTGAGAAGGCTTATAGAGACATCATCCGATATACTATCGATGGCTTATGAGCCTAAAGAAGACGTAGAAAATGTCCTTGATAAAGCTGAGCGCATGATTTTCGAGATAGTGCAGAAGAGGCGCGTAGAAAACTACTTCCATATAAAAGATATTTTGCTTTCAACTTTTGAGCGTATCGAAGAGTTATACAATTCTGAGGGTGGAATAACAGGTGTGCCTACTGGGTTTTACGACCTGGACGAAATGACTTCAGGTTTCCAGCCTTCCGACCTGATCTTGATTGCGGCTAGACCGAGCATGGGCAAGACATCATTTGCTTTAAATATTGCCCAAAATGCTGCCATCAGAAATAAGATACCTGTTGCGATCTTCAGTCTGGAAATGTCAAAGGAACAGCTTGTACAGCGCATGCTCTGCTCAGAATCCAATGTGGACAGCCATAGGCTGCGCACAGGCAGGCTACAGGACGACGATTGGCCTCGACTGGCAAGGGCCATGGGCCCGCTTTCGGAGGCACCCATTTACATAGATGACACACCGGCAATTTCTAGTATAGAAATAAGGGCAAAGGCTCGAAGGCTCAAAGCTGAGAAGGGCCTTGGGCTTATCATAATAGATTATCTCCAGCTAATGTCAGGCAGGAGCAATGCCGAGAACCGACAGCAAGAGATATCTGAAGTTTCCAGGTCCTTAAAGGCTCTTGCCAGGGAATTATCTGTGCCGGTCGTAGCCCTCTCCCAGCTCTCCAGGGCACCTGAGATGAGAGCTGATCATAAGCCGGTGTTGAGCGATCTGAGGGAGTCCGGGAGTCAGGAGCAGGATTCGGACCTTGTTGCTTTTTTATACAGGGATGACTACTATAACCCTGACAGCGAAAAAAAGAATATTGCAGAGATAATAATTGCAAAGCAGAGGAACGGTCCTACGGGAACTGTCGAACTTGTCTGGCTTGCAAAATACACAAAGTTTGCCAATATTGAAAGGGTGCGCCAAACCGAGGCAGGTTGATTGAAATTTCACGAATGAAAGTTTCATGTTTTTATATGGTTTACCTTGCCCGTATTATTTTCTAAAGAAGTGCCCATTATATTTATGAAAGGAATGAATTTTAATATGCCCAAAAACTATGATGTTATAGTAATAGGGGCAGGGCCTGCCGGAATATTTACGGTTCTTGAGCTTCTAAAAAAAGCACCTGACCTTTCTGTACTAATACTCGAAAAGGGAAAAGATATTGATGAAAGGATTTGCCCGTCCAAAAGCCAACACACCAAATGCATCGACTGTAAAACCTGTTCAATTGTAAATGGATGGGGTGGGGCTGGTGCGTTTAGTGATGGAAAACTGACTCTGACAACGGATTTTGGGGGCTGGCTTGATGAATATATTACAAAGGAAGAGTTGTCTCGCCTGATTTTTTATATAGACAAAACCTTCATGGAATTTGGAGCCACCGAAACCGTTTTTGGTGCTGATACGAAAAAGGTTCAGGAATTACATCAAAAGGCGGCTGCGGCAGATTTAAGGTTGATACCTGCTGTCGTGAAGCATCTCGGGACGGAAAAGTGCTGGGAAATACTGAAGAAGATGCGCGTTTATCTTATCAAAAAAGCGGAAATACGGACTTGTACAAAGGTTGAAAAAATATTGACTGAAAACGGTGTTGTCAAAGGAGTTATATTAGAAGATGGGACGGTTTATTATGCAAAATATGTAACCGTAATGCCGGGGAGGGAAGGGTCAGAATGGTTTGCCCGTGAAGCGGCTTCATTACATCTTGAAATGACGATTAACCCGGTAGACATCGGTGTGAGGGTAGAAGTCCCCGCTGTTATTACAGATGTGCTCACAGAGGCCGTTTACGAGTCTAAGCTCGTATACTACTCAAAATCGTTTGACGATAAAGTCAGGACATTTTGCATGAATCCATATGGAGAAGTAGTTGCCGAAAACAACGGAGGGCTGATTACTGTAAATGGCCACAGCTATTCAGACAGGAGGACTGAGAATACAAATTTTGCCCTTTTAGTAAGTAAAACATTTACACATCCCTTTAGGGAGCCGATTTCATACGGAAAATATATTGCAACACTTGCAAATATGCTCGGAGGCGGTGTAATTGTGCAAAGGCTCGGGGATCTCATGGCCGGCAGGAGATCTACCCCCGAAAGAATAAAGAGGAGTCTTGTTGAACCCACCTTGAGGGATGCTACGCCGGGGGATTTGAGCCTCGTATTACCATACCGTTATCTCATAAGCATTCTGGAGATGCTGCAGGCTATGGATAAAATTGCCCCAGGTATCTACTCAAAGCATACCCTTTTGTATGGGGCAGAGGTTAAATTTTATTCTGCAAGACCTAAGCTTACATCATGCCTGGAGACACAGATAAGCAATCTGTTTGCGGCAGGGGACGGCGCAGGTGTGAGCAGAGGTCTTGTCCAGGCTTCGGCATCCGGCGTACTGGTTGCAAGGGAGATACTAAAAAGGACACGTCAGTGACAAAAATCAGCATGTAGCATGTATCAAGGGTAAAAACACCCTTGATACTGTTTTGTCTGCCCCGTCTTTAAGTAATTGAGGAATCATAAATAACATCAGGTTTATCTAAAAAATATTGCATTTGATATTGCAATTTGGGCAGCAAAACATGGTAAAATCAGGTGTTGACACAGCTTAGTTTTTATAGTAACATAATATTTGCTTTTGTCTTGGGCCATTAGCTCAGTCGGTAGAGCACCTGACTTTTAATCAGGGAGTCCCGCGTTCGAGTCGCGGATGGCTCACCATTTTGTGGCCCCGTGGTCAAGCGGTTAAGACACCGCCCTTTCACGGCGGTAACAGGGGTTCGAGTCCCCTCGGGGTCACCATAACGCTGATATGATGCCAGGATAATTATAGACATTATATTGGTTTATTGCGGAACAACAAGGTCCCCGGGCCCCGACAGCAATCTTTGATTGCGTGTAGGGGTTCTTATTTTTTATTATTGAAAGGTAGAAAAAATTTAAATAAAAAGCTACTATCATCTGTTTTTGTAATCTAAAATGCGAGGCTGAAAGCCTTGCGATAGTGCAAAGTTATTTGATAAAATTCAGGAAATAGCTTGGATTGTTGACAAAACAAAAACTAAACTTTATAATAATGATGCGGGATAATTTATTATTGTGATGCGGAAGTAGCTCAGGGGTAGAGCATCGGCTTCCCAAGCCGAGGGTCGCGGGTTCGAATCCCGTTTTCCGCTCCAAGCGCATAGATACAGGGTTCGAGTTTTCAACACTTCGAAACCTGTTTTTTCGTATGTAAGCCTACAGCACGGCTCAACACTATATTACTGTTGTACAATGCTTTCGTCTTTCATGGCTTCGTAAACACCTTTTGTGCTGTCACTTTTTTTAGTTCCGGGTACGGCAATTTCCTAACCTTTCCATTGTTTTGCCTGTAGAAATCTCTGTGGCAACAATATCTTTAATAAAATAAGTGCTAGCCTTGTGCCCGGCCAGCGCTCCCGAAGAAGCACCTGCTTTTAAGATAATGACACGATCTTTTGTAACTGCCAAACCTTCTCCCGAAACTCCTTCCATGCAAACGAGAAGCTCATCGTCTTCCAAGAGTGCGGCATCTAAAGCCTTTTTCAGACCACCTCTTATTTGTGATAGAAGCTTCAAACAGAAATCGCCCTTGTTTTATTTTGGAAATATGTACAAGCTTGAGAGGGTTAAGTAAAAAATTCTGGAATATAAATATAAATATATATTGCTAGGTAACAAAAAGACCGGTCAATATCATTTCTTTTTCTTTGTGTGCTAGGAATCAACATTAATATATATTGTTAAGCAGCAAATAGATTTTTAAAACAATTATACGAGGTGGAAATTATGAAAATCCTGTTAGACCCGGGACATGGAGGGAAAGACAGTGGTGCCTCTGCAAACGGATTGCGGGAAAAGGACATTACTCTTCAGCTTGCCAAGAAGATAAACGATGAACTGGATGAATTTGGGATAGAAGTGGCATTGACCAGAGAAGACGATGTGTACATGGAACTCGCTCAAAGGATAAGACCGTGTGATATAAGTGTGAGCATTCATGTGAATGCAGGGGGAGGACAGGGGCTTGAAACTTGGATATCCATATTTAATAAATCCGTTGAATCGCGGAAATTAGGGAAAAGTATACATAAAAACATATTAAAACTTGTGCCCTTTAAAGACAGGGGCCTAAAATCAAAAAAGAATTCTGCAGGCAATGCAGACTACCTTTTCATGATAAGGAAGCCTGTCGGGGTACCGGTTTTAGTTGAATGTGGTTTCATAGACAATACTGAAGATGTAAAAATAATAAGGAACTCTATTGACGATATAGCTCTTGGCATAGCGAATGGCATAATTGAGTATCTTAGGATTGAGGAAGATTGGGTTTTTAAAGATGTTCCCAAAAGCCATTGGGCTTACGGAAGTATTGAAAGGTTGGCCAATCTGGGTATACTTAAGGGAGACAAAGGATTATTCAGACCTAATGAGCCGATGAAGCGGGCTGAAGCGGCGGTGATGATAGACCGTGTTTTAAAACTATTGGGCAAATAGGGATCCAATAGGCTCATTAATACATTTGAGTTTCAATAAACCGAAGCCGATTGTTTTATGCGGGCCATTAATGTTTTAGATTTCTATATGAAAAGTATCAAAAAATTTCATAAAACGTATCATTAGCAAAAGTGCATTATGGCCGAATCCAGGGGAAAGGTTGATTGTTTTTGAATAAAAAGAGACTAGCCCTAGTTGTTATTCTTATAATCTGTCTTATCTGTTTACATTTTTATTATCAAAGCACTTTGGAGTCTCCTGACGGCAATCTGAATAAGGAAATTGCCAATATTTCCAGGTATGAAATTGATGTCGTGTTTAATCCTAAAGACACAATGCTATCCGCCCACCAGAAAATCACAATAAAAAACCGTTGGGCCAGTGAGCTTGATGAAATTTTTCTTCACATATATCCAAATGCTTATATGACAAAGGAAACGGCACCGTTTACCAAGGACGCGATGCAAGAAGCCTATCCGAATGGCTTTTCATCAGGTAGAATTGACATAAAAAATGTATTTTCCGATGATATGAATTTAGATTTTCATATTATAGGCACTTTGCTGAAAGTAAACCTTTCAGAGCCTTTACTGTCAGGCCATACAGTTACGATTCAAATACAATTTGACGACATAATACCTAATTGCCTCGGCAGATATGGATATGGAGAGACAACTTTTAATTTGGGCAATTGGTATCCTATTTTGTGTGTTTATGATCAAAATGGATGGAATACAGATCCGTACCACGCAATCGGTGACCCATTTTACAGCGATGTGGCGGAGTATGAAGTAAATATCAGTGCACCTAAACAGTATACCATAGCTGCAAGCGGGAGTTTAGAAGAAAAAATCATAAAGGAAGAGCGCATGTTGTGGAGGTTTAAATCTGGCCCCATCAGAGATTTTGCATGGGTTGCCAGTGAACACTTTGAAACAAGCCGAGAGACAGTAGGAAAAACACGTGTCACGTCTTTTTACCACAGAAGTGACCGGGAGGGAGGCAAACAGTCACTCGAGTATGCTACTAAGGCAGTCAGTTTTTTTAATGAACATTACGGAGAATACCCTTATGGGGATTTTGCAGTTGTATCCAGCGATTTTTTAATGGGAGGAATGGAATATGCAAATCTCGTAATGATAGGCATACAGCTTTACGATTATCCGGAGCTGCTCGAGTACGTTGTTGTCCACGAGACTGCTCATCAATGGTGGTACGGTCTCGTAGGCAACAACCAGATAAAGGAGGCGTGGCTCGACGAAGCGTTGACAGAGTATTCCACGGTCCTTTATTATGAAAACATTTACGGTAAAAAAACCGGTGAAATGGTGTATAATGATTTTATCGTGAGTAATTATCAATTTTATGAAATAAGCAATACCCCAGGCCACATCTTGCGCCCTCTCTCGGAATTTAAGAGTTGGGAAGAATATGATGCAATTATTTATTCAAAGGGAGCAATTATGTTGAAAGAACTTGAAGCACGTATGGGAAAACAAAAGCTGGCAGAGGCGCTTAGGATATACTTGCGTGAAAACATTTATGAGAACGCGTCGACGGAGGATTTTATAAGAGCCGTCAACAAGGCCACCGGTACAGATTGGAGCGAATTTATATACGATTGCTTGACCGAGAAGGCAAGTCCGAGTGCAGCTTGATTTAAAATTTTAAAACACATACTAGGCACCATTTTTTCATCATTTGAAAGGGGCTGTTTAATTGGATTCATACAAACGAGGAATATTCCTTGCCGCTACAGGCACCTTGTTTTTTGGCACGAGCCCGATATTGACACGGCTTGCAGAAGGTATACCTTCCGGAGAAATTGCCTTCTTTAGAATGATTTTGGGTTCGCTGTTTGTGTTTATCGCAGCGCGTTTTACTGGTGTTCAGCTTTTGCTTGATAAAAAGGATGTCCCAAAATTTTTGGTTTATGGCCTTATAACTTCACTCCATATTTTATTCTATGTGGGTGCCGTCGTATACACGACAATCGCCCATTCCCTCAGCCTTATTTATACGGCTCCCATATTTATCACGATAATAGCTGCCGTATTGCTAAAGGAGAAAATACCAAGTTATAAGTACATTGGTATAATTATTGTAATATTGGGAATTATTATCTTAGCCGGTTTTGAACCGGTGATGACAGAAAAAATGATTATAGGTGACTTGATGGCGGTCATATCTGCCATCTGTCTTGCCCTGTATTCCATATCAGGACGAAGGGAAAGGAGCAGTTATCCGCTGTTAAAATACGTTTTCTGGGTGTATTTTATTTCTTCACTATTTTTATTGCCTTGGTCTTTGCCCGGATTTGTGATACCATATACAGCGAAACAGTGGATTTCCCTACTGCTTTTGGGATTAATGCCAACAGCTTTGGGACATACCCTTTACAATGCCGGAATACGCTACATCCATCCAACATACGCCAATTTGATCTCTACACAGGAGGTTACCGGCGGGGTGATATTAGGCTGTTTCATATTAAAGGAAATCCCTGATAAAAATTCAATTTTAGGTATTCTGATCATGTTTTTAGGGCTTTATTTTGTACTTCAAGAAAAATCCAGCAGAAATAAAATCTTGAATAGGAAGGAAAATCTGTAACAGTGACGAATATAATAATATTACAAGCATATTACAAACATGTTACAATAACATAACATAGTAAATGTCACAGCTTTTAACATAAATAATAATTATTACTACCAGAGAGGAATCAAGGAAGGAGTGGGGGGATGCAGTTACCCAGCTTAAAGGGGTTTTATTTGTTCAAAAACTTTGATTTAAAAAACTTTGACAACAAAAAGAAATTGATTGCTGTTTGCTGTTGTGTCGCATTATGTGCTCTGATTTTTGCCGCGGTATACAGCCGAAGTATTTATGCAATAAGTGTTGATGGAAAATTTATAGGAAATTTAAAAAACTTAGACACCATGGAAAGAATACAGGAGGAACTAAAGGACAGATTTGAAGATAAAAATGGGGCAGATGTAGAATTTGTCCAAAATATTGAGGCTATAAAGGTGAGAGCTTGGGGCAGGGAAGTAGATACAGAAGAGCAACTCCTTGCTAAATTAAATGAAGCTCTATCGGTCAGGGTAAAATCAATCGGTCTGTGTATAAATGGTCAAGAGGTAGCCACTGTTAAAGATAAGGAGACTGTCGAAGCCGTTCTAGATGAGGTTAAGGGACATTATGTGAGTATGCATGATGGTGAACTTCTAAAAATTGAAGTTGCTGAAAGCGTAAAGCTCGTAGAGAAGTTTTCCAATCCCCAAAGCATTATGAGCCCAGAAGAGGTAAAAAATATGATCCTAAAGGGGACGCCAAAGACAGAGATATACGAGGTAAAAAAGGGGGACACCTTGTGGTCTATATCAAAGGAACAAGGAGTGTCTTTGGAGGAACTGATAAATGCGAATCAGCAACTCAAATCTGAGCATAAGCTGGCAATTGGTGACGAGATAAACTTGACAGCGACAAAACCGCTCTTAAACGTCACAGTAGTTAAAAGGGTTACATATCAAGAAACAATACCGTACAAAACCGAGGTAGTAAAAGACAATTCCCTCTGGATATGGGACGAAAAGGTCAAACAACCTGGCGAAAGCGGAATAAGAGAGATTGTAGCACAAGTCGCATATACTAATGGTGTAAAGGTTGATCAGAAAGAGTTGGATTCCAAGGTATTGAAGGAGCCGGTTAAGAAGGTAGTTGCCAGAGGCACTAAGTCACAGGTTGCTTATAGGGGTAGTGGCAGATTCAGCTGGCCTGTAATCGGCACAATATCGTCTGCATATGGCAAAAGAGGGTCGGAATTCCATACAGGCCTCGATATTGCAGCTAAGAAGGGATCCCCTATAATGGCGGCAAACAGCGGTGTTGTTACCTTCGCAGGATATAGAGGTGGTTATGGAAATCTTGTCATCATCGATCACGGTGGCGGAATACAGACGTATTATGCACATGCAAATTCCATCTCTGTATCAAAAGGTGACAGCGTCAATAAGGGCCAAAAGATCGCAACAATAGGGACAACAGGGAGGACGACCGGGCCGCACGTTCATTTTGAGGTCAGGATAAACGGCTCGCCTACAAATCCGATTAACTATTTGAACAAATAAGGCTAAAAACCTACGGATAAAAAACTCAAAATCTGAGTAAATGATATACTACAAAATAGAATATATTTAAATGTTTTCAATAAACTTTACCACCCGCTCTTTAGCGGGTGGTTTTATATTGCTTAAAATATTTTTTTAATTACGCTTACTATTGCCGCAGCAAAACCTGCAGCAACGAGAGGACCGACGGGTATACCGTTAAAAAACGATGTCCCGACGATAGTGCCGAGTAACAGGCCGACGGTCATACCGGGGTACGATTTCATAATCGCAACCCCGTTTTTTGCCATGACTGCGCATGAAACCCCTACAGCAAATGATACAATTCCTTCAAATGTGAATATGCTTTCATATAAGTTTTTTGTGCTTATACTTCCTGTTGCCAAGGGTAAAAGCACACCTATTACCAATAGAACTATTCCTGTATCCATCATCAAATTTTGAGATGATACCGACTTCGGGAACAAATCCAGAAAGTCTAAAAGCATTATTATTCCACATGAAAGATACACAAGCCGGTTTTTCCCCAAAACCCCGAGCAAAAAAATAAGAAACAGCACTAAAGATGAAGATCTCAAACTTTACGCCTCCATACCGTTCTATTTCCATATAATTATATTAATTTTGGCAGATTAAAATTCACCATTTCAGGTCTATATAAATATTATGGTATAGATTGATATTTTTAAAGATAAAGTAGGAGGTTAAAAAATGCTTTGTTACAAATTATTGAAAACAAGGTTTTATGTGGTCATTTGTCTGTTGTTATCTCTTTGCCTGCTGCTTGCTGCTTGTTCCGGCGGCACAAGTGTATCGGATACTGCAGAAGAGGCGGGAGCATCTGAGACAGAAAATTTTGGGACAATTCGCATCGCAAAACAGTTTGGGCTGGTTTACGCTCCACTGATGGTGGCAGAAAAGGGGAATTTTTTCGAGAAATACGGGCTGCAGGTTGAGTGGAAAACCCTAGGTTCAGGAGGGTCCGTCCGTGAAGTTATGGCGGCAGGCGAAATAGATGCCGCATTCATGGGAATACCACCTTTTCTGATAGGCTGGGATAAGGGTCTTGAAGCGAAAATAGCTGCAGGTTATTGTGTTATACCTGTTTCACTTGTGACTTACGATCCGGAAATACAATCCTTGAGCGACTTTAGACCTGAACACAAGATAGCAGTGCCTTCGCCGGGAAGTGTCCAGCATATACTCTTGGCTATGGCCCTTGAAAAGCAGTTAGGCGACCCTAACATTTTGGACGACAATCTGGTGGCACTTCCACATCCCGATGGTGCACAGGCAATGATTAGCAAAAAGGATGTTGTAGCACATTTTACCACACCTCCATACCTTTTTGAAGAACTCGCACAGACTGGTTACCGAGTAGTGGTTAAGGCCTCAGAGGCATTCGGAGAAGACTTCAATTTTAATGTTGCGGTCGTTTCAGAAAAGTATCATGACGAGCACCCTGGAGGGTACGCTTCCTTTGTAATGGGCTTAAACGACGCTATAAACTGGATAAATCAAAATAAAGAGGAAGCAGCCAAGTTGCTAGCACCGGAATTTGAGATTGCAGAGGAAAAACTGTTAGAGTATTTAACTGCTGATGATATGAACTACACAACAGCTCCTTATGGGCTGATGGGGTTTGCCGGTTTCATGCAAAAGGCCGGTTATATTTCAAATGCTCCGAAAGACCTATCTGACATAGCATGGGAAAACATACTGGCACAAGTCGGAAAGAAAGAGGGAAGCCTTTCTACAATGGAAAAGATGCAAGGGGCAAATTAGGAGGTAGATTTGGTTGCGGGATTTCTTCTCAAAAGCGGTTTTCATACTGACTGCTGTTCTTGTCTGGGAGCTTGTTAGAGTAGCGGGGAATTACTCTGAACTCCTTCTCCCGCGGGCTGTTGATATATTTGGTTCTTTATGGCTTGAAAGGGCTGAAATTGCTATAAAAACGGTTTTTTCTTTAAAAATTATAGGTTTGGGCATTACCGTCGCTGTTGTAATTGCAATGCTAGCCACATTTCTAACTTTAAGAGGGAAGTTCTTTCATGAAGTGATAACCGACATATTGGCTGTAATGCATCCATTGCCGGGAATTGCCGTATTGCCTGTTGCCATTCTCTGGTTTGGTATAGGCATAAGGGCAGTGCTCTTTGTGATAATATTCTCTGCGGTATGGCCACTTACAAACCATTTTTACACCGGTTTTCGGGCAATACCCGCAAACCAATTAGAAGTAGGAAAAAACTTGGGGCTCAATGGCTGGCGGCTTGCATTATTAGTTATGCTTCCGGCTTCATTTCCACATATCATAGGCGGTCTCAGGACTGGATGGGCCCGCGCATGGCAGGCCTCAGTTGCAGCAGAGTTGGTTTTTGGTGCTGCGGGCGGTCATGGAGGTTTAGGTTGGTATCTGTACAAAAAACGGTTTATGATGGAAACACCCGGGGTATTTGCAGGCATGGTTGTAATAATTCTTATTGGGATTACGGTTGAATACCTGATATTTGCAGGTCTTGAAAAGAGGACGGTCAAAAAGTGGAAAATGATCATGGATTAAGGGGGGCTTTTCACAGTGGATCAACAACTGATAAAGCTTGTCGGGGTTAAAAAAATATATGAAACAAACAGAAAAAAGATAATAGGTGTAGAAGGTATAAGCTTTTCTGCAAAAAAAGGTGAATTTATCAGCATAATAGGGCCTTCGGGATGCGGCAAGACAACACTGCTCAGGTGTATCGCAGGGTTTGAGAAAATTGCAGAGGGAAGGGTCATGGTAGGGGGCAAAACGGTAAATAAACCGGGCCCGGACCGTTTTATGATATTTCAAGGATTGGACCAGCTTTTTCCTTGGCTGACTGTAAGGGAGAACATAATGTTTGCGATGAAGGCAGTTAACAATAATAAACAAGAATACTTTTTTGATGAAGCAGAAAAATACATTGAACTTGTAGGGCTTGATGGTTGTAGCCTGCTTTATCCTTTTCAGCTTTCAGGGGGCATGAAACAGCGTGCCTCAATCGCAAGGGCATTATCGGTAAAACCGCGCCTGTTGCTGATGGATGAACCCTTTGGGAGCCTTGATGCTTTCAGCCGGAAAAACATCCATCATATGCTGGAAAAAGTGTGGGAAAAAACCGGAGTCTCGATAATTTTTGTAACTCACGATATAGAAGAAGCTTTGGACCTCTCGAGCCGCGTCCTGATACTGACTGACGGCAAGCTGATTGCAGATTTACCAAATCCGCTTCCCAGACCCAGGCAACGCGATACAAGCGCTTATCAAGATTTTTTGAAAAAAACAAATAGGATTTTGCAGGAAGGAACTCCTGTTTCGCAAGGAGTATCAGATGTATTATTACAAGGGGCGTCTTTGGCATTCTAAGTTTTTTCTTCCTGGAAAATCCTATGAATATCTATAAAGAAAGAGGCAAGCAGCAAAGAAACAAGTGGAGCAAGTTCCATCAGAAGACCTACAAAAACCAATCCATAGCTTTCAGCAAGACCGTAGAGAGGAGGCCCGACAGCCACGCCGAAAAATCTAAGGCTTCCGTAAAGACAGGTTATTATGCCTCTCCTCTTTGTACTACAGGATCCTGTAACCAATATGTTGACAGGTGTCATCACAAGCCCAACCCCTAGTCCTACAAGACATAGAGCAGAGAACAACAGCCACATAGTTTTTGTATATATAAAAAGGCCTTGCCCGGCTAGTATTAATAAAAGTCCGATTAATATTAAGGCTTTCAAGCCTTTATTTTTTGTTTTTTTAAGAATTATCCCGAGCAAAAAGGTTATCAATGACATCAGAAAAACGGGTCCTGAGAGCACAAAGCCTTTTTTAAGACCGAAGATAGAAAAATTCTTTTCCAACATGTCAGAATAGAGTGACAGGGTGCCAAATAGGGCGAACAATGCCACCATTCCTGCAAAAAAACAGGCTCCCAGGCCCAGCGCCTTGTTTTCAAATATACATTTAACCGCATTTACATAGTTTTCCAATGGCTGTTTAGAAAATTGAGCCTTTTCTTTGATCATGAAGAAAATTAAAATACTTATCGGGATTGCAAGTATCCCATAGGCAAAAAACGGGAAAAACCAAGCGATCAGGGCAAAGGCAGCCCCCAGAATGGGACTTACCACCTTGCCAAGCCCATTAGAAGATTCTAGAAGGCTTAGTGCAAACACCCTTTCTTGAGAAGTAAACGTATCTCCTGCTGTTGCCATGGCCAGTTGGTATGTCCCCCCTGCACCTATTCCTTGAATAATTCGGCCAGTTAGTATGCCGTAATATGGATTATCCATTAACGTAGATGCCAAGCCAGCGGTTATCCCGCCTATACCATAAAGCATGAGGGCCGGGGCCATAACCTTTCGCCTTCCTATCTGATCAGAGAGTATACCTGCAAAAGGTATGACTATTCCTGCAGGTATGGAAAAAGCCGTAATAAGCAGCCCCACCTTAAATTGCCCTATGCCGATTGCTGTTTTTATTTTCGGCAGGACAGGGATCAGCATGGAGTTGCCGAGCACCATTATGAACGGCACGAGACAAAGTAAAAAGACCTGTATTTTTATAGCTTTTCTCAAATCATCACATCCCTTCGAGCTGCATATATTTAAATTACCCCTGAGGAATTAAAGGTATTCTTGGTATTTTTAAGCATGAAGGGGGAGATATTTATGAACCCAATAATCGTATCAATGGCTGCCATACGGTTTATCTCAGCATTTCTGGAGTTTTTTGCAGCAATATTATTTTTGAAGATGAACAGTGTGGAATATGCAGTCCGGCTAAATGCGGTGCTGGCGATTGCAGGGCCTTTTGTGTTTTTAACAGTGAGCCTTATTGGAATTTCGGGTATTTCCATTAAAGTATCGCTGACAAAGATGGTTATTTTAATTATCGGCATAGCACTTATACTAGTAGGGACACAGCTCGATTAAAAATTACATATCTTTGTCGAAATTCGAAGAAATTGTAACAAAAATGTAATATAACTGTAATATAATTGAAATGATTCTTTAATAATAATCAGCTATAATAATATCAATTGTATTAAACAACAATTAACGATCCCCCCTTTGAAAGCGGCTTTAGCCGCTTTTCTCCTTATATACATACATGCATTTCCAGTGAAATTGCTTCCGTTTTCCTGTATAATCTAATAGGGGAGAGGGGATTCGGATGAAAATCAAAAGATTGTTTTTAATAATAACAATTTTCCTGATGTTAACATTATTAGCCTCAGGAATTTTTTTATATGATCAAATCGAGATAATATCGTTTGTTTTACGAGGTTACGAAATCTCTTCAACTCCTCATTTTATAATTTTGCATAAACCAGAAAATCGCCAAGACATACCTATTGTCAAAAATGCCGCAGAAAGGACCTACAGTATTGTAGGCCAAGCATTTAATTTCTTTCCCAAAAAGAAGGTGGTCATCGTGATGTTCCCTGATTCTACAGGCCTGCAGCGTAAATTCAACTGGTATGCAGATGAAAGTGCTCAGGCGGCCTATTATAGAGGGGTGATATACCTCCAATCTCCAGGGCATCTACTCGAAAAAACAAGAAATCCAAGAATGGCATTCTTCCAGAACGGTCCTTTAATCCATGAATACACACACCTTGTTGTAGACGGCCTGACCTCAGGCAACTATACGCAATGGTTTACAGAAGGAGTTGCACAATTCGTTGAACGAAAAATTACAGGTTATACGCTCCACAAGGACTTTGATATAGATATGAAGCTCGATTATACCTATGAGGAAATGTTCAACTCTTTTGACAGGCTAAACGATGTCCCCAGGGCCTATATAAAGGCCCTTGAAATGGTGGATTTACTTGCAAAAAATGGTGGTATTACGCAGATCAAAGATATTCTCAGGCGACTGAGGTCAGGGGAGTCCGCCAATGCGATTTTTTTGGAAACAATGACAAACATGGACTCAGAAGGAAAAATGTCAGCCGACATCGAATATTAATATTAGCAGGGGTGGTTTATATGGAAACAAAGATACTTGTAGTGGATGATGAAAAGCCCATAGTCGACATCTTAAAATATAATTTAGCAAAAGAAGGTTACAGCGTGTTTACGGCTTACGACGGGGACGAAGCTGTCAAAAGGGCTCTCAGTGAAGAACCCGATTTAATTTTGCTCGACATAATGTTACCTAAGCAAGATGGGTTTTCCGTTTGTAAAAAAGTAAGGGAGAAATTGACCTGCCCTATAATTATGCTTACTGCAAAAGGAGAAGAAGTCGACAAGGTATTGGGGCTGGAATTAGGAGCTGACGATTACATTACTAAACCGTTTAGCATGAGGGAACTTATTGCACGTGTCAAAGCAAACTTGAGGAGGCAGGTGATTACCGGGTCATTCGATGAGCAGGATACTATAAAGATAAGGGAACTCGAGATCGACCTCAAGAGTTATTTACTCAAGAAGAACGGTTCCCCGCTTGATCTTACGTTCAGGGAATTTGAACTCATAAAATTTCTGGCAAGCCAGCCTGGACAGGTATTTTCCAGAGAGAAGCTTCTCGAAGAGGTTTGGGGTTATGAATATTACGGAGATATTAGGACAGTCGATGTTACCGTTAGGCGGCTGAGGGAAAAGGTAGAAGATGATCCAGCAAACCCCGAATACATACTGACAAAACGAGGTATAGGCTACTATTTCTCGAAACAATAGGAGGCCTTTCATGATTAAGAGTATCCAGTGGAAACTGGTCTTAATACATATTCTGCTAATACTGCTTGCTATGGAGGTCGTCGGAGCATATCTTATCAATTCTCTCGAAAGCTACCACACACAAAACCTTTCTTCAAGTCTCGACCAAAGAGCACAGCTGATATCAAATTTCATAGAGCGATATCTTAATCCGGAACCGATGGAGCAAGAAATTGATTACCTGATTCTTGAGGAATTGGGAAGGCAGGTAGGGCTTGATATAAGGTATACGGTGATACTTGACGAAACTGCCAGTGTTTTGTCTTCCACTGATGCTACAAGATACCCAAAGGGGGAAAAGTTTCTTACTCCTGAAGTGGTTCAGGCCACTTTCGGCACTTCATCTATGGATATAAGGGAAGATACGGAAACTAACACCCGATTTATGTACAAAGCGCATCCTGTTAAAACCGGTGATAAGGTAACCGGCATAATATATTTAGTATCATCAATGGAAAATATATACAATACCCTTGGAGACATAAAAACAATTATATTTGCTGCTACTTTGATGGCCCTTGTTATAACAGGTTTACTCGGTTATGCCTTGTCAAAGACAATCACGGGCCCAATACAGGAGGTCACAAACAAAGCTGCCCTGATGGCCAGAGGTGATTTTGAACATAAGATAACCGTAAAATCGAACGATGAAATAGGCAAGCTGACAGAGATGTTTAACTTTTTAACGACAAGGCTTAAAACCACAATGGAAGAGATATCGGATGAGAAGGAAAAAATAGAGGCTATCCTAGTCAACATGGCTGACGGGGTTGTTGCGCTTAATCACAAGGGAGAAGTAATACATATCAACCCCGCAGCACGGAAAATGTTGTCATTAGATGCAGAGATTAATGACGACGATTTTGCTGAAAAAATAAAGAGCCTTTTTAACATACATCTTGAAGATTTATTAGAAATGGATGTTAAGACGAGCGAAAAACTTGTAGACATAGATGGCTCTATAATTAAATCAATAAATGCACCGCTGCTCAGAAACGGTAAGGTTGTGGGAATGATATTTGTGCTGGAGGATATCACTAAACAGCGTCGTCTTGACGATATGAGAAAGGAGTTTGTAGCCAACGTATCGCATGAATTGAGGACACCGCTTACCACTATAAAAAGCTATACCGAGACACTGCTAGATGATGCACTCGGCCAACCCGACCTGGCACGTAATTTCCTTACAGTTGTAAACAATGAGGCAGATAGGATGGCAAGGCTTGTCAACGATCTCTTGGAGCTTTCCAGGATTGATAATAGAGAGACCTCCTGGGATAAAAAGCCGCAAATTGCCTCTGACCTAATAAAAGATGTTGTTTCTAAAATGGCTATTAACATCGAGAAAGATAAGGTTTTAGAAGTTGACATTCCAGAGAGTGATACAATGGTATTCGTCGACAGAGACAAAATGGAGCAGGTTATCCAAAATGTGTTGAGCAACGCAAATAAATTCACGCTTAAAGGTGGTAAAATATCTGTAAAGATAGAGGAAAGCGACGAATGTGTAATAATGAGATTTAGTGACACCGGTATAGGCATACCGGAAAAGGACATTCCGCGGATATTCGAGAGGTTTTACAGGGTCGACAAGACGCGCTCACGCCAATTGGGTGGAACTGGGCTCGGGCTTTCCATTGCCAAAGAGATTGTAGAGTTCCACGGCGGTAAAATATGGATAGAAAGCAAATACGGTTACGGGACACAAGTCAATATCATGCTGCCGACACTATCTTCAGCAAGCCAAAGCAGTCAAATAACCTCGTGACAAGATGTAATTAATTCTTAATCGGGGTGTAATATATCTGTAATATTAATGTTTTACACTGTAATTGGTAAATAATTAATAACCTTCGGCTGTGTGTTGTAAGGGGAGTGGGGTAAATGAAAAAGGCAGCCTTAAGCGTTGTTTTGGTTTTGGTGCTGATGTGCTTAGTCTCATTACCAGCCAAAGCGATCGATGATGGTCCGCTTTTAATTTTGAATGAGCCTAAAGACAACTTTATTTCAACGACGGACAAAATTGTTGTATCTGGTGAAACCGAGCCGGTAACCCGTATCATCGTATTTGTAAATGGCGATTCCAAGGCAAGGATTTCTGCAGGTTCTGCCGGCATTTTTCTAACACAGGTTCCGATACAGTCGAAAGAGAATATAGTAACAGTTAAGGCGCTATCTCCTTCAGGAAAGCAGGGGACAGTTTCCCGACGAGTATATCAACTACAGAGTGGAGAAGGAATGCCCCAATTGGAATCATTGATTAAGACGATAAAATCCTTTCTCATATTCAAATAAAAGGCGGTGCAGCAGTTGAAAAAGGATTCTGTCCTGGCATGGGTTCTTATACTGCTGGTAGGCATCAGCCTTTTTCTTTCTTATGAGGTTTGGATAAGGGTGCCGGGAGAAAGTACAGCATACAGGAAGTCTAATGAAAGAGCGTCAGTTGATCTGGCCTCAGTCATAAGCCCTGAAAAGATGATTGTGCACATGGGAAATTCTATGCACACAGTTTTGAACCCCTCAAGTACTTTTTACAGCGATATTTGGAAATTATCAAAAACATTGCTTAAAAACCGATGGAGTATAGAAAACCCGGAACCTGTGAATATCGATTTGGAATCAATACAGCAAAAAAAGAGTGTAGAAATAGTCTTTCCGACTCCTTTAAACACGTCTTTACTCAAACAGATTTTTCACGAGGATTCGGGCAGCGCGGCGTCTTTAGAAGATATTCTGCTCGATTCTTTTCTTATCTTTGAAGACAGAGAGCTTCAGGTTTACTTGAGAGATATAGATGGCAAGTTTTACAAAATTGGCAGCGGTCAGGAAATGGACGAATTGGATTCAATTATAGATAAAATTAAACAATCAAAACCTCTTCTATATGCTAAGCTGCCTTCAGCAAACATAAGACTTAAGATATCAAGGGGAATTTTTATTTCCTTGCAAGATTATGAACTGCCGGTTTATGATATCAAAAAGGAGAGAAAATCTCTTGATCAAACGGCAACTGAGTTTTTTCCGGATTTGTCAATTACCAGAAAAATCAAAGAAAAAGACGGTGCTGTAATTTATACGGATGGACAGCGAGGGTTAAGGATATATCAAGACGGAGCCGTAGAGTATAGTTTTCCAGGAGAAAAACGACAGGAAAAAACTACGCTGCGAGATGCTCTAAACATTGCGGTAGATTTCATCAATACACACGGAGGATGGCCCAGGGATACTTATCTGCACTCGTATGATGTAATGGATGAGTCTCAAAATATTTCATATGTATTTAGATTTAGGTATCGGGTAAACGGTATTCCGTTAATATATAATGATGAAGACTACCTGGTCGTTTCGGTTGAGGGAAATCAGGTTAAAAGATTTTATCGGAGGGATGTTTCGGAAGGAAAACCCGTATCATCAAAATCTCTGATGCACCCCATTCAAGCATTAGATGCAGCTGTTGCCATTAAAAACATAAGAGAGGTTGAGGACATTCTTCCGGCATATCAATACATTGACGATGTTATTAAACCGGTCTGGGTTTTGAAGACCAGAGCCGACCAGGTGATAATTCCAGAACCCTTGGAGTGATAATATTGTGGATTGGCGTAAGGCTGTAAATACTTTAATCATTTCTTTTATTCTCCTAAATGTGTTCCTGGTTTTTAATTTATGGGATAAGAATAGGCCGGAATCCGGATTCAAACTTTCACAACAGCAACAGCACGATATTACTGAGATGCTGAAACAAAAAGGCATAACAGTAGAGACTGAGATCCCCGAAGATGGCGAACCGCAGGCATTTTTGGAAATCGGGTATGATAAAATAGACAAACAAAGTGTTGTTGAAGCTTTTTTAGGAAAGGGGATCAGGGTACAGGAATATGGAATAGACGGTGGGAATAATTATATTAATGGTGACAAACAACTTATAGTAATGGATAATGGTATAATATCATTTTTTGACAAGAGCAATAAAGCTCGTGACTTAAACTTGAACGAAGATGAAGCTAGAATTTTGGCAGAGGAATTTATGATAAAACACACGGGGATACCTCAAAATGCGATTTTATATGGTATTGCTTATGAACAAAAAGGTGAGGGTTATCTTGTTGAGTACATACAGACACACGACGGTTTTCTAATTGCCAACAGCTACATGGATATTCTTGTTACACCTTCTGGAGTAAAGAGCTTTTATCAGTGTTGGCTAAACCCATATGGATACAAGGGCAGAAAGAAAACGGTTATTCCTCCGTTGACGGCCATTATGAGAGTAGCTGATGAGAGCACATCTCCTTTGACGATAACACGGATTCAGCAAGGGTATTATTCTAAATTATATGATGCTGAAAAGTGGCAGGCTGCACCTGTATGGATAATACACACAAAGGATGAAAGCAAGTATTACGTCAATGCCTATACAGGTGAACTCGAACAATAATTAAAAATAATTAAACATAAGATTATAAAACGCCCAAGTTTGATATGATACCTCCAAAGTAGACAGTCTAATTAATTAATTAAAATTAGATTATCTACTTGACAAGGGTCAGTTCAAGTTCGGGTGTTTTTGTTTTTATTGTAGAACAACAAAATTCCTGGAACCCAGCAGCAATTTTTGATTGAGTATCAGGTAGGGTTCTTTTTACATAATGTGGCGTTATTTATGGGCATGTTATATAAGAGTGATATAGTAGTTTATTTAGGAGGTAATAAATGAAGAGCAAGATTTATTTTTCAAGTGCAAGGGCTGAAGGCCCTGATTACAAATACAGTTTTGTCGCAAAGCTTGAGCAGATTCTTCAAATCATCGATTTTAGCAGTTTTATAAATGACAAGGATTATGTTGCAGTGAAGACCCATCTCGGTTCGTATGGTGCCCACAGGATTGTCAGGCCAATATTTTTAAAAAAGGTTGTGGACAGGGCAAAAGAAGCGGGCGGAATACCATTCGTAACTGATACGGTCAGGATTCCCGGTTTGGAATATCTGGATGTTGCAAACATGGAAGGAATCAATCACCTGTCAGTAGGAGCACCGATTGTAATGGCAGATGGGATTTTTGGCACGGATCATGTGCTTGTAGAAAGTGGCCCTATCTTGAAAAAAGCAGGGGTGGCTTCTGCCATATACCATGCACCTGTGATGATAGTCGTATCGCATTGTAAAGGGCACATATCCTCCGGATTTGGAGGAGCCATAAAAAACCTTGGCATGGGGGGTATAAGTTGCAAGGACCACTATGGTGAAGCTATGAGGGGGAGAATTCATTTCGAGGAAAACAGGCACCTGGAATGGTTACCTGATAAATGCATTAGATGTGGAAATTGCATCAGTGTTTGTCCACACGGTGCGATCAAGCTTGTCGATAATCGGATTACAATCGACAAGTCCATCTGTGTAAAATGTGCACGTTGTTCAAGGGTATGTAAACTGGAAGCACTTATTGCTCCGATTTCAGAAGAAGGTTTTCAGAGGGGGCTTGCCGAGTCAGCCGCTGCAGTTGTTTCCACATTTGAAAAGGGCAAAATTTTGTACATAAACTTTATTACAGAGGTTCAGCCTGAATGTGATTGCATGCCGTTGGCAGATACGCCGATAGTACAGGATCAGGGGGTTATGGTATCCTTCGATCCTGTTGCTATAGACCAGGCATCTGTCGACTTGATAAACCGTGCAGAGCCCATAGCCCAGTCAAAGGCATCGGATAAAAAGGTCAAAAGAGGTGAAAATATACTTAAAGCCGTAACGGGTAAAAATGCCCAATATCACATAGATGCTGCATTTGAGGCAGGTTTAGGCCAAAAGGAATATGAGATTATAGAGATCAAACAAAAGGATACGGTTCGAGAGCAGGATACCTGTAATTGTAAGCAAGAAGAGAGGTGTGTGAAAGATTAAGGTGGAAACTTTTGCAAGCCAACTATAAAACTATTATGAAACTGCGCTTGTAAGACAAAGCAGAGCAAAAACTAAACACTTTTTTATTCAAAAGCAAAGAAGATTTTAGGTGTTTAAAAGAATAAAGCAGAGCAGAAAGGTTTAAACACAGTTAATGGTCGTTAGTGGAGTGTGACGATAAATGGGTTTAGATAAAAGAAACTTGTCTGAATTAAAAAAGCTTTTGGTCGTTGCAGTGTTGTGTTCACTCATAGCGGCCCTTGCTGCTACGCTGATTACTTCATCGCTTATATATGGCAGGCAGCAGGGGACTCAACCAAAGGCCGAAAATGTACCCGAAAGCGTACAAAGTACCGAGACATCAATCCCTGAAATAGCCGGCAAGGTTACGCCGGCGGTAGTTGGAATATCTACGGTAAGCGTTGACTATGATTTTTTTTACAGGCCGATCAGGATGGAGTCGGTTGGCTCTGGTGTCATCGTTGATCAGCAGGGATATATCGTCACAAACGAGCATGTTGTAGGTGGGGTTGACGAAATAAACGTATTTTTATCTGATGGACAAAAATACAAGGGGAAGTGCCTATATGCTGATCCGGCACTTGATATAGCGGTAATAAAAATAGATGCGCCAAACCTGACTACGGCAAATTTAGGCGATTCGGACAGGGTGGTCGTGGGCGATTTGGCAATTGCAATAGGAAATCCACTTGGGTTATCTCTTCAGCGTTCAGTAACCGCTGGTATAATAAGTGCCCTGAACAGGATGGTTGCAATTCAGGATGGCCGTGGGTCGGTCTTGATGCTTGACCTGATCCAGACGGATGCATCGATAAATCCGGGTAATAGCGGCGGCCCGCTTTTAGACAGGAACGGTGAGGTAATAGGCATTAATACTATAAAAGCATCTCAGGCGGAGGCTATCGGCTTTGCAATACCGGTAAATGTGGCGAAACCTATTGTAAACAGTATTATAAAAAAAGGCAGTTTCCAAAGACCGTATTTAGGAATTGATGGAATAGACAAAGATATGGCAAGGCTTCTTGACATAAGAGCAGATGTGGACAGTGGAATATATATAACAGATGTAAAGGTTGGAAGCCCTGCGGACAAAGCGGGTATAGCAAAAGGTGACATAATTGTAAAGCTTACAGGAAGACGAATAGAATCCATGGCAAAATTGAGACAAATAGTATATGGGCTTGAAATAGGAAAAAGTGTCCAGATCGAAATACTAAGGAACGGTAGTAAAATCACGAGGGATATTACACCAGAAGGGGTTTCTTGACACGACTGAGCAGAACATGTTTTGATATAAGTAGCAAAGTACCAACAAGGTGACTATTATATACCATGAACTCTTTAGCATTTTAAAGTTTCAGGTAAGCCCGATACAGGTTGTCTAGTAACTGATATATCAACTTGTGCTTTAGTTACTTAATGCCCTCACGTTATTAACTATAAAAAACCTTAAAACAATTTCGGATAAATGAGAGGGAGGAACCGGCATGAATGTAGATATAATTGCTGTTGGAAAGATAAAAGAAAAATATATAAAAGAAGGCATAAGAGAATATACCAAAAGGCTCAAGCCTTTTTGCAATTTAAACATAATAGAGGTGCGTGAACAAAAAGCCCCGGAGAGCTTGAGCGATTCTGAAAGGGAACAGGTGCTTGATATTGAACGGTTGGATATGACAAAAAGGCTGAGGGCAGATGGTTTTATTATAGCATTATGTGTTGAAGGACAAGCCTTTTCTTCGGAACAAATGGCGGAAAGGTTACAAAAAGTCATGGTTTCGGGTAAATCCCATATCACATTTATAATCGGCGGCTCCCTTGGTTTGTCTGAACACATAAAAAAAACGGCCGATTTACGGCTTTCATTTTCTGATTTCACATTCCCTCACCAGCTGATGCGTCTTATTCTGTTAGAACAAATTTATCGCTGGTTTAAAATAATCAGGGGTGAGACGTATCATAAGTGAGGGAGTAACTGTTCAGAGAGTTTTTCAAAAATCTTTCCGGCCGAATCGTGGATTACAACCTCGGCTCTATCGTCAAAAGGTGTAGGCTCTCTGTTGATTATCACCAATCTTTTTGCAAACAAAGGCAGTTCCGCAACCGGATACACCTGGAGGCTACTGCCGACGACAAGCATTAGATCACAATTTTGTACGTCTCTAAGTGCTGAATAATAATCACTGCTCATCGGATCCCCGAAAAGGACCACATCAGGCCTTAAAATACCGCCACATCTACACTTGGGTGGGTTTGCCCCGCTCAAGTACTGGTTATGCATTTCTGAAAAATCGTACGTCTTATTACAATTCATACAGTGGACAGTGCGGAGGTGACCGTGTACTTCCCGAAGATTTTTAGAACCGGCCTTATAGTGGAGACCGTCTATATTTTGTGTTATTACACCTTTTATGTACCCAGCCTTTTCAAGTTCGGCCAACACGATATGGGTCATATTAGGTTTGGAATCAGTATATGCTGACCAACGGGGTATGTTCAGGTTGTAAAACTTCGCAGGTTCCGAAATCAGGTAATCAACACTTGCTGCCTGCATCGGATTTATTTTTTCCCATAGCCCGGTTTCCTTGCTCCTGTAATCCGGGATGCCACTCTCTGTGCTGACACCTGCCCCTGTAAGGGCATAAGCCGTTTTGCTGTTTTTCAGCAACTCAGCTATTTTGGAAATCATAATATCACCCCATGAGCATGTTACTACGTAATTATACCACATAAAGAGCATATTAGCATTTTTGTTGCATTTGGGCCTAATTGCGCTTTTATACTAAAAGCAAAGGATTGGTAGAAGATAGAGTAAAATTTCTTAGGTCACAAAAAAGTATTAAAACGGCAGGATTTTAAAACTGTGTCCAATTTGGTAAGGCTTCATCCTAGAAATACACTTTAAATACAAAACTGTTGAGAAGCCAAAAACGATTGAAGCAGATGCATGATTTACACACTGCCCGTCGGTTTCTTAGCCTTTGAACAACTTAGATTTCAAACCTTCCGGAATGGAAAAACAGCCTTCAATTATTTCTTTGTTGACATACAATGTGTCTTTATTAAATTCATTAATATAGGGTTTCTCGTATTTTTTTGAACCAAGTGTAAAACTCCAAAGGCCACCGGGATAAGTTGGGACTATAGCCGTATATAATTTCGTTATCGGAAATAGGCTGCTTACACGGTTATACGTATCTGACAATATATTCATGTAAAATATTGGAGACTCACTCTGACAGACCATCAGACCGTCGTCTTTAAGCATTTTAAATATGTTTTGATAAAACTCCTTTTCAAAAAGAGATACCGCCGGCCCCACTGGGTCAGAAGAATCTACTATAACCACGTCATACTTGCGGTCTTTTTGTTGACTAACAAAGGATGTCCCGTCTTGGAATACAAAATTTAGCCTAGGATCTGATATGTTACCGGACACCTGTGGGAGATACTTTCTGGAAACGTTCACAACAAGATCATCGATTTCGACCATATCTATCCTTTTGACGCTTTTGTATTTTACGACTTCTCTTGCCGCACCGCAGTCTCCACCTCCTATTATCAAAACGTTTTTTGGGTCCGGATGGAAACTGAGAGGGACATGTGTTATCATCTCGTTATAAATATGCCCGTCTTTTGAAGTTGTCTGTAAAATACCATCGAGGATGAGCATTCTTCCGTAATCGAAAGAATCGAGGACCATAATGTGTTGTATAGAAGAGTGCTCTGAAAAAACGATTTCTTTTATTTTATATTTTATTTTTAGATTATCGCCCTCATATTCAGTAAACCACATATCACCATTGGGGCTTTTTTGTATATATTCTGGAATTTGTTCCATGACAAAACCTCCTTTGAGCCCACATCGGTAATTACAACACTGATACATATATCTTGTTTTTTTCAAAAACTGCTTATTTCGGCAGATTCGATGACGGCGAGCAGGAGGAAAATCAGGAATCCAATACTGGTAATCTGATCGACAATCCATCGGTCTTCAGGTTTTACAAGTTTCATCAGGATATCCTCCAGTGGCCCTGCTATTATTATAGCTGACATAATATAAACGGGCACTAGCGTCTTACTTTTAAAGTACGAGTCAAGGGAAATGATAATAATTGCAGTGCCCAGAGCAATGTTCATGAAGCCTATAGCATACCCAAGTTCTATGTCTCTCACCGTTTTCACCCCTGTTAAATGATGTATTTAGTAATAGTATATGGTCATCATTTACCATTAGGTGCTTTTGAGCATGATTTGTATATTATGCTTGCTTGTGCAAAAATGGTCGTTCAAAGGGCATACTTCACATTTGGGCTGTCTACTCAAGCAATAATCCTTGCCCAGTTTGACTATAAGTGCGTGGTATTCATTATAAAGCTTTGTATCTTTCGGCAGGTGCTTCATGAAAAAATCCTGCATACTTTGGTAGTCTATACTGTCATCAAAAAATCCCATTCTGAAGAAAACCCTCTTCGTATAGGAATCGACTACAAAAATGGGTTTTTTGGCCGCATAAAGGATTATGGAGTCCGCGGTCTCTGCACCGAGCCCCTTTATTGAGAGCAACTCTTGGCGTATTTTAAGAACATCGTTTTTAAACATCTCGTAAATGTCACCGGTGTATCTGGTTTTGATATAGTTGCAGAAATTTTTTAGTTTTGCTGCCTTTTGGTTGTAAAACCGTGTTGACTTTATGAGCCCGGCCAGACTTTTTTCATCAGCCTCCAAAATAGCATCTATTGAAAGAAGGCTTTCTTTTTTTAAATTGCGAATAGCTTTTTCAACGTTTACCCATGAAACGCTCTGTGTTAGTATTGCGCCAACTATTACTTCAAAGTCACTTTTTGCCGGCCACCAATGTTGGGGACCAAAAGTGCTGTACAGAGCATCAAATATATCAATCAGCAGTTTGGTGCACAACACGTTTCCTCCTAACGATGTCAGTACACTACATAGATAATCTTAGGCATGAGTGCCAAAAATAAAAATAACCGGATTAATCCAGGTCCCCAGCTAAACGCAAGAGACCTAGTGAGATATTGTCCTAGTAAGAGATTATCAATCCGCCCTTTCCGGCATAAGTGCTGACTGTGGGGCCCATCTCATGGATAAAAACGCCTTTTGGTGAGAAAAGTCTCATGATTTCCTTCTTAATAAATTCAGCGTCTTCGGCATTATCTACATGTGTTATGTAAAAATAGTTATCTGAAAGGGCTTTGTTTTTACTCTGCCCTATCATTTCAAGTACCTTTTTGAGCGATTTTTTCTTACCTCGGATCTTTTCAACCATTTTTATCGTTCCACCAAAATTTCTAAGGAGAACTTTAACATCCATTATCTTTGCAATTGTGCCGTGTAGTTTTGAAAGCCGACCGCCTTTAATGATATTGTCAAGGGTATCGAGCAGGATAAAAATATCCATTTTATCACGGTATTTTTTCAGTTTCTCAATTATTTCACTTGTCATATTACATTGTTTCGAAAGTTCCACCGCTTTCATAACTTGTAGTGCGTGACCTGAAGAGGCAGCTAGTGTGTCGAATACGTGCACGATGGTTTTCGTCATGTTTTTGGCGATACAGGCTGATTGATATGCACCACTTAAAGTCGAGGCAATTGTCAGACAAATAACATCTTCACCGTCTTTGCCCAATTTATCAAAAACCCTTGCAAAAGATGCAGGTGAAGGATGTGCTGTCTTTGGAAGCGACTTGGAATTGTACATCAATTCATAAAACTCATGCGGGGTAATGTTGATACCTTCATTGAATTCTTGGTTATTCACCCTAATTGTAAGCGGTACTGTCTCAATATTGTGTTCCTCGATAAACTCCAATGGTAGGTCACAAGAGCTGTCTGTTACAAAATGGGTCAAAATCTTTCCTCCCTTCATTTTTTCGGATAATGTAAGATCATCAAGTATAAACTTTCTCAAACTATATACTTCTAATTGTTCTCTAGAATTATACCATAAGTTGCTGCAATGCTTCCACACGTTTCTGTTATTATGGTTTTTGATATGCAGGTAATAAGCTTGTATAATTCTACAGTAAATAGTTCTTTAAAAAATATAATTTGCGGAATATCTTCAAAAAAAGCCTCTCTTGTAGTAGAATGATTATAGAGGTTTAAGAGTAAAACCGTGGAGGTGGCTTAGTAAATGGTCACAGATTATCATGATCCGGTTTATTCCCTTAGAAGCAAGATTTACAAGCAGCTCAGAAACAAAATACTTAATGGGCAATACAAGCCAGGTGACAGCCTGATAGAAATGAAGGTTGCCAAGGAAATGGGTGTAAGCAGAACACCGGTAAGAGAGGCCATCAGGCAACTCGAACTTGAAGGCCTTGTTTCCAGTATACCGAACAAAGGAGTAATTGTTCAGGGCGTTTCGGAACAAGACATCGAAGATATATATACAATAAGGCAGACAATCGAAGGGCTTGCCGCCAGGTGGGCGGCGCAAAAGATTACTGATGAACAACTGGAAGAATTAAAAGATGTTTTAGATCTAATGGAGTTTTATACCGAAAAGGAAGACACAGATAAGCTTTCAGATCTCGACACCCAGTTTCATGACATAATTTTTAGGGCGTGTAACAGCCGCCCCCTAGAAACCGTGCTAACAAATTTTCATCATTTTATACAAAGGGCTCGCCTCGTATCAATGAAATCATCCGGTCGGGCAGCTCATGCACTTCAAGAGCATAAAAGGATTTTCGAATCACTTGGGGCCCATGATACTGAAGGGGCAGAAAAGGCCATGAAGCAACATGTCCACAGTGCACTGGCCAACCTATTTCCTTATCTTGAAGGTCATAAGGTATTCTTAGATCAAAACAGCAGTCTAAAAAAATAAGATAGTTACGAAATTGTGGCAGTCCTTCATAAAAAAACCGGAAATTGGCAATTCGGAAGCCGTAATAATTTTCAAAAAACTACTGGATAAATAGCAAAATCCTATTCATTCCTTTGGATTTTGCTATTTAGATATGGTTACGGTAAGATAAAATCAATCTCCAAAACTTATTCCGATGTTTTTTGCAGCATATATCAAAGGATGGCATTTGGGAACTGTTCTGTTCTCCCGTGGTATGTCTTTAAATTCTACAGTTGTAATTATGCCATTTTTAAGAGACACCATCTTTCCCCATTGACCTTCTAGTGCCAGCTTTGCGGCCGTTTCCCCGTACCGCGTGGCAAGTATTCTATCAAAAGGTGAAGGAGAGCCACCCCTTTGAATGTGCCCCAGGACTGTAGCCCTGCTTTCCAATCCCGTTTGTTCCTGGATCATGTTTGCAATAGTTTGACCTATGCCACCCAGGCGCACAGGATCTCCGCTTCCCTTTACGGTTTCCCTTATAACGTGCTTGCCTTCAGGTGTTTTTACACCTTCAGCCACAACTATAATGCTAAAAGCCTTTCCTTCCTCTTTGCGAGAATATATTTTTGCCTTAACGCTTTCTATGTTCCAATCTATTTCAGGCAGCAGTATTACATCTGCACCGCCGGCTACCCCGCTGTAAAGCGCAATCCATCCTGCGTATCTCCCCATTAGCTCAAGTACCATTATTCTATGGTGTGATTCAGCTGTTGTATGTAACTTATCCAGTGCATCAGTTGCAGTCGTGACAGCTGTGTCAAAACCAAATGTCTGGTCTGTTTCAGGCATATCGTTGTCTATGGTCTTCGGCACGCCGATGATTTTGGCCCCCTTGTCAGTCAACTCTTTGGCTATTGCAAGGCTGCCGTCTCCGCCAATCACTATTAGGCAGTCCACCTTAAGCCTCTCCAAATTTTGGACGAGTTTTGATGACATATCCTTGTAAACTAGCTTCTGATCTTCTTTAACAGGAAAATTAAAAGGGTTATCCCTGTTGTTGGAGCCAAGTATAGTTCCGCCGCGATGAAGTAGCCCGGAAATGTGCGGGATATCAAGGCGCTTGTATCTGTTCTGGATAAGCCCGCTATACCCGTCCAAAAAACCGTAAAGCTCAGCACCTGCATAGCTGCAAACCCGCGCAACAGCCCTTATCACAGCGTTTAATCCAGGGGCGTCTCCACCGCCTGTTAGTATTCCTATTCTCTTCATATAAATTTCCTCCATTTGTAATTGTGTACCGGTTATGGTGTTTTGAAAATGAAAAGCTGTCTACTACATTATATGTGAAATTGTGTAATCGAAGTTAGAAGATCATAAGCCATTTACATATATCCCTTATTCAATTATAATTAAGAGAAATTATGACCTTAATTGCTAGAATAAATTAATCACATTATATCATAATTCTGACTAGGTTAAAAATTATTAAATCCTAAGGGGTGAGGTGTGGTGCGAAAAGCCATTTTCTCTGTTCTTGTCCACAATGAATACGGGGTAGTTACAAGGATTTCAGGCCTGTTTACGAGAAGAGGATTTAATATCACAAGTTTTACGGGTGAAGAAACGGAAGATCCGGAGATTTCCCGAATCACAATAGCCGCCGAGGGGAATGAGAGGGAGCTTGCACAGATAAAGAGCCAAGTTGAAAAGCTTGTTGATGTCATTAAAGTTGTCGAATTGGATATGAAGTCCTCAGTCCACAGGGAACTTGCCTTGATTAAGGTAAAGACTGAAGACAAAAACCGGGCAGAGGTGTTCCAAATAGTGGAGTCCTTTAGGGGGAATATCGTGGATATTGATCCCGATGCGGTGATAATTGAAATAACTGGTGACCTGGGAAAGGTAAAGGCCTTTTTGGAAATGATGAAACACTATGGGATAATAGAAAGTGTAAGGACGGGCATTGTGGCTCTTCAAAGGGGAAAAGGAAGTATTCATGATCTGGCTGAAACCGAAAAAAATGAGGAAGTTTGTTTTAGCGAATAAATCGCTGAGGGGGAAGGACAATGAGAAGTGATTATATCAAAAAAGGGCCCATGAGAGCGCCCACAAGAGCACTTTTTTATGGAATGGGATATACTGAAGAAGAATTAGAAAAGCCGCTAATTGGTATTGTAAATTCTCAAAATGAAATAGTGGCCGGGCATGTTCACCTGGATAGAATAGCCCAAGCTGCCAAGATCGGTGTCGCCATGGCAGGCGGTACACCAATAGAATTCCCCGCGATAGGTATTTGTGACGGAATAGCGATGGGGCATTTAGGCATGAAGTACCCGCTTGCGAGCAGAGAATTAATAGCCGATTCCATAGAGGCAATGGTAATGGCCCACGGTTTCGACGGACTTGTACTCATACCGAACTGTGACAAAATAGTTCCTGGTATGATGATGGCCGCTGCCAGGCTTAATATACCGGCAGTTGTTGTAAGTGGAGGGCCTATGTATTCCGGCAGATATATGGGGAAAGACATAGATTTTTCTACATGTATTGAAAAGATAGGCAGCCTCAAAGCCGGGGATATTACTGAAAAAGAGTTGTCGGAAATTGAACACGAGGCATGTCCCGGGTGTGGCTCATGTTCCGGTCTCTTTACAGCCAACTCAATGAACTGCCTTGCAGAGGCCTTGGGAATAGCACTGCCCGGCAATGGCACAATCCCGGCGTATCACGGTGGAAGAATTGCCCTGGCAAAGAAGGCCGGGATGCAGGTTATTAAAATGCTGGAGGATAATATTAAACCACGGGATATTATGACAAGAGAGGCATTTGAAAATGCAATAACAGTCGATATGGGGATGGCTGGCTCCAGCAATACAGTTCTGCATCTGCCTGCAATAGCCCATGAGGCGGAATTGGAACTGGAACTGGATATCTTTGACGAGATAAGTGCTAAAACCCCATGCCTTTGTAAGCTAAGCCCAAGCGGTTTCCACCATATGCAGGACCTACACGAAGCAGGTGGAATACCCGCACTTATGAATGAACTGTCTAAGCTTGATCTACTGCACTTAAACACTTTTACGGTTACCGGAAAGACGATAGGGGAAAACATCTGCGGCATATCTATTAAAAATACTGATGTGATCAGGGAAGTGGACAACCCCTACAGGGAAACAGGGGGCCTTGCTATTCTGCGCGGAAACCTTGCCCCTGACGGAGCTGTTGTAAAAGAAGCCGCCGTAGCTCCTGAAATGCTGTTTCACGAAGGGCCTGCACGTGTATTTGATTCGGAAGAAGAGACTGTGGACGCAATTTTTGCAAGTAAGATTAACAAAGGTGATGTTGTTGTTATTAGGTATGAAGGCCCAAAAGGAGGACCTGGCATGAGGGAGATGCTTTCGCCAACATCCGCCATTGTGGGAATGGGTCTTGACAAAGATGTGGCACTCATTACCGACGGGCGTTTTTCCGGGGCCACAAGGGGCGCCGCAATCGGCCACATATCGCCGGAAGCAATGGAAGGAGGACCGATTGCACTTATTAGAGAAGGGGATCCCATCAGAATAGATATTAAAAACAAGAAACTGGATGTGCTCATTTCTGACGACGAGATGAACCGGCGTAAAAAAATCTGGATTACTCCTGAACCCAAAATTAGGTCAGGATACCTAGCGAGATATGCAAAACTCGTAACATCAGCGTCATCAGGTGCTGTGCTCAAAGTGTAAAAAAAAACCCCTGTGGGCGAGATACCGTACACAGGGGTTTTTTTGAAGAACAACTAGATCCCCCGGGCACCGATGGCAATCTTTGATTGGGTTTTGGGTGGGATTCTTATTTCAAAAAAACAATGTAAAAAACAAATGTGGATAACTTATCCCCAATGGGGACAACCCACTCAAATTTCGGTGTAGCTTCAGGGACAAGGATTTTACTTATTAACACCTGTTGATAACCTTGTGGATAAATTGGGATTTTGGCTCTTATGATGTAGGAGAATTGAAGGTGGTGAATAGGTCTTAAGCACTAAAGACAAAGGCTTGCTGCAATTAATTTACAGGATGTGGAACATATTTGCCCAAATTGCGTCTATTAACAATGAGTTCTTTTAAACAAATAGATAACTTAAGGAGGTGGCCCCGGTGAAACATATTTTAGTCCTGGTTTTGTTACTTATTATGATATTAATTTGCGGATGTGGAAGTGGGGTTTCGGAAAACAATGATTATAATTCAAATGAAAACCAGACTGAAGCTGGCGACCCGTCTGCCGATCCGGATTTGGCGGAAGAACCGGAAGAAGAGAACCAGGCAGGAGCGCATGATGGCGAAAATGAAACTACCCTTTTGAGTCCCAGCATAGGAGGTATTCATCTCGGACACTCCAAAGAACAGGTTATTATGATTTTAGGAGACGAATACAATGAGATAATTTGTGAAGAACAAGGCTATTACGGCGAGGAACAGGTGATAATGGAATACGACAGCGGAATTTCTGTAATCATAGGGCTAAAATCCTCAAAAGTCCTTGATGTGACTACAGAATCACCCGATTTTCCCACAGACCGAGGTTCAAAGGTAGGGGACAATGCGGACGAGGTCCTTGCAAAATACCGGCAGAAATACGAAGAATTTGAAAGCGTTTATGCAGATGGCAAGAACATAGGCTGGTTTGTCATAAATGATGAAGTCTTTCTGATATTTGATTTTGATAAAGATGATGGAATGCTTCTGAACGAAACGGTTGACGATGAATCGAAAGTGGAACTCATAAAACTCGCTTATATGATGCATTTCGACTGAAGCATATTTGACGATGCTGTTGATTCAATCATTACAGAAGAGGGCTACACAATTATGACTGAAACATGTTTGAAACAGGGCGTGATTGGCGCAATCATAACAAAAGAGGGCGGTAAAATTTTGATTGGAACATGTCTGAAGAGACCATCTAACTTAAGTCAATTTCAAAAAATATAAGGCCCGAATGCTGAAACAGAGAACAGCCCTGTTTTATTTTAGTAAGCTAGTCTGTTTTATTAGGGCCTTGTCCTTAATCATATATTGTTGAGAAAAAACGTATGAGCAGCTCCGTAACGTTTGTTATTTCGACCCTGCCGCTATAGGTTCCGAAGATAAGTGAGGCGTAGATTCCAGCAACCAGCCAAAAGACTCCAAAAGCTATGAGTTCCTTCCACTTCTTTTTTTTAAAAAGGACGGGTGCCTGTATGACGGCCATTAAAACCATACATGCCCATACACCGACCATAAACTTACCTCCTCTTCTCGGATTCCAAAGGGCTTGTCATAAGACCTGTCCGCCTGATGCTCACCTGAACCCTTACGTCTATCTCGATTTCCTCAAATATGTCATACCATTTATCTTCGATACTCTCCCATATTTTGGGCTGCTTTCGGTATATGAGATTTCCAAAACCAATTATATCTGATTCAAGCTCTCTTGAAAGGTCTATCGCACAATTGACCGCATCCCGGATTTCCTGAGCGGCCCTTTGCTCCAGGGATTTCATATAACTGCTCTCAAGTTTTAAATCCCGGTGCACAGGGATGTCGCTCAAAGTGGCTCCGGCGTTTATTTCGACTCTTATTCCTGTTTGTTCATCGTCTATTACAGGCAACATCCTGCTCTGCAGTTGGTTGATCTCAATCCCTATGGGTGTTGTGTCGTCTAACGGATCTTTTATATAAATTGGTGCTCTGAAGACCCTACCGGTGGCACAAGCCCATCCGAAGGTTTCTTTTTCACCCGCCCACCCTACCATTTTGTCACCTTTAAACATAGCCCCACCTCCGATTATTGCGGGCGGAGGCGCAGAAGTCTTGGAGTCATGTCCTGATTCTTGCTCAGAGCTTTTAGGAACCTCAAATTTACCTATGAACATTTCTCTACCAGGTTGAGCCAATTCATTATGCAGCTCATTAATGGTAATAACCGGGAATATCGACCGCTCATATCTTATCGTAACAATTTGTCTGTCAAGTCCCTTAGCCCCGGTTTCTTCAAGCGGAAACTCTGCTTCCATAAGTTTCTTTACATCACCATCAGTTATTGTTACATGGCTGCTTGTCCTGAGATGTCGCACCCTGTCGACCGCATCCATGATAGGATAAATTCCACTTTTGGCAACCTCTTCGGAAAACACAAAAATTCGGTTGTGTGCCCAAAAGAACTCACGACTTGAAGCTTCTGTAAGGTTTCGCATTGCTTCAAACACTATTCTGCCGCTGGCCGACAAGGTCCAGAACGGCTTTTTTTGAGCGCCCCCTCCCTGACCGGAATCCTGACCTCCTAAAGCAAGAGGATTGGCGATCTGAGCTATTACTTGATACATGCCTGTTGCCGGGTCCATGTCAAATGCCATGCCGAGCACCAATGCGAGGTTTTCAGGATCGCGGCGATTCCAGCATCCTGAAATGTTGAGCACTATTGTCACTATTACTAATACTGCTATAAACTTATTTTTCATCATATTTTCCCACCCGACAGGCGTCTGATTACATAAGCCGTCCAAAGAATCCCCATTGGGATGACTATCCATGAGAGGACGTAGACACCAGCGATCTTTGGTTGAAAGAACTGCCCTGACCTGGAACACATCCTGATAGGAGTGGACGGCGAAGGTTCCCCATATTACAGCAAGTGGACCTATAAGCGGGCGATGGTCATCGATACCCAAAACCTGGGCAGTGGCCCGCGAACAGCAGTACATAAAAACAGATACGGCTACGAAAATCCCAAAACTCCAGGCGAACAGAGCAAACAGCTCAACCCTTTCGAGAAATACGCTGATGTATAGTGTCCTCACCATGGTGAAAAAGGGGAAAACGGCCCGTGAGCCGCGGTCAGGCCCGAGCACTGCGGTTACGGCCATCGTAACGAGCACCAAAACAAAGGTGGAACCGGCCAGTGCCCACATAGCGGTTTTGACCGTTTTTTTGGGCTGGTTTGAAGCAGGGGTGATCATTGTCAGGCAAAGGTACTGTGCTATTATTATGATCGGTGTTATGCTTCCCCGTAGAACCGGTCCCATACCCCTTGCCAGAACAGGTTCCAGGTTTTGTTTCAACGACAAGGCATCCGGAATTGCGAAGCCGAGGCTAAGGGCTATCATGATTACAAATACAGGGAACAGCAAGTCGGAAATCCGCCCTATCACCTCAAGCCCTGAATATGCAGCCAAAGAAGCGGCAATAACCATTGAAAAAATTATAAATGCCAGTGGGGTTTCGGTAAGAAATCCGGTCACGAGGGCCTCTGCGTAAATCCTCGTATCTGTTGCGGCTATTACCAGGAATGCCCATATAATGATAACACACACGGCCTTGCCGGGCCATTTCCCGATGAGCTTTTCCGAGTATTCGACGACGGTGTGTTCGGGAAATTTTACTCCCAGCCCTGCTATCATCAAAGTCAGAATACTGGCACCGAAAAATGACACTATTGCTGATGACCAGGAATCCTGCAGCGCATCAGCAGATGTGAGCACAGGCAGGAAGGCTATCACGACAGTCGTCCGCATTATAAACAGCATGAACATAAGCTGCCTGTTGGGAATCTTTTCGGTAGTTGCCTTAGGGAATTTGTCAGTAACCATACATTTCTCCTCATCATTCCTCATCATCTTTTCCAGGGTGAGGGGCTTGCCCTGGTTTTTGCCTCAGTGGTTCCCTGTGGCCTATTAGTTTTGGGCGGGAAGTCCTTGTCCAGATCCACGATACCAGGATGTTATCTTTCATATCCTGCCATGTAAGGGGACCCAAAGGACTCATATAAGGTATCCCGAGGGAGCGGAGCGAGCACAGGTGCACCAGCAAAAGCAGTATACCGAACTGGAGCCCAAAAAGGCCGAATATCGCTGCCAATATTGTAAAAATAAACCTTAGCACCCTTAAAGATATCGCCATGCTGAATACCGGTGTCGAGAAATTGGCTATTGCCGTAAGTGCTATTATGATGACAACAGCAGGTGAGACCATGCCTGCTCGTATTGCGGCTTCGCCGAGGACGAGTGCCCCAACTATGCTTATTGCAGGGCCCACAGCGGCCGGAAGGCGTATACCAGCTTCCCTTAAAATTTCAAACAGTATTTCCATTATGAGAATCTCGGCGATAACGGGAAAGGGTACACCTTCGCGTGTTGCGGTAATTCGCAGCAGCAGGGCCGTGGGCAGGAGCTCCTGGTGGAAATTTACTATTGCGACATAAAAACCAGGCAAAAGTACCGATATTATCGCACCAAACCACCGCAGCGTCCGTACAAAGGCACCGAAAGGTACTTTTTCATAGTAATCATCTGATGCCTGAAAAAACATCGGAAATTGTGCCGGAAGAATAAGGGCATGGGGAGAACCGGTGACTAATACCACAACCCTTCCGGACAAAATGGAGCTGCATGCCGCGTCAGGTCTTTCGGTCCTAAGAGTGAGGGGAAACAGAGTAAATGGCTGATCCTCTATGTACTGTTCAATATACCCGCTTTCAAGTACTCCGTCGATGTCTATTCTCTTCAGGCGTGTGCGGAGCTCTTCCAGCATCTTTTCGTCTGCCAGGCCCTTTAAATAAACTATAGATACCATAGTTTTTGTAAGGCTTCCTATCTCAAAGTTTTCCACCCACAAATGGGGAACCTGTATCCTGCGCCTGATGAGGGTCAAGTTTATACACAGTCTTTCTACGAAACCGTCCCTAGGCCCTCTGATGTTCGTTTCAGAAGCGGGTTCTGAAACGTCTCGGCTTTTCAGGTCAGCGGCGCCGCAGACAAAGGCAACAGAAAGCCCTTCTACGAGGAGCACGACGTTTCCGAATGTAGTTTCGTAGAACAGATCCCCTATATTGTCGACTTCCTCAAGATTATTGACCGTCAGAAGGTTCTTTATTGCAGAGTAAAGCAGCTTATCGTCTCCATAACTGCACTCCATTTTTTGAGTATCTATCATCAATGCCCTCAGTATTTTCTCAACCATAATATTGTGGATCATGTTGTCTAAGTAAATGATGGCTCCGGGGATTTGCTTGTTTATGTTAAATCTTCGGTATTTCACATCAGGGCTGTTCCCGCATATTTGCATCAATAACTGTAGGTTTTGTTCAAGGCTGCTTACGAGTTTCATCTGCTGGACTTCGTGGTAGCGCTGGCTGATATCCATGTTGTCGTCAAGGATATTTTTTGTTTTTTCTCGGTTTCTCTTATGTATTTTCATTAAAAGCACCTTTCAGCAATATCTTTGTTAGTTAGTTTTATCCTGTGTGTCAAAAATAATTCATCACACAACGACTTTTCAATTTCATTTCAGACCTGCCCATGCTTATTATTTTGTTTTCATAAAAAGGGCTGTATTAGCAAAAAATAAAACCTAAGACGGCCTAAAGGCCAAAAGGTGGGAGTAAAAATATGTCACAATCGATAATTATGGCTATAAAATCCTCAACTACTTTTACCGTGTTGGTTGTCTTTATTGCAAGTGGATTATACCTGCTAATAATAGACGGGGCAGACTTGAAAAATAAAAACCTTAAGCGAGAGCTAAAATTTGCGCGCATAATTGGTTTCTTATACATATTCGGTTCAGTGATAGCTTATATTTTTGTAAAGCATGTCTTATAGTTTTAAAATATAGGTTTGCGCTAAAGGAGAATGTAAATGGGTGGGATTTTCTCTAAGCTGTTTTCAGGGAAAAAAAAGGAGATTTATTTTGAAAGGGACATGACCCCTGACCAGAGCAAAAAATTGAAAAAAGAATTATCTGAAAACATTGATGTCATCAGGGAATACCTTTTCGACTGTGATGATGTGATAATAAGAGACTTCTACATGGACGGTGGCCAGAAAAGGCAGATGACGATAATTTACATCGACGGTCTTGCAGATAAAAAACTTATTCAAAATGAGATTCTTAAATCGTTGATGCTGTTCACACGTTTTTCCGAAGTGGAACATAAGAAAGGGCACAATTATTTCAACATGGTAAAAGAGGGGCTGCTCACGGCTGCAGATTTAAAAGAGGTTGATAATTTTGGGGAGGCCATCCTTGCGGTTTTGTGTGGTGATACGGTTCTTTTTCTGGACAAGAGTGAGAAAGGCTTGATAATAAGCAGCAGGGGTTGGGAGAAAAGGGCCATCCAGGAGCCCTCTACAGAGGCTGTCATAACGGGACCAAAAGAGGGTTTTACCGAGACATACATGACCAACATTGCGCTTATACGCCGAAGAATAAAGGATACGAACCTTAAGGTCAAAACCGTAAAGCTCGGGCGACATACCAGGACGGATGTGGGAATTCTGTATATCAAAGGTGTGGCAAAACCGACAATAGTCGATGAAGTCTTAAAGAGGGTAAATACAATAGATATCAGTGGGATTATGGAGAGCGGCTATATAGAGCAGATGATTGAGGGCGATTGGCTGTCACCGTTTCCCCAGCTCAGGCGGACCGAAAGACCTGATGTAGTAGCAGCGAGCCTGATCGAAGGTAATGTGGCAATACTATGTGACAACTCGCCTTTTGCGCTTTTGGCCCCAACCACCTTTTTGAGCCTGTTCCAATCTCCTGAGGATTATTATGAGAGATGGTATATAGCTTCAATTTTAAGGACATTGCGATTCGGGGCCGCACTGGTTTCATTTACGCTTCCCGGGCTCTATATTGCAATGACTGCATTTCATCCAGACATGCTCCCAACAGACCTCCTACTCTCTATTGCGGCTACAAGGGAGGGTGTTCCGTTTCCTTCTGTTATAGAAGCGCTCATAATGATGATTGCTCTTGAGGTGCTAAGGGAGGCAGGGGTCAGACTGCCAGGGCCGATCGGTCAGACAATAGGCATAGTGGGAGGTCTCATTGTCGGTGAAGCGGCGGTAAGGGCAAGCATAGTCAGCCCCATCATGGTCATAGTCGTTGCGGTCAGTGCAATTTCATCGTTTACAATCCCCAACTATAGTGTTGCTATAAGTTTTCGGATCTTAGTATTTGTTTTCATTGCTTTGGCAACTGTAGCAGGCCTATACGGGATAATGTTTGGTCTATTGGCACTTGCCACCCACCTTGTAACACTAAAAAGCTTTGGAGCACATTACCTGTCTCCTTTCCTGTCCTTCAGATGGGCAGAGATAAAGGACACATTCCTGCGCTGGCCGATGCCCTCAATGGAGATAAGACCTGGTTACACCAGACCTGAGGACATGGTTAAAATGAAAGATAGGCGCGATGACAACAAGGAAAAGGCGGAGGATGAAAATGCTGACAAACAACGATAAGATCACGATTCCACAGGCCATATCCCTTCTAATAACTACAATTATAGGGACAGGTGTATTGAGCCTCCCAGGTCATGTGTCCAGGGCTGCCGATTCTGACGGATGGATATTGGTTATCCTGGGAAGTCTTATGGTGCTGGCAGGAGGGTTAATCGTAGGAGTACTTTTAAAAAGATATCCACAGGATACGTTTGTGGAATACTCACAAAAAATTATCGGGAGATTGCCCGCTTATATTTTATGCATTCTGTTAATAGTTTACTTTACTGTGTTTACATCTATAATTGCCAGGAAATTTTCGGATGTCATGAACAGCTTTATGCTCCCCAGGACACCTCCCGAGTTTTTTATTCTGACAATATTGATACTTGTAGCTTATCTTATTCGCCATGGGGTGGAACCTACAGCAAGATTTTCTGAAATAATAATATCAATTATGTTATTGCCTGTTATTGGTATGTATTTAATCGGAATTCAGGAGGCAGACTTTACTGAACTTTTGCCTTTTTTAAATACTCCTGCTGACAAAATTGCGATAGGAAGTACCAGCACTATTTTCAGCTTACTTGGGCCAGAAATACTGTTGGTTTTAGGTCCTTATATACGCAAACCTGAAAAGGTTTATAGGATCGTTACAGTCAGCATGGTGACTGTCGCGATTTTTTATGTCTTTATTGTCGTCATCGTTTTTGCGGTCTTAGGCGTAGAAGATACTAAATCTCTGTTATGGCCGTCAATGACGATCGTCAAGACAATAACAACCCCAGGCAGGATTTTTGAGAGGCTAGATGCTTTAGCGCTTGCACTGTGGACGATCGCAGCATTTACAAGCCTGAACGGTTATTTTTTTTCAGGAGCCCTGGTTCTGGCACACCTTACAAAAAGCAGAGAATTCAAAGCATATATTACAATGCTTTTCCCATGGATTTATTACTTTTCGTTTTTCCCGCGAAACGTCCTTGAGACAACTAACTGGGCAAATTATGCGGGCATTGCAGGCATAATCTTATGTTTTTTAATCCCTGCATTTATTTTGCTCATAGACATGGCCAAGAAAAGGGGGAGTAATGTGACATGAGATTATCAACATCATCTTCATTTATTATTATTGCAAGCTTGATTGGACTGCTGGCCGTCATGATAACAGGATGCTGGGATATGAGAGATGTTGACAGAAGTCTTTTCGTGGGCTCAATAGGTGTAGATGCCAACGATGTTCCCGGAGAATACAATATTACGTTTTCCTTTCCTGTTGCCAGAATGGTAGCAGGCGGTCAAGAGGCGGGCGGTGGAGGTGGCAAAGAAGTCAAGCCTGTGATGGTTCAGAGCACGATAGCTTCTTCAATAACGGAGGCTGCCACAAATATGGCATTGAGGTTAAACAGGGATATTTTTTTTGATCATATGAGAATAGTCGTTATTGGAGAGGAGGCAGCAAGGCAAGGCCTTGACCAAATCATTGACCCATTTTTTCGCCAGGCTGAGTTCAACAGGAGGGCCAGAATAGCTATTGCCGAAGGTGAAGCAAAAAAGGTACTTGAGATACAACCATGGGTCGAAGTATTGAAAGCAGATTACCTTGAGACAATTTTAATAAATCAAACCTTATCAAGTAAGTTTTTCAGCATCGAGCTTGGGGATTTCATGCATAATATACATGCCATGAAAGGGAACAGCCTTGTAAGCAAGATTACCCCAAACACTGAGGAGGTGTGGGTAGGAGGAGCTGCCGCAATAAAAAAGCTTCAACTTGTGGGCTGGCTTTCCGAAGAAGAAACTCAAGGTGTGAATATTTTCTTGGGGAATCTGAGGGGAGGAGACATCAGAGTAAATAGTGAGGAATTAGGGAATGTGACCTTTTCCGTAATGCGGGCAAACAGAAAACTAAAACTTATCTCAACAGAGCCAGTTCCGAAATTTCATTTAAAAGTAGAGGTTTCGGGAAACATTGCTTCCACTGCGGAACATACGAGATTGAGCTCAAAAGAAATAGAAGTGATTGAGAATTTAGTTTCTCAAAAAGTCAAATCCGTCGTCATGAAAGGTGCAACAAAGCTCAAAGACGACCTCAAGGTGGATTTGCTCATGCTTTGTGATTACATGCACAAATTTCATCCTAAGCAGTGGAAAAAGTGTAGAGACAGGTGGGAGGAAGTGTTCCCCAACATATTGCTGACCGTCGATGTGGACACTACAGTGAGGGATATCGGCATTACTAAATAATTCTTGGCGATTAAATGTGCCGTTTTTGGGAATAATTTTAACAGGTCTTTTTCAAGGAATTTTCCAGAGGAGAGATTAAAATGAGAGGGAACAGTTTTTTAAAGAAAACGGCACTGACAACTTTTTTCATAATCGGGATGTCTTTTTTTGCTGCGATGTTAGGAACCAGCGGTATTGCCGGTGGGCCGGGTTACGCCACAGATATACAAGCCGGCGGTCATGGGGCTCGGGAGATCTACGAAAAAGTCATACGCCTGCACGTCATTGCAAACAGCGATACAGCTGAAGATCAGGATTTAAAAATGCACGTCCGTGACAGGATAATAAATGAACTGAGCGGTAAGCTGGAAGATTTAGACGGCATAGAAAGTTCTCGGGAGTATATTATTGCCAATACAAATTTGATACAAAGTATTGCAGAGGATGAAATAAAAAAACGCGGAAAAGATTACGATGTGAAGGCGGTATTCGGGCAATTCCAATTTCCCGTTAAATCTTACGGTTTTGTGACCCTCCCTGCAGGGGAATACGATGCACTTCGCGTAATCATAGGGAACGGTAAGGGTTCAAACTGGTGGTGCGTGCTTTTCCCTCCCCTTTGCTTCGTTGATATAACGAAAGGTGAAACACAAGCTGACATGAGAAAAAGGCTTGAAAAGGTGCTTACAGCCGAAGAACTTGCCGCAATTCAGACATTATCCTCTCCCGAACAAGTGCCTGTTAAAATAAGATTTAAACTGGTAGATTGGTTGCACGAAGCTTCAGGAAAAATCAACAGGGGCATGCGAATTGCGTTTAACAGGCCATGGTAAATTGCTAGTGCGCATAAAGTTGATTAGTTGAATCAAGCCAGTCTTAATATTCATTATAGAAAACTTTTACAGCATGGAAGGAGAAAAAGGATAGTTGAATCAATCCAGCCGCTTAATCCATTGTGATAGCAGATGACGTAAAACATCATCGCTAATCTTTTCAATTGCGTCTATTAATGTTCAGGATAATACAACTATACAATCGGATAAGCTTATTCTGAAAAAAGAAGAGTGAAGAACAATTACGTCATAGCGCCGTTGTTTATGGCTGCGCAGGGTGGGCGCATCGCCTTGTGCAAAGCTGCGTCTTAACAACACCAGCCTACTATGACGTTTTATTTGTCCGAAAAAATCCATAATCAATGTTTCAAAAACTTAAACGGTTCATGTGACGGTAATTTAGTGCAAAAATATTAACAACTATTGATTATTGTCTTAGAGACAACGTATAAATGAAAGAGTGTCGTTTTGCGCCATATTCATGATATTTATTCGCTTTTCCTGGTTTAGCCTCATAAAAAAACACATTATTCTTTCGTTTTTATATTGATATTTTAAAAAATATATGCTTTAATTGAATATGCTTAAATTGACTTGGTATAAAGACAAAGAGTTAATCATAAAGAGGTGTTGTCTATGAATCTTATGGAGCAGCAGCAAACCCCTCTTTTCACTGCCTTAAAAAAGTATGTGGAAGATAAGATCGTCTCCTTCCATGTACCCGGGCATAAAGGAGGCAAAGGAATACCGGAGTTTTGTGATTTTGTTGGCAAAAATATTTTAGCTATTGACGTTACAGCTGGAATACTAGACCTTGATACAATTTGCAACCCTCTTAGTGTTATTCTCCAGGCTGAAGAACTGGCAGCTCAGGCTTTTGGGGCTCAATATGCACACTTTCTGGTTAACGGTACCACATCCGGGATTCAGGCAATGATCATGTCCGTTGCGGAATCCGGGGACGAGATAATCCTTCCCAGAAATGCGCACCGCTCAGCGGTGGGTGGGCTTATACTAAGTGGTGCAAGGCCTGTTTATATAAAACCGGTAATAGATGAATATATGGGCATAAGCATGGGCATTACGCCCGAAAGTGTCAGAAAAGCCCTTGTTGAACATCCCAATGCAAAGGCTGTATTTGTGATTAATCCGACGTATTACGGTGTAGCATCCGATCTCAAGCAAATCGTAGAGATCGCACATTCTTTTGAAAAACCGGTTATAGTCGATGAGGCACACGGTGCACATTTTGGTTTTCACCCTGATTTACCCTTATCAGCAATGGAGGCCGGGGCAGATGCCAGTGCAGTTAGTGTCCATAAATTGGTTGGATCCATGACCCAAAGTTCTATCCTGCTGCTGAACAGCCGTTTCATAGATGACAGAAAGGTCAAGGCTGTTATGAATCTCCAACAGACAACGAGTCCCTCTTACCCGCTTATGGCTTCCCTCGATGTTGCCCGCAAACAGATGGCCCTTCAAGGGACTGAGCTTCTGGACAAGACGATACGACTGTGTGAGCAGGCAAGACAACAGATGAATGCCGTCGAAGGGATTTATGTCATGGGCCGTGAAATCGAAGGGACAGAAGGTTGCTTTGCATATGACCAGACCAAATTTGCAATAAATGTTAGGGAACTAGGACTTTCGGGTTTTGAAATGGAAAAACTGCTAAAGTACAATTACGGTGTACAAGTTGAACTGTCGGATCTTTTCAATGTCCTCGGCATAGGAGCTATAGGGGATGATGAAGAAAGCATTGACAAACTAGTTGCTGCTGTGAAAGATATAGCAGAAAAACACTTGTGCAGAAATGTTGTAAAGATTTCTTGTAACATTCCCGATGCTCAAAACCCTGAAGTGTCTCCTCGTTTTGCTTTTTACAGTGAAAAAAGAGAAGTAAACCTGCAAGATGCTCTTGGAGAAATAAGTGCCGAAATGCTAATGGCATATCCTCCGGGAATACCCATAATCTGTCCCGGTGAAAGAATTACCAAAGAAGTAATAGAATATGCCAACACATTAAAATCTGAGGGCTGTCTGTTACAGGGCACAGAAGATCCGGAGGCTGAGGTCATACAAGTCCTAGCTGATAAAAACGCTGCAGAGTACTATCAAAGAATGCTCAGGGTCGTGTAGTTTAAAATTTAACAGCATAATATGTCATCTTGTCGGCATCATAATAATGTGCGTAATAAAAAGGAGGTATGCTAATGGCCCGTCGTAACCGAGGCGTCATGTCAGAGGACCTCAAGTATGAACTTGCAAAGGAACTTGGCGTGGCTGATACGGTATCGAGGGAAGGTTGGGGGAGTGTGTCTTCCAGAAATTGCGGTAATTTGGTAAGGCTTGCCATAGAAAGGGCAGAGCGAGCTATTGCGGAAGGTTACAACAAAAATAATCCCAATAAATAGCATCTTCTAAATAACGCACAAAAACCGGGGTAATCCAGCCCCGGTTTTTAACTTTCATCACCCATTTTGAACCATTTGAATATTATATTTGTGTACCTCTTATTTTGCATTGAGATCTTCTTATTCCGGGGGTGGTGATATCATGGCTCTGATACCCGTCATGTTGGGCTCAAGGGTTATGAAGAAACAAAAACCGCTGCTCAAAGGGACCGATGTCCGTCGCCTTCAGCAAACCCTCAAACATTTAGGTTTTTTTAGGAGCAGGGTAGACGGGGTTTTTGGAGAAAACACAAAAATATCAGTTCGAACTTTTCAAAAGGCATTTTCTCAAAAGCCAACAGGGGTAGTTGATGACAAAACGATAAAAATATTAAAACTGCTCCTCAAGTTTAATTTAGCAAACTGGGTTACATTTCAAAGAGACTTTAATCACTCGGGTCATTCCAGGATTCCAATTCCGGTAGACTTGATACTGTCCGGACACAAAAAAATAGCTGGAATAATCAGTATAAACTATTATAAAGACAAACTGATAATCACTATGTGCAGCGGTGTATGCGCTTTCGACCGGATGTTTAAAAATACAATATGGGAAAATATGGAAATAATGCCAAAGGGGCATTCTACAATATGGGATCATCAGATTTTAACTCCTTCCGGCTACCTTGCGGTAATAGACATATTTTCAGGTAAAATTATAAAAAGAGTGGATGTATCACAATTTACTTCACCTGTAACTGTAAACAAGGGTGTGGTTTACGCCTCATCTGACACAGGTGTTTTATATGCCTTTGATCAAAAACATCACGTTTTGTGGAAATACAGAGCAGACGGGACTATTTGCCCGCCGTGTGTGGGTTATGACAATATATATTTTGCCTCATCCAACGGGACAGTTTACTGCCTCGATGATAATGGGATGCTCAATTGGAGAACCAAGATTTCCGATATCATCGTTAATCCGATTAGCGTACATGATGGAAAGGTTTTCGTAACTGGATACAGTAATCGAACACATGCCATTAATCCTATTACCGGTGAAATTATGTGGAAAAGGAATTCTGATACGGGTGAATTGACGGTACCTGCTTTTCACGACGACTTTATGCTCTTAGCAAATGACATGTGCCGGGTATTCGCCATAAGCACCCAGAGTGCCGATATAAAATGGAAATTCGAATTGAGAGCACCCCCTTCAACCCCGCCGGTAGTATGTAATGACACAGCGTTTTTTGGCACAGAGAACGGCCTCATAGCGTATGACTTTATAAGACATGAGGACAAAACGTATCTATGCGGGGAAAAAATAACAGCATTGGCACAGGGCAGTTTTGACATATATGTGGCGTCTGAGTCAAGACTGTTTAGGTTATCCCCTAAAACAACAATTTAATACATCTCGTTGTTTACAATTTTTGTTTTTAATGGCATTTTTTCCTTCAAAAAAGGGCTGTTTAAAGGATAAAAAAATAGTGCAAAACCTATCTATTTAAGGTAATATTATATTTGTTGATGTCTTATAATTAAAGGTGATAGTGTTTTAAAAAATGTCTGTAAAAAGGAAAGGTAGGGAGAGGACAATAGCGCCACCTAAACTCCAGGCTTAACTTTTTACAGCAAAATTAGGCCTTGACCATATGAAGTCATAGTTTACAAGCTTTTATAGTAAACATTTGAAACTGGCATTTAAGTATTTATAAGATGAATTTCTGTTATTAACACAATAATTCTGGCATAAAACAGAGGTGCAGACAATGCAGAAAAACGACAACCCGATCGGGATTTTTGATTCAGGTGTAGGCGGGCTTACAGTTGCAAGAGAAATCATACGACAGCTTCCAAAAGAAGGTATCGTCTATTTCGGGGATACGGCCAGGGTTCCTTATGGCTCAAAATCAAGAGAAGTAGTAACTAAATTTGCAATGGAAGGAATTAGATTTTTACTAGATCAGTATGTAAAGATGGTGGTGGTCGCATGCAATACCGTGAGTGCCACCTGCTTGAATGAGATCCAAGAAATGATAACCGTGCCTGTTGTCGGGGTCATTGAGCCTGGGGCAACGGCAGCGGTTAGGGCTACAAACAATAAAAAGGTAGGCGTCATAGGCACCGAAAGGACCATAAACAGCGGTGCCTATATCAGGGCAATCAAACGCTCGGATGATGATATTGAGGTTTATTCAAAAGCATGCCCGCTTTTTGTCCCCTTTGTGGAAGAGGGTTGGCTTGACAATGAGGCGGTTATATTCACTGCAAAAAGATATTTAGAACCCTTTATAAAAAGGGGCGTCGATACACTTGTGCTTGCTTGTACACATTACCCGCTTTTAAAACCTGTACTGCAAACCATTATGGGGGAACATGTGCGACTTGTAGATTCGGCATTTGAAACAGCAAGGGAAGTGGGTAAAATGCTGGAGCGGCTCAACATCAAACACGGGCAGGACTCTCCGACGAATTACAGCTACTTTGTCAGCGATAACCCGGAAAAATTTATTGAGGTCGGGGAAAAGTTTTTAGGCAGACCGATACAACCCATCAAAGTGATTGAACCGTAGAAAATTTGCTGTCAATAGTCTTTGAAAATGTCACCTGAGCCGCGAAAAAATTGCTTGACAATTGTTAGTTCCCGTGGTATAGTAACAAGGATAAAATCTAGTGGAAGAACACCTTTAAATCTGGTCCAGCGAGGCCGGCAAGGTTAAAGCAAGCTTTTGATATTTATAGGGCAAAAGCCTTTTCCCGCCTCGGGAAAAGGCTTTTTTGATGGGTGCTCATACTGAGAGTTAGCCCTTTGCACATAATGACCCCTGCCGGATTTGCTGGCAGGGGTTTTGGCGGTGCGCCCGGCATGGCATTTATTTGACCTAGCCATATTCTGAGAGGAGGGTTTTATAACATGTTAAGTGACAGACATCTTTTGGGACTTGAGAGTGCTACTCGTGAAGACATCACAACAATCCTTGATATGGCGGAATCCTTCAAGGAAATCATTGACAGGGACGTAAAAAAAGTCCCGACACTTAGGGGAAAATCGGTTGTGAATCTCTTTTATGAACCAAGTACCAGGACGCGGTTTTCCTTTGAGCTCGCAGAGAAGTATTTAAGTGCAGATTCCATAAATTTCTCATCATCAGGAAGCAGTGTTCAGAAAGGTGAGACGTTAAAGGACACTGCAAAAACTATAGAAATGATGGGGATCGATGCTGTTGTTATTAGACACAGGTCTTCTGGCGCCCCGGAGTATTTGAGCAGGAAGCTAAGCGCTTCTGTAATAAATGCTGGTGACGGCACACATGAACACCCGACACAGGCACTGCTCGATATGCTTACTGTAAGGGAGAAAAAGGGCACTCTTTCCAATCTCAAGGTAGCAATACTCGGTGACATATTGCATAGCCGCGTAGTACGTTCAAATATTTACGGATTTACAAAGATGGGTTCTGAGGTCTATATAGCAGGTCCTGCAACATTGATGCCTGTGGAAATAGAGAAAATGGGTGCGAAGGTCGCAAAAAGCATTGATGAAGCTGTTGAAGATGCTGATATCGTCATGGCCTTGAGAATTCAGCTTGAGAGGCAGAAAAAGGGCCTGTTCCCGACCATCAGAGAATACTCCAAACTGTTCGGCATAGATCAAAAAAAATTAAGCCGGGCGAAACCTGATGCCCTTTTACTACATCCAGGTCCTGTCAATAGAGGCGTTGAGCTGTCATCAGAAATAATGGACGGGGGCCAATCTGTCATAAATGAACAGGTAAAAAGCGGCGTGGCTGTGCGAATGGCTATACTGTATCTTTTAATTGGAGGTGCGGCATAATGAAAATGATATTAAAAGGAGCAAAGGTTATAGATCCCGCAAGTAGGATAAATGATGTCAGAGACGTACTGGTGATTGATGGGAGGATTTCAGCGATTGAAAAAAGAATAAACATAAGCGGAGCCTTTGAAATAGACCTAGATGGTATGGTTTTAACGCCTGGCCTCATTGACATGCACGTCCACTTCAGGGAACCGGGATTTGAATACAAGGAAGATATTCGGTCAGGAAGCATGAGTGCTGTTGCAGGCGGGTTTACGACTGTTGCCTGTATGCCTAACACAAATCCCCCTATTGACAATGCTGTAATGATTGAGTTTATCAAGACCAGGGCCCGGGAGGCCGGCCTTGCTCGGGTGCTGCCCATCGGCTGTGCTTCTAAAGGCCTTGAGGGAATAGAGATCACTGAGATGGGTGACATGGCTGAGGCAGGGGCTGTGGCATTTTCCGATGACGGAAAACCGATTGCCGACAGCTCACTCATGAGAAAAGCTATGATGTACGCCTCCATGTTTGACAGGGTTGTCATAGATCACTGTGAGGTGCCCACGCTTTTTGAGGGTGGACAGATAAACGAAGGTTATATCTCCACCTTGTTGGGCCTTGCAGGCATACCCCGTTCGAGTGAGGAGATCATGGTTGCAAGAAATATTCTTCTTTCAAAAGAGACCGGGGCTCCTGTCCATATAGCACATGTCTCCACAAGAGGTTCTGTAGAACTTATCCGAAGGGCAAAGGCTGAAGGTGTTAAGATAACATGTGAAGTTACACCACATCACCTGATTCTTACAGATGAAGATGTGAGAGGGTATGATACAAACAAGAAGATGAATCCTCCACTTAGGACGAGGGAAGATATAAATTCACTTCTGGGCGGTCTGAAAGATGGCACAATAGATGTGATAGCGACGGATCATGCACCACATTCTGAGGATGAAAAAGACATTGAATTTGACAAAGCCGCATTTGGCATTGTTGGTCTTGAGACGGCCTTGGGGCTTGTAATGACACATATTGCAGAAAAAGGGTTACTGACGGTAGAAGAGGTCATAAGTAAAATGACATCCGGTCCAGCAAAAGTATTGCGGTTTGACGCAGGCTCACTTAAAATCGGAATGCCTGCAGATATAACAATCATAGACCCGAACCGGGAATGGGCTGTGGATAAGAATATGTTTTTCTCGAAGGGCAAAAACACCCCATTCCATGGGTGGAAGCTGAAGGGCAAGGCGGTTTTAACCTTTGTGGAAGGAAATGTGGTTTACGCAGAAGGCGGCTTTGAGCAGTTGCTTACGAGACAGCAAGGGATAGTTTCAAATGTTGGGTGAAGGGAAGAGCCAGTTGAAAGACGCATATAAAGCAGTTATTTTAAAAAGCGGAATTTTAGCCCCAAACACATGCCATTCAAAAATATATTGTCCCAAGATCGCACTTTGTGCAACACCGGGACAGTTTGTCCACATAAGATGTTCCGGTTCATTTGCACCACTTTTGAGGAGGCCTTTCAGCATAGCATCTGCTGATGGCAAGGAGGGCACCATAGATATAATATTTAAAGTAGTAGGAGAAGGGACACTCATATTATCAAATAAGGAACCGGATGATGTGGTAGACGTCATCGGGCCACTTGGGAAGGGATTTCCAATGCCGTATCCCGGTATTAACCCCCTCCTCATCGGTGGAGGCATCGGCACTGCACCGCTCTTATTCTTGGCAAAGAAATTGGCACAAGCAATGTTGCCTCATGACATCGATATGGGCAAATCAACCGGTTTAGCTGTCTTGGGGTTCTCCAATGCCGAGGCGGTTTTCGGGGCTGATTTTTTGAAATCCTGTGGATTTCACGTTATGGTCACGACAGATGACGGGAGTTTTGGAATAAAAGGCAATCCTGCAGATTATCTCAGCAGTTATTTTGAAACTAGCTGTTTTGAAACTCAAAGCTACAAAAAATCAGGATGGCAAATTTATGCATGCGGCCCTATTCCGCTTCTTTCAAGAATAAAGGATATATCGGATGCCTATAAAGTTCCTGCATATGTTTCGCTGGAAGAGCGCATGGCCTGCGGAATCGGAGCGTGTCTCGGCTGTGCGGTTAAATCTCCCGGTAAAGGATACAAAAAGGTATGTAGTGACGGGCCGGTATTCGATTCCAGAGAAGTAGTATTTAGTTAAATAGGTTTTTTGAGGTGTAAAACTATGGAATCAGCAGAGAAGTGCGGCGATGTCCGTAAGATAGACCTTACAGTGGAAGTTGCAGGCATAGCCATGAAAAATCCCGTAATGCCGGCATCCGGCACTTTCGGTTTCGGCAGGGAATACTCCGGGTTTCTCGACCTTAACCGTCTCGGTGCCATAGTAACAAAAGGTCTCACCTTAACTCCTAAGGACGGCAATGCCCCGCCGCGGGTTTATGAAACAGCTGCCGGAATGCTCAATTCCGTCGGCCTCCAAAACCCGGGTGCAGACAAGTTTATACAGGAAGAATTACCTTTTCTCGCACAGTTTTCCGTCCCGGTCATTGTGAATATAGATGGAGATTTCGTTGAGCAATACCGCAAAATCGCAGAAAGACTTTCAAGGGTTGGCAATATTTCCGGGATTGAGGTCAACATATCGTGTCCAAATGTTGAAAAAGGTGGGCTGGCTTTTGGCCAAGATCCGGCGAGCGCGTATAAGGTTGTCAAGGCGGTGAGAGAGGCGACAGACCTGCCGGTTATAGCAAAGCTTTCTCCAAATGTGACGAGTATTGCCGATATAGCAAAAGCTGCCGTATCTGCCGGGGCTGATGCCGTTTCGCTAATCAATACCGTTTTGGGAATGGCCATAGACATCGATGGAAAAAAACCTGTATTTGAGCGGAAATTTGCCGGGCTTTCGGGCCCTGCTGTCAAGCCATTGGCCCTCAGGATGGTATGGGAGGTTTATGAGGCTGTAGATGTCCCGATCATAGGGATGGGAGGCATTTCGAGTGCTGAAGATGCCATTCAATTTTTGATGGCAGGTGCCACTGCCGTCGCAGTCGGCACTGCAAATTTCATAAATCCCCGGATAATGGTCGATATTATAGACGGCCTTTACTCATATCTGAACACAAAATTCCGCCCTATCGACAATACTGCGAGGGGAGATTGTGTGAGCATAAAGGAAATCATAGGGATCGCTCACAAAAAAGACTAGAAAGTGCATAAATGAGATTGAAAAAGAGAAGAAAAAAAGAAAGAGACGAGAAAATTAGCTGAGGGAGGTAATCTTTTGGATTACGAAAAGGTTATAGTAGCACTCGACACTCCTGATGAAAAAAGGGCATTGCAGCTAGTTGAGATGCTAAGGCAAAAGGTCTCCACGTTTAAAGTTGGTCTTGAGCTCTTCTGCAGTGCAGGCCCAAACATAATTAATAAGATAAATGAGCAAGGCTGCAAGGTGTTTTTGGACTTAAAATTCCACGACATCCCCAATACGGTGGCAGGTACTGCAAGAGCAGCAGTACGCACAGGTGTATTTATGTTCAACCTCCACGCATCGGGAAGCAGCCTAATGATGCGGGCTGCCGTCAAAGCGGCCAGGGAAGAATATGAAAAAAGCCCAAATCAGCTTGCGGGGAATAAAAGACCTTTATTGCTTGCGGTTACCCTTCTCACAAGCCTGAACGATAACGACCTTACACAAATAAACATAGCAAAGCCGGCAGCACAGCATGTAGTAGACCTGGCCGTCCTAGCAAAAAAATCCGGAATGGACGGTGTCGTCTCATCTCCAAAAGAGGTGGCCGAAATAAGGCGCGTGGTTGGGGACGATTTTGTTATCGTAACACCAGGCGCAAGGCCCCTTTGGGCTGCAAAGGATGACCAGAAGCGCATCATGACACCGATTGATGCCATAGATGCCGGAGCGAACTACATAGTTATCGGAAGACCTGTTACTGCTGCTATAGATCCCGTATATGCAATTCAACGTATTTTCCATGACACTTTATAAATACTTTATAAATTAATAAAGGAGTAAACAAAATGACCCATGATGAGATATTGGAGCTCTTTGAGAAGAACGGTGTTTTAATAAAAGGACATTTCATCCTTACCTCAGGCCGCCACAGTTCCACTTACCTGCAGTGTGCGAGTCTCCTCCAGTACCCCACGGCGACGGAAAAGGCCGTAAAAGAACTGGCAAAAAAACTTGAGGGGATAGAAGTCGAGACGGTCGTGGGCCCCGCCATGGGCGGTATATTGCTATCTTATGAAATTGCAAGGACATTGGGAGCCCGAGCAATTTTTACCGAAAGGGTAGACGGTGAGATGGCCCTTCGACGTGGTTTTAAGGTAAATCCGGGAGAAAAAGTGCTCGTAGCGGAAGATGTGGTGACAACAGGAGGCTCTGTAAAAGAAGTCATAGCTGTTATGAAATCCTTGGGAGCCGATGTAGTGGCTGTAGCTGGTCTTGTTGATAGGAGTGGGAGCAATGTGGCCTTCGGCGTTCCGGCACATTTCCTTGTTAGCATAACAGCAGAATCATATGCCCCTGATCAGTGCCCTCTATGTAAAAAAGGTGTACCGGCAGAAAAGCCGGGAAGCAGGATTTTTTGTGAACGTTGAATAATATTGTAAACCAAAATATATGAGACAGTTTTATGGGGGGGCGTCCTTCTCTCTTTAAGCATATTATAAGTAAAAGGGAGGAGGTTTTTTTATGAATTTTGGATGGCTCAAATTCATATTTAAGGTAGTGACACATGAGGTCGTTATGGAACCGCTTATAGCTGTAATTTTAGGCTATGGTATTAATGCATATACAAAAAACAGGAAATACAAGGTCACGATGGATATAACTGCAGACATAGTCGACTATATAGAAGAACATTATAAAGAATGGGGAATAAAGGGCAATAAGAAAATGGATAAATTTTTGGAACTATTCACCAAAGAGTATAAAAAACAGTTAGGGAAAAAGCCGAACGAGGCAGAACTTGAAACTGCACGTATAAGGGCAGAGGCCTTCGTCCAAAGGGCCAGGAGGTCTTAAACCACTTTCGTTTATAATACTTTGATTCTAAAATAATAAATCGAATTAAAATATGGCAATTTAAACCTGTTAAATCAAATAAAACAAGCTCTATAAGAAGCCATAAAGTACAGATCGAAATATATTTGAAGATAAAGGATGAGTTATCCTCTTAGAAGAGGAAAAGACTCATTCTTTCTTTTACTTGGAGTTCACTTAGGTCTAACCTTTCCGTAGCTTCTTGGATAGCTAAATTATCTTCAATGAGTTGAGAAAAATTACTTATACCTATTTAGTTGTTTTTGAGAGATTAGATAACGGACGTCGTTCAAAGTGACAATTTATCGGAATAACTAAAGTGATATTATCACAGAACACACACAAGTTTTGACTCAGATAATGTTGCATTAATACGGTATGAATGATAAAATTTACTTGCAACGCCGGAAGCCGTTAAGGGCTTGCCTGACCGGCAACATTTTATTGCACAAAGAGCTTATCTGTAGGAGGATTGTATGAATTACAGGAAAGAAGAGATGCAGCAAACCTTAAAAAACCTTATTAATGCCGCTGTTAAAAGAGCTGTAGATGAAAACGCCATTAAAGCAGAAACCATCCCCGAGTATAACTTGGAAGTACCACAAGATCAAAACCATGGCGATTTTGCAGCAAATGTTGCAATGCTTATGGCAAAAGAGGCCAGAATGTCTCCGAGAAAGATAGGTGAATTAATAGCAGAAAGGATCGATTTCTCCGGGACAGATATAGTCAGGATAGAAGTGGCCGGGCCGGGTTTTTTGAACTTCTTTTTAAAGCCAGGTTGGTTAAACAGGCAGATATTTGATATTTTGGAGTCAGGCCCTGATTACGGCCGACAGGATATCGGCAAAGGTAAAAAAGTACAGGTTGAGTTTGTCAGTGCAAACCCAACCGGCCCCATGCACATGGGGAACGCCAGGGGGGCTGCCCTTGGAGATTCACTGAGCGCAGTTTTGGAAAAGGCCGGATTTGACGTGTCTAAAGAATTTTATATAAATGATGCCGGCAACCAAATCGAAAACTTCGGGCTTTCACTAGAGGCCAGGTATTTACAGCTTCTAGGCATGGACGGATGTATACCTGAGGGCGGTTACCACGGAGAAGACATAAAGGAACTTATGAGGCGGCTGATAGATGAGGAAGGGGACCGTTTTTTAAAAATGGATTCTCCCAGCCGGAGGTCATATTTTATAAATTACGCACTCGAAAAAAACATCAGACGCATGAAGCATGACCTGAATGACTTCGGAGTCAGATTTGACGTATGGTTTTCTGAGCAAAGCTTGCATGATACCGGAAAGGTAAAAGAGGTAATAGACATCTTGACACAAAGAGGATACACATACGAACAAGATGGGGCGATATGGTTTAAGGCATCTCAATTCGGAGCGACAAAGGATGAGGTGCTGATCAGAAATAATGGTATTCCCACTTATTTTGCTTCAGACATAGCATATCATAAAGATAAATTCGATAGGGGGTTTGAATGGGTAATAGATATTTGGGGAGCTGACCATCACGGCCATGTCCAGAGAATGAAAGGTGCTATGCAGGCTCTTGGATATGACCCGGAAAACCTTACAGTTATCATAATGCAGCTTGTTAAACTGTATAGAAACGGCGAATTGGTCAAAATGTCCAAGCGCACCGGAAAGTCAGTTTCACTTTCTGATATAGTGGAAGAGGTAGGGAAGGACGCGTCAAGGTTTTTTTTCAACCTTCGCAGTGCAGATACCCATCTGGATTTTGATCTTGACCTTGCTATTAAGAAGACAGAGGACAATCCGGTTTACTATGTTCAATACGCTCATGCCCGCATCTCGAGCATTTTGAGACAGGCAGAACAGCTTGGTGTGAAGCTGCCTGAGTGTGCCAACATTTCGTCAGAAGAAATGCAGAGTTACTCCGATGTCCTGAAAGAGAGAGAAGAGATTGAACTTATCAAAAAACTTGCCGACTTCCCAGGCGAAATCCGGTTTGCAGCTGAGGCGCTTTCGCCGTACCGCATTACCGCCTATTCAATGGAGCTTGCGTCCCTGTTTCATTCTTTTTACAATAAGTGTAGGGTTCTGTGTGATGATGACGGCACCACGAATGCAAGATTGCTGTTGTCAAAAGCGGTTCAGCTTGTATTGAAAAATGCCCTCGACATTTTAGGAATTAATGCGCCCGAAAGAATGTGACCCGGTTATAAAAGCCATATTTTTGGATAAATACCAATAATTGGAATTATTCAAAGCAAAATGGTTAAAATATAAATATATTTAGAAGGAATTTCACGATTAACCAAGAATATATAATAAATTAGGATATTTGTATAGACAAGATAGAGAAAAAACAACTACAAGCCTCTAGTTTTACAACCTTGAAAGGAAAGGGAGGTTTTTTTGTGAAAATACAGTGGTTTGGCCATTCCTGTTTTTTATTTGAATCTCGGAGTGGCACAAAGATAGTAACCGACCCTTTTGACGGCAGTGTCGGTTATAAAATACCTAAGATAGAAGCTGATGTTGTGACAGTAAGCCATGACCATTATGACCACAACTATGTAGACTGTGTACAGGGAGACCCGAATGTCATAAGAAATGTAGGTCAATATCAACAAAACGGGATATCAATAAAAGGCGTTTCTTCTTTTCACGATGAAGCTAAGGGCTCAAAAAGGGGGCCAAATGTCATATTTGTATATGGAATAGACGGTTTGCAGATATGTCATTTGGGCGACTTAGGCCACCTTCTTTCAAAGGCACAGGTAGAAGAGATCGGCAAAGTTGATGTACTGCTTGTCCCCGTCGGCGGCACTTTCACACTGGATGCTGAAGGTGCTGTTGCTGTCATTCAGCAGCTATCACCAAGGGTAACTATCCCGATCCACTTTAAGACATCTGCTGTTAGCATGCCCATAGCACCTGTTGATGAGTTTCTCGACAAAATGGGTGAAGGGGAGCGCATAAAAGAGACATCTATTGAGTTGACACCTGAAACTATTTCAGAGTGTCCAAAAGTATTAGTGCTAGATTATGAATAAAAAATATAAAAAAACAATAAGCTTTAACCTAAACGGCGATCTGATAACACGCCGTTTTTTTATTGCGTAACAACAAGTTTCCCGGGCCCTTACAGCAATCTTTGGTTGCGTTGTCGGGTGGGGTTCTTATTGTTTTACCTTCGACAGGAAATTCCAACTTTAGAGGGAATTCCAAATATTTATAGAAATATATCCTAAAAAATGCTTAGTGGAGGTCGATATGTCATGAGAGACAAAAGAAGATTTGCATTATGCATCGTGGGGACCCTGATGGCAATGGCCTTATTGAGCACATCTGCTGCTATGGCGGCGGACGAAATCCTTTCCCCGATATCTGAACAAATCAGCGGGACCGTTGTCGTGCTGACAGAAAAGGCCGAACATCCGGCTCAGCTCGTCTCCACGGGAAAACTGCTGGAAGGAGATGACAACAAAATATACGAGGAGTTTGAATTAAGAGATGACTCTGGAAATACGATTTCCCTCTCCCCGGATAATATAGAGAGGATAACTGTAAAGAGACAAGGTGACCAATTGTCTAAAAATTTAAACCCGGAAGGTGATACACTTTACTGGGATGTATTGACACAAACCGGTATTTACCATTTTACATTTGAGACGAAAGTCGAAATATACAGGGCAGAGCTTGACTGGACATCTTTAAATCTTATAAATCTTACCTGGGATCTCCCCGAAAATCTTACGACCCTTGTCCAACGATCAGAACAAATCTGTATTCAAGCTGCTTTAACAGATAAAATAAATTCGGCAGGCATCCAGCAAATTGCTGGTGTTGTATATGTTTTTGAAATAACAAAAGACGGTGTCCCTATAGGACCAAATGATGTTTATTTGGTTTACGAATCAGAGACATTGCCCAATAAAGACGGTAAGTTCCTTTTTGGAGGGGATCAAGGGTTTTTATGCAGTGATGGCATGGATCACAAGTTCACAATCCAATTTAGGACAGCGGGCACTTTTCAGGTAACGGTACATGCAGCTAAGATAAATTGAGGTTAGGGTGAAGAGTGAGAAATTGAAACTGAGGTCCTCGGAGAGGATAATTGAGCAATTTGAATGCTACTGTGAGATACGGCAATCTAAAACTTTTTTTAAAACCCCGGCCATGATTCATGGACGGGGTTTTTCATATTACCATGTAATTAGTGAAATAGGCTATAATAACAAAAAAATGAGCCTCTTAGCTGTAGTCGAGCTTTATTATTTTTTCTAAAAAATCAAGCTACAAACAAAATGGCTTGGATTGACAAACAGCTTGCTGAATTAGTAAAATATATGATATGGGATTTTTTTATGTACGGAATATTATAAGGGGGACATATCATGCACACCAAGTATATTTTCATAACCGGGGGAGTGGTCTCTTCTCTCGGCAAGGGAATAACCGCGGCTTCACTTGGCAGGCTTTTAAAGAATAGGGGTCTATCTGTCACAATGCAGAAGTTTGACCCCTATATTAATATTGATCCCGGAACTATGAGCCCTTATCAGCACGGTGAGGTTTACGTAACAGAAGACGGGGCTGAAACAGATCTGGACATAGGCCATTATGAAAGGTTTATAGATGTGAATCTGACTAGGAATAGCAATGTCACCACAGGAAAGATTTACTGGTCTGTAATCAAAAAAGAACGACAGGGGGATTATATCGGCGAGACTGTACAGGTGATACCACACATAACGAACGAAATCAAGCAGCGCATAAAAAAGGTTGCAAAAGAATCTAATCCGGATGTGGTGATTACTGAGATCGGAGGTACAGTAGGAGATATTGAGAGCCTGCCTTTTCTTGAAGCGATCAGGCAGATGAAAGCTGATATAGGCAGAGACAACGTCATTTACATTCACGTAACTTTAGTGCCATATCTGTCAAAGGCTGGAGAATCTAAGACAAAGCCAACCCAGCACAGTGTTAAGGAACTCCGGAGCATAGGTATCCAGCCGGATATTATCGTGTGTCGCTCCGAAAAGGCCCTTTCTGAGGGTCTCAAAGAAAAGATAGCCCTTTTTTGCAATGTTGACCCCGAAGCCGTAATTCAAAACTACGATGCCGAAACAATTTACGAGGTGCCCCTAATTTTACAAAAAGAAGGTTTAGACCAAATAGTAGCAAAAAAATTAGGTATCGACGGGAACCACTCAGAAATGGCCGAGTGGGAGTCTATTGTGACCCGTATGAAAAATCCTTCAAGATGTGTAAATATCGCACTTGTTGGTAAATATGTAGAACTTCACGATGCCTATCTCAGTGTAGTGGAATCCTTGTGTCACGGTGGAATACCAAATGATGCAAGGGTGGAAGTAAAATGGGTACAGTCTGAAGAGCTAATCAATGATCTGCAGTCAGACCAGATTCTTAGGGACGCTGATGGCATACTCATACCCGGCGGGTTTGGAGACAGAGGTGTTGAGGGGAAGATCAGAGCCTGCAAATATGCCCGTGAAAACGACGTGCCGGCTTTTGGAATCTGTCTCGGGCTGCAGTGTATGACAATAGAATTTGCCCGAAGTGTATGCAGACTTGAAAACGCAAACAGCACGGAATTTGCGCCTGAAACTCCTTATCCTGTTATAGACTTGATTTCTGAACAGAACCAGGCCAATTTTATGGGAAGTTCCATGCGTCTGGGTCACTACCCGTGTTTCTTAGCAAAAGGGTCCAAAGCGGCTTCCGTGTACAATGAATCGTTGGTTGAAGAACGCCATCGGCATAGGTATGAGTTTAACAACAGGTACAGGGAAATGTTCGAAAAAGCAGGCATGATTTTTTCCGGCGTTTCTCCCGACAACCGCTTCGTTGAGATAATCGAACTTAAGGGCCATCCATGGTTTATCGGAACTCAGTTTCATCCGGAATTTAAATCAAGGCCCAACAGACCCCATCCGCTGTTTAAAGACTTTATAAGGGCAGCACTTGAATTCAAATCAAAAAAAATATGATTAAGAAGAAGGCAGCTGCACAGTGAACCTGAACCCATTGTACAGCTGCTATTTTTTTTGTCACTTTTCTACACATGTTCTTTTCAGTATATAAAAGTACTGTATAATAATAAAAAGGATGAGTAGAGAAAAAACAATTGCGGAGGTTTCTCATATAATGGAACTAAGAATCATACAAGAGAATGAAAGACGGTATTTTAACGACTTTATGGCAAATGGCCCGAAAGGCCATGTGCTTCAATCGTTTGAGTGGGGAGAAGTCAAGAGGCGGACCGGTTGGCAGCCTATAAGGCTTCTCGTGGAAGACGACGGAAAGCCCGTAGCAGGAATATCAATCCTCAAGAGGCGTATTCCGCTTCCCGGCCTGAACAGGTGCATCTTGTATGCTCCCCGCGGGCCGGTAGCAGATTTTTCGGATGAGGAAACGCTAAGGTTTCTTTTTGACCGTGTGAAAACACTTGCTGCAAGGCATGGAGCCATAATGCTGAAAATAGATCCAGATATCAAATCGCCAGATGAAAGGGTAGAAAATTTGTTAAAGTCCTTTGGATTTTTGATGCGTGAAGGCGGGGATAACTTCGAAGGGATTCAGCCCCAGTTTGTATTCCGCCTTGACATAAGAGGCACACTGGAAAACATATTTGCGTCATTTCATCACAAAACAAGGTACAACATCCGCCTTTCGGCCCGCAAAGGGGTTAAAGTAAAATTTGGGTCACGGGAAGACCTAGAGCCCTTCTACGAAATCTTGCAGGAGACCTGTAAAAGGGATAAGTTTTTGGTAAGGGGATTCGACTACTTCGAGGCACTGTGGGAAGAGTTGGTGGAAAATGGCCTTGCAAGGCTCTTCATGGCGGAATACAAAGGCAACCATATCGCAGGGACCCTTGCCTTCATATTCGGCGACAAGGCTTGGTACATTTACGGGGCTTCGTCAAATGAAAACAGAAATGTGATGCCCAATTATGCCCTTCAGTGGGAAATGATAAAATGGGCAAAGCAAAACGGCTGTACAATGTACGATTTCAGAGGCGTATCAGGAGATACCTCTCCTGAAAACCCACTTTACGGCCTTTACAGATTCAAGAAAGGGTTTAACGGAGAGTTTACCAAATTCATCGGTGAATTCGACTTACCCATTTCAACATCACTATATTATTTGTGGGAGAAAGTTATTCCTGGGTACCGGGAATCCAGGAGAAGCCTGGTAAACTTTCTGCGCGGGCTTAAAAAATAAATTTTTTGAGGGAGGCCTCAAGATGATTAAAAAACTTAACTTTACCGAACTCAGAGAAAAATGTGACCCGAATCATTTCGTTTTTCGTTCAACAGAAGATATCGAGCCCCTTTCTGGTATCATAGGCCAGGAAAGGGCCGTAAGTGCAATGGATTTTGGCTTAAGAATTGAACAAAAGGGATACAACATTTACATGACCGGCCTTACAGGGACCGGAAAAACCAGCTACGCCAGATCTGCTGTAAACCAGGTCGCCGCAGGGAAACCCGTTCCTGGTGATATCATCTATGTGTACAATTTTTCGATGCCCGATAAGCCGCTGGTCATCAGTTTACCCGCAGGAAAAGGGCATGAGTTTTCTACAGATATGGAAAAGCTCATAACAGAGATAAGACAGGAAGTATCAAAATTATTCGACGCAGAAGATTTTGAAAACCAGAAAAAGTCTGTCCTTGACAAATACCAGAAGGCATCATTTGAAATGTTCAGCAAAATTGAGGAACTGGCAAAATCTGAGGGCTTCATGCTCCAAAAGAGTGCACAGGGGATAGCCACATTGCCTTTGGTCGACGGTAAGCCAATGAGCCAGGAAGATTATAAAGCACTTTCAAATGAATACAAAGAGGCCATAGAACAAAAAAGCAGGGAAATACAGGCCAAAATCGACGAAGCACTTAGAAAAGTCAGGTTCTTGGATAGAGAGGCACAGAAGGAACTGCAACTGCTTGAAAAAGATATGGCGCTTTCAATCATAAATCCAGTTTTCGAAGAGGTTGCCGTAAAGTATAAAGACTTTGAAGATATAATAATTTATCTTAAGTCCGTAAAGGAGGATATAGTAAAAAATTTATCAGTAATAAGGGGCAAGGATGAAACCGGTGAAATGTCGCAGCTATTGGACAAACGTGCGGCGAATCCCGAAGATTTTTATGTCAGGTACAAAATAAACGTCTTTGTCGACAACAGGGCGACAAAGGGGGCGCCGGTAATATTTGAAACAAGCCCGACTTATTACAACTTATTTGGCAAGATAGAAGGGCGAGCACAGTTTGGTGCTGTAACAACAGATTTTACAATGATAAAAAGCGGGGCGGTACACAGGGCAAACGGCGGGTATCTCGTACTGCAGGCATCAGATCTTTTCAAAGACCCTTATGCATGGGATGCCCTTAAGAGGACACTTAACAACGAAGAGGCCAGGGTAGAAAACATAGGGGAACAGTACAGGGCCGTTCCGACGGTTACCTTAAAGCCACAGCATATCCCGATCAAAATTAAAGTGATATTGATAGGATCACCCCAAATCTATAGCATTTTAAACCAGCATGATGAGGATTTCAGGAAATTATTTAAAATAAAGGTCGATTTCGATGTGGAAATGGACCGGACACCTGAAAACATGAAGGCCTATGCATCATTTATATGCAATATGTGCAGGCAGCAAAATTTAATTCACTTTACCCCTTCAGGTGTTGCAAGTGTCATAGACTACAGCTCAAGGCTTGCCGAAAGCAAGGAAAAATTATCAACAAGATTTAACGAAATTGCAGAAGTACTCTATGAGGCCAGTGCATGGGCAAAGATCGAGAATAGCCCGGAGGTTTCCGAAAGCCATGTTGAAAAGGCAATAAATGAAAAGGTTTACAGGTCAAACAGGGTGGAAGAAAAAATGTTTTCCATGATTGAGCGCGGCGAAATCATGGTAGATACTGACGGCCTGGAAGTTGGTCAGGTAAACGGGCTTTCTGTCTTGGATACAGGTGATTACGTTTTCGGGCAACCATCAAGAATAACGGCAAGGACCTACCTGGGTGACGCCGGTGTTGTCAACATAGAACGGGAGGCCCGAATGAGCGGCCGGATACATGACAAGGCGGTCATGATTTTGACAGGGTACCTTGGCGAGAAGTATTCAAAAGACATGCCCCTCACGATTTCTGCCAGCATTGCCTTTGAGCAGAACTACGGCGGAATAGAGGGCGACAGCGCAACATGTGCTGAACTAATCGCACTGCTCTCAAGCATATCCGGCATACCTGTAAGACAGGACCTGGCGATAACCGGCTCACTTAATCAGCACGGCAAGGCACAGCCTGTGGGAGGAACAACCTATAAAGTAGAAGGATTTTTCCATGCCTGCAAGATAAACGGGCTAACCGGCAAACAAGGTGTAGTTATCCCGCACCAGAACGTAATAAACCTTATGCTAAAACCCGAAGTAGTCGAAGCTGTGCGAGAAGGTAAATTCCATATTTATTCCGTTGAGACAATAGATGATGCAATACAAATTATGACAGGGGTCAAACCCAATGAATTTCACCAAGAGGTAAGCTTAAGCCTAAAGAAAATGGCTGAGGCAGCAAAAGGATTTGCTAAATATTTTTTCTAAAAAAAGAGGAATTTACCTGTCTACCATAGAATATATATTTACTAAATTTTTGCATTCTATCGGGGCATTGTATTGGGTGGAGATTCTGCTAATTTATATATTTTGCATAAAAATCCGTATAAAGCTGTAAAAACCAATATTACATTTATATTACATTTCATCCAATTATATTGACCGAAAACCGGCCTGATGCTATAATAGCTATAGAATTTTGGACATTGACAATTTTATGCTGAGTCAACAAAAATATCATACTCAAGTCTGTGTTGGCTCATTTAAATTAAAAGTTTTAGATAATTATTCCATATATACAGCTGGTAATTTACAACCTCTTTTTACCCTGCTTGCAGAGGTTAAGCAGGCTTGAATTTTTTTTAATGGGCTATAATTTTTTAAAAGCTTTTGAAAGGGGGGATAACACCAGAAGGAGGATTTAAGCAGCCTTTTTTGGCAAAAGAATATTTTTTTTAAAATCAAAAGGAGGATTTGAGTATGAAAAGAGCTAAAAAACTACTCGTAACCCTACTCGTTCTCACATTCGTTCTCAGCATCATGAGTGTAGGGTTCGCGGCAGAAGAAGAAAAGTTGCCTTCAGAAGTAATAAGAGCTCAAGCTCTGGATATACTGAGAGGCGACGACCAAGGCAATCTCAACTTAGACAAACCAATTACCAGAGCAGAAGCGCTCGCATTGGTAATTAGAATTTCCGGCCTTGAGTCCTCTGCCGAACTGATGAAGGGGCAGACAATTTTCTCAGATGTGAGTTCGGATCCCGGCTTACAATGGGCAACAGGTTACATAAACCTGGGTGTAGGCCAAGGAATCATCAACGGCTATCCAGATGGAACTTTCAAAGGCCGCAACACAGTAACATATGCCGAAATGGCAAAAATGTTGCTTTATGCCATGAACTATGGCGTAACGGTAGAAGGAGCCCCATGGCCAGCCGGTGTAATGGGCAAAGCTGATGACCTCGGATTATTCGACAAGGTCAATGCATTACCTGACGTGCCAGCACTTCGCGGCGATGTCGTCAAAATGATTGACAACTCCTTAACCGTAAAGCACCTAGAGCAAACCGGTTATGGCGATCTGAAACAGTATCTTGAAGGTGACAAGACTTTCTTGTCTAAGATGAATGTTGATGAACTTGAAGATGTGAGAGTAACTGAAATTGCTAAAGTTAATGACAAACTAGATGATGATGAAATCGAACTTACAGAATATGATAAAATGGTAAAGCAGTAGATTCTGATATCTACACACTTATCGCTGATGTTAACCCAGAAGAAATCTTCGGCCTTGAAGTAGATGCTTGGGTTAATGATGATGACGAAGTATTCTTTGTAAACGTTAAAACAGCGGAAAAAGACATTCTACTTGACACAGTTAAGGAAAGCGACGACGATGAAATCACACTAAAAGATGCTGACAAAACATACAAATGGGCTGATGATGCTATTGCGTATGTCAATTTCGAGGAAGTAGATTTTGAAGATATAGCTGAAAATGCATACGGCAAAGTAGTTCTCGACAGGGGCGAAGTTGCATTTGCAAACTTATTTGAATTTGATAATGTAGGTGTAGTAACAGAGGTTGACGGAAAAGTCATCGAATTTGTCGATGAAGTGCAAATGAAGATGATATCGACCTTGACGACTATGATGATGTATATGTTTACAATCCGGACTTTCTCAAAAGCCGATGTAGAAGACATTGATGTAGACTCTGCCATCTTCTTCTGGGAAGGCGGCGATGATGATATTTACATCATAGTGAAAAATGAAGCTGTAAAAGGCGAAGTTGAAAGAGTAAAGGCAGATAAGATAAAAGTTGACGGAAAAGAATACAGCAAGGGTAGCTATGCCATATTAACTCTTGACAAGGGTGATAATTACGAAAAATGGGCTGGCTTAGCAAACGTTGAAGACTTTGTCGATGAAGAAGTAATGCTGATTCTGGACCTTCGTGGAAGAGTATTACTCGTAACCGGCTCAGCCAAGGCCACCAGCGGCAATCTCTATGGCATTGTCACCTACGCAAAAGATGGAAGATATGCTGACTTAACCATCTTTACAGCTGAAGGTGAAGAAGTAGACTATACCGCTGAAAGCTCAACAGAGTTTCAATGAGTTACAGATAAAGTACTATAGAAAGTTATTATGAAACAAACTGAGTTATGCAGCATAAAATACAAACTTACTTCCGACAGCGAAATAGCTAAAGAAAAATCAGTAGTTGCTGTAATAGAAGGCGATGAAAGATTAGGACACTTTGCATATGACACGATGTAAAGATCTGATAAAGTAGTATTTGAGGGCGAAATCGAAAAAGACCCGATCAGAAATATTTCGACTTTGACGCGTGGCCAAAAATTCTATATCACAAATGACACAGTAATAATGAAAGCACTTAATGATGAAGGTGAATTAGATCCAGAGCTTATATCTGTAGATAGATTTGTATCAATAAGTATTACCAAAGATGCTGAGCCAGCAAAGCTGTTGTATTCGGTGAAGATGGTAAAGACGCAGATTTTATCGTGATGCTGAATGAAGGTTTCGAAGGTACCGAAGAAGACTACTTGTATGGTGTAGTAACTGATAAACCTTACAAATCTGGTGGTTCCTATTATGCTACAATCAACGTCTTTGGCGAAGGTGAAGAAGATTATAAAATAGCTGATCCAGCCAAATTTGCAAAAGGTGATGTTGTAGCATTTGATTTCAACAATAAAGACGAGGCCGTACTAAAGAGTGCTAAGGATATCTACAGGCAAAACTCTTACAGAGTATGACGATGGCTATGTCACTATTTCTGGTTCCGTATATAAAGTAGACAGTGCAGCTATACTGTACAATAAAGACAGCGATGGCGATTTAGACAAGAAGATTAGCAGATCCAAACTCAACGACTATGAAGGTAAAGTGATTGACTTTGCTATTGAAGATGGTATTTTAGTAGCAGCTGTCGTTTACGATGGAGAAAAACCCGATAATGGCGACGGAGATGTTGATGCAGGTAAGGTAACTTATATTAACAGTACTTTCACAAAAGTAGTTGTGGATGGAAAAACAACTTACACATTCGATTCAAATACAGAAATATATGATGAAGAAGGTAACATTATTGCTGTAGGCTATGAAGATATCGAAGAACTTAGTGCTTTAGAAGTAGGCGACTTAGTAAAAGACATAAAAGTTAAAGATGGTGTGGTTGTTTCACTAGTTTTAGTTGAGCCCGAAGTATAAAAACGTGAGAGACGTTACTCGATAAGCTAACTGGTTTAGCTACTGAGTGAAACGAACCCCCATACCGTAATGGTATGGGGGTTTTTTCAGGTGGGTGTGCCCGACATGGGCGACAGCTTGGCGGTGAAAGTCCGCTGTGGGCTGAAGCGCTGATTCAGGAGGAAGAACTATTTAAAAATTGGAGCCATGAGAAAAAAGAATATGTTTAATTACAACATAAGCTACAATTAGCTTGCTCTTTTTGTTATAATAACTTATCTTTTTTAGTGATATCTTATTTTTTCTCCCACCTGCTTTCCAAAATGCTCAGTTCTACGCCTTCATCATCGGTTATCAGATGTGCACAGACGGTTTTATCATCGGTATGTTTTATTTCGGTCTGTGTTTTTATCGTCTTGCCGTATAAGGTTTCTTTCTTATATATTACCTTAAGTCCGGTCAGCATATGGGTTTTCACTATTTCAAGAGGTACGGTTTCGAGTGACCAGGCGGCATATTTTACGTTGTTCACATGGCCGTTAGTATCTATGTCGCTGTACCTTACGTAGAAATCTTTTTGTATATGAATGTTATCCGGTTTGGGGATTTGTTTGATATCAGGAAAAGCCACAACATCCTTTGCAAGGCCGAAGGCCTCATACATATCATCAGTTATCTTCATAGGCTTTTTCTTTTTGATGTTTGAGAGCAGCCAGATGGAATTGGCAGTAACCAAGGTATCTCCCCGGAGGTTTAATATTTTGAACGTCCTGCATGCGTAAAACTTTTTAAATGCGCGTGCCTCGGTCCTGACAATGACTTGTTCATTGAATGTGGGATACTCATTTATGTGTATATCCCATTGGTACAGCACCCATGCCTTTCCTGTCTGTCTCATATAATCAATCCCAACACCGAGTTCCTCTATGTGAATCATCGCTATATCATCAAAGTAATTCATAAGGCTTGTCACGAGTGCTCTTTTTTTAAAATCTACCTCGTAATGCCTTATGCGGTATAGTTTTTCAAGCATCGCTTTTTTCATGAGCACACTCTCGCTTCCTGTTTATCAATACTGTACAAAGATAAATATTTTTTAGAAACAAGTCTTTTCCGACTTTGATTTTACCACAAAATGGCGCAAGAGTCACCATTTTAAAGAGACCGCTCTTACTAATAAGAATAAGCATATTATGTCCCGGTTAAAAATTCCTATAATTCACGGTATTCGACCATAAAGGAATATTACACCAATATGTAGAAGTTTAATTTGTATATTAATTATAGGAGGCCAATCATGGGGAAACATAAGAAGCTAATCGTATTTTCGTCAGACAAGCAGGTAAAAAAGTATCTCGTAAATACATTAAACGATGTTATAGGGGCTGAAGTGGAAATTATCGGTTGCTCGCTGGATGAAGGGGTAAATGTAATAGATAAGGATGTTCCCGTGCTGACATCCGGGGAATTTTTGTCCCATGTGGCTGCTCAATTATTTAAAAACAGTAAGATTATCTCATCAAAAAGGGTGATTACGGGATACAATCTTGAAAAGGTTATGATGCTTCCTAAGGGCAAAAGTATTTTGGTTGTCAACCATCCAAGGGCCACATCTGAGGAGACGATAGAGTCTTTGATGAGTTTGGGCATAGATCATTTAAATTACGTCCCCTACTGGAAGGGCCGTAAAGTAGACTTCGACCAAATCGATACGGCTGTTTCACCCGGCATGATTCATTTGTGCCCTGGCGGCATAAAAAATAAAATTGATATAGGTCCAAGGACTATTAGTGCATATACTTTCTTAAGGATTCTCATTGAACTAGATCTTGACCTTAATTATTTAGAGAGATTTACCACCTATTACAACAATCTGCTGCTCGAGGCGAGCAGAGAGATGGTAACTATGCATGAGCAATCCGAACTGCTTCGGAAAAATCAGGAGGCAATATTGGATGTAATAGATGAGGGCATAGTATGTGTCGACAGCGACAACAAAATTATATTTGCTAACAGATCTATTGGCAAGCTGTTAAATATGAGGCTTGACTTACTGCAGGGAAGGGACTTTAACGATATTTATTTTAAGTTCAAAGAGCTTAAAACAGTCTGCGGTAGAACACAAGAGCCGGTCAAGATTCAGCAGTATTTATTCTTATAACGGGAAGAATATTCTCGTCAACGTGGTTCCGGTCGCAAGCAGTATGGCAAAAAACAAAATTTATTCCTTCAGAGAGGTTTCTAAAATTCAGAGGTTGGAAGAGACCGTTCGGCTGAAACTTTCCGAAAAGGGATATATTGCAAAGTACAAGTTTTGACGACATTTGGAGTCAGAGTCGAAATATTAATATGCTCAAGCAGAAGGCGAAAAACTTTGCCAGGACTGATAAAAACATCCTCATAATAGGGGAGAGCGGGACCGGCAAGGAGCTTTTCGCACATGCGATTCACAGGGACTCTACCAGGGCAAACGGCCCCTTTGTTGCGATAAATTTTGCCGCCATTCCGGAAAATCTTGTGGAAAGCGAACTTTTTGGCTATGAGGAGGGTGCGTTTACCGGTGCCAAAAGGGGTGGCAAGCAGGGTCTTTTTGAACAAGCCCATGGCGGTTCCATTTTCTTGGATGAAATAGGTGATGCACCGTTAAGTGTCCAGATGAGGCTGTTGAGGGTTTTACAGGAAAAAGAAATAATGCGGGTCGGCGGAGAAAAGATAATACCTGTAGATGTGAGGATTATAGCTGCGACTAACAAGAACCTGGCAGAGTCGGTCGAGAAAAAGCAGTTCAGGGAAGACTTGTTTTACAGACTGAATGTGCTGTCTCTCGAGATACCCCCTCTTAGGCAGAGGAAGGATGATATACCATATCTACTGCTAAAATATCTTAAAAATACCTACAACATCGAGAAGTTCATAGAGACCAGAGCACTGAAGGCACTGATGAACCACAAGTTTAAAGGCAATGTAAGGGAATTGATAAACGTAGCAGAATACCTTTGTTATTCAACAGCCGATAATAATTTGATAAAGTATGATGACTTGCCAAATAGCTTAAAGACCAATGATAAAAAAAACTGTAACTTGAAGGAAGACGAAAATGTCAGCAACCTAATTATTGAGCTTAGAAAATCAGATCTTGATTTAATGGTCATATATAATATTTTGAAGGTTTTAGAAGAAAGAGGGGGAATTGGGGTTGGACGAAATTGGATAAAATCGAAAATTAGTGAGAGAGGCATTTCTCTATCTGAAGGAAAAGTTAAAAGATACCAAAAAGTCATGAACGAGCACGGTTTAGTGTCGGTAGGTGTTAAAAGGCAGGGAACTGTAATTACTGAAAAGGGGCGAAAAATTTGCCTTTTTTTAGGCGGGTCGTATGGAGCTTAATATAGGCTTTGATTGGGAAAGGAAAGTGCTTTATAGGAAGTATATTATCCTAAATGCTTCCTATAAAAGCATTTTTTTTAAATATTTAGGATTTATTTCCCCGAAGTATGGGCTTTTGCTATATGGCATGGTTTTTGCTTCTTATTTACAGCAAAATTGTAATAGGAGGCATCGACCTTGGAATCAATTGTCGTTACTTCTGCGGTGAGGACACCGATCGGTAAGCTCGGGGGAGGTCTCAAAGATGTCCCACCCGAAAATTTGACCAAATTGGTTATAAAAGAAGCTGTGAATAAATCAGGTGTCAAAAAAGAGTTAATAGACGAAGTAATAATAGGGCAAACAAAACAAACAACGGATGCCCCGAATATTGCCAGGGTTAAACGGACTAAAAAGCCATTCGATCCCAAACGTGCGGTTACCAACAAATTAATAAACACTGCCTTAGACAGAGGTCTCATGCTATACACTGCGGCTAACTGTGCCGATGGTATCAAAGGAGATGCTGTGATGATTGCACCACCGTTGACAGTTACAAAGGATGAGATAGACATGATATTGGGGCTTTTTGAGGAAGTGATTTCGGACGTTTTCGAGTTGGAGGAATAAGGCTTCGTCGCACAAAGCCGTCCTTCATGTGTTCAGACGAATGAGGAAGTAAAAGTATGTCGTAAAGGATGGTGGTGAATGACTACATATAAAGGTTGGATGATAAGAAAGGGGGTGGGTTGATGGAAAGACAATTTTTTGGTATGCCGTTAGGAGATAAAATTGCATTAATTATCATACTAATATACAGTGTTCTGACATTTTTCTTCGTCAATTCAACGATCAAGATAAGTGGAGTGTCGATATTCGGTTGGCTCATAGGATTATTGATGTTTTTAGCACCGATAGTGCATCTGTTGGGCATGCAATTTGACGAACAAAAGTATAGTAAAACAAATAGCAAGGGGGTTGGCAAATGAAAACTATCGAACTGACTGTTACATTACTTTACATTTTAGTATGCATTCTGATCGGCATATGGGCAAGCAAAAAAGTAAGCAGCTCATCTGATGACTACTGGGTTGCGGGTAGGAAGATAGGCGTATTCGCTAATTCTTGGGCACTGATGGCTGCTTTGGGCAGTGGGGGATCGATACTCGGTGTCAACGGTTTAGGATTTACGATGGGAATACCGTATGTTTTTGCCATGTATGCAGGAGCTGCCGCAGGATTCCCGTTGGCGGCTATTTTAGTCGCACGTCAGTTCAGAAACCTGAAAATACGCACAATTCCGGAATTTTTAAATTTCAGGTATAAAAACAAGGCTATAAATATTATCGTGCCTATAATCATAATGTTGGCAATGGAAGTATATGTGGTGGCACAGCTAAAAGCGGCTGGCATAACCGCCCAATATCTTTTGGGTCTCCCATATAACGCAGCAGTTATAATTACGGCTTTGGTCTTTACACTGTACGTATCAATTGGGGGCATGTGGGCTGTAACATTTACCGATGTAATGCAGGGTATATAATGGTATTTATGGTTTTACTAGTAGCAGTTATAGTCTTTGCAAGCTTTGGGGGGATAGGTCCACTCCTCACTGAGGCTACATCGGCCAGCCCGGTATTAGGCAATGTTGCCGCAATGCCTGTTTCGGCATATGTAGGAGCATTTGTGGTATGGTTTATCGCAGGCTGCACAGTTCCACATCTCGTAATGAGGGTATTTACAGCAACAGATACGAGATCTGCTAAATTGTCCCTTAACTATTCAGTCATAATATACGGATTCTTAATAATATTTGGGGTATTGGCAATTTCTTCCGTAGGGCATGTGCTGTTTCCTGATTTGGCAGATGCTGATATGCTGTTTTTAAAGGTAATAGAGAGATTCCTGCCAAGTAGGATTATTGGTGGTTTGGCGGTAGCGGCTGTTATGGCAGCGGTCATGTCAACAACGGATGCCCTTATTCTTGCGGTTTCCAGCGCAGTTGTAAATGATCTGTATGCCAAGTTTATTAATCCAAATATTTCAGATAGGCAGTTAGTTAGAATAAGTATTTTAGTGACATGGGTTGCTGGAATACTAGCAATAATATTTGCACTTAATCCTCCACCGCTTCTCACCATGCTCTACACAGCAGCAGTTGGCCTTCTCGGGTCAAGTCTTATGCCTGCCCTTATATTGGGTATATGGTGGAAAAAGTCGAATGCACAAGGTGCACTGTGGAGCATCATAATCGGCGGGGCTTTATACTGTTACCTCCTGTGGTTCACCAGCATGCCGGCACTCACACATATACTCGTATCGCTTCCTGTTTCATTTTTAGTCAATTTTGTAGTAAGCAGCATGACGTCAAGAGAGGAAGATAAAGAGATTCTTCCACAAATCCAGGCAATTCATGCCGAGTAGAATCTATCTGACATACATGGGCTTTATAAAAGCTCATGTATGTCTACATCAGGCAAGGAGGGAAGTAAATTGCGGTTTAAGATTGATGAATCGCAGTGTTCCGGATGTAGGGTATGCCAGGTAATATGTTCACTTAAACATTTCAAGGAAGTAAACCCGAAAAAGGGTGCATTGAAAATCCATGGACATTTTCCTGTTCCGGGGAAGTATTCAATATCTGTATGTGATCAGTGCGGTGTATGTGCTTCAGTGTGCCCCGAAAGCGCCATTGATGAGATCAATGGTGTTTATATGATAAATCCTGATAAATGCACGAAATGCGGGATATGTGCCCAGGAATGCCCGAACGATGTAATAATTGTAAGAGATGATATGGATATACCGATTAAATGTGATAACTGTGGTGAATGTATAATGATTTGTCCGAGAGGAGCTCTTATTGACGAGGAAGGGGTGATCAAAAATGATATATGGCTACAACCAAAAACTCTTAAGAGTGAATCTGTCTAAAAAATCGTTTACGTTAGAACCCATCGATGAGGATACTATTAAAAATTTCATTGGGGGAAGGGGTTTTGTAGCAAAATATCTTTTTGATGAAATAAAACCGGGTACGGTACCGCTGTCTGAAGACAACAAAGTTATAATGGCTATCGGGCCGCTTTCGGGTAATTTCTTACCAAGCAGCGGGAAAATCGAATTTGGTTCAAAGTCGCCGTTGACGGGGGGTTACGGAGATAGTAATATGGGCGGCCACATCGCTTCAGAACTGAAACTGGCTGGCTACGATGTAGTTATAATTGAAGGGAAATGTGATCATCCCAGCTACCTATACATAGATAACGACCAAATCGAGCTGAGGGATGCTTCCAAGTATTGGGGATTTGGCGCCTTGACTACGGAAAAAATGTTAAAAGATGATCTTGGAGGTGAATTTCAGATTGTTACGATAGGACCGGCAGGAGAAAACCTTGTCAAGTATGCTTGCTTGTCCCATGATTTTGGTCGTCAGGGTGGAAGGACGGGCATAGGGGCTGTGCTGGGCTACAAAAGATTAAAAGCAATTGCTGTCAGAGGAGGCCGGAGTGTTCCCGTGGCAGACCCTGACGGGCTGTACAATAAGGGTTTAGAAATGTACCGAGAGGTGTATAATCTGCCGGGTTTTAAGACATGGACGCCTTACGGTACTGCAGATATAACTAAATGGGTAAACGACAATGGGTCATTTCCTACAAAAAATTTCAGCAGAGGGTATTTTGAAGGGGCAAAAAATTTAACAGGTCAAGTACTTAGAGAAAAAATACATGTGCTTGACAAGGGATGCTTTTCATGCCCAATACCGTGTGGCAAATATTCAAAAGTGTGTTATAAGGGTGACGAAGTTTTTGTTGAAGGGCCAGAATATGAAACGATAGCGTTAGTAGGCGGCAATGCTATGATTGATGACATAGAGAAGGTAGGTTATATTAACTACAAAATGGATGAATACGGAATAGATACAATTTCCGGAGGCAACGTCATTGCATTTGCGCTTGAGTGTATTGAGAAAGGCATTATAGGGAAAGACGATGTTGAGGGTAAAGAACTAAAATTTGCTGATATTGACTCATCTCTTTATCTCTTGGAAAAGATCGCAAAGCGTGAGGGTATCGGGGAAATTTTAGCCGAAGGTGTAAGACACGCATCGAAGGTATTAGGCAAAGGTTCTGAGGAATTTGCGATTCATATCAAAGGCTTGGAAGTGAGCGGCTATGAACCCAGAAACGCCTCAGGCATGCTCCTGGCATACATGACTTGTGACATAGGTGCACATCATAACCGTGCGTGGGCAATCACTTATGACATAGCAGTCGGCAGGTACGAGGTCGAGGGCAAACCAGAAAAAGTGATTGAAATGCAGCATGTGAGGCCGATGCTTGACAGCCTCAATGTATGCCGTTTTCCATGGATAGAGATAAGTTTTGAACTGCACCACTACAGAGATATTTTTAAATACGTTACTGGGATGGATTTTACGTGGGATGATCTGCTGAGAGTAGGTGAAAGGGAATTTAACTTAACGAGAGCATTTAACGTAAGGGAGATACCTGATTTTGGGAGAGAATATGATTATCCTCCGGCAAGATTCTACAAGGAAAAATTAGAAGGAGATGGTCCTACAGCAGGGGGAATAATGCCAGAGGAAAATATTATAAAAATGCTTGATAAGTATTATGAACTCAGGGGTTGGACCGAAAATGGGATTCCCACAAGGCAAAAGCTTGAGGAACTGGATTTGAAATATGTGGCAGATCAACTAAACTTATAACAGAAGTGATACACAGTGTTTTATCATTAATAAGGCTTTTGTTGTAGGGTTTGCTTGTCTTTCTTGACGGAAAGGTTATGAGTCAATGGTGGGAATTGAGATATAAAAAATATGATTTTTCATTATTGCGGGAGCTGCAAAACCGTTAATTTGCGGCACCCGATTTTTTTATTTCACACCAAACCGTATGTATTCGAATACGTTGCAGGTATTTGATTATGTATGAGATGCCCCTGCAGGGAGTGATTGAAAGAGAATTTAAAGGAATTCGTAAATCTTTGACGAAATAAAACCTATACCACAGCTTATGATATAATGACTAAAAGATTTATACGAGCTTAGGACGTGATAAAAGATGCAAAACAGTGAATTAAAATTATATGATAAAAAAAGCACACTTAAAAAAGAAGCTAAACCGTTTGTAAAATGGGCTGGTGGCAAAACCCAGTTATTAGAAGAGCTGGCCAGCAGGTTGCCTTCGAGAATAAAGACTTCAAATACTATTGAAAGATATGTAGAACCGTTTGTGGGTGGCGGCGCCTTTTTTCTTTATTTAAAAAACAATTACGATGTAAAAGAGGCGTTTCTATATGATATTAATATGGAATTAATTGTGGGGTATAAAGCCATTCAAAATGATGTTGATGATTTGGTTTGCGAGCTGGGAAAAATCGAAAAAGAATATATAAAATTAACTGAAACCGAGAGGAAAAAATATTATTACAGAACTAGAGATGATTATAACGAGCAGCAAGAAACTTTTGATTTTGAAAATTATAATAGCAACTGGATAAAAAGAGCAGCTTATTTAATATTTTTAAATAAAACCTGCTTTAACGGTCTGTTCAGACAAAACAAAAAAGGAAAGTTTAATGTGCCCTTTGGTAGGTACAAAAACCCCACTATCTGCGATAAGGAAAATTTGTTCAAGGTTCATGAAACACTAAAAAATACTCATATATTTGCTGCAGATTTTAAAGAAAGCAAAAATTTTATCACAAAAAATACACTGGTATATTTTGATCCGCCATACCGACCATTAAATAAAACATCCAACTTTACAAGTTACGATAAAAATGGTTTTACCGATGAGGAGCAAATAAGGCTATCTTGTTTTTATAAAGAAATGGATAAAAAGGGTGCTTTCTTGCTCTTAAGCAATTCCGATCCTAAAAATGTAGACATAAATGATGATTTTTTTGATTGTCTTTATGCCAATTATAAAATAGAACGGGTAAATGCTAAGAGGTCAATTAATTGCGATTCTGCAAAACGGGGAAATATTACAGAGCTGCTTATAAGAAATTATACTTGAAAGTATGGGGGTCTTTTGCGTGAACTTATTGTATTTTAAAAAACTAGAAGTTGACAGGCCTGAAGCTATTTTAAATAAGTTTTATCACACATTGATAAATACAAATAGAGGTTACAATTTTTTTGTTGATTGGGATAAGGTCAAAAGACATGTGGAGGAATATAAAATCGAGTTTAACATCTTAAATACCCTGATAGGAAGTGAAAATTTTGATACGGATTTGAAAAACATTTTGACGGAATATCCTCAGGTTCTCCCGGCAATTCCAATTTTGTTGGCGATAAGAGACCAGAAATTCGAAGTTGTTAAAGATTTTATAGATGATAATTCAGATACGATCATATACGATTTTAGAAAGAGAAAATTAAGCTCTGAAGAAATCGATGTAATCATCGAATTTTTTTATAAAACTGGTTTAAAGCGGTTCTTCCTTGAGATGTCTTCAAAGTGTATACAGGATTATGCAACAGGTGTTGAAGTCGGCATGGATACAAATGCCAGAAAAAATAGAAGCGGCAGTGCAATGGAAATGGCTTTAAAGCCTATTGTTGAAAACATAATCGCAAAACAAAAATCCTTATATACAGTGTTATTTCAAAAGAAATTTAAATATCTTGAGGATAATTATAACTTCAAAGTAAACTCTTCCATAAGAAACAGAAAGGCTGACTTCATAATTATTAAAAATAGAAACAAAGTGATCAATATTGAAGTAAACTTTTTTTCCGGGTCCGGTTCTAAACCCCAGGAAATAGTGGATTCTTACATAGAAAGACAAAATGAATTAAGAGAGAATGGTTTTGAATTTATTTGGATAACTGACGGTATTGGTTGGAGAGAACAGAAAAACCAGATAGAAAAGGGGTTTGCAAAAATAGATTATTTGTTGAACCTTCACTTTGTTCGCATTGGATTATTGGAGGAATTCTTATGGAGGATATAAACTTTAAAAAAGAGATTACAACAGTTTGGTCCTTTCCCGATAGAGGCAAATGGAAAACGCATAGCGGAAACTATCGAGGTAATTTTGCACCACAGATACCCAGGAACCTTATATTAAGATATTCCCAAGAAGGTGATACCGTATTAGATCCTATGGTAGGAAGTGGGACAACCCTCATAGAAACCAAGATATTAGGCAGGCGAGGTATAGGATTTGATATAAACCCTGAAGCTGTCAATATTACAAAGAAAAACCTTGAATTTGAAAGCAACTACAAGTTTCAGCAGTATGTGAAAACAGGTGACATAAGAAACTTGAGCGAAATAAGCGATTCAAGCATAGACCTTATAATAACCCACCCCCCGTACTTAAATATTATTAAATATTCAAATGGCATTAATGGGGATTTGTCAAATATTTCCGGAGTGAAGAAGTTTTGCGATGAGCTGGAAAGAGGAGTTAAAGAACTGTATAGAGTGTTAAAAGAAGACAAATACTGCGGGATATTGATAGGTGATACAAGAAAAAATCGCCATTACGTGCCTCTATCATTTTATGTAATGAAGCTTTTCCTGAAAAACGGATTTGTCTTAAAGGAGGATATTATAAAAGTTCAACATAATTGCAAATCCACTCCATACTGGGAAAGACAAGTTGAAAAATACAACTTTTATCTTATTATGCATGAGCATTTGTTTGTTTTCAGAAAACCTAAAAAAGGTGAGGATTTAAGTAGAATTAGATACAGTATGGGGTTGTAGAGTAAAGGGATTAGCAAAGCACGAGTTACCTCAGCCTTATATTTGATACAGCCAGTCGCGCCAATTATGAAAGCAAAGGCAGGGGCTTTATCATTAATAAGGCTTTTGTTGTAGGGTATCATTTTTTATCGAATTTAGGCCTTAATTGATATTTGCCTTTGCACGAAATGTGTTATAATGTATTCTGGTTGGGGAAAGGAGAAATCGGACTTGCAAGAATTACTTATCGGTATAACTAATCTCAGTATCTATCAGGTTATAATGTTCATCATCGGTGGAGTGCTAATATATCTTGCAATTGAAAAAGAGTATGAACCCATGCTTCTGCTACCTATAGGGTTTGGTGCTATACTTGCAAATATACCATTTTCATCTGCAATAGGGGAAGAGGGGTATTTAACTATTTTGTTTAATGCAGGTATCTTGACTGAACTTTTTCCAATACTCATATTTATCGCCGTAGGTGCGATGATTGATTTCAAACCATTGCTTCAGCAGCCTTTTATGTTATTTTTTGGGGCAGCGGCCCAATTTGGGATATTCTTTACAATGTCAATGGCTGCTTTGCTTGGATTCAGCCTTAAAGAGGCAGCGTCTATCGGTATTATAGGGGCTGCTGATGGCCCAACTTCAATATTTGTGGCAACTAGATTTGCCAGACATTTGCTGGCCCCCATTTCGGTGGCTGCCTATTCGTATATGGCTCTTGTTCCGATCATTCAACCGCCTGTCATAAAGTTTTTAACGACACCGCAGGAAAGAAAAATTCATATGAAGCCTTATTTTGACAGGAAAATATCCAAAAAAGTGGAGGTCCTTTTTCCAATAGTTATTACAATAATTGCGGGAATCCTTGCTCCAATAAGTGTTGCTCTAATCGGTTCTTTAATGTTTGGCAATCTCATCAGGGTATCAGGAGTGCTAGAAAGGCTTTCTAAATCTGCTCAAAATGAATTGGCCAATCTTGTTACTCTTCTCCTCGGGATAACAATTGGTTCAACGATGACCGCAGCCGATTTTTTGAATGGGACAACCCTCATGATAATTGGCATGGGGTTAGTTGCTTTTATATTTGATACAGCGGGTGGTGTTATATTTGCAAAGGTATTAAATCTGTTTTTGAAAGATAAAATCAATCCTATGGTTGGAGCCTGCGGGATATCTGCTTTTCCTATGTCCTCAAGGGTAGTGCAAAAAATGGCTCAAAAAGATGACCCTTCAAACTTTATATTAATGCAAGCTGCCGGGGCCAATGTTTCCGGTCAAATAGGGTCTATCATTGCAGGCAGCCTGATTTTAACATTGGTGAAATAGATGGAAGGTGTAATAAATGAATGTATTTTTTGAGACCTTACAAATTATGGGCAATGGCATGCTTGGGGTTTTTATCTCCATACTAGTCGTTTACGGTATGATTTCAATACTCAACAAAATTTTTTAAGAGATTTATTTTATGGACAAGCTGATATTATAAGATAAGAACCCCACCCGACAACGCAATCAAAGATTGCTGTCGGGTCCCGGGAACCTTGTTGTTTTACAGTAACAGGCATGCCTCATTTTATTTAATTGATTTTGAGTAGCCTATTTTCTTGTCAGAAATTTCCCTGCTTTAGGGCGAAGTTTGGAAGAGTGACAACATCCGTTCTTTGTTTCGGCATTTTTATGTCTCCTAAGAGGGAGGCGTAGGATATGGCCCTCTTACCGTATTTTTTTCTTATATCATATATTGTATTTTCTAGTCTCTCTAACCTTTCATGTTTCTTAATATCATCGAGTAAGTGAAGTTGATAAGGCCTGTTTATTGACATTAATCCTATAGCTCGTATTGTCAGCGAGCGGATGGTGTTTTTCCAGTCGTAGTTTTTGCGGAAAAGTTCCATAGCCGTTTCCGTCAGTTCCATAGAGACATATGTGGGGTATTTAGTAGGCATTTGATACTGTTTGGAATAAAGCTCATTGTCTCTTACGGTAATTTGAACACCTGTTGCCAAAAGACCGTTGTCGATTAGTCGTTTGGAAACATCCTGGGATAATTCATGGAATATCCTTTTCACCTCAAATTCGTTTATCAAATCTTGTCTGCAAGTTATGCCATGACCGATTGTTTTAATCGGGGCTTTATAGTGGTAATCACTCACCCTGGAGTTGTCTCTTCCATTTGCATAGTTCCATAAGGCGACCCCGTTGATCCCCAATAGCCTCTTTAAAAAATCGGGATCTGTATTTGCAAGATCACCCAATGTATTTATCCCACATCTTTTCAATTTAAAGGCTGTGGCCTTACCTATGCCGATCATTTCACTAGTTGGAAGTCTCCAAACGATTTCTTTAAAGTTTTGTTTAGTTATGACAGTTGTTGCGTCTGGTTTTTTCATATCGCTTCCCAATTTGGCAAATACTTTATTAAAACTTACCCCTACAGATACAGTAATCCCTAATTCCTTTTTTATCCTTGAACGGATTTCATCAGCTATGGTTTTGCCGTCTCCAAATAATTTACTTCCACTCACGTCAATCCAACACTCGTCTAGGCCGAAGCTTTCTACCTGGTTGCTGTAGCTGTAATATATTTGCTGGGCAAGCCTGGAATGCTTTAAATATTCGTCATAATGAGGGGGTACTATCAGTAGGTCGGGGCATTTTTGTTTTGCTTGCCAGATTACTTCACCGGTCTTTATTCCAAATGCTTTAGCTTCTTGTGATTTTGCGAGCACAATGCCGTGACGGTCTTCTTGAGAGCCACATACCGCCAGAGGTTTCCCCTTCCATTCGGGATGAAGTTTTATTTCGATTGATGCGTAGCAATTATTCATGTCGCAATGCAATATAGTCCTGTCCATCTTTTTTCTCCTTGACACATACGCACATTATACATTACAATATATGCAAGCAATTTGCGTAAATACATTATACGAACAATTAATTCGTATGTCAAGTCTAATTTCTAATTAATGCGCACATAAAGCGCTGCCAGGAGGTATAACATGAAATTTGGAGATAAACTTAGAAAGTTGAGGGAACAGAGAAACTTGACACAATCTGAATTGTCTCAAAAGGCCGGTGTTTCTCTGCGAACGGTTCAGTACTATGAATCCGGAAAAAGGTACCCACAGAAAAGAGAGATTTACAGCACCTTGGCTGATATCTTCGATGTAGATGTCAATTATCTCTTGACAGAGGGAGAAGAGTTTGTGGCTGTTGCAAGGGAGGAGTATGGATATAGAGGTGCAAAGGGAGCCGAAAAATTAATCAATGGGGCAAGGGCACTGTTTGCAGGTGGGGAATTGTCGGATGAGGATAAACAGGCTGTGCTAATCGCTCTTCAAGAGGCTTATTTTGAAGCGAAAAGGGAGAACAAAAAATACACACCTAAAAAATACCGAAAAGGGAATGAAAATGATAAATAATAGGATTTGTGAAATAGCAAATCGGATAATTAGTAAGCACAAGTCGAGAGATCCATTTGAGATAGCAAAAGGTATGGGGATTAAGATTATCTATTTTGATAGAAAGACAAAATTATTAGGAATGTACCATGTGATTGAACGAAACCGTTTTATTTTTCTTAATCCTTATATTGACGAGTATACGAAAAAAATGGTCATGGCCCATGAACTTGGGCATGATACATTACATCGCGAATTGGCAAAGCGTGAAGGGTTTAAAGAATATGAAATCTTTGATGTGAAATCTGCGGCAGAATACGAGGCGAACGTGTTTGCGGCACATCTGTTGCTAGATGACCGTGAAATTATAGACATGGCTCGAAAGGGTTACGACGATGTTCGGATTGCCGGAGAGCTGGGGGTCAATATCAACATGCTTCTGTTTAAGATTCGGGAGATGAACCGAAATGGGGCAGGCTTTCGTTTAAGGGATATTCCCAGAGCTGATTTTTTTGGACATATGGATGGCAAGCATTATACGGAGATATCTAAGACCACTTTTGTATAATTATAATCTTTTGTCTATTCAATTTTTTGCTTGAATTAGGTTGCTGTAAAAGCTATTAGCCGCGGGCGGAATTTTATAATGCAGGAAATGACGGATATTTGTCTAATTAATAATAAATCAATAAATCGTTTTATATAAAATTTACGACTATATAAATCATATATCATGTTAATACACACATATTTGTGATGAAAAGAGGCGTGAACATTGCGTGAATTTGCGGCTGTCATAATATCTTTTTCAGTAATTCCGATACTTATCAAAAGGAAGATGCCTATTGGTATCGCAATTTGCATATGTGCCGGTTCTATGGCTTTGTTAAGTGGTTTGACGATGGGGAGTATTCTGGGCGTAATAGTTGATATTTTTACCGACTTTAACAAGCTGCAGCAATTCATCGTGATATTGGAGGTAGGCATTTTAGGCAGGCTGTTGGGGCGATATAAGATCATAGATAGGGTTATACAATATTTGACGAGGATCGTAAGAAGCAACAGGATAATATTGATGTTTATTCCTGCACTGGTTGGATTTTTACAAGTGCCAGGCGGTGCTATCATTTCCGCTCCTTTTGTTGACCGATTGGGGGGAGAGGCCAATATAACAAAAAGTAAACGTGCGATAATAAATGTGGTATTTAGGCATATTTCAATGCACATCATGCCGTATTCAATCGGATTTTTACTGATTGCCTCTATAGCTCCGGAGATTTCCATTTATAAGATTATAGGCTTAAACAGCATTTTCGTTGTCTTTTACGTTATAATGAGCTATTTTTTTTATATTCAAGAGGTTGAACTCGTCAAAGGACCTCCGCAGATAGATGTCCTGCCGAATTTAATAAACCTGCTAAAATACACTGCTCCGGTGTATGCGAGTGTGCTATTGAACCTTATATTCGGTGTACCGTTTTACATAGGAATGCTCGTCAATATTCTCATCGTATATCTTTTGAATCCCTCAAAAAAATTTGGCTTAGATATGTTGCGCTCTGTAAACGTAAACGTTTTGTATTCTCTTTTCGGGGTTCTTATTATTCAGGGAATAGTAAGGCAAATGGACAGTCTTACCGCATTTTTTTCCCTTGTCTTCAGTAACCCGAACACTATCTTGATCGGTATTGCAGGAGCATCCTTGTTTTTCGATTTTATAACAGGCTACCGTGCCACTTCGATAGGTGTTGTGGTGCCGCTGCTGTTAACCCTGCCTATATCGGAAAATCGCCTGCTGCTGTACACTCATATGACTTTTGTTTGGGGTTTTTTAGGTTATTTCTTCTCACCGCTGCATCTGTGCCAGCTTTTCACCTGCGATTTTTTAGGAATTGCTGTCCATGATTTGTATAAGCATTATTACAAATTTTTCTTTAGCTTGGTCGGCTTCTTGGTTTTAACATATTTTTTGTTGGGAATTTGGCTTGTTTGATCGTAAAGGTTAGCGATAGTTGGCAAAGAACGAAGGGTAATACTTTTTCTACTGTTTTGTTTTCTTGTTTTTAAGCCGTTTAAGAGTAAATAAAAGACGGTCGCCCGTTAGAATACGGTTTTTAAATCTTTTTTAATATATTGTGAATTACACTTTTATCTAAAACAACATTGTGACCTGAAATACATGTATCGAAGTTTATTTTACTGTAATTCATAAGAGTATTTATGTATATTTCTTTATTACAATCAATCTCCGGGATGATTTGTTCAACTGTGTCGCCTATATTATCGCCTACATTTATAACATTTTCGCGCTCATCCATTACACTTATGCAATCTATTGTATGGCCGGGTGTATATACGATCCGAATTTCATCATCAGGGAAGTACAGCTCCTCTTCAAACAACAAATTCGGAAGATGCTTTTCTACATTTCCATAGCAGTAATGTCTGTTATCTTGCAGCATGGAAACCCATTTTCCCTCAATTATTTCTCTGCACAGCCTGTGGGAGATAATTGTGCAATTCTTGAATACACCGTTTCCCCAGATATGATCCCAGTGATGATGTGTATTTATTACTATAATAGGTTTAAGGTCATTGTTGATGTACTCCATAACAGGCTCGATACTCTTTGATCCTAACCCAGTATCGATAATAAAATTATGTTTTTTTCCGATAATGAGATGTATATTCAGGTCCCAATCAGGAGAGTTGTAAAATGTAAATAAGAATCCTCTATTCTTTATCTTTTGTAATTTCATTAGTAAATTTTCCTCCTAAAATACATCAGGTTTGTTATATTCCATTTGTGTGACTTCGAATTGATACCAATTAAAATCTCCTTTATCTAACTTCCAGATTACTTCTCCTTTTGCAGGAATCCTTATTCCGTCGAATTCCTTATAATCCTCCATGCGGATTGACCATGTTTCTAACGAATACTGCCTGTTTACTTCCCTGTATCTTTGGGCTGTGAAGTCTACGACATCGCCTTTCTCATTAAAGGTAAATACTCCTGATGCGGTCGTCCCTTTGTAGCTCATTGTCGCTTCAGCAGAGTCCTGCCCGGTTTGTTTCCATTCAATGTAGTTGCTCAAGGCCGCTGTTGGAAACCACACTGTTTCAGCTAAATATCGCACTAGAGTGCCCTGGTCGATTTCCTCCCCTGCTGCATCCGCAACAGTAATCAGTGATAGGATTTTTATGAGCATATTTCCTTTTCCCTCATAATATTTATCCCTTCCCATTATATGCAAGAATGGGGCTGCTTTTATCCTGGCCTTCCAGATAAACCCCGGCTCATCAACGGTAAAGTATTGTTCAACATCAGTTGGCATCCAAGACTTATCTTGTCCCATTCTCATTTGGGCCTTTTGTTTAGTGCGGACCGCTACTATTTTTTCTTTGCCAATAACGTTTGACATAATATTTGGCCTGCCTTTCTCATATATAAAACAAAGTATAAATTTAAAAAAACTAAAGCTATTAAATGAGCATAGAGAATTTAAATAAATAGAGTATTAAATAAGTTCTTTACGAATACCTGAAGCCTTACCAGTTATACTTATGGGCGTTATTTTAAACAACAAAACGGACTCTAAATCTTCGGCAGTAAATGTAAGCTCTTTATTTTCATGGCTGTAGTGCGAAATAATCTGGCTCAATCCATAGCTCTTTTGAGTTATGTCATCAACTAATTCCGCCTTTCCGTGGACGATAACAGTAAAATAACGCATACTCCATTGGCAGGGTTTGTGACCTTTAATAACTTCTATATCTTGCTCAAATTCTAAGCAGACGTTGTTGTTTTGTCTTAGTATTCGCACTTTTTCTCCGCTTTTTGCGGAATGAATATAAATATGTGTTCCATCAAAGCCGAAACATAAAGGGACAATGTATGGCCTAGATCGTTATCGAACCAGGCCCATCCTACATACCGTTGCTTTTTCTATCACACTATATAGAAGTGTTTTATCTGATACCTGTTTGTCCTTTCTTCTCATTTTCTCCTCCCTTTCATTTGTAGACTACTTTTTTGGATTGAGCTAGCGTCTGAGTGTTGTACCATATCTGCTACTATATCAAAATTCTGTCATAGGTCTTTTAGAATTAGATTTACGCACAAGAGATTCTCCTTTCGTATAGTTTGTTGTTAAGTCCATTTTATCAAAAAGGGAACCTCTTTTCATTAAACATCTATTTATCCTCAAGTCGTTCGATTGCAATACATATTAAACCAATTGATAAAAGGCTTATCGCACTATCTGTCTCAATTTGATTTAATATGCTCAAAACAAATGTTGAGATCCCCATTGCCAAGCCAACTGCTATCAATAGTCTCTTTGTAAAACTCTTTTTCATTATTAAACACCTTACCTCTCCCAGACAAAATTACTACATTTTTTTAGACGTCATAGTATGTATGAAAGTTTCGCTTGAAAAATGATAAAATCAATTGATTATCATCATAAATCAACTATAACGTAAACATTAACTTAAAATACTATACATGATCTCTTTTATTGACTTTTGGCAAAACAAATGATAAGCTTAACCCAAACTACTAATCTACTAATTTACTAAACTACTAAACTGAGGTGAGATCATCATGAAAATACCTGTATCATTAAAACACAAGCCTGTCATTGTATCTGAAAACTATGAGAATGTAGACGGAAGATATGCTTACAATTCAGATGCAAAAGGTTTGTCACTGGGACTAGCACAATGGAATGACAGGGGGAATGTTGATATTTCCGCAAAGGTATGGAGGCACACAGGAGAGAAGTGGTCGAGGCAATCAGAAGAATTGCCACTTCACAGGGTGCTGGATCTTGCTATACTAATTTGCGAGTCGTTGCAGTATTTTAGAGAAGCCTACCGCTATGAGAAACTGTATGATTCTGATAACCCATTAATCGACAGAATAGGCATGCAAGGTGATGCCATGACAGTGTCGATCTGCACAGATAATGACATGATAGATGAGGATATAAGGCTTTTTAGAGATTGCCTTGCGAAGGACGATGAGCTGATCGGCGAGAGATTAAGGCGTTTAGCGGCAATCCTCAAAGAAATGGGGTATTGAGAGTGGTCAGAGAGCTGGAAAAGAGTGATTTGAAAAGAAAAGAGATTATCAGAAAATATAAAGAGCGATCGGTTACCGGCGGGGTTTTTAAAATAACAAATACCAAAAACGGAAGATTTTTGCTGGCTAGCGATATAGATTTGAGGGGTTCGCGCAATCGTTTTGATTTCTCGGTTTCCACCGGTTCTTGTGTTTATATGAAGCTTCAGGAAGACTGGGATAAATTTGGGGCAAAGGCCTTTGTGTTCGAGGTGCTCGATGAATTGGAAAAAGAACCTGAACAGGGAATTAAAGCTTTTACCGAGGATTTGAAATTGCTTGAGGAAATGTGGCGAGAAAGACTCAGCGGGGATGAATATTAAAATTATGTATAAGTCGTAATTTTTGGGATCGAGACATCTTTTTTATGTAGCGCTCTCGCTTTTGAGCGGATTTTTTATCATGGTGGTGTTCAAAATATACCAGTTTTACCGGAAGTCGAGTTCTGGTATATTTTGCCCCATTACCTTTCAAATGTGCTTCAAGTCTATTTTTTAGATTATTTGTCCATCCAGTATAAAGGGTTTTGTCCGAACATTCAAGAATATAAACATAACACATTTCATATCACCGATGACATTATATATCAAACACAGTTCCTTGAAAAGGTATTTTGTTGGGTAATCCCATTTGCCGATGTTTGGTCAAATGTAGTTAAGACATTCAAATAAGTAATTGACTATGCTATATTATATTTAGTATAAGACATTAATGTTGAATATGAGACAATGGAGGGGATTTTTTGAGGATAGCCAGATTTGTTGTAGACAATTGTGTAAAATACGGTGTTGTCCAGGGTGAAAAAGTTGTGGATGTTCAAGGTGATATATTCGGGGATTTTGAGCTGCAGAAAAGTAACTTCCATGACATTTCACAAATTAAATTATTAACACCTGTTGTTCCGTCAAAAATAATATGTGTCGGGAATAACTACAGAGACCATGCTGTTGAATTGGGGGAGAATGTGCGGGAAGAACCCGTCCTCTTCTTAAAGCCGCCGACCTCGTTAATAGGACATGATGAAGGCATAATTTACCCCGAGATATCTAAAAGGGTGGATTATGAAGGTGAGCTTGCCGTCGTTATGAGATCCGAGTGCCAAAATATTCTACCTGATCAAGTCAAACAACACATTTTTGGCTGCACATGTGCAAATGATGTGACGGCACGTGACCTTCAGAGAAGGGACGGTCAATGGACGCGCAGCAAATCATTTGATACCTTTTGTCCATTGGGCCCATGGATTGAAACGGAATTAGACCCCAATAATCTGAAGATACAAACCTTCTTAAACGGTCAAATCAGGCAGTCTTCATCTACAAGCATGATGATAACGCCGGTGTATGAGCTCATAAGCTTTATATCCAAGGTCATGACACTTATGCCCGGTGATGTGATACTAACCGGAACGCCTGCGGGAGTAGGTCCCGTCCGCCGTGGCGATGTTGTTGAAGTGAGTATAGAGGGCATAGGCACATTAAAAAATCGAGTTTATTAAATCCACGGCCAGGATTTACATAATTTCAATCAGGGATTCTTGATAACTCTTTAAGATAGAACAAACCTTTGCGCTTATTAATTCTTGTGATTAATTGGAATTAAATAGTTATTAAGGAGATATTTTCATTATACCTCAAGATCTATAAAAGTTAATCCCGAAAAGATCAGTTGCCAACTGTGAGTTTAACTTATTAAATGCTTAGGGTTTTTTGACCGATCCGGTGTTATGGTAATATAAACGTTGCAATATACAGCACCATATAAATTGGGTGAATATTTATGGAGAATATGTGTAATTGTTTTTTCTTTAAATATTAATATCATTGCTCGTATGATTTTATTGTGATACTCATAAACAATGTGAGGTGTGCCAAGGGATGAGAAACAATATAGCGACGTTTTGTAGAACCTCAATTAAAAAACTGGCAGTCAGCCTTAAACGCTTTCCGGAAGCGCTTTTACTGTGTGCTATAGCCGCATCAGTTTTAATGTTCTCGGTTCACGCGCAAGCACAAAATGGTATGGAAGATAAACTTATACGGGTTTGCCTGATTTTTGCCCTTGGCTGTGCCGGTGGTACTGTGTATAAAGCTATTATTAGAAAGAATCCCTCATTTAACAAAAGGGGCTAGAGTTTTTTTATATATGATTGCAGCGGCCGGACTCACATTATATTTCCTTTTCTATTTACATGATTTAAAAACAGCGACAATGATTCGTTATATCGCTTTTTCAATAGCTTTTTATTTAACCTTTTCTTTTATACCTTATTTTTATAAAAGAGAAAATTACGAGCTTTACGTGATTACTTTACTCTCGAGGTTTTTTGTAACATACATATACTCCATGGTCTTGTATGCAGGCCTTGCCGCAATTCTTTTTACGATTGACCGGCTATTTTCCATTAAGGTTTCACATAAATTTTATCTCGATTGTCTGATTATTGTCGGGGGTATTTTTGCGCCGGCATTCTTCCTTGCCGATATCCCTCAAATAGGAGAGGATATGAAACCGGAAAACTATTCAAAGGTCCTCAAGGTTTTAATACTTTATATTGTGATGCCTATACTAGTGATATACACCATCATACTGTACGCCTTTTTTGCGAAGATTTTAATAACACTTGAATGGCCGAGCAGGTATTGTTGCACATCTTGTGCTGTGGTACTCGATTGTAAGTGCCCTTGTCATATTTTTGATTTACCCTTTGCGAAAAACAAATCCATGGGTCAGAAAATTTATTTTTTACTTACCTAGGTTTATAATTCCCCTCCTTGGGATGATGTTTGTCTCGATGGGAATACGTTTGAAAGCTTATGGAATAACTGAGAACAGGTATCTGGTCATGGTTGTAGGAATATGGGTTACAGGATGTATGATATATCACATATTTTCTAAAAAGACAAGAAATATAGCGCTTCCCGTTTCTTTGGCAATCATAGCCGTATTAGCTGTTGTAGGACCGTGGAGCTGTTTTTCCGTCTCGAAGGCGAGTCAGAATAATAGATTTGAAAGTATTTTAAGGAAATATGATATGATCCAAGCCAATACCATAAGCAAGTCGTCAAAGGAAGTTACCGATGGCGACAAAAAAGAGATCAGCGCTATACTGTTGTATTTTAATACAAATCATAGTCTTGCTGAAGTAAGATATTTACCTGAAGACTTTGATTTAAATCAGATGGAGAAAACTTTTGGTTTTAAGCTGTATCGAGCAATGCCGGCTAATCACTTCAGTTATTGGCTGGAGGAGAGAAGTCAGTTTGTGAATATAAACGAGTATGATTATTTTATACACATTTTTGATCGAGTGCAAAAAGAAGCCCAAGACAAAACGGGGATTCAAATCTCTTATGAGCCGAGCACTATGCAGCTAGAAATATCAAAAGACGGTGTGGAGATTTACAATAAGAGTATCAATGAAATTGCGTATAGTATCCACATCAAGAACAGAAACAAAGAAACCGTTGACCTTTCGGACATGACATTTTATGACAAAGGCGATAAAATAGAAGTAATGTACGTGTTTTTGAATATCAGCGGCAAAGAAGACGATTTTTCCGGGAAGGTTTCCATCGATTGGGTTGATTTTTATGTATTTTTGCGCTGTGGTTCTTGATATCCCAGGTTTTCTGTTAGTGCTTCTTTCGATTTGGCCTCTAAACGACCAACCCCATACTTCTTTTATAATTCTTGCCCCAGGTGATAGCTTATTTCCGTTTTTGGGCATACAGTTAATCCAAAATATGAAACCACCCGACAACGCAATGGGAGATTGCTGTCGGGTCCCGGGAACCTTGTTGCTTCACAATAATACCCCTGATCACCAAGAGCGTTCAAGAAAGATCAGGGGTATTGAAAAATGCTCTTATCTGAATCCTATAATGGGAACTCTCAATATCTGACCGGGATATATTGTTGCTCCGGGTCCTTCCAGGCGGCTTGCTTCCACTATTGCTTCTACTGTGCTGTCGAATATTCTTGCTATCGCAGCCAATGTGTCCCCGCGCTGCACAACATAAAGAACTTCCTTCCGAATAAAAGGCTGTAGCATTGAATAAGCACCCATCGCATCCATAGAACCGTAATCGTAATCGTCCCTTCTGATAAAAAGAATTTGTCCCGGGACTATCATCATGTCAGTGCCGACCCAGTTGTTCTCAATTATATCCTTAACAGAAACATTAAACCGATTAGCTATAGCGGTTACCGTATCACCTTGTTGCACAATATACAGAATCAATTGCCCATCCTCCTTTCAATCCTTTTATATAATATAATATTCAGGTAGCGGCAAAGTTTACACTGTTTTAATAACCAGTATTTATTAGACAAAAGTCAGCCTTTCTTAACTTTGTCTTTCTGATTCTATACAGCTCTTTCTTTGTTACCATATCGACGTTCTGTGAGATCGCAAATATTACACTTCATATTTTTTGCTAGCCACAGTAATTGAACTTTTTACAGTTTTTTTAGCAAATTGTAAAAAAACCGCTAACAAAGTTGCTGTTTAGTTGAAGAAATTATAAAAATAGTTATACTTATATAGGACAGCCTAAAATAAGAAAGGGGATACAATATATGGAATATAAAAAATTTGGCAACAAATACGTTATGAGAATCGATAAAGGTGAAGAGATTGTTGATACCTTAAAGAAATTTTGCCAAGATGAAAAAATCAAATTGGGTTTTGTAAATGGAATCGGGGCGGTCAACAAGGTGAGGGTAGGCCTTTTTGACACAAAAAGCAAACAGTATAATTCAGCACAATTAGAAGGGGATTATGAAATTACAAGTCTTTTGGGGAATATCTCCACTAAGGATGGAGAGGTGTACCTCCATTTACACATTAATTTATCTGATGCAAATTATAACACACGTGGCGGCCATTTGAATTCAGCCGTAATAAGTGGTACTGGGGAAATCATCATTGAAACTATTGAAGGAAGTGTAGAAAGACAATTTAGTGAGGAAATCGGGCTGAATTTGTACAAGTTCTAATTTTATATTACCTTTATAACAATTTAAATATATATCATGATTGTACTCTTACAGATTTTTTGATTGAATAGTTGCTGAGGCCGCAAATACCCCTGCCTGATCACCGTAAGGAAAAATCGAACAACCCGAATCTAAACCCTCCCTTAAGACATAGGATATTCCTATACAGCCGTTATCCAGTTCTACAGCAATAAGAGAAATTCCTATCACAGCATCACTTACTTTTTTATTTTTTAAGTATGGCTGAGCGACCTGAAGTTTGAACTGCAACAGCCTAATTATTTATTTCTGTTTTTTACCTATCAGTGTATTTAAGTAGTTGCTTTTTGACATGAGCTCAAGGACTGTTGACATATTTTCATTTATGACACTTAAATTCTCATTTATTAGTCGCCTGGCTTTCCATAGATCTTTATAGTGGTTATCATCACACGGTTGAAGCGTGTTATCAGCAATACCATCTGTATACCATACTTCACAACCTTGGAATGGGTTAGAGGTTCCAATGTATAAATCATTCTTACTGTCTACAAAGAGGATTCTACCACCATAGTTGTGCGGATTGTTGAGGCCATTCACAAATGCACAGTTGAAATTAACCCCATCTTCGGATATATATAGATCAAATCCCCTGGGGTACCTGATAGCAGTTAATATTTCTACTACGCTTGCATAAACTTTAATTAATATATTTGTTACAGTCTCACCAATAATATTTTCTAAAGCAAGCCTGTTCTCTAATAGGGTCGTCAGGATTACCTCCATATTACTTGAATCATCAAAGGTGCTGATCAATAGCCTATTTTTGTATTCCTGAATCTGCCACCCATATACATTGAAGGGATTGTTAAATCCGGATCCAAGATTTGAAAGGCTTCCCTCATCTATTATTGAAGCTAATGGAACAAAAGTATTTCCTCCAACTATTGTCTCCCAGTTGTCCTCTTTATCGATTCTTATAACATCACAGCCGAGGGGGATAAACCAGGACAATGGTAAAGGTTTAGTCCCGCTAACGTATAGATGGTCTTTAAACACACCCATGCTAAGGGTATACCTATTTAACGGATTTTCAAATCCATCAACTACAAGGGTCCACTCATTTAGCCGTGGCTCTTCGTGATTCGTTCTCCAAATTTGAATTCTATTTTCGTGACTAGTAGATACATATATTCTATTATTAAAAACAGCCATATTCCAAATAGAACCCTTAGGATTTTTGTTTGGTTTGAAATCCTCGGCATTATTTATAACGGATTCCCATGGATAAAATTCAGGATCCTTACTGCTATAAAGTAGCGGAACTGCATTTTGATTTAATTCATCCCTAGTAGCAATATATAATCTGCCTTTGTGTGTGACCATAGCCCTTGAGGAAGATCCTTGTAGAATTGTGTCCTCGAGTACCCGCCAATTAACACCATTGGTCGATTTTAATACCCGGACTCTTTCGCTAACACCTGCAGCATAAAGTGCCGGGCTGCCCTCTAGGGGCTTGTGATTAATCATATATCGGAAACCGAGAAAACTTGGGTCTTCTGTAGTTGTCGGATAGACTTTTTCCCATGACAGCCTTCCATCCTTTCTATATCTCCATATTTCAGCTCGGTTGACTACAGGGTCTGCCATGAGCAGTGAAGGAAATTTAACATTAGGACTTATTGCATTAATGATATTCAGCAATATATTTCTACCTGTGCCCACATAAATGTAATCTCCTAATTCACTCATGGACCAGGCGTAATTATTTTGTCTTGCATTACTTAGGTTCTTATTATCGAACCCGTTTGTTGGGGTTAAATTCCTAAAAAAGCTCATAGTGGCCACTCCTCCTTTTTATTGAGGTCTATTTCCAATATAATATATGCGAGTGGTTATAAACGTTGTTACTAAGACAAATAAAGGAAATATCGTTTATTTACCGAATTAATTTATTAATTATCTGCCGTGAGCTGTTAATAATATAGTAAATTCTTGGGAGCTATATAAACTCCGTATCTTTTTCTATGTGAAAGTGAGTTGTAACAACACAATAAATTCTTGGGAGGCCAATATGGACATTGTTGATCAAATTAAAAAAGAGATAAATCAGTATATTGATGAGGAGAAGGCTGTTTTCTTTCCCCGTTTCTTTCAGGCCTTTAAGGGGGGTTATGGGGAAGGAGACAAATTTATAGGGGTTACTGTGCCTAATTTGAGAAAAGTTGCCGGTAAATATTATAGGGATATGGATATTCAAGCTATTGAAGAACTGTTAAATGAACCTGTTCATGAATATCGCCTTGCCGCCCTTTTTATGATGATTCAAAAGTTTGAAAAGAGTAAAGATGAGGAGACTAGAGAGGCAATCGTCAACACATATCTTGACAACATTCAGGCTGTGAACAATTGGGATTTAGTCGATGCCAGTGCACCTAAGATATTGGGCAGCTATCTTTTCGATAAAGACAAATCTATACTGTATGATATGGCCCGGACGCCGGATCTATGGAAGCAAAGGATTGCTATAATGTCAACATTCTATTTCATAAAGCAAAACAGCTTCGACGACACACTGAAGATTGCACAGATATTATTGAATCACAAACATGACTTGATACATAAGGCTGTCGGCTGGATGCTCAGGGAAATCGGCAAAAGGGATTTTGATGTTGAATATGCTTTCCTCAAAGATAATTACAAAGTTTTGCCTCGGACAATGCTGCGCTATGCAATAGAAAAGTTTGAACCGGAATTAAGAAAAAAATTCTTAGAAGGTCTTATTTGATGCCGATCTATTTTTTATAAGAAATTTGGGTCACCCTTCCAACATATTGCTTCGTCACATTCAGCTTTTTGACAGGAATTTCCTAATAGCTGTAATGGAACAAAAACACCCGTTGGCACGACTAAAAATATAGAACAAAAAAAGGGATTGGAGGGTGTTGTTGTGAGAAACCGCAAAGTAAAAAACATAATCATAGCAGCTGCTTTATGCATTTTGTTGGCAGTGCCGATATTTGTACTTGGCAAAGAAGTGAAAAACTATGAATTGACAGAGGAAGGTATCATAAAACCCGAATTTGCCAAGAAAATTATCGAAGAAACCGCAAATAAAGCAATTCAAGCAATCAAAGATAAAGATGTTGAAAAGATTGCAGAACTTGTCCACCCGACAAAAGGTGTTAGATTTACGCCCTACACCTATGTTTCATTGGAGGGCGATGTGGTATTTAGCAAAGAGGAAATGAAAGGGTTTTTTAACGACCAAGAGCTATACTTATGGGGATATTATGACGGCACGGGGGATGAAATCAGGCTGACTCCCAGCCAATATTATGAGAAATTTATCTACACCGAGGATTTTATTAATGCCGAACAAATTGGATACAATGAAGTTTTAAGCAGTGGCAATATGCTGGAAAATCAGTTTGAAGTTTATGAAAATCCAATAGTGGTTGAATATTACTTCCCGGGGTTTAATCCGGATTATGCCGGAATGGATTGGAAGAGCCTGAGGCTTGTGTTTGAAGAATATGAGGGAAGTTGGAAGTTAGTGGGCATAATTCACAATCAATGGACAATATAAGATGGATGGACAACATGATATAGAATAAAGTTAAAGGAACAAGGGACGATTGCGCCGTCCCTTGTTTTATACACAAGATTTTCCCCATCCGGCAGCAATCTTTGGTTGCGTGTCTGGCGGGGTTCTTATTGTGAAATAACGAGGGTTCCGGAACCCAACGGCATCTTTGGTTGTAAGTGGGGTTCTTCTGTAGGTTCATGGTCTTAATATTAAAAAAAAGGTGATGCATCACTCCTGAAGGAGCATCGCAACACCTCTTATGCACAGAACTACCTTACCTACTCGATATTATTATCCTCGCAATGCGGCGGGCATCCTGGAGCATTGCTCGAATTGAACAGTTCCAGGGGCTCTTGAACCTGGGGCGCTCCCGTCTGGCCATCCGGAGGAGATTCGTCTAGGAAAGTGTCTGCTGCTGCGATCGCGTCAGTGGCAAAGGTGCAGATCGGGGCACCTGACGCAGTAAGATTTAATACGTTTAACTTTGCTGCGAGAAGCTGTGCGTAAAGAACCTGATATTGGTTTGCAAATGGTGGATCTTCAGGTGCTGGAGGGGAAGGGGTGTTAAGACTAAGGACGGAGTTCGCTAAGAATAAAGGAGTTTCTATTAGAAAATAATAATACTAATAAAATTATTAGGGAGGAATTCCTCATGGAAAACTTTATCCCCAATGAGATCAAAAGAACAGTAAACAACATGGGCAATTTTCAAGGCAAATTTAACCTGGACAAGTCTGGTTTTGATGCTAGTATGCCTGGTCATACAACCAGCCATGATATGGTATTAAGACAACAACCTAGAACTGTAAAAAGAGAGGGAGCAGGTATAGGTCTTCCCTACGAAGTGCGCCATGAAATGGCGTTAATGCTCGATGATCATATGTGTGCTCTAACAGTAGCCTTGCACCAATACAACAAACATCATTGGATGACTGAGGGTGCTGAGGCATTTTTAAGTCTGCATGAATTACTTGATGAACATAGAAAGAAAACTTTCGAACACATTGATAAGATAGGTGAGCGTGTTACAAGGCTTGGAGGGGTTCCAACTGGTCATCCTGTAGCACAGCATGAGTTGTCGTATATTAAACATGAAGTCGAAGGTCGTTACACCATGAGAGACTTTATTCGAAATGACCTCGAACATGAACTAAAAATACAAGAAATGCTCCGTAAACAAATAACACGTGCTCATGAACTTAAGGATTGGGGAACTGTAGAAGTTCTTGAAGAGATATTGTTGGATAGGGAAGACTTGGGATATCATTTATACAGTGTTCTTGAGGATGACACGCTTGTTAGGGGAATGGATCATTTAATCAATGCAAATGATAACAGGGTAGGAGATGGAATAGTCGATAATACCAATAGGCTGCAGTAACATACGATGCAAGCTTTAATAGAATAGGCACATTACACTCCCTTTGTTTATAAAATATATTAGTATCGAAGGGGGTGTTTTTTTGCTATCAAGACACTTCTTGCAGACCATGCGCTGCGTGAGACCAATCATTATCTGAGGCTATTAATGTTATTAAACAAATATAATGATGCAAATTAGGTCTCTCAATGGGAGGCATAGATTTTGCAAAAACAGGAAAAGGTTACTGGAAAGCATCCGGTAGCCTTATCACGTATTGGCAAAAACCTAATAATTGTCTTGAAACCTGGATATAAAAGTATATAAAAGGCATTGCCATCTGTCAAAAGCGCTTAACTGATGAGCCGCCGGTTACAGATCGCTTGTGCGGAATCAAAATTTTAGGATTTAAGAGCTAAAAAAATGGTTTTTGCCACTTGATGCAGAATATATATAACAGCATTAAGTGGCAAATATAATCCCAAATGAAAGGTATAAGTAAATACTTGCTAATACGGGAGGTAATATGATGGTTAATATTTTTGATTTTGTATTACCGACAAAGATAAGGTACGGAGTGGGCATTATTGGAGTTTTGGGTGAAGAGTTGAGGATGTTAGATGCCCGAAAAATTATGATAATAACGGATAAAGGCCTTGTTAATTCTGGAATAGTAAGCAATGTAACTGAAATAATCGAAAGAGAAGGTATGAGCTATATTGTTTATGACGAAATTGAGGCAAATCCCAAAGATTACAATATAGACAAATGTGCTAAAAAAGCAAGAGAGGAACTTATAGATACGATTGTTGCTTTTGGCGGTGGAAGCCCTATAGATGCCGCTAAGGCCGTAGCTCTTTTAGCGAGTCATGGTGGCAATATAAAAGATTATAGGGAAAAGCAAAAAATAGAAGGAGATTGTCTTCCTTTGATAACTATACCTACAACAGCAGGTGCCGGCAGTGAGATAACCTTTTCTTCGGTAATAACAGATACAAAGGAGAAATTCAAATTTACATTAAAAAGCACTGCAATAGCGGCAAAAACAGCGATAATAGATCCCGAACTTACCTTGACTCTGCCAGCCGGCATAACGGCTGCTACGGGTATGGATGCTCTGACTCATGCAATAGAAGGGTATACGGCAAATTGTACTGAACCTATTGCGGAAGCCCTTGGTCTGTATGCTGTTGAATATATAGCCCACAATTTAGAAGAGGCAGTAAAGAATGGAGGAAATATAGTAGCAAGAGATAAGATGATGGTAGGAAGCCTTTTAGCAGGATTATCTTTCAGCCACTCTGACGTGGCTTCAGTGCACTGTATGGCGGAGGCACTGGGTAGCATTTATGATGCACCTCATGGTTTGTGCAATGCCATATTACTCCCGTATGTAATGGAGTATAACTTGCCCGCAGTAGAGTATAAATATGCAAGAATAGCAAGAGCGATGGGAATTGAAGAGAAAAATGACTACAAAGCAGCAATTAAAGGTATAGAACATATTAAAAAATTGTCTAAAAAAATCGGGTTACCTGGAATAAAGGCACTCAATGTTAAACCCAGCGATTTTGAACTTTTAGCTGAAATGTCTGTAAAAAATGGTTCCAATAAAAGTAATCCTAGAGAGATAACCAAGGATGATTATGTGATGTTATTTAGAGCCGCATATGATAATTGTTAAGTATTTATTTGCAAACTATATTAAAATGCATATCTATCAAGCTCGTAAATGGCCTAGGCATACCAAACTTTTTAGTGCTGTGTTTATCTTGCAATAGTACATATAGAAGGAGAGAAAGCCTATGCATACGGGAATTGCCAATGTCCCACTTCATGGCGGCCAGTGTCCGCCATGGCTTTTCAAAAAAATGAAGCAGAACACGGTCTTGGCCTTCCTGCGGGCAACCTTCGTATTATGACAATGCCAAAACATCAGCCAATACCCTCGGCTAAGTATCTTGATAAAATCTTGTACCGGCTATATGAATGCCCGCCTGAAAGTTATAAACACTTGCTTGAAACATCAGGTGTAGGCCCCAGTACCCTGCGGGCACTTGCCATGGTTGCAGAGGTCACCCACGGTGCTTTGCCCAGTTTTCAAGATCCCGTGCGCTATACCTTTGCACACGGTGGTAAAGACAACTACCCATTCCCGGTGCAACGAGCTGACATAGCTCACTCCCTGGAGGTTTTGCGCACAGCTATAACTAAAGCTAAGCTGGGAGAGAAGGACAAGTTGCAGGCCTTAAGAAAACTGGCCAAAAAGGAAGAGCAGATGGCCATTTGTTAAATCTAAGTGCAATGAGGAAACCGGTTTACAAATGTCGGTTTCTCATCACTTTCATCCTTTTAGTATTTCAGTATTTTTCAATGCCCGAATGCTAAAAAGTATATTAACTGAACATCTTTTCAAGTAGCCAGCTGTCGTTTTCCTTAAGCATTTTAACTTCTATGGTAATCTCCTCTCTACCTGCGGGTGAATCGTCGACCGTGTAGATTTTTATAGTTGCTTCGGTTTCGCTTATATCGTTTAGCTCATAGCGGTAATTATTCCAGTCAACATAATATCCCATTCCCGCATCTTTGTATATATCGCCGTACAGCTTGCCGTCCTTTTCAATATACCGCTCGGTACCCATAAGGGCGTCGGCTTCTTCTTTCACATATATGCCTCTTATATAATTATCCAGGTCCGAAAATGTCGTAAATCTATTATCTTTTACAGGGAATATGGACTGGTCTTCAGAAATTATTTCGGGCATTTCCAAAGGGAGCATAGAAAGTCCGAATATATTATAGAAAACTTCCTTGTTTGCTTCTATCAGTTTTCCCGCCTGTAGGTAAGCGTCTCTTTCATGGTCATTCGGTTCAATAGGAACTATTTCGATTGAGAGATCTACTGCCTTACTGTAGGGAAGGTCAAATATGGGGATACCAGCGGCATAAGGAGCTATGGCGTAAGGTTGGAAGTAAAATATTAAGCCTTCAGGGGAAAGGACAAAGTCATCCTCCGAATAATAATTCTTCACATTTTCCTCGTAGTTTTCGAAGTAATACTTTTCTTTGTCTTTGGAGTCCTCAATCTGCTCAATTACGATTTCATAAACCTTTTCTAAGCTTTCTTCTTTACTTAGCCCAAGAATATCAGATAAAGCAAGTTTTTTGCCGGTTTTGACATCAAAGCTTACAGAGGACCAGTAGCTTAGAGGATGTGCTCCCCCAGTGTTTTCAAATTCGAGATTCAAAACTGACAGCAGGTTGTTGTAGTTGTAGTAAATAGTTGATTCTCTTTGAAAGACTAAGGGGTGAAAATCGAATTCACCTTCCTCGGCAGCCTTTTTTGCCTCCAAAGCGGCTTTTTTTCCCTCAGACATGACAGTTGTTACTAAACGTTGGATTTGTGATTCATAATAATCGTTGATAGCGGTAATACCCTCTTCATTATCAGGATTAGCAATGTAAGGATAGGAGAACTTGAAACTGACAAGTTCGGTTCCATCATCATCTTTTATAGTTTGGCTGTGTACTTTAAAGGAAATATCTAAAGGGGCTGACTTTTTATCAGAAGATGAGCTTTCGTTTTGTGTAGGAGTTGATTCTTTTTCTGATGATGCAGCATCCTTGGGGCCAGAATTACCACAGCTGGAAAAAAAGAAGGTTATTAAGGATATAACAAGAACTATCATTAGTATTCTCACGAAACTTTTCATCTAATAACATTCCTCCATTTAATTTTCTATTATTAATATGGCTTACCAGATGTATTCGTGTTAGATAATTTCTATGTAAAAATAAAAATCCCTTTTCTTTATTTTATTATCAATTGTAGGGGCCGCTGGAAACCTAAGAGGATAAATAAAAGGAGGGGTGTTTTGGCCAGGTACACTAAAAATGCCACATCAGCTATGCTGGGAGCTTATATTACGTGACGTGATTAAAAATAAAATGTATTCGTAACAAAAACTGGGATATAATAAAAGACTTATCATTCAGGTATAAACAAATTCTTCTTGCAAGGAGGAAAAATTATTAATTGATATATATCCAAATATATCCAACTTTTGAACTAGCCTAAGAAGACAGTGAGACGTTAACGCTTAGAGCTGGTAAAATGGTTATTGTGGAGCATAGAAGGCAAAGGGGGAATAAAGTGCAGGCACAAATAAAAAAAATTGGAATTGCAGGGGCAGGGACCATGGGAGCTGCTTTCGCTCATATTTTTGCTGAATCAGGTTTTTTTGTCACATTGTATGGCACCAAAGAAAGTTCCCTAGCACGAGCAAGAAAAATTATTGAAACCAATCAAAATAACATGTTAAGAGAAGGGCTGTTTGACTCGGATGTGGTTAAAGATTCCCGTGACAGAATTACATTTACGACTGAACTTAAGGATTTGCAGGATATGGATTTTATTCTGGAAGCGATTGTTGAAGACCTGAAGATAAAGCAGAAATTTTGGGGAGAAATCAGTCGGTTGGTAGAAGAAAGTACCCTAATGGCCACCAATACTTCAGGCTTAAGCATAACTAAGCTTTCCGAAAGTGTTGTAAATAAAAGAAGTTTTGCTGGTATGCATTGGTGGAATCCACCCCATCTCATCCCGCTCGTTGAAATAATCAGAGGAGAACAAACTGCGGATGAAACAATACAAACCCTAGTTAAATTAGCAAGGCATTTGAATAAAAAGCCGGTGGTTGTAAACAAAGACGTGCCGGGGTTTATCGGTAATAGATTGCAATATGCCTTGCTCCGGGAAGCCCTGCATATTGTGGAAGAAGGAATCGCCACAGAAAAAGATGTGGATGATGCAATGAAATACGGTTTGGGATTTAGATATGCCGGATTAGGTCCCATAGAAACCGTAGATCTGGGTGGAGTTGATGTATTTAATAAGGTTGGTGCTTATTTATTTAGAGAGTTAAACAGCAGCCCCGAATTGCCTAAAAAAATGCGTAAACTTTACGAGCAAGGTGATTACGGTATTAAAACTGGCAGAGGTTTTTATGATTATTCTCAAGGCAAGGATAAAGAAGTCTTACAAAAAAGAGATGCACATTTTGTCAAAATGCTAAAACATATCTACAAAGTAAATTTATAGGGAAGTAAGCTTGCATTACACAATAGTTGCTCTATTATGTTGAAGTTTTTTGCGACACCTCCATAGAAGTATATATTTGAAATGGAGGTGTCTTATTATATAATGGAAAACGATGGAATTGCTTGTTTGATTTACTGTACTGATTCAGCCAAGTGAAATTTTTAGGTTAGACTGTTAATAGTAGTTTTACCAAGCGGATTAATTTATTGAATAGTTGATGAAATCAGAATTTCCAGGCATTAATAATGGTCCTCGGCATCTCTTTTAGTTTTGTGGACGGTGCCGAATGGATGTTCAGGTGGTGCATAAATGGAGTACAATTTAAGAGGTTGACGACCTGTGTTAATTACATTGTGCCATTTGCCGGCAGGAATAATTACTACATAATTATCACGTATTCTTCTTCGGAAATCCCAGTTATATCTATTATCCCCCATCATAACTACACCTTCACCTTGTTCAATGCGTATAAATTGATCGACGTCAGGATGCATCTCCAAGCCTATATCATCTCCTACATCAATGCTCATCAATGTAATCTGGAAATATTCCCCAGTCCATAAAGCTATTCGAAAATTATTGTTTTGTAAAACGGCATTCTCAATATTAACCACAAAGGGGTAAGGACCATAATCTCTCAGCGGAATATACTGCTTCCAAAAGCCCGGAGGATATGGCTCTTGTCTATCGTGATTAGACAACTTGCACAAACTCCTTTCACTGTTTTTGATATATTATATTTGCTTATTGTAATAAGTGTTCATTTTTAGGAGATTCTATTTACCTACAAAGTTTAGTGTCAAATTCTAGGTCCTACGGCAATCAATTCTTGTTAACAAACAATATGTTAACTAAAAGAGAATAATATTCCAATCAGATAGCTGACGAGGTAATAGGACAGACGAGAGGTGTAAAGATGGAAAAACCTTATTAATATGTTTATTATAATGACGACAAGTATTTCCCTTCGGAAACGCGAATTTACAATGCTAAAATCGGTAGGGATAACGCCAAAAGGTTTCAGTAAGATGCTGAACTATGAGAGTTTTTTTTATGGAATAAATGCATTGTTATACGGGCTTCCCATCAGCATTGCAGTAATGTATTTAATTCACCGGTCGCTGATGTATACCTTTAAATATGGTTTTACACTGCCCTGGGCAAGTATTGTCCATGTAATTATTAGCTGTATTTATAATAGTAGGTTCGGCAATGCTTTACTTCAGCAGTAAAGTTAAAAAAGAAAACATCATTAATGCACTAAAACAGGAGAATATATAGGGTTAGATTCAAACCCAGATTTTGTATAAAGTGTTATGGTTTTATATCTGATATGTCATAGGTGAACTCTACAAGCCACTTATTCATGAATATAGGTATATCACACCTTAAGGCAAGGGCCATGGCATCACTAGGTCTGGAATCCAGCACTATTGTTTGATCCTTCTGCTTTATATGTATTTCAGCAGTATAAGCATTACCTTTCATGCTAGTAATAACTACTTTGTCCGGAACTCCACCCAATTTTTCTATAGCATTTTTTAAGAGATCTGGAGTCATGGGCCGAGGTGGTGTTACCCCTTGGATAGGCATAGCTATGTTATGGGCTTCTTGTGCACCTACAACCATTGGGAGCACCATTTTTTCTTCTTGTTTATCCACTAAAAGTACTGTAAAATTACCACTCATATCTACCGTAACTGTTTTAACTATTAATTCAATCATATTATTCACATTATCCACCTCCATAAAAAAGGAGATAAAATATTTTGTCAAATCTATTATACCATATATATGCGAGCAAATTCCAAATCTCTAAATCCTCATGATTTGTTGTATTTATTAGAAACAAAGGAAAGTCTGTGTTCTTTTCGATAAAAGTCCCTTAACTTGCTGTGCATATGCTATAATTATTAAATGCAAAAGGCAAAGCTGATTTGGGGTGTAGAAATGTCTTTAACACATAAGGACCTAATTATATATATTAAGGAATTTACCTTAGGTGGGGAAAATATAAGTCGATATAAATCCCCTTAGACAAATCCTCACGAAGCCAAGGATTTTTGTTCCTGACATTAAGGACGTTGCTGACAGGCTCGACAAAATTCCTTACGAAAAGAAGGCAAGGGCAGAGCTTGATCTATCTATGTTCTACCATCCGGATACTGAAGGGGAAATAGTGTCGCTTAGGAACTATTTAAAAGAGCGCAGACTTGAAGAAAGAGAAGATGCCTTGGACAAATGGATCAGGATGGTGGCTACAAACCGCCTTACTGCCACTCTCGAGGTTTCTTTTCTGTTTATACCCTACCCCCGAACCAGGCGGTAACTCCGGAAAGGCAAATAAAAATCAACATTGAAAGGAAGCAGAAACCCGAGTACAGGGATACCAAAGAGCTTATCATCAGAAAATCAAAAAGCCTTATACGGAATCTAAAAAAATATGAAATCGAAAAGCTGTACAAATGCCGGCATATCTGGCATTTTTCTTAATAAAGATGCCAGATATACGGAGGAAATACCCGACGCTTCCATAAGTCTTACGGTTACATCGCCTCCATTTTTGGACGTGGTACAGTATGACAAGGACAATTGGCTCAGATGCTGGTTCAACGGCATTGATGCCGATGAAATCGCAAGTAAAATAACCATGTCAAAAACCATAGAAGAATGGTCCGCTGTGATGCAGGAGGTTTTTTATGAGCTTTATAGGGTAACAAAAAGCGGGGGCTGGCTTGCATTTGAAGTAGGGGAGGTAAAGGGAGGAAAGCTCAAGCTGGATGAGTATGTTGTGCCCTTAGGTATAAGGGCAGGGTTTATTGTTTTGGAATCATAGTAAACCTACAGGAGTTTACAAAGACCTCTAATATATGGGGAGTACAAAACAATAAGTTTGGGACAAACACAAACAGGATCGTGCTTTTCTGCAAAGAGTAGGGTTATAAGGCTCATATTTATGCGGGAATATATTATGCTCAAAAGACAGGCGGGTTGCATATTTTGCCTGGTTTGCAGTCATATTATAAATGTAGTGATGAATTTATGAAAAATGGAGGATACAGATGGTCATAAGGGGAAGCAAGACATACGAAAATTTAATGAGGGCATTTGCTGGAGAAAGCCAGGCAAGGAATCGGTACAATATAGCCACTTCCATTGCTAAAAAAGAAGGCTTTTATGTAGTTGCATCGGTATTTGATAATACTGCAGACCAGGAAAGGGCTCATGGGAAAGTCTTCTATCAATTGCTTAAAGAGTTCGCTGGCGACAATATTAGTATTTCAGGAGCATATCCTGTTGATTATTATGATAACACTGCAAAGACTCTTAGGTCTGCACAGCATAATGAGCTTGAAGAATGGGAAAAAGTATATAGGAGCTTTGGTATAGTAGCAAAAGAAGAGGGTTTTACAGAAGTTGCCGGGATTTTTGAGCGCATCGCAAATATTGAAAAGGTCCATGCAGATAGATTTACAAGGCTGGCTGATGAAATAGAAAGTGGAACCATTTTCAAGAAAGATGAAGAAATTCCATGGATATGCACAGTTTGCGGTAATATCCATGTAGGCAAAGAACCTCCGGAAGTTTGTAATGTTTGTCAACATCCAAAAGGATTTTATATGCCCTTTTCTGAATCCTTTGCAGAATCATGACCACCCGTTTACGAGTGGTCATGATTAGCGTTTAATCTTGTGTACATCAGTATTATTTTTTGATGCTTTCGGAATTCCACCAACTGGCATCAGGAGCTCCGCCAGTCATAAAGCCTTCCACATACCAACCATGTTCTCCCTTTACAAGCCATAACCAACGTGTGGAGATGCCTTTTTCAAAAGCGGAATTTCCGCCATCTTCAATATCTAGTTGTAACTCATAACAAGCCTTATTTTCCCGAATATCTTCCCTGATTACTTTTACATCAATAATTTTTATCGTATCCCAAATATCCTGGCCGGCCGGATCAAAGGGCGCTTCATGGGCGAGAGAAAGTAGTTTTAAATAATCACTTTCGAGAAGGCCTTCGACGTAAACTTCCATTGCCCTCTTAGCATTTGGCGCAAAATAATTTACTCGGTCCCATTCAGCAATTTTTTCTATAGCAGATATTATGACTAGACGGTTGTTTTCTCGGCCAAAAGTAATTATCTCAGTTCGCTCATATTTTACCCCATCACTGTCAGCGAAATGGTAAGTGATAGTTGCCGTGTCTCTATGTATATCAATATCGTAGTCGACAACCCATGGGCTAGAACCTCCAATATTATAATTCCAGTCTTCACCGGAACGCTTTTTTTGCTCAGCAACAAACTGCTCTTTCATGTTTTCAGACATGATTGCGTAACGGGATTTTCCATCCCGGGTTTTTAAAGCTTCTGCCCAGGTTTCAGCCTTCTGAATTTTTTCTGCATTACTATTACTTGGAACGGTTCTAGGATTTGTAATAAGCCCAAACCCAACAGTTAAAACTGCAATAGTTGCTATAACAACAACCCAAAACCTCGGCTTTTTGTAATTTAAGATGTTTATGATTCGTCTTCTAACATTGTTCTCTCCAAAAGTAAGGGGACTAGCACCGATAATTCTTCTACCTGTGGACATCATTAAAAGGGAAGTGGAATAATCCTTTTTAACCTCACTTCCCAGTTCTCTAATAACACTTTCATCACAGGATAGCTCCATGTCTTCGGTCATAAGAAAAAAGGCAAGCCAAACTAGAGGGTTAAACCAGTGGATACTAAACACTATGAATGCTAAGAGCTTTGCCAGATGGTCGAGTCTTTTAATATGAGTTTGCTCATGCTTAATAATATAGGATTTCTCATGATTAGAAAGACCTGCCGGAAGATAAATCTTAGGTTTAGTAATACCAAAAACGAAAGGTGTTTTTAATCCAGTTAATTCATATACATTCTTAGAAACATGTTCTGCATTTTGCAATTTGATATATAACTCGACAGTTGTGTAGAAACTATATGTAAGTATCGCTAACATACCAAGCAGCCATACAATTTCACCTAGCTCAATCCAAAGTTGTATAGGCTTTCCATTAGTGTGGGCGACAGGTCCAGACAAAGAGTTGTTTGTCACTTGACCTGTTGACCTAATTTCCCTGGAAATTTGGGAGTATACAACGTTAGTAGGTACTGTTTGAGTATTGAAAGGTATGAGGCTAAATATGCTTTCAAATGAAAAAGGGGCTATTAGCCTAAATAGTACAATGAACCACAGTGCATAGGAGAAAAACTTAGGTGCTTTTTTAAGAAATATCCTAGCGACAATAACAAACAGAATAACGTAGGAAGATGTAATGCTCATCTTCAGCACTTGTAAAAACAATTTATCCACAACTAGCCCTCCTTGTGTTCATGTATTAATTTCAGCAGTGCTGAAATCTCATCATCAGATAGCTTTGTATTTCTAGTAAAGGCAGCTAAAAACTTCGGCAAGGAACCCTCAAAGTTTTCTTTTACAAACTGCTTGCATTGCTTAGCGTAAAAATCATCTTTTTTTATGAGTGAAGATACTAGGCCGTTTCTATTTTGAAAAATGCCTTTGTTCTCCAATCGTTTTAACATAGTATAAGTGGTTGATTTTTTCCAGTCAAACCTCTTTTTACATAGCTTCACCAATTCTCCCGAAGGAATTGGTTCGTTAGCCCAAATCAGGTCTGAGAGTTTCCCTTCCATCTCGGTAAGTTTATACGTTTTCATTCTATCTATCTCCTTTTCAAAAGGTTTACATTTTGTAGACCTAGCTATATTTATAGTCTACTTCTTGTAGACCTGTTTGTCAAGAGATGTTATTTTAACTTTGCATACTGATTTCAAACCTTCATATACTAACAATAATGTTACAGAAGGATGTGATAATTTGAATACAAAACAAAGATATACGAACAAATTGATTTCTGAAAAATCCCCTTATCTTTTGCAGCATGCTCACAATCCGGTAGATTGGTTTCCGTGGGGAGATGAAGCATTTGAAAAAGCGAAGGGTGAAGAGAAACCTATCTTTCTGTCCATCGGATACTCGACCTGTCACTGGTGTCATGTGATGGAGCGGGAATCGTTCGAAGATGAGGAAGTTGCTGCAATACTAAATCAACATTTTGTGGCGATTAAGGTTGACAGGGAAGAGCGTCCAGACCTAGATACGATATATATGAGAGCATGTCAGGCAATGACCGGTCAAGGAGGATGGCCTCTTACTATTGTGATGAGTCCCGATAAAAAACCCTTTTTCGCAGGCACTTATTTTCCAAAAGAAAGTAAATGGGGCAGGCCGGGAATAATAGACATCTTGCATCAACTGAGCAAGGCTTGGCACGAAAATCGGGGAAATATAGATTCTATCGGCGACCGTGTGACGCAGATTTTGCAAACTCAGTACCAAGGGGCTCCGGGAGAATTAAGGGAATCCGTTATAGATAAAGCATTTGAGGAGTTTTTTGACAGCTTTGATGATCAGTACGGAGGTTTCGGTTCTGCTCCCAAGTTTCCTACACCCCACAATCTACTGTTTTTACTCCGGTATTGGCACAAAACCGGAGATGAAAAGGCACTGGAATTAACAGAGAAAACCCTTGGTTTCATGGCTCGAGGTGGGGTTTTTGATCATATTGGTTTCGGTTTTCATAGATATTCCACGGATAGAAAGTGGCTTGTGCCCCATTTTGAAAAAATGTTGTATGACAATGCTTTGTTAGCTTATGTTTTGGTGGAAGCGTATGAAGCTACGGGTAATAAAACATATAAAGAAACAGCCCAAAAGATATTCAGTTATGTGATTCGTGATATGACTTCACCGGAAGGGGGTTTTTATTCGGCTGAAGATGCGGATTCAGAGGGAGTAGAAGGTAAATTTTACGTGTGGACTCCTGAGGAGGTTATTGGGGTTCTTGGGCCTGAAGACGGCAAATGGTTTTGCGACATTTTTGATATTAGCTCTAAAGGAAACTTTGAAGGCAAAAGCATACCTAATCTGATTAAATCCGGTATCGTAGAAAATGACAGAGTAAATCGGTGTCGGGAAAAACTGTTTTGGGCTAGAGAAAAACGTATTCATCCCCACAAAGATGATAAAATCCTTACATCTTGGAATGGCCTTATGATTGCGGCTTTATCTAAAGGAGCAAGGGTTTTTAATGACGAAAAGTTGAGCCAGATTTCTGAACGAGCTGTAAACTTTATTTTGGAAAAACTAATAGACAAGGACGGTCGATTATTAGCAAGGTATAGGGACGGACATGCCGCTTTTATGGGATATCTTGATGACTATGTTTTTTTGGTGTGGGGATTACTCGAATTATATGAAACCAATTTTAAAGTCGAGTACTTAAGACAAGCTTTAATGTCAAATCAGAGGATGCTGGACCTTTTTTGGGATGAGGATAAAGGCGGTCTTTTCTTTTACGGCAAGGACAGTGAAGAGTTGATTGTCCGCTCCAAGGAAGTTTATGATGGAGCCATACCGTCGGGAAACTCTGTTGCGGCTCTTAATCTCCTAAAACTTTCTCGTATGACAGGCGATGCTGAGCTGAGTGATAAGGCCTGGCAGCTATTTTCTACTTTCGCAGGCACTGTCTTATCACAACCTTCAGCACATGCTTTTCTGCTTACAGCATTGTTGTTTGCTCTAGATGTTCCCAAAGAAATTGTGATTGTGGGAGACTCGGCAGAAGAGGACACGAGGGCACTCATCAAAAAGGTAAGATCACATTATATGCCAAATGCCATAACCGTATTTCATTCAACTAGTAATCAAGATGAACAAATAGGCGAGCTTATTCCCTTTGTAAAAGAAATGAGGCCTAAAGATGAAAAGGCCACTGTCTATGTATGTGAAAACTATGCCTGCAAAGAACCCACAACGGATTTAAAACGTTTGGGGGAAATATTAGAAGGTAAAATCCCTGCACGTTTGAAGTAAAGGCACTTAGTAGTAGATATAGATATTTTACCCTACTGTCGGAGCTTTCTCGTATCCCTATAAGATTTTTAAACCTAATGTAAAAAGACGGTTTAAAAGTACCGGTCAAACCTATCGTGGGGATTCACAGAGGCAGGTTGGACCGGTACTTTTATTTGGTTTATCGGTGTATGATTATATACACCGGTATTTTACTGTAGAATTACAAGACTTCCGGCAGCCGACCGCAATCTTCGATTGCATTGCCGGGTGGGGTTCTTATTTTTATTTCAATGTAATATTTCGATGAGTCAACTCGTGTTGCTGGTAGAGAGGGTCGTGCTTACTATTTAAGATAGGTCTTTCAACATAAGATTTATTGAGATGAGTCGTATATAGATGTCTGACGACTATTTTTTTTCTTAATGCTATTAAGCTGTGAGACGGAATAGATTACAAGACCACACCACACAAAACAAAAGCTCACGAGATGGGTTGTCGTAAAAGGTTCATGATTTACAAAGATGCCTATGAGGAGGCTCAAAGAAGGTGAGATGTATTGAGTGAACCCCAACGTGGAAAGAGAGATTTTTTTTGTGGCAAGTGAGTGGAACAATAAAGGCCCTGCTGTAGCAATTCCGGATCCGAGCAGCAACAAAGTTTGCGTAATCGATATATGTCCCAGAACACCTGAACCGCTGAGCTGGTTTGCTATTATGTATATTAAGGCTATGGGAGCGATGAAGCCTGTTTCAAGTACAAGACCGATTATTGAATCGATCTTGATCATTTTTTTTAGAACACTGTAAAACGCAAAGGTGATGGCTAATAATAAAGATACCCAAGGAATTGTACCGAATTTTGCCACAAGGATAATCACACCTACAAAAGCAAATATGAGCGATATCTTCTGATAAGCGTCCAACTTTTCTTTGAAAAAGAGCATTCCGAACATTATAGAAATCAGTGGCAGTATATAATACCCCAGACTTGTTTCCAATATCCGATTATTGTTCACAGCCCATATATAAAGCCCCCAATTTGCTGTTATGAAAACAGAAGCCATTAATATAAACTTGATATCGATTGCATTGCAGACTGTTTTTTTCAAGTCTGGCAATCGTTTATTAAACAACAGCAGCAGTGACATAAAAATTAGGGACCATACAATTCTATGTGCAAGTATCTGGGTAGAAGGTATGTGGTCTATTAAATTCCAGTATAAAGGCAGTATTCCCCATAGCACTGATGCTATAATCGCATGGCCAACACCACCTGATGTGTTTTTTATATCCAAACCCGGTGCCCTCCAATATTTGATTAATTCACAATAGATTATAACACAATTTGACTAAATATGATTCGGAAACATTGTGCTACATAGGTAAAGGGAATAGATGAAAGGGCAAGTAAACTAGTCAAATAAACGGTGTATGTTTATATGCGAATTCACTTAAGGAGGATTTTACTAAAACCTGTAGAAGTTTTGATATGTGAGTGACTTTATTAAAGTAGAGGGGAATAAGAATGGAGAAATCAGTTACAGTAATTATTCCTGCTTATAACGAAGAACCTCGTATAAGCGCTGTTTTAGATGTTGTATGTGGTTACAGTCGTGCAAAACAGATAGTAGTAGTGGATGACGGCTCTGATGATAATACGTTTATAGTGGCCAAAAAATATCCAGTTACGGTTTTGAGGCACGACCAAAATAGGGGAAAAGGTGCTGCGTTACAAACAGCAATTGACTACATAGACGAATCCCCATTTTGGATGTTTCTGGATGCAGATCTTATTAACCTGAAAGAACACCATATGGATTCTCTTTTAAATCCTCTTGAACAAGACTCCTCAATCGGAATGACAGTTGGTATGTTAACGGGAGGAGGCAAAAAGAAGGTAGATTTGGCCCAACGCTATTTTGGTATTTTGAACGGTCAAAGAGGCCTGGCTAGCTTTTTTGTAAAACTGCTTCCCTCTTTGAGTTGGGCACGGTTTGGTGTGGAAATTTTTTTAAGCAAGTATGCAGGATTAAAAGGAATTCCAGTTATGCAGCCTGTTTTGGAAAATATCACACATTATACGAAAGAAGAAAAATTTGGTTTTGCCCGCGGATTTCCATATAGGCTTCAGATGTACAGGGAATGTTTATATTCTCTATTTTTTTGGAAAAGATACTGCAAATAAACTTTATGCTCATCTCTTCTGAATAATGAAATCAAAAATGGTTAAAATTTCATATGGAGGAGATGAGTATTATGATAACTGATGATATAAAACAATTGTTTTTAGATCTTTCTTCAAAACTGCTTTCGGAGGAAAAATTATTTCAGGCTCCGAATATCAGAATAGATGAAGAAATAGAGCGTGCTCGTCAGGAATGGATTAAGGCACAAAAATATTTCGAATGTGTCACTGAACCTGACTTGATAGACCACGCCATTTTTGTAGAGGAAGCAGCTCTAAGAAAATATACTTATCTTTTGAAAAAAGCAAGGGATATGGGTATAAATTCAGGTAAGGCTAAATAAAATATACGGAAAACTCATCGAAACATTAGGGGGGGATGCCATGCAAATCGATTTTGCAGCTGTCATAGCTTATGCATTTGGTCTCGTGTTACTCTACGTATTAGCCCGCCTTCTTATCCTTCCTTTGCGCCTTGCCTTAAAACTCATATATAACGCTGTTATAGGCGGGATAGCACTTGTGATACTCAATTTTTTTGGGGGATATTTTGGTCTTCACATAGCAGTAAACCCAATAACAGCTTTGCTCGTTGGCTTTTTGGGTGTGCCGGGCATAATAATGTTGATTTTGATAAAATACATACTGACTGGATTATAAAAAACAATATCGGTTTTGTTTATTATCCACCGTTTTCGCGGTGGATTTTTTTGTGAAATAACAAAGCCCCCGTGCCTCGACAGCAATCTGATTGAGTTTTTGGGTGAGATTCTTGTTGTGGAACTACAAGGTTCCTGGGACCCGGAAGCAATCTTTGATTGCGTGCCGGATGGGTTTTTTATTAAATGCAAACAATAATGCATGGAAACATCTGTGTGTATTATAAATAGTTTTTGGCAAAATATATACAGGCAGTGTTAACCTGTGAAATAGTATTTTGTTTGACTTAAGAAAGAAAGACCAACTATTAAAAGTCAAATAAAATATGCAAAAAAACTATAAATGAGATCCAACTAAAAACAGGCATCACAAAAAGGCTTGTATTATTACAAACCTGAAACAATATATAATTACATGGAATTAAGCTTTGGGCACATAAGGTTGGTTATTCTTTAGGACAGCATAAATGATATTACACATTTTTCTAGAAACTGCACCAACACAGGTAAGATGATGTTTACCTTCTGCCCGCTTTTTCTGATAGAAAGCGCTTAATACAGGGTCTTTAAAAGAAGCAATCAAGGCAGCCTGAAAAATGGCTTTACGTAAATATGGTGAACCGCGTTTGCTCATGACATTATGTGTAGATTCGTATTCACCGGATTTACTAACTGAAGCATCAATACCTGCAAATGCTACCAGTTTTCTGGGGCTGCTAACTTAGATATGTCACCGATTTCACCGATAATCGTAGCGCCAGTGACGTTTCCAATACCAGTTATGGTTGTTATGGGAGAGCCTAGTTTCTCCATCAGACGGCTGATTTCGCGTTCTGTATCTCTTTACTTGCTGTTCAATAAAAGAAATCTGCTCAATTAAAGCCCTTAGTTGAAAGGAAAAACTGTCTTTGGCAAAGGTGATGCCAAAAGAATTAGAAGCAGCAGATTTAAGTTGCTTTGCTTTTTCAGCACCAACCTTTTGGCGACTTAGCTGTGTAAGCAGTTGTGCCAAAGCATCTGCTGAAACGGATTCAAAATCAATTGGTGAAGAAAACTGGCATAGAATCTCCTTTGAGGTCTTACCAAAAATGTTTGAAAATATGTATTGATATTCAGGAAACACCTGATCAAGGACACAGACCACCTTGCGCTTTAAATCACTGATAGACTCCACCAGATAGGAACGGAAACGGGTCAAGTTACGGAGGGAAAAAATATCCTCGTCAGAAAGGCGGGTTTCCACACTGCAAACTGTCCGTAGCGGATTAAATCAGCAATGAGGATAGAATCAATGATGTCGTTCTTGCGTTTTCTAATCTCAACACCTTTGCGCCAGCCATCGGTCTGTATGGGGTTAATAACATGAATCAGGAAACCTTTACCATAGAGAAATGAGTAAACAGAAAGCCAATAATGGCCAGTAGCTTCCATGCCAATCTCAAAATCGGCAGTGTTGGAAGAATAAGAGGAAAGCTTAGATAAGAGAGCGTCTGCACCATCAGAAGTGTTTGAAAAAGAAAAAGCCTTAAAAATTATCTTCCCACTGTCATCCATCATAGAAGCTACATGATTATTTTTTCCAATATCAATACCAACAAAAAACATAAAGACACCTCAAACAAAGTATTTTAGATTGGGAGTCCACTCATCTAATAAGCGTCACTACCTTGTGTTAAATACGGAGAGAAGCCAAACTGGCAACCAACATCCAACTCATACGCGAACTGCTTATTAGAGAGAGGTATCAGTCTTTCAAGTACGAGCATAGCACAGCTCAAGGAGGCAACGATAATTCTCTCAATCTAATAAGACAATTATCTCCTGACAGATAGAAGATGTAAAGAATAAGGTTTATAGGTTTTCCTAATAAATAACCTAAATACATTATACAAGGAGGATATAAATGTCTAAGGTAATTGAGGTCCGATGGCATGGTAGGGGAGGTCAGGGAGCGAAGACCGCTGCATTGATGCTGGCGGAAACGATTGCGGAAATGGGAAAGTATGTTCAGGGGTTTCCGGAGTACGGACCTGAAAGAATGGGGGCTCCTATGTTGGCATTTAATCGCTTCAGTGATCAGGCAATTCATATTCATTCAAACGTAATAAACCCAGATGTAGTCATAGTTTTAGACAGCACTTTACTTACCCCTAAAGTAACTGAAGGAGTAGGGGAGAAGGGCATATATGTCATTAATACGAAAAAAACACCAAAAGAAGTTAGACAGTTTTTGAAACTTACTGATGGTAAGGTCTTTACCTTGGATGCCAACCGGATTTCACTTGAAACAATTGGGAGGGTCATTCCAAACACTCCGATTATGGGTGCTTTTATAAAAGCAACTCAGTTAGTACCGTATGAGGAGTTCATAAAAAATGTCGAAGACCAACTCCGAATGAAATTTAAAACCAAGCCAGAAGTAGTGGAAGGTAATTTAAAGGCAATCGAATTGGCCTTTCAGGAGGTGGAGGGTGAATGACACCATTCTACAGAAATTTTGGCCAGGGGAAAAAGACGAGGAAGATACATTCTGGCTCCAACTGGAAGGAGATCACAAAGGCAGGCAACATATATGAACCTGGAAATGCGAGTACTTATGAAACTGGGGATTGGCGCACTTTAAAGCCTGTATGGAACGAGGAAAGATGTATACACTGCCTTATTTGCTGGCGCTATTGCCCTGATGCTTCTATTATAGCTACAGACGGCAAATTTGATTCGTTTGACTACAAACACTGCAAGGGTTGCGGTATATGCGCGAATGTATGCCCTGTGCATGCTATAGACATGTTTTCTGAAGATGAAATTGATGAACAAAAGGAGGCTAGGAGAAATGAATAATAGAGTTGCGATTACGGGAAATGAGGCAGTTGCCCACGCCATGAAGCAAATTAATCCAGATGTTGTCGCTGCATACCCGATTACACCACAAACGGAAATTGTACAGATTTTTTCCTCTTTTGTCTCCAATGATCAAGTTGATACCGAATTTGTAACGGTTGAAAGTGAGCACAGCGCAATGAGTGCTACTATTGGAGCTTCTGCAGCAGGAGCAAGGGCAATGACGGCTACTTCGAGCCAAGGGCTTGCACTCATGTTTGAAATGGTCTATATAGCATCTTCTCTCAGGCTGCCAATAGTGTTTCCGGTTGCAAACCGTGCATTAAGCGGGCCTATTAATATCCACTGTGACCATGGCGATGCAATGGGGGTAAAAGATGCTGGCGTTATACAGCTTTTCAGTGAAAATGCTCAAGAAGCATATGACAATATGATACAGGCAGTTAGAATAGCTGAAGACCCTGATGTTTTACTCCCCGTCTCCGTAAATTTTGATGGCTTTATCACAAGCCATGCCTTAGACGTTTTGGAGGTATTGGATGATGACAGTGTAAAGAATTTTATTGGGACTTATATGCCTGAAGAATACCTTCTGAATGCAAAAGAACCTGTTTCGATGGGCAATTTCGATATGTACGATTTTTATTTTGAGCACAAGAGGCAACAGGTTTCCGGTATGGAGGCTGCCAAAAAAGTCATAGAGGACGTCGGGAAAGAGTATGGCAGGGTATCAGGCAGAAATTATGGGCTACTTGATAAGTACAAGCTCGATGATGCAGATTTTGCTGTTGTGGTAATGAATTCCGCTGCCGGCAGTTCTAAAGGTGTAGTTGATGAGCTCAGGCAGGAGGGGATGAAGGTTGGTGTATTAAAACCTCGCGTATTTAGACCTTTCCCGTTCGAGGCTGTTCAAAAAGCCCTCAAAGGTGTAAAAGCTGTTGCGGTTCTGGATCGTGCCGAAACCTTTTCCACCCTCGGCGGTCCCATGTTTGCCGATGTAAGGACAGCGCTTTTCGATCTTAAACAAGACATAAAGGTTGTAAATTACGTGTATGGTCTTGGGGGCAGGGATACGAGGCTGGATGATATAAAACATATCTTCAGGGATTTAGAAGAAATAATACAAACCGGAAATGTAAGCAATTTTGTAAGATACTCGGGCCTTAGAGAATAGGAGGTGGAAAGATGGCTACATTAAAGGAGCTCTCAAGGGTTAAAGAAAGGTTTGTAGGTGGCCATAGGCTTTGCGCAGGATGCGGCCACGGAATATCAGTCAGGATGGTTTTGAATGCTGCAGGTGACGCAAATGTGGTTGTCTGTTGTGCCACAGGTTGCCTGGAAGTTGCGTCGACCATATATCCTTACACTGCATGGAACTGTTCTTTTATACACAGTGCATTTGAAAATGCTGCGGCCACTTTGAGCGGTGTTGAAGCAGCATTTAAATCACTGAAGAGACAGTCCAAACTGAATGATAACTTTAAATTTGTCGCATTTGGAGGTGATGGGGGCACATATGATATAGGTCTGCAATCGCTTTCAGGCGCCATGGAGAGGGGTCACAACATGGTATACGTCTGTTTGAATAACGAAGCGTATATGAATACGGGGATACAGCGCTCGAGTGCCACTCCATACTATGCCGATACGACTACAAGTCCGGCAGGGAAGGCAGTTCCGGGCAAGCAGCAGCCCAGGAAAGACTTAACAGCCATCATGGCAGCTCACAACATACCTTACGCTGCTCAGACAGCTATCAGCAGCTGGCAGGATGTCCATAAAAAGTCAAAAAAGGCATTCGATAAAGATGGCCCGTGCTTTATAAACATTTTATCTCCGTGCCCCAGAGGATGGAGGTATAACACCCCGGATAATGTAGAGCTTGTAAAGATAGCAGTTGAAACCCGATTTTGGCCGTTGTATGAAGTGGAAAACGGTGAATGGAAATTGAATTATAAGCCTAAAAAATATGTGCCGATAGAAGAATTTTTAAAACCACAAGGGAGATTCCGCCACCTTTTCGAACCAGGTAACGGACATATTATCGAGCAAATGCAGCAAATAGTAGACAAGAAGTGGCTCGACTTGCTTGAACGATGCAAAGAGGAAAAGAAGCTTCCACCTAAATAGGTATTATGCCAAACAGATGAGCGTGACATAGTTTAAGGGTAGAAATATCGGCCGAATAAATGTCAATTTACAACGCCAGATAATGTAAAAATACACACCGGATGATGTTTTATCAAGCAACAGAGAGGTTGTTACAAAAAAGAGAGTGCCGCAAAGCCAAAAGTGGTTTTTTGGAACACTCTCTTTTTATTGTGGAACAAACAAGGTTCCCGGGCCCCGATAGCAATCATTATTGCGATGCCTGGTGGGGTTCTTTAGCGAAGCGCAAGGTTCCTGGGCCCCGACTAGCAATCTTTGATTGCGTGTCGGGTGGGGTTCTTAATGTCATTTTTCGACCGGTTATCATAATAATATATTAATTACAAGTATTTTAAGATATTTTCATTAATTAAATTTAATTGTATTTTAGCTTAATCTTGATTAGTAAGGGGTGAACAACTTGGCAGTCAGAATTCCCAAGCTTGGAATTGCTCTTAGCGGCGGCGGTATAAGAGGAGCAGTGCATTTTGGAATACTGAAAGTACTAAAGCAAAACCGTATAATACCGGATATGTTAGCAGGAACAAGCGCAGGCAGTATTGCGGGGGCATTTTTTGCATGTGATGTGGACATAGATGATTTCATGAATAGGAAATTCAAGGAAATAAACGCACTAAACATTTTGGATCCTGCATTTTCGTGTGGGTATTTATTGATGCTGGTGTATTATTACTGGACTAAAAGGCCAATGACTATGTGGACTTTTCCGGATGGATTGTTCAAGGGTGAAAAAATTGAGAAATATCTGGAAGACTTGTTCGGTAGGAGGAAATTTAAAGATCTTAAAATTCCACTTACCGTCATTAGCGTAGACATAGATACAGGTGAAACAGTTGTATTTTGTCCAAACAAATGTGTGCCAAAAAGTAGACCGGCCGATACGGTTTATATAACAGACGCAAGTGTTGCAGAAGCTGTAAGGGCTAGCATATCCCTACCGGGTGTATTTGTCCCGAAGCGCATAAAAGGAAGGCGGCTTGTGGATGGAGGTATTAAAAACAACATTCCTTTAGACGTACTGTACCATCAAGGAGCTGATAAGATTATAGCTATAGACCTAGGCGTTACTAAAAAAAGGGCAAAGGCTGATTCTATCGTAGAAATACTCATGGCGACTGTTGATATCATGGGAGACGAACTATCTTCATATATAAGGAGAAGCTATCCAGGATATTTTATTTTTCCAGACTTGCGGGGAGGTAGTTATAAAGATTTCAGTAAAGTGCCAAAATATATTAAGTATGGAGAGGATGTATGTAAAAAATCACTTCCCGGAATAAAGGATTTCATTGGCAACGTAACTAAATGAATTCCTCAAACGACAGCGCAGTTGAAAATTGATGTAGGGTCTGGAAATCATGTTGTTTCACAATAAAAAAAGAAGCCATCCCCAGCTTCTTTTTTTAATGCTCCATATATCCTGATTTGTATAATATGTCAAGCATATACTCTTCATACTGTTTTTCAATGTCTTCATTTTCGCACGGTATTGTATCTAATAAATTCATGAGCACCCTCCTTGTATAATTGTATACGAGTATTATAGTTTTATTATACACACTTATGCAATAGAAGTCAACAAAAATTTTCGTAAATTTTCTGCTAACGAACATTATTAATAATTATAATGTGATATCAAAAAGCTTTTAGGAATTACTCTTGAAAACATGTTATTGAATCTTAGTATTGATTTTATTCGGTTAATTGTTAAAAAGGAAAATTCAAATTGAGAGCTAGTTTTTTGAATCTATTGTCTTTGGTCTTTGGGAAATAAACAAGCATAAAAAAACCGAGGGGAAAACCCCTCGACAGTTACGCCTTAGCTTTGTTTGTTCTTATGCTATAATTTGCTGTAAACCAACCCACAAGCAATCCGACTATATAACCCAAAGCGGTGATCATACTACCTGAATTAGAAAAACTGGATTCTCCCAACCAGCTAAAGATTACTCCAACCAACAAAGAACTGCATACTGCCACTCCCACTTTGAAAAATGCCTCAGTTGATTCAAATTCCAGTGTTTCACCGCTTCGCTCCGGTTTATTGCGGTCAAAGAGCAGTTTTGATGCTATGAGCATTACTATGGCCGATATAAAGTGAAATAGCAGCGGTACATTTTCTAACTTGTCCAGTACCGCCAGGATCATGTAATTCCCAAAGGCATCCAAAAATCTATAGATGACAGACGAACCAGATCCCCATATGGACATATTTGCCTCAATAAGCCCTGCAAAGCCTAGAGGAAATACGAAGAATATAATTGTCAGCACTAACTGGGATATGGTAGTCCCTGTCAAACTGGCAAAGAGTAAAGAGAAACTCAGTATGACAAATAACCTAAAGAAGTCTGAATTTTTCTCACCTTGCTTTTTAAATTCTCAATACTGTCTTCTAACAGTATTCTCCCTTCATGAATAATGCCGATATGGTCACAAATCTGCTCAAGTTGCCCTAAATTGTGACTGGAAATCATAACCGTTGTTTTGTTTGTACTTACTTCTTCAACAATCAGATTTAACACCTTCCGCATAACAACAGGGTCCAAGCCTGATGTCGGTTCATCTAAAACTAAAACTTCAGGCATGACGGATAGGCTTAAGAGTATGGCAAGCTGGGTTTTCATTCCCTTTGAAAGGTATTTAATCTTTTTATTGTCTTTGATCGATCTTCTCACCCGAAATGGTTACTTCACCTCTTTCCGGCTCATAAATGTCCACCAAGCATTTTAACAAAGTGGTTTTCCCCGCTCCGTTGGGCCCTATCAGGCCATATATGGAACCCGCTTTTACATGAATGTTTATGTTGTCAAGGATTTTTACCCCACCTAGGTATTTATCTAAACCTTTAATTTTTATCATCGGCCTCGGTTCCCTCCATTTCATCCACTAATTCTTTGATAAGGGAAATCAGTCCTTCTTTACTAAAGCCCATATATAGGGCTTCCACAATTCCCTTTTTGAAAGTTTCTTTTAGTTCAATTAACCTGTATTCGTCTATTGTGGGCCTGTATTCCTTTGAAATAAATGTGCCTCTGCCTTGAACGGTAACCACAACTTTTTCCCTCTCCAATTCTTTATAAGCTTTCTGTACCGTATTGGGATTTAAAGTCAACATCTTGGCCATCTCCCTTACCGATGGCATCTTTTCTCCCGGTTCAAACAATCCCTTCAAAATCCCTTCTTTAATACCATTTATAATTTGAGCATAAATGGGTGTACTGCTTGTCGCGTCTATCTCAATCAATTTATCACCTCCCAGCAAACATGGTGTACGAAGTGTATTAGTAGTAATAATACACTATAGACATTATAACTTTTCGAATAAATAAAAGTCAATACCTTTTAGATTTTTTCAATATTGTATATAGAATTGGCTCTTTCTTTGACCGAAGTTACATCCTCGAAGAAGTGCAAATTTTAATCTAGCAAGACTATATGCCCTGCAAAGTCGATACTAAGAAATGGATTAATAAATTTGACTTAATGATGATATTGGAATATAATTAAAGCAAATAATAACTGTTACCAAAGGAGGTGCTCCCAAAATGGCAGTTTTTAAATGTGGTGTGTGCGGATATGAAAAAGAGTCCCGTTGCAAGCCGAGAAAATGTCCGGAATGTGAATCTAAAGCTACTTTTGAAAAAAAGGATTCGGCCGGGGAGAAAAAAGATAAATGAGTGAATCGAAGGGGTTTATAAGAAGGACGAAGCAACGTGACTTGATTTTGAAAACCCTCAGGAGTACAAAATCACACCCTACTGCAGATTGGATATATGAGCAGGTTAAAAAACAAATGCCTAATATAAGCCTTGGCACCGTTTATAGAAATCTGGCCACATTAAAAGAAATGGGCCAAATAATGGAATTAAACTATGGGAGCAAGTATAGTAGATTTGACGGCAATCCTGTAAACCACTATCATTTTGTTTGTACTGTTTGTGGTTCTGTTATCGATCTGGAGCACTGTCCGGTTGACGAGGAACTTGACAGACGTGTTGAAAAGGACAATGATGTTGAAATTTTTTATCACAGGACAGAGTTTTACGGTATTTGCAATGATTGTAAAAAAATATAATTGTAAAAAAATACAATAGCTATATAGTTTTGCGGTCTTAACAAGACCGCTATTTGTATTTATATACAATTTTTTCTGTAAAAAGGCAGGCCGATTTGTGAAAAAGTTAGTAAAAATAAAGATGATTTAACAGGGAAGAATATGGAATACATAAAAAAGTATAATCGGTTTTTTCAAAGTTGCCTATCCAAGATATAGTGCATTATAATAATAAGTGCTACTACATATAGTATTTAATCTGATCCCTTTTTTTAATACTCATTTAAAGTAGCTTATAAACTTATTCTAGGTGGGTGTACTATGGATAAAAAAAATCTCAGCTTTTCAGAAAATGCTAAAACAGTGTTGAAAAAGAGATATTTGGCAAAAGACGTATCAGGTGATGTGGTGGAATCCCCAGAAGATATGATACAAAGAGTTGCAGATGCCATTGCAAGTGCAGAAGAGAAATATGCAAACGGGGACTTTGAACATTGGAGACAGGCGTTTTATGATATGATGGCAGAGCTTAAGTTTTTGCCTAATTCTCCTACTTTAATGAATGCCGGTAGGGAACTTGGTCAGTTGTCGGCCTGTTTTGTGCTGCCTGTGGAAGATTCTATGGAGGGAATTTTTGATTCTATTAAGTCAGCAGCCCTTATACATAAAAGTGGAGGTGGAACAGGATTTAGCTTTTCACGCCTTCGGCCAAAAGGTGCCACGGTAAAGTCTACGGGAGGTGTAGCATCGGGGCCTATATCTTTCATGAAGGTATTTAATTCTGCCACAGAAGCTGTAAAGCAGGGTGGATGTGTGGATGAAAATACCAGGATTTCTACTGCGGAGGGCCTTGTTAAAATAAAAGATTTGGGGCCCTGTGACCTTCCGGAGGACAGCTGGCATAAATACGTTGTGCCTTTAAAACTTTATACTGATGAAGGTATAAAAGAAGCTGACGAATTTTATGTTCACGGTAAAGCTAAGGTTAAAAAAATAACCACTGAGTGCGGTTATTCTGTTACTATTACCCATGAACATCGGCTCAGGGTAATAGACAGTGACGGCAACTATGTTTGGAAATACGCCAAAGACATCAAAAAAGGCGATTGGCTTGCTCTAAAGAAAAATACTTATCCTGAGACTACTGATTACCGGTTGCCGGAGTTTGCATATGAGCCCCCTTTTAATGTCAAGGATATAATTTTGCCTCAAGAACCGTCTGAAGACCTTGGGGAATTTATAGGATGCTTTATAGGTGACGGTAGTATAAGTTTTAATGAAAGAGGCACAGGTCGAGTGATATTTTCTGTTGCCGATGAAGAGTCAGAAGTTTTGGATAGAATAATTAGCCTAGGCAAAAAACTTTTTGCCGTAGAACCTGTTATAAACAAAAAGCCAGAAGATAAGAGTTCAAATCTTTTTTATAATTCTACGGTGCTTGCCCAATGGCTAAAACATATCGGTGTTGACAAGGTTTCTTCTATGGATGTGAGAGTTCCTGAGATAGCCTTTCGTGGGGGAATGAGGTTTGCCATAGGATTTTTGAGAGGTCTATTTAGTGCAGATGGATACGTAAGCAAGGAGGGCTATGTAACCTTATATTCTGTTTCAAAAGAATTAATTGATGGTGTGAAAGAACTGTTACTTGCCCTTGGCATTCCTTCAAGAACATTAATCAACACTGATCGACGGGATTCTTTCGGCAAAAGTCCTGTATACAAGCTTAACATAATTACAAAAGAGGGTTATGCCATTTTTAGAGATAAGATAGGATTTATCTCTGCAGCAAAGAACGATCGATTGGACTTAATTGATGATAGACTATTTGAATATAATGATGTCATACCAAATCAACAACTGGTTTTTGCCCAAATCTACAACGGTTCGGGCAAAGGATGCGGACCGGGAAGGACATCCTTAGGTGCAAATCGGAAGCTTTACAGGGAGATACAGCGCTATTTGCCAAATGTGGCTGCACCGAGAAATTTGAATCGCAGTAGGTTGCGTTACCTAGTGGAGAAATATAAGGAAGTAGCTGAAAGTCCGCTGAAATGGTTTTTAGAAAATGACCAGTTTTATGACAAAGTTGAAAGTATCGAAGATGATGAGGCATTTACACTGGACCTATCTGTGCCTGATAATAATACTTATATAGCTGCCGGCTTTATAAGTCATAATACACGCCGGGGTGCCAACATGGGTATCCTTCGTGTGGATCACCCGGATATTCTGGATTTTATTAAATGTAAGAAAAACGATAAGGAAATCACCAATTTCAACATAAGTGTTGCTATTACCGATAAATTTATGGAAGCACTGCAAAAGGATGAGGAATATGACTTGATAGATCCACACACCAATAAACCTACCGGCAGACTTAAGGCCAGGGAAGTTTTCGAATTAATAGTGGACATGGCCTGGAACAACGGAGAGCCTGGAATTGTATTTATCGATAGGATGAATGAGGACAACCCTACCCCCACTGTCGGAGTCATCGAAAGCACCAACCCATGCGGAGAGCAACCCTTGTTACCATTTGAATCATGTTTTGCTCCGGATACACGTATTTTGACCGATAAGGGTTGGGAAACTGTAGAGGAAGCCTATCAGAGGCAACAAAGGGGCGAACAGATTTCTGTTTACACGGATGGCCTGGTGATTAACGAGGCTGGTCTTACACTCCGACCTTCAACAGTTGTACCCATAGGGGAAAAAGATATCGTGGCTGTAGAACTTCAGAATGGTCAGCGGATTAGGGTGACTCCGGATCACAACATACTTACTCAACGGGGATGGGTACCGGCAGGTCAGCTGGAAGATAAGGATTTTGTCTATCTGCCTGATGGAGTAGTTTCCATGGAAGATACAATCATTGAAAACAGTGAGTATTATCAAATGTTGGGTTGGATGATTGGTGATGGATGGCATACACAAAAGTCCAGCGGATTGGTCTTCGGGCCTGAAGATGACCTGGCAGAAAGACAGCTTTTGCCGGTGTTTCAGGAGTTATGTGCTAATTTGATAAGCCCTAGGTCAAATGGAAGGATTCCTCAAGGGAGCCGCGATGAAAACGGTGTTTTAACGGTGTCTTGTACAAATACAGGTGTAAGACAATACCTTATCGAAAATGGCATGGAATTTAGTCTGTCAAGAGATAAACGTGTTCCGGATTCTATCATGCAAGCTGATGCAAAGATTCAGATAGAATTTTTGAAAGGTCTTTTTGGAGCTGAGGGATACGTTGATAGTAAGCGTGCTAAGGTCTCCCTTACAACTGCGTCAAAGGAACTTGCCAGAGATGTGCAGTTGTTGTTGATGGGCCTTGGTATAAAATCACGGATTTGGAATTATCGCCATAGAGACGGTCGTGAGTGGAGCAATCTCTTTATTACCAAGGAGAGCCTTGACCGCTTTGCAAAGCACATTGGATTCCCCATGAATCCTGTAAAACAACAACGTCTTAAAGACTGGCTCCAAGGTCGAAACAGAATCTATCGCAATGTGCGAAGAAGTCGAGTTAAATCCGTGGTCCCTGCAGGCACAGCATTTGTATATGACGTATCAGAACCGGTGACTAATTCCCTAATTGCAGAAGGAATGATTGTCCACAACTGCAACTTAGGTTCTATAAATCTTTCCAAATTTGTCAAAAGAACCAGAAATAAGAATCAAATCGATTATGATAGTCTGAGGGAAACGGTTCATGCAGCTGTAAGGTTTTTAGATGATGTTATCGATGTAAACAAATATCCTTTACAAGAAATAGAGAAAATGACTTTGGCAAACCGCAAAATCGGCCTAGGTGTTATGGGATTTGCAGACATGTTAATACAGCTTGGCATTCCATATAATTCTGATGAGGCTGTAAGAATTGCCGAAGAAGTGATGAGCTTTATCGACAGAGAATCAAAAAAGGCTTCAGAAGAACTGGCAAAAGAGCGAGGAGTTTTCCCCAATTGGGAAAAGAGTGTTTTTAAAGATAAGGGGATGCGAATAAGAAATGCAACTACAACGACCATTGCTCCTACCGGAACCATAAGTATTATAGCAGGAGCTTCCAGCGGCATCGAGCCGGTATTTGCTTTGGCCTTCGAGCGGCATGTAATGGACAATGAGCGTTTAGTAGAGGTACACCCGATTTTTGAAAGGGAACTTAAAGATCGTGGCATCTATAGCCAAGAGCTGATGCAAGAGGTTATAGCTGAAGGGTCTTTACAAAAAATACAAGGTGTGCCTGAGGATATTAAGAGGGTTTTCGTAACTGCTCATGATATTACTCCCGAATGGCATGTAAAAATTCAGGCAGCTTTCCAAAAATACACCCACAATGCGGTTTCTAAGACCGTGAACTTTCCTAACAGCGCGACTCGAGAGGATGTCAAAACAGTATATATGATGGCTTATGAACTTGGATGTAAAGGTGTAACAATATATAGAGACGGGAGCCGCCAAGAACAGGTTTTAAACAAAGGAACGAAGGGAGAAAAACAGAAAACGGTTCAAATTCCCCCCCAGTGCACTTCCTGTGAAATAGCCGGAGACCTTACAGGGAATCCGCTAAAACCTAGGCCAAGACCAAGTGTAACCTATGGCACTACAGAGAAAGTAAAAATCGGCTGTGGTAATTTATATATTACCGTCAACTCAGATGAAAACGGAATCTGTGAAGTGTTTACTAACTTGGGAAGAGCCGGGGGTTGTCCGTCTCAATCAGAAGCTACCAGCCGTCTGATATCTATGGCATTGAGAAGCGGAATTGATGCTAAATCAATAGTTGAGCAGCTCAAGGGAATTCGATGCCATTCTACATTAAGGCAAATGGCCAGCAATAAGGATATCAAAGTCCTATCATGTCCGGATGCAATCGGCAGGGCTATTGAACGCAGTCTTGGAAAAAACTTGGTTCCCAATGGGAACAACCACCAGGAAAGCCAAGCTTATATTAAACGGTATATAGATCCGGAAAATGACGAATTGGCTGTCTCCGTGGAAAATCCGGATTGTTATTCTCATATTATAAAACCTGGAACAGCTTGTCCGGAATGTGGAAGTAAACTTGAACACGAAAGCGGTTGTGTTGTTTGCAGAAGCTGTGGATACTCAAAGTGCGGTTAAACACATAGGTAAAAAAGAGGGGGTATAAAAATGATAGCGGTCATTTTTGAAGTGTTTGTCAATGAGGAATACAAGCAGGAATACTTGGAAATTGCCGCTAAAATTCGGCCAAAGTTAGCTCAAATAAAAGGTTTTATTTCAATTGAACGCTTTCAAAGTTTAAGCAATCCTGGTAAAATGCTTTCTATTTCCTTTTGGGAAAACGAAGAAGCACTAGCCCAGTGGCGAAATTTCGCAGATCACAGAGAAGCCCAAAAAAGGAGCAGGGAAGCTCTTTTCGGAGACTACAGATTAAGGGTAGCGGCTGTTGTTCGGGACTATAGCAGGGATGACAGGGAACAGGCACCTGAGGACAGTAGGGTATTGACTGATATATAATTATTATAAGGGCAAGCCATCTTATGCCTATCTTAGCTTAGTTAAAGCCAAGGTTATCTAAAACCTTGGCTTTAACTAAAAAGTGTAGTCCGAAAACTTGTGGCTCACCAGGAGTAAGTTGCGTAAAACCAATAGTTAAAATTCTCGTCTCATTAAAGAACAAGTGGCGTAAAAAGGATGTAGTGGTATTTTATGGAAGTCGTGAGAAAAGCAGCTATTTTAACATCATGGTTGGTCTCTTGCAGCCTGAGGTGGACAAATTGATTGTTTATCCCCTGCTCAGTTGCCGAAGCACTTCTGGTACAGATTCTATTAGCACGAAAATACCTATTCCAACGAACAGTATTCCTGCTGCAAACTTTAGATAAACTGGTGGAATGTAACGCGTTACGAGGTTGCCCAAAAGGGCACCTATGAGGGTGACGAGGACCAGTGCGGCAGATGCCCCTAGAAAAATCGGAAGGGGCTTGTTGTATTGAGCAACAAGTGTAAAAACCGCTAACTGTGTTTTATCTCCCAGTTCGGCGAGAAATAACATCCCGAATGCCATTAAGAAAAGCTTTAAATCCATGCAAGGCACCTCACATATTATTGTAGAACAACAAGGTTCCCGGGCCCCGACTAGCAATCTTTGATTGCGTGTCGGGTGGGGTTCTTTAGCGAGCGCAAGGTTCCCGGGCCCCGACTAGCAATCTTTGATTGCGTGTCGGGTGGGGTTCTTATTAAATCGACTAATTATGTTTATTACAACCTAAAATTGTATAAATTATACACCAAAGTAAGTATTTTATTCAACAGTATCGACAATTTATCATGACTCAATAAAGAAAAGATAGTGTAAAATTTCATTAGGTCAAAAAGCAGGAAAACGGCAGCCGGATGGAGAAAAAAGACCTCACCATCCTTGCGGCTGGCGTGTTGACACATATGATAAACTTTGATAAACTTTGACATAATAATTTGAGATAGACATTGGGGGAGATGATTTGGGTAAGTTCGAAAAAGAGGGCTTAAGTTTTGACGATGTCCTCGTTATGCCGGCAAAGTCTGAAGTGGTTCCAAAAGACGTGGACGTGAGTACAAGGCTGACAGATAAAATCAAGCTGAACATTCCAATTATAAGTGCCGGAATGGATACTGTAACCGAGTCCCGACTAGCGATTGCGATCGCAAGAGAGGGCGGCATTGGAGTTATTCATAAAAACATGTCTATTGAGAGGCAAGCTATTGAGGTTGATAAGGTTAAGCGTTCTGAGCACGGTGTTATAATTGATCCTTTCCACCTTGAACCTCATAACCGTATAAGTGAGGCCCTACAGTTAATGGAACGCTATAGGATTTCCGGAGTGCCCATAACTGAAAATGGGGTACTTGTAGGAATCATAACAAACCGTGACTTAAGGTTTGAAGATCAGATGGAAAAAAAGATCGAAGATGTAATGACAAAAGACAATCTGGTCACGGCACCTGAGGGAACCACACTCGATGAGGCAAAAGAGATATTAAAAAATCATAAGATAGAAAAACTCCCCATAGTTGATAAAAACTTTCGCCTGAAAGGCTTAATTACAATTAAAGATATTGAAAAGGCCATTAAATACCCGAATTCTGCAAAAGACGATAACGGGCGTCTGATGGTCGGTGCGGCTGTCGGTGTTTCAATAGGTGAAGACGAAAGACTCAAGGCACTGGTTGAAGCAAGGGTTGATGTCGTTGTTGTGGATACAGCCCATGGGCACTCAAAGGGTGTCATAGAAGCAGTCAGCCGCATAAAGGCTAAGTATCCAGAGCTGCAAATCATAGCGGGTAACGTTGCTACAGCGGAGGCAACACGTGAGTTGATAGCCGCCGGCGCGGATGCAATTAAAGTCGGAATGGGCCCAGGGTCAATATGTACTACTCGTGTTGTGGCTGGCATAGGTGTGCCTCAAGTCACCGCAATTTATGACTGCAGTTGTGAGGCGTCAAAATACAATGTACCAGTTATAGCAGATGGCGGGATAAAATACTCCGGTGACATAGTAAAGGCAATTGCTGCAGGGGCATCAACAGTTATGATCGGGAGTCTTTTTGCAGGCACAGAAGAGAGCCCTGGTGAAATTGAGATATACAAAGGACGCAGCTTTAAGGTATATCGAGGGATGGGTTCGCTCGGTGCTATGGAATTAGGCAGTAAAGATAGATATTTCCAAGAAAATACAAAAAAATTGGTTCCAGAGGGGGTTGAAGGCAGGGTGCCATACAAAGGGCCGGTATCAGAAACGGTATATCAGCTTATCGGGGGTTTGAGAGCAGGTATGGGGTATTGCGGAGCAAGGACCATTGAAGAGCTGCAAAACGCAAAGTTTGTAAGAATAACACCTTCCGGTCTTAAAGAAAGCCATCCTCACGATATTTATATAACGAAGGAATCCCCAAATTATATGGAGTTTTGATCCTAGTTTTGTATCTTTTTTTAAAATAACTTAGGATTTCATCTTAAAAAAGGTGAAATCCCTTTTGATTATTAAATATGTTTGATTTTATTTTAAACTTATAATATATGGAAAATTGAGGAATATCAATACTTTTTTGGGGTATTATAACAATTAAAATACCATGAAAAACTACATTTCCCTGTTTATATATAGCAGGAAAAATGTTTGCATTAGTAGAATAGTATATTGAGAAAGAGTGTCGTTGGTACAAGTTAAAGGAGGAGATCAGGTTTGAAAAATTATGAAACAGGCATGATTCGTAATATTTGCCTTGTTGCTCACAGTGGTTCCGGGAAAACTTCTCTTGCAGAGGCAATGTTGTTTAACACGGGAGCTATTGATCGTCTTGGAAAAACAGATGAGGGTAATACAACGTGTGATCACGATCCTGAAGAAATAAAAAGACGAATTTCTATAACCACTTCGCTAGCTCCGTGTGAATGGAAAAATATGAAGATTAATATACTTGACACACCTGGGTATTTTGATTTTGTCGGAGAAGTAAAAGGTGCTATGAGGGTTGCCGATGGGTGTGTTATAGTAACATGTGCAGTTTCTGGGGTTGAAGTCGGGACTGAACAGGTCTTTACCTATGCTGAAGAAGCAGGACTCCCGCGCATTTTCTTTATTAATAAGATGGAGCGTGAAAATGCAAACTTCATCAAGGTATTAGAGCAAATTAGAGAGTTTTTTGGTCTTAAAGCAGTTCCATTTCAACTTCCAATAGGTTCCGAAAGCAATTTTAAAGGCATTGTCGATATAGTAAAGCAAAAGGCATATATCCTCGAAGGAAAGAAAATTGAAGAATGTCAAGTTCCAGAAGAATTAAAGAGTGATATGGAAGAGTATAGATCAGCACTAATTGAGGCTGTCGCTGAAACGGATGACGAGCTTCTTACAAAGTATCTTGAAGGCGAAGAATTGACCCAAGATGAGATTCAAAAAGGCCTGCGCTCAGGTGTATCGAGCGGTGACATATATCCAATTTTATGTGGTTCGGCCTTGATTAACAAGGGCATAAATTTCCTAATGGATACTATTTGTGATTACATGCCGTCTCCAAAAGACGTTCCGGTTCAAAAAGGTGTTATACCGGATACAGATTCGGAAGAAACAAGAAAGTGTAGTGATGATGAACCATTTTCCGCTTTGGTTTTCAAAACAATGGCAGACCCATACGTCGGCAAGTTGACACTTTTCAAAGTATTTTCCGGTGTACTCAATTCAGACTCTACAGTATTTAATGTTACAAAAGGTGAGACTGAAAAGCTCGGTCAAATTTATACGATGAGAGGCAAGAAACAGATTAACCTTTCACAGGTTTCTGCAGGAGATATAGCGGCTGTTGCAAAATTGCAGTATACGTCTACCAATGATACGCTTGCAGATAAAGAACATCCTATCCTGTTAAAAGGTATTGATTTTCCAAAGCCTGTCCTTACTCTTTCTGCCCATCCTAAATCCAAAGGTGATGAAGAAAAGATTTCTACAGGGCTTTCTAAACTCACGGAAGAGGATAAGACCTTTGAGGTCACAAAGGACAGTGATACAGGGCAGCTCCTCGTATCAGGAATGGGTGAAATACATCTTGATGTGTTAGCTGCTAAGCTGGCAAATAAATTCGGTTCTGAAATGGTGCTTGAGACCCCTAAAGTACCTTATCGTGAGACAATCCGAAGCTCCACCAAAGTTGAGGGTAAGCACAAAAAACAAAGTGGAGGTAGGGGTCAATATGGTCATGTATGGTTAGAGATTCAACCACTTGAATCAGAGGAAGGGTTTGAATTTGAAGACAAAATTTTTGGAGGTGCAGTTCCCAGGCAATATATCCCTGCTGTAGAAAAGGGAATCCGAGAAGCGCTTAATGAGGGTGTCTTAGCAAATTATCCTGTAGTGGGAGTAAAAGTGATTCTTTATGATGGCTCATATCATCCAGTGGACTCTTCAGAGCTTGCATTTAAAATTGCTGCATCCATGGCATTTAAAAAAGGAACAGAACAAGCCAGGCCTGTTCTCCTAGAGCCAATTATGGATATGGAGATAGTCGTGCCAGAAAACTACATGGGTGATATAATCGGTGACCTTAACAAACGCAGGGGGCGTGTGCTGGGGATGGAACCTGATGGCAAGATGCAACACATTAAAGCACAAGCGCCAATGTCTGAAGTGTTCAGGTATGCTACTGATCTGCGTTCAATGACTCAGGGGAGAGGTTCGTTCTCTTCAAACTTCAGTCATTATGAGGAATTACCTGCTCAACTCGCCGAAAAAGTAATACGGGAGGCAAAAGAAGCTGAATAAAAAATACCATAATATGCCTGTAATTTTCGGTATTTAAGTCTCATTTTCGGAAAGACTTAAAATATCGGGTTTCGAAAAGGAGGGCATGCTATGGTTAGATTTACTAAGGAAAAGGTCAGGGTGAGACATACACCTGACAGGGTGGAAGATATTCATAAGAAAAAAGTGGATAGCATTATTGAAGATGAGCTGCTAGATGACACCATATATGGCGAAATCATACCAAGTTTAATGGGATGGACTTCTCCTGAAGAACAGGAAAGACGGTCGAATCGACTTCAGGAGATATCAGACTCATTAAAAACTAAGGCAAAAAGAGGAGAAAAAGGGAATTAGTATTGAATAGAGGGAGTAGAAATCTCCCTTTATTTTTTTTATTAAAAGGTCTTGAAATTATTGTAAAAGTTTTTTATAATATAAACAAAAGTCAGGAAAGGTCAAAATTATTGTTTTATGAAGTCTATGAGGAGGAGGTAATTATGGCAAACCTAGTAGATTTGATTGAACAATTCATCAAGGACAGTTTTAAAGATATGAATAGCGAGATCATTGAGATTCAGCGAAATGAGATGGCAAACCGTTTTAGATGTGCTCCTTCACAGATAAATTATGTACTGACAACGAGATTCACAATAGAAAAAGGGTATTTTATTGAAAGCAGAAGGGGTGGAGGAGGGTATATACGCATAAAAAAACTGAAGATAAGTGAAAATGATTTTTTAAAGGATATAATAGAATATATAGGGGACTCTTTATCAAGTAGTGATGCACGAGATATTATCTGTCGTTTAATGGAAGAGGATATATTAAGTGAAAGGGAAGCTGAAATTCTAAGCTCAGTTATTAATCGAAACTGTTTGCTAATCAGTCTCCCGGGAAGAGACAGATTACGCGCCAGGATTATGAGGACTGCTATAAGTACAATAATGGATCTGGAAGCGAGGAAAGGGGGAAATAATTAATGCTGTGTGAAGAATGTAAAAAAAGGCCTGCTACAGTTCACATCACAAAAATAAGTAATGGTGACAAGACACAGATGCATTTATGCGAAGAATGTGCAAAACAGAAGCATATGAATTTTTCTTCGGGTTTTAATCCTTTTGGTTTTAGTGAGGACCATGACTTTTCTATCGCCAAGCTGTTGTCAGGGTTCTTTGAGGATGCCGGGCTTGGGTATGGTAATACTCTACAAGACATGAAATGTGAGGGATGTGGACTTACTTTTCCACGATTCAGTCAGGCAGGAAAGTTTGGATGCAGCGAGTGCTATAGTGCTTTCAGAGGTCAACTTGATCCTATGTTGAGAAAAATCCATGGGAAGACTCATCATGTGGGAAAAGTGCCGCGCAGGACAGGTGGAGATATAAGGAAGAAAAATGAAATAATTAGGCTGAAGCGAGAATTGCAAGAAGCGATAAATGCTGAGGAATACGAAAGGGCTGCTGTGCTCCGGGACAGAATAAAAGAATTGGAACAGAACAAAAATAAGGGTTAGGAGATGGTGGCAAAATGGGTATCAGAGACATTATGGATACTTCCCGAATTAGATGGATCAAATCGACCGGACCTGAAAATGATATTGTTGTAAGTAGCAGGGTTAGGCTTGCACGTAATTTGAAAGGAATCCCATTTCCGCATATATTGCCCGACTCAGGAGATAAAGAAGTTATAAAGAAGGTCTATGAAGCCTTTACGTTAAGCACCGCTTTGTCACGTGATGCTGAGTTGTATACAATGCAATCTTTGACTGATGGTCAGAAAAAGTTGCTTGCAGAGATGCATCTAATAAGCCCGGATATGGCTGGATTAAATAAAGGCGCTGTATTGGTAAGTGGTGACCAGACTATTAGCATAATGATAAATGAAGAGGATCACTTGAGAATACAGACGGTATTTCCTGGATTGCAAATAGTAGAAGCTTATAATATGGCGAGCAAGGTTGATGATGTGTTAGAAGAGAAGCTTGACTATGCTTTTGATGAGCAGTTAGGGTACTTGACGGCATGCCCGACTAATGTGGGCACTGGCATAAGGGCTTCAGTTATGATGCACCTACCCGTACTTACTATGACAGATCAAATTGGGCAGATATTTTCTACCATTTCCCAGTTAGGCCTTGTTGTAAGGGGTTTTCATGGTGAAGGGACACAGGTTAAAGGTAATTTGTATCAGATATCAAATCAAATAACCTTAGGTAAGTCTGAAGAAGATATAATCCAAAATGTCACCAGTGTTGTTCGCCAGCTTATTACTAGTGAGAGAAAAATGAGAAAGGGCTTATCCCAGGAAGCTTTTACAAGGCTAGAGGATAAAGTATTCAGATCCTATGGTGTGATTACAAATGCTAAATTATTGTCTTCACAAGAGGCCATACAATGTATTTCTGATGTAAGGCTTGGTTTGGAACTAGGAATTATAAAGGATTTGAAGCTTGAAGACATAAATGGTCTGTTTATTTCAACAGGCCCTGCGTACATTCATGAGTTTTCAGGGGAAGCACTTTCTCCGCTTGACAGAGATTTGCGCAGAGCACAATTTATCAGGACAATATTAAAGAAATGAGGTGGAGAGTGTGAACGGGAAATTTACTGAGAGGGCACAAAAGGTTATTGCCTATGCGCAGGAAGAAGCAAGGAGATTAAACCACAATGTCATAGGTACCGAGCATCTTCTTCTCGGGCTGATTCGAGAAGGAGAAGGGGTTGCCGCTAAAGCCCTAAAGAATTTGAATTTGGACCTAAAGAAGGTACGCAATCAGGTGGAAACGATGATAGGGGTTGGGCCTTTTGTTATACAGGGGCCAATAGGGTACACGCCAAGAGCAAAAAAGGTAATGGAACTGTCAATGGAAGAGTCAAGAAGATTAGGTCATAACTATGTTGGCACAGAACATATTCTTCTCGGGCTTCTGAGGGAAGGTGAAGGCGTAGCTGCTCAAGTGATGAACAATATGGGTATTAGTGTTGACAAGGTCCAGGCAGAGGTTTTGGGCCTGATTGGGGGTGAAGGTAGTGACAAGGCCATGTATAAAAAGGCTTCCAATACCCCGATGTTAAATCAATTTGGAAGGGATCTAACCGAACTCGCATCAGAAGGCAAATTAGACCCGGTTATAGGTAGACAAAAGGAAATCGAAAGGGTTCTACAAATATTGACACGTCGCACCAAAAACAATCCCTGTCTGATTGGGGAACCAGGGGTAGGTAAGACTGCAGTAGTTGAAGGGCTTGCACAGCAAATCATAGATCAGAATGTCCCTGAAATTTTAAAGAATAAAAGGGTAGTCAGCCTGGATATGGCTTCTCTAGTTGCTGGAACAAAGTTCCGAGGAGAATTCGAAGAAAGGCTTAAAAAAGTTATCAATGAAATAAAACAATCTGGAAATGTAATTCTTTTTATAGATGAAATGCATACAATCATAGGTGCCGGTGCAGCAGAAGGCGCGATCGATGCATCAAATATATTGAAGCCGGCCCTTGCAAGGGGTGAACTCCAGACTATCGGTGCAACCACACTCGATGAGTACAGGAAACATGTAGAGAAGGATTCTGCGCTTGAAAGGCGATTTCAGCCCATAATGGTAGAGGAGCCTACTGTTGATGATACGATAAAGATACTTGAAGGCCTTAGAGATCGGTATGAAGCACATCACCGTGTAAAGATTTCAGACGAAGCAATTCAAGCGGCTGCAAAGCTCTCTCACAGATATATAACAGACAGGTTTTTGCCGGATAAGGCTATAGATCTTATAGATGAAGCGGCTTCAAGGGTAAGGCTGAAAACCCTTACTGCTCCTCCGGAACTTCGGGATTTGGAAGATGAGCTTGAAGCATTGAGAAAAGAAAAGGATGCTGCAATAAGAGGCCAGGAATTTGAAAAAGCCGCTAAATTAAGGGATCAGGAAAAAGAAGTAAAGGCAAAGGTAGATGTGCTCAAAGAAAAATGGCAAACTGACCATAAATTAGATAATTCCACTGTTACGGGAGAAGATATATCCCAAATTGTATCCAGTTGGACGGGTATTCCTGTCAGGCGGCTTGTAGAAGAAGAATCTGAGAGACTCCTAAAGATGGAAGAAATATTGCATAAGAGGGTAATAGGCCAAGATGAAGCAGTAAAGGCGATAGCCCGGGCCCTAAGGAGAGCAAGGGCAGGTCTTAAAGACCCTTCCAGACCGATTGGTTCATTTATCTTTCTCGGTCCTACAGGGGTTGGCAAGACAGAACTTGCAAGAGCCCTGGCTGATGCAATGTTCGGAGACGAAAATGCACTGATAAGACTGGATATGTCTGAGTACATGGAGAAGTTTGCGGTATCCCGAATGGTGGGAGCTCCTCCTGGATATGTGGGATATGATGAGGGCGGTGAGCTAACAGAGAAGGTGAGGAGAAAGCCTTACTCTGTTGTACTATTTGATGAAATAGAAAAAGCACACCCTGATGTATTCAACATTTTGTTGCAGATTTTGGAAGACGGCAGGTTGACAGACTCAAAGGGAAGGACAGTAGATTTTAGAAATACAATACTGATTATGACATCTAATGTAGGTGCAAATCTGATACAAAAATCTAAGAGCTTAGGATTTGTTTCAGAAGAAGAAGACAAATCCTATGAGAACATGAAGGAAAAGGTGCTTGATGAGCTCAAGAGGACGTTCAGGCCTGAATTTTTAAACCGTGTGGATGAGACCATTGTATTCCATGCCCTTACGAAGGAACATATAAGGGCCATAGTAACACTTATGATAAATGAGGTAAATGACAGGCTTAAAGAAAATAATATTTCAATCGAAGTGACAGATAGTGCAAAGGACTTGCTCGCAAAAGATGGTTTCGACCCAATGTATGGTGCTAGGCCACTGCGCAGGGTTGTTCAAAGAAAAATCGAAGACAGGCTTTCAGAAGAGTTGCTTAAGGGAAATATATCACGCACGGATGTGATTTTAGTTGATGTATCTGAAGGGGAGCTCAAGTTTAGTAAGAAAGAATTGTCGGTGACGAATCGGTAACTAGTGTAGATTGTGTAGAGGATGTGGAGTGAAGTGAAACAAAAGAAGAGATTTGTATGCCGGCAATGTGGCTCCTTTTTTCCAAAATGGTTAGGTCGTTGTCCTGAATGCGGTAGCTGGAACACGATCGAAGAAGAGGTAATAGTCAATGAAAAACTGGTTAAGAGCGGGAAAGCCCTGCCTCGTCTTATCAGTGAAATACCGTATTCAAAAGATGACAGAATTATGACTTCTATTACTGAACTCGACCGCGTACTGGGTGGGGGCATTGTACCCGGCAGTCTAGTGCTGGTCGGTGGCGATCCGGGCATTGGCAAGTCTACCATTATGCTTCAGATGTGCGGAAATATATGCAAAAGTCTAAAAGTGTTATACGTTTCAGGAGAGGAATCTGAAAAACAAATAAAGCTCAGGGCCGACCGGATGCAAATTTCCGGCGGCCATCTTTACATATATTCTGACAGCGACCTTAATGCCATTGAGGCAGCTATAAAGGAGCTTAAACCCAAAGTCGTGATAATCGACTCTATTCAGACAATGCAATCACCAGGTATTGAGACAAGCCCCGGAAGCGTAAGCCAGATAAGGGAATCTACTTTAAGGCTGCTCAATATATCTAAGAGTAGCGGGATTAGTATATTTATTATAGGTCACGTTACGAAAGAGGGGAATATTGCAGGCCCCAAATTACTCGAACATATGGTTGATTGTGTCCTTTATTTTGAAGGAGAGAAATATCACTCATATAGACTGCTCCGGGCTGTAAAAAATAGGTATGGGTCTACAAATGAAATCGGAATTTTTGAAATGGGGGAAAAAGGCCTGTTGGAGGTCGAGAGCCCTTCAAAATATCTCCTATCAGGTAAACCCAAAGCTTCTGCGGGTTCTGCAGTTACATGTATTATGGAAGGGACAAGGCCTCTTCTTGTGGAAATGCAAGCACTTGTTTCTTCTTCAGGGTTCAGCTTGCCTAGAAGACAGACAACTGGTATAGATTATAATAGAGCCGTGCTTTTGATAGCAGTCTTAGAAAAGAAGCTGGGATACGCTATGAGCAATGAAGATATTTTTATCAATGCTGCGGGCGGAATGCGCATAGACGAACCGGCTGCGGACCTGGCAATTATTGTTGCTATTGCATCAAGTTTTAGGAATAAGCCTGTACCAAACGATATGGCAATAATTGGTGAAGTGGGGTTGGCTGGAGAGGTAAGAAGAGTAAGCTATGTTGAAAAAAGAATTCATGAGGCTTCTAAACTCGGAATGTCAAATATTGTTATACCTCAACAAAACCTTGCTAATATTAAAAGTCCTGGCATTAAAGTAACACATGTAAATAATGTTAGAGATGCCATAGAGATAGCAATAAGATAAAAAATAAAGCCGCCTATAGTGGCGGCTTAAGCATGAGTGCCCGGGCATGAGCGATAATTTGGCGGAGAAAATCCGCCGCAGTTTCCTGGCGTTTTCATAGGTTGTTCACAGTTATCAATTTCCCTTGCTTTTTGAGCTAGCTCATGTCTATCTATAACCCCTTTATCGATCAATATTTCTATTAAACTGACCAACGCCAAAGTGTTTTTATAATCAACATCCTTCATGTTTGATATTTGAGAATATATATCTATGTCCCCCATAAGCACTCCTCCTTAAGAAGGTTACATCAACTATTTTATCCATAATTTGTATTATTATACAATTTATGCCGTCTAGTGCGATTATAGACTCAATTTCATTTTATATCATTTAGATTATTGCCTTATACAACTCATCGCGTGCCGGGGGAATAAGCGGGGTTTTGCGACCTTCTGCCACTATAAACTTACCGTTTTTAGTCATTTTTCCGATAATCGTTGCATTGATGCCCTGTTTGTTTAATGTATTTACTATCTTTTTGCCGTCAGGCGCTGTTATGAGTATGGATCCACTGGAAATCAGGCCCAAAGGGTCGATTTGAAACGCTCTACAAATTGCCTCTGTCTCGGGGAGTACAGGCAATTTTTCTTTGTAAATTTCTATACCTATTCCCGATGCCTCGGCAATCTCAAAACATGCGCCTAAAATCCCGCCTTCAGTGATATCGTGCATTGCTGAAGCACCGGCGGTCGCAGCTGTCAACCCATCATTGATAGCATTAATTTGATCTGATAACATCTTTGCGCGTTGAATGGTTGTTTGAGGTAATTTATCTTTCAAGTAGTCCTCAAAGTCAGTTGCCAGTATGAAAGTACCTTCTAACCCGAGAAATTTTGTCATGATCACATCATCTCCAGGTGATGCACCTGAAGAAGTGACATAACTCTGTTTTTCCACCATACCCACTGCGGTAACAGATATAACAGATTTTCTGACAGCAGGTGTTACTTCAGTGTGGCCGCCAAGCACCTCAATATTTATTTTTTCTGCAGCTTTGTGTATTGCGGTCATAATATCTTTTAAAGTTTTTTCGTCGGAACCGCTTGGCAGAAGAAGTGTAACCAAAATACCTATTGGTTGGGCGCCGCAAGCTGCAATGTCGTTACATGCAATAAAAACTGAAAGATAACCGCTGTTTTTATCAGCACCTGTAATCGGGTCTGAAGACATAACTGCCACACGATCACCGAAATCTATTATACTGCAGTCCTCACCAAAACCAGAATGAATGAGCACCTCATTCCGTTTAATTCCACAAAAAGGATAAACATGAGTCTTTAAAATCTCAGGAGGCACCTTTCCAATTTTCAATACAGCTCACCTCAAAATTAATCATTGTCGTCAGTTAAAAATTTTTTTAAGCGATTATATAAAAATAGTGCTACTATGCCACCCGCCAGCACCTGAACGGAGTCACCGGCAAGCTCTACAGGTACTGCTGCTATTCCATAAAGTATACCTGCAGCTATAGCGTATCCGGTAATCATCACAATTGCACCTAATAAAACCGCCAGCATCAAATTACCCTTTTTTGCGACAGAACCAACCACATATCCCTCTAAACCTTTTATAATTAGAGTTATTGGTGCCCAGACCGGGGCTCCAACCAATAAGTCTGCAAGAGAAGAACCCACGCCGCCTATTATAGCACCTGCAGGGCCCCCGTAAAGAATTGCTGTTAAATATATGATTGCTTCACCAAGATTAAAATAAAGATTAAATGTAGGGACTGGCACGCGGATGACAGCTGTTACAATTACTACTAAAGCCATAAATAGTCCATAAAAAGCAAGTCTAGTTACGTTTTTGTTCATCATTAAGGCTCCCTTAGGCTAAAGATTTATTCTATTATAACACCGGCTAATTTGTATGCCAAGATTTTGATGATGTGTGTGCAGCTTCTATTGACAAAACTTCTCTTTGATTTAATATTATTGTTGAGGTGTATTTAATGAATCTTGTAAAAAAGTACTCAGCTGTTCTAAACAACAATCTTGACAATTCTTCACTTGCGTCGATTTTTATAAGGTTTGGGTTAGAAGCAGCATACCGTTATGTAACTTTTTTCCCTGACAGGAGATTGCCCCAGTCACTGCGATATCTAAACAAACTATGCTTAAAGTACATATTGGATCCTGTCGCAAGACCATTAAATTCGGCATGGGTAAATATTTTTGCTCCAACCGAGTTCCTCCATGTCATAGGTGTATCTCCCCTCTTTATTGAGGCATACTCTTCTTTTATGTCTGGGTATGATATAGAAGACCGACTTATTGACAGGGCTGAATCTTCAGTGACGGCAAACACCCTTTGCAGCTTTCATAAGACCTTCATAGGAGCCGCTGAGTATGATTTTCTTAAGCCACCTAAAATTGCTATAACGACTTCTATGGCGTGTGATGCCAATTTAAACACGTTTAGATACCTTGCCGATAAGTTTGATATCCCCCTTTATATTATAGATGTGCCGATTGAGTGCAATGAAAATACAATCGATTATGTTGGCCGCCAGTTGGCGGAAATGGTTTCTGTTCTAGAAGACGTTTTTGGGCAGAAAATGGATCTTGAAAAGTTGAGAGCGATTATACGCATCGAAAATGAGACCAAGAGTTATATGAAACGAATCTTGGATGCTTTACGTCATAGGAGTTTAAGCTCAACTATGACATTTGAACTTTACATGCTTTTTACTTCACACGTTTTTATGGGCAGATGTGATGCATTGAGGTTTTATAAGATGTTTCTAGATGATATAAATAATGCCCCCAAAAGAAACAAAGCCGGTATTTTTTTTATTCACCTTCCGCCGCTTTATGAAAGTAATTTCAAGCATTATTTAAACTTTAACAAGGATTATGAACTGCTCGGTTGTGATTTGAACTATGATTTCATGGGAGAGATACAACTTGAAGACCCGTATAAAGGAATTGCCAGAAAATTGATACTAAACACTTATAACGGGGATTTTGAAAGAAGACTTAAAGTATTGTCTCATGTAATCGACACAATCAAGCCTGATGGAGTAGTGCAATTTTGCCAATGGGGTTGCAAGCAGTCATCAGGTCATGTTGGATTGTTTAAAGATTTTTTTAAGGACATAGGGATTCCGTTTTTAAGTATTGACGGTGACATTGTTGATAAGCGAAACAGCCAGAAAGGCCAGGTCGCCACTAGGCTTGAGGCATTTTTGGAAATGTTGGGTAACAGGGGTGATGGCCATGGTCGGATACATATGTAAATACTCACCCATAGAGATAATTGAAGCATTTGGCGAAAGTGTAACTAGGATCGAGCCTAATAGAAAGTCTCAGGAATGGACAGAGAAGCTAACACACCCGAATATGTGTAGCTTTATGAAGGGTGTACTTGAGGAAATAATGGAAGAAAACATTTGTGAGGTGGTGCTTGTAAATTGCTGTGACAGCATTAGGAGACTTTATGATATCATAAAAAAAAGTGTTAACTTTGTGTTTTTGGTAGACCTACCTCGAAAAACGGATGAACATGCTTACCGACTATTTTCAAACGAAATTTATAGATTGATAAGGGAATATGAAGCTTATAAAGGTAAGCAGTTTTCTTTAGACGATTTTAAAAATATTTTAAAAGATAAACAAAAAAAACGAAGCTGGACAATTGATGTAGATTGTATAGGTGTTTTAGGTGCCAGGTTTAAGGAAGAAATACTAAATGATATTGAGGCAAAAAGCCGCCTGAATGTGATTAATTTTACGTGCACGGGGAACACGAGATTTAAAGGGGATATTCTGGAAGGGCAGGATGTGATACTTGATTATGCCAGATCCCTTTTAAATTCTCAAGCCTGTATGAGAATGGCTGAACGGAATCTGGATTTTTTGAAAGATGTGGATATCAAAGGGATAATATATAATACCGTTAAGTTTTGCGATTTTTATTCGTTTGAATACTCATCGTTAAAAAAGAAACTAAATATTCCTATTTTAAAGCTTGAGACTGATTACACGGATTCGGGAAGCGGCCAACTGGCCACGAGGATAGATGCGTTTTTGGAAACACTTGGAGCAAAAAAGAGTGATACAATTTTCAAGAAGGGCAAATACTTTGCTGGCATTGACAGTGGGTCTACGTCTACCAATGTGGTCATATTAAATGAGAATAAAGATATTGTGTCGTATGCAATATGTTTGACAGGAGCAAAATCCCTAGACAGTATATATAAAGCGTTTAGTGAAGCACTCAAAAAGGCAGATTTACAAGAAGGTGATATACATAGGGTTGTTTCCACAGGTTACGGCAGGAGAGGGGTACCTTTTTCAGATGATTTTGTAACCGAAATTACTTGTCATGGAAAAGGGGCATTCTATTTACAAAAAGAAATCAGAACTATAATAGATATCGGTGGTCAAGACAGTAAAGTTATAAGACTGAACGATTCAGGTTCTGTTGTTGATTTTGTCATGAACGATAAGTGTTCGGCAGGCACTGGCAGGTTTTTGGAAGTGATGGCAAAGACACTGGAAGTATCCATCGATGAACTAGCATCTTTCGGTCCTGACTATGAAGAAGATATTCGCATTACCAACATGTGTACCGTATTTGCAGAATCAGAAGTAATATCTCTGATAGCACAAAACAAGGATAAAAGGGATATCATACATGCCCTTAACAAGTCCATTTCAACAAAAACCATGTCACTTTTAGACAGATTAGGAAGATGCGGCAAATACATGATGACCGGAGGAGTAGCAAAGAACTACGGGGTTGTCCATGAAATAGAACGTAGATTGGGAGAAAAGGTCATTATTCCATTTGAGCCGCAAATCATAGGAGCTTTGGGTGCGGCGCTGATTGCGGCTGGTGAGTAGGACAATTTGATTTTGAAAATATCTTCGGCTATAATATAATAACAAACAAGGGAAAAATACGATTGCGATGACAGGGAAAAGTACATACGGTTTTTTTCTAGAGAGCCGGTGGGTGGTGAAAGCCGGTAAAAAACCGTATGGAATTCCGCCCTCAAGCAGCACATTGGGTGCCGGTTCCCAAGTTAAGGGATTCCGTTATTGTAATGAAGTTTAAATAAGGGTGGCAACGCGGGAATCCTCTCGCCCCTTTTACTGGGGTGAGAGGATTTTTTATAAAACAAACGGAGGGAAAGAACATGCTAGACATAAAATTTATCAGAAAAAACCCTGAGGTGATAAGACAAGCCTTGAATAAAAGGGGGAGCACTGCCGAAATCGATGAGTTTTTAAAACTGGACGAAGAACGCCGTGAGCTGTTGTTCGAGGTTGAGCGATTGAAGAGTAGAAGAAACAAAGAATCAGAAGAAATCGCCAGGAGGAAAAAATCGGGCCAAAATACAGATGAGCAAATCGCCCAAATGAGAGAAGTATCACAAAAAATTAAGCACATGGATGAAAAGATCTCTCAAATTGAAGCAAATATACAATCGATTATCCTTACAATTCCCAATATACCTGACGACACAGTGCCGGAAGGTGCCTCCGAGGAGGCCAACGTTCAGGTCCGCCGTTGGGGATTGCCGAGAAATTTTGATTTTGACCCAAAGCCCCACTGGGAAATAGGCGAGCACCTTGACATTTTAGATTTTAATCGAGCAGGTAAGATTACGGGATCCAGATTTGCGGTTTATAAAGGAATGGGTGCCAGGCTGGAAAGGGCTCTCGTAAACTTCATGCTTGACATTCATGTCGAAAAGCATAAATACAAGGAGATTTTTCCACCATTTATAGTAAATCGTGAGAGTATGACAGGGACAGGACAACTGCCCAAGTTTGAGGAGGATGCTTTCAGCTTACACAATAACAACGATTACTTCCTGATACCTACTGCCGAAGTGCCCGTGACAAACCTGCACAGGGATGAGATTATTTCAAAAGAGGACCTTCCGCTCTATTATGTTGCATACAGTGGTTGCTTTAGGGCTGAAGCAGGTTCTGCAGGCAGGGATACTAGAGGTTTAATAAGACAACATCAATTTAATAAGGTCGAGTTGGTAAAGTTTACAGAACCGGATACCTCTATGGAAGAACTCGAAAAACTGACAAATGATGCAGAAGAGGTTCTTCAGGTACTCGGTCTTCCATATAGGGTCGTAGTTCTTTGCACAGGGGATTTGGGTTTTTCTTCAGCCAAAACATATGATATCGAGGTCTGGATGCCCAGCTACAATAGATATGTAGAGATTTCCTCCTGTAGTAATTTCAAGGATTTCCAGGCACGCAGGGCCAGAATCCAGTATAGACCGGCAAAAGGAGTTAAAGCACAATTTGTTCATACCTTAAACGGTTCAGGTGTTGCAGTCGGCAGGACGACTGCTGCCATACTTGAAAATTTCCAGCAACGGGATGGGTCAGTCAAGATTCCCGAGGCGCTCCAAAAATACATGGGAGGAATTGATACGATTATTAAACCAACAACTTAAGTTTACATTTATAAAAGAAACGGGGATAGAGTATTGTTAAAGACATTCTATCCCCATGAATTATTGTGTGACTCATTTTATGTTTTTAGTTTATTTTCTGTATACGCCATCCGAATCGGTATACTCCGAACCTGACTGTACAAAGGTTTTGCAGCACGTTTCCATACAGGAAGATACAGGAGTTTGTGATGCGTTGGTTGCCTGAGGGGCATCGAAGCTATCCGGCATTGTGTCCCCCATTTTATCAGATGTAATCATGATTTCGGATGCATCACAGATATTTCCGCTTCTCCAGTAATGACAATTGGCAACACTGCAGTATATTCTTGCCATAAAAGAGCCTCCTTGCAATATAAATTTTTACTATTTAAATATAGTTTGGCATTTTCGCCGCAGGATATTCAACGAAGTGGCCATATAAATATCTGATAGTTTACTGGATAGTCTGTTGCCAATAATCAACTTAGTGTCCACGTCTATTTTCCCTATAAAACTAATTTTATTTATGCTCATCATAGACGTTTTATCAAAATTATTAAAAAAAAGCGGGTATCCCCGCTAAGTTTACATAAAAATGATCACACCGATAATTGTCGATACTATCATTCCGATTACTACTGGAATAAAATTCTTGCGCACAAGGTCGAGTACAGGCACCCCTACTATTCCTGCTACAGCTACAAGAGAGCTCCAAGCAACAATCGTTCCCCCTCCTGACCATATGGCACCGATTTGACCAATTGACGCAAGTGCAGCGGCGACCTGCTGGTTTCCCGCGGCCATGGCACCCCCAAGGGTCCCGGTCATCGGGAGACCGGAGAAACCGGAACCGTCAAGGCCCGTAATAATGCCAAGCACAAGCATGCCGAATGCTGAGAGAAAGCCTTGTGCGGGTATGGCTTGAGCCATCATTTGTCCGATATCAAAAAGATATCCCGGAGCACCTTCACCCATAATTCTAACGACCGTTTCAGGATTTCCCAAGAAAAAGAATCCTGCTATCGGCAGAATCTGGCCCATTATTTTAAATGAGAAGACAAGGCCTTCTGTGAGATGGTCTGCTATAATGTCAAGCCCCTTAAAGCCATTTACCAAAAGGGTTGCCACTGTCATAATAAGAATTGCAGTGCCGCCCAAGAGTGCCGAAGCATCTCCGCCGGTAATATCAAATACAAACATTGATACGATAACCCCTGCCATAGCAATGACAAGGAGCCACCTTAGGAAGGATGCATAAACAGTTCCCTTTTTGTTGGGAGTCTGGTTTTTATCATCTATATCTTGAGCAGCAGTCCTTTCTTCGGGGTTTGCACTTTGAAACTGCTTAAAGTCTTTTTTCATCATAAAGTAAGCAATTCCTATCGCGACAATACCTGTGATAAGTGAAAGGACTGCAACAGTGCTTGTTACCATTGTGACGGGAATTCCAGCAGACTTTGCAGAAAGGATGTTGGCGCCTTGAATAACCATGTCCCCTGAAAGAGCCATTCCTTGGCCTGCCAGGGCAAGAGCAACCGCAGCAGCCATTGGCGGAAGACCAACTTTTATGGCAACAGGTACAAGCAACGCTCCTATTAGAGGTACTGCAGGTGTTGGCCAGAAAAACAGTGAAACCACGTAAGTAGAAACGACTATTACCCAAAAACTGATTCCCGGAGAAATCATGAGTTTTTTAAGTGGAGCTACAAGAAGTTGATCTGCACCTGTTACACTGAGTGATTTAAGCATAGCGACCATTAGACCGATTATTACGAAAATGCTGCCCAATTCAACTAAAGCAGCAATGTTTGCATTAAATACTGTCATAACTGCTCCAACAACAGAACCTCTAAAGATTAGACCTATTAAAAATGTAGAAACTATGCATGGTATTACCACGTTTTTCCGTAATATCATTGTTAAAACGACTGCCAATGTCCCAAGAGCATATATCCAGTGTGCGATAGTCATTATACTTCCCCCCAAGAAAATAAATGTTATTTAAAAGATTTCAAATCCAATTACTCAACACAAACTGCATTTTGTCTGGCCATTTTTCACCTCCTTATCTGACATTAAAATATATGGAAAGATTTGTTTATCGCATAATTATGTTTATTAGTTTTTTTGTGAATATCAGCCTTAAATAATATTCAAGATAAGTTAACTTATCTTTACCAGCATATGCGTTTAACTAGGTTATTGTTACATTTTTTTATTACTCTTTATATATTAAAGTATCGACCATAGTGTTGACTAAACTGGCCAGACGAGTTAAAATAATATCTGCCGAGCTGATGTGGCTCAGGGGTAGAGCAGCGCACTCGTAATGCGCAGGTCGTCGGTTCGAATCCGACCATCAGCTCCAGAAGAAAACAAGACCCCGCAACGATTTGCGGGGTTTATCTGTTCTACTTTGTTATATGTCCCTGTTGGTTGGATTTTTATAAGGTCCATTGATCAATTAATCTGACTATAATAAAGGAATTCGTACATTAATTTGGACTTAACTCGGTTCTTTTTTATCTTATGTTATAAACTATGGAATTTAGGTATATTTTTCTCAAAATAGGAATCAGAGGAAGGGAATTATTTAGCCAAAAAGCCAATAATAATATTTTTGAGCATTGTTTTCCTTATTATTTTTATCAACCCAGCTTTTGCGGCTCAACCCATAAAAGTCACTGTAGATGGTTTAAAAACTGGAATTTGATGGTTCTCGGGTTCTCAATAATGGGAGGGCATTGGTCCCTTTCCGGATATTTTTGAGAACTAGGGGCTGAAGTGCAATGGAACAATAATTTAAAATAAATAACAAAACTAGCAACTACAAACAGATTTGACGCCAATTCCATTTACATGGCATTGGATAACAATAGGTTCTTGATAAGTTAAACTAAAGATAGGAAATTCTTCTCCTTATTTCCTGCTCTTAGCCCTGATGTTTTCAAGGTTGTCGTTTATTAATCTCCAGCTTCCCATAGCTGACGTAGTTATTAATATCCCATTTATAAAGTATAACGGTAGATTTATTGCCCTAAACTCTTCTCTTACAATACTTGTGAAAATAACAATCACTTCCCCGATTATAAAGACGAGCCATCTTGTTGGTAGTGGTTTAAAACATTTAATTTCTTTAATAAATTCTACAACAAGTATTGTGGCTGTAACAGCTCCGGTGAGAGTTCCAAGGGAAAGGTAAGTAAATTGTCCCCACATGTTCATCCCCCTCAAAATTGTTAATTATTTTTTTCAAAAGCTATACAGCACAATTCTAATATATTAGTGAATTTTTGTTTTAATTGCTTTAAGGTTTGGTCGAATATATATTTTTGTGTATTAACTTATATAGCGTATCAAATGTTTCTTCATTTTTTTTAACGCTCTGTTCTTAATCCTGTTAGCAGCTGGCTGTGAGATACCCAATTTTTCTGCTGCTACTTGCTCGGTTAACTCCTGGAAAAAAATCATTTGAATTATTTTTTGTTGTTTTGATGTCAAGTGTGATAAAATCTGCTCAATGTTTATCTTATCTTCTATTTTTGATACCATATTGTTACTATCAGCGACTATATCAATCATTTCTACGGAATTTCCTTCCGCATCATAAATAGATTTATTTAGTATCAACATTTCGTGCTGGTTCAAGTTTCGCTGTTTTTTAGCTATTTTCCAAGCCTTACGTTTAATACCTGTTATGTACCATGATGTTATACTTGCCTCTTCGATATCCCGGTTAGAATATTCTGATAAAATATACGCCATTTCACCACCCTCCTTTTAATTAATTCTCCTGTACTGTATTAAAGAGAGTGTAGGTACATGTTTTTATAACCTATCATAGCAATAATCCCTTTTATTTTGTCGTGTTATTATTTTTATTGGCTGATAAAAACTTTTCAAGCTCCTCCCTGCCCAATCTTTTTTCTTCTTTATATTTCATCGTGGCATTAATTATCCATTCTACAATTTCTGAGAAAGCATCTTCACTGCCAAGGCGATGAGCATACTTATTAATAATCGGTTTAAACCGTTCAATCACCTCGTTAAGAGCATCTTTATCGCCGTTTTGAGCTTTGAATATGAGTTCTTTTAGCTTTGCTTTCTTTCTCATAATTATCAGTCCCTTATCATCAAGCTTTTTTCTATGTCAAAAGAGACAAAAAGACCCGCTTATCAGAAAAATGGCGGGCATTAGATATAACCGGCAGCCAGGCTATCATAGTGCAAGCACTTTAGACCCTCTAGCTTTGCGCCCTTATCTTTCGATAAGTTTGCCTTTGTCACTAGTATTTTGTTTTCTCTTGACTACAATTTAATCTTCGTAATATTCAATATTAAACATTTTTCTTTCATTTCCTGCCGGTAATTTCCAACTTACGTATTTTTTTTTGACGTGTCCAACGTGAAGTGCAACATAATATGACTTCCAGTGGAATCTGCATTTATTTGGTTAAAACAAACACAAAACAGAGAACCGGTCCCTTGTTTTATTTGGTTGCCGTTTATAAATCCAAAATTTTCTGATACAATATTAATTATCCTGACAGTATTTTTGAAAAGAGGTATACCATGGGCCGTGATTTTAATCGTATCATCAAACGTGAGGGCGGTGCGATACTCGTCATAGTCCTGTTTGTAATATCTATAGTAATGCTGGTCTGTATTGCCTTTCTAGATATGAGCACAAGTGAGGTATTGATGGGTGATTATTTCAAGGATTCTGTTCAGGCATTTTACATAGCCGACGGCGGCCTGCAGAAGACACTATCGATGCTTAAGACTGACCCTAATTTCAGTAAAGGCGATCAATGGGCAAGGTTTTTAAATACCAGCCATGAATTAGGAGCGGGGTCTTATACCATTTCAATCGATGAAATAGGCAATGGCAAAATCAAGATACTCTCAGTCGGAACTGTGCACAAATCTGTAGTACACATCGAGGCTGAAGTGCTTTTGGCAACAATTAATCCAATTTTTTACAATGTCATAAGTTCAGACTCGGACTTGAAATTGAGCGATGGAAGCCTTATTTATGGTGACATATATGTAAACGGTAAATTACATTTAGAAGGAACCTCTGAGGTTTACGGTTACGTAAGGGTAACACAAAACGTTACCGGTAAGCAATACGTTCAGGGAAGAATAATGGAGGATGTAGAAAATTTGAAATTTCCCTCATTTAACAGGATGCAATACATGAATATAGCTGTCAAACAAGGCAATTATTTAGCAGAAGACTTAATATGTGATCAGCTTTACCTTTCAGGGATTGTGTTTGTTGAAGGTGATGTCTTTGTCAATACAATATTTGGTGATGGCCTTTTGTATGCAACCGGTGATATACTTGTCAGAGATGGCCAAGTTTCTGGCGGGTCGAGTTGCCAGTCTCTTATCATAAGTGAGGGGTGCTTTGAAATAGACAATCAATTGTCGGAACAAAAAGCGCAAGTTAATGCGGGTGTGTTTTGCCGTGATTTTGAGTGCCCTGGTGATGTTTCGGTTTTAGGGTTTATTGCTGCACAAAGGATTTTGGTTGCAGGTAATTTACAAATAAGTTATGATGATTCATTAATAAAAACCCAAGGCCACTTGTTTCCTGACCCTTTGTCCGACGAAGTGGAAATTATTGTGCTCAATTATAGGGAGATAAATCCCGGCTATCCAGAACCAAATTGATTATTATTTAATAAAATGTAAACTTTATAAAAAAGACATATTGAATAATTATTCAACTTGCTGTATAATTATATAAATACTTATTCATGTTTGGAGGAGAAAACAATGAAAAATTTGAGCAAGGTTTTTGTTTTATTCATGTGCATTTTTTTAATAGCAGGATTGGTAGCAGGGTGCAGTCAGTCTCAACAACCGGAAGAGGGCCAGGAAGCCGGCGGTAACCAGGGGGAAAAGGATATATGGGTTGTAGGCACATCTGCAGATTACCCTCCTTTCGAAAGCGTTGATGAGAATGGTGAGTTTATAGGATTTGATATGGACATCATAAGAGAGGTTGCAGATCGACTTGGTGTGGAACTTAAGATCGAAAGCATGGAGTTTGACAGCTTGATAGCATCTTTGAAACAGGGAAAAATTGATGCGATCATAGCGTGTATGAGCCCGGATGAGGAAAGGCTAAAGGAAGCTGATTTTACCGATGCTTATTATATTACAAAACATGGCCTTCTAGTGAAAGAGGAAGGCGGAGCAGAGATAAACAAACTTGAGGACATATTGGGATATGATGTAGGTGTACAGACTGGAACAACTATGGATAAATGGATAACCGGAAAGGTAGAAGAAGGTGCTATTCCAGCCGATAATGTCAACCGCTATTCTGACGCAAATGCTGGAGCTCTTGATGTTAAACAGGGCAGACTCGATGTCTTTATTGTAGATGCCCCTGTTGCATATGAAAAGGCAAAAGAGGTAGGATTGGTGGTTGCATTGGAAACAGTTTTGGAAAAGGATGAAAACCCCGGAATAGTACTCAAAAAAGGTTCGACAGATATGCTTGAAAAACTGAACGGGATTATCCAAGAGATGAAAGATGATGGGACGATTCAACAGCTGGAGGAAAAATGGATTAAGCAATAAATGGGAGGCAATATAGTTGAAGCCGGAAATATTATTTTTGAAACAGGAAGACGTTATAGCAGCAGGCGCCCTTGACATGGAAAAAATCTTAGAATTAGTCGAAAGGACTTTTTACCTCGAAGGTATAGGAGAGATTAACAATCCTCCAAAGACTGTTTTTGGTATACCGGATGATGAAAAGCGTCAATCAAGATTTTTTACGATGCCCGTTTACATAAGGGGAGATGTAAACAGGCCTGGTGTCAAATGGGCTGCGGAATCTGACGAAAATGCAAAAGGCAAAATACTGCCAATGGGTATCGACCTGCTTATACTCAGTGATCCTGTTACGGTTTTGCCGGTGGCAATTTTGGATGGAATGGTAATAACCGCAATGAGGACGGCGGCTGCAGCCGGTGTTGCGGCAAAATACCTTGCACCCGGAGGGGCTGAAACGGCAGGTTGTGTCGGGGCAGGTGTGATAGGCAGGACAATGATCATTGCCCTGAAGCATGTGCTGCCAAATCTAAAAAAGGTGAAGCTGACTGATTTAAATCTTGAAAAGGCAAAAAGTCTTGCTGCAGAATTTGATGGCCAAATAGAAGTGGAACCGGTAGACAGCGTAAAAGATGCGGTTTACGGGCAAGATGTAATTGCTACAATGACGACAAGCAGAAAGCCATTTGTGAAAACAGAATGGGTTAAACAGGGATGTATGGTTATTCAGATGAGCTCTTATGAAGTAGAAGAAGGAGTCGTAAGTCTTGCCGATAAAGTAGTAGTAGATAGCTGGGACCAGATCAAGGAAAATACAGCGTCTGTATTATTAAAGATGCTTCAAAAGGGAAAACTTGATGAAAACTCAGTTATACAGCTGAAAGATATAGTTTGCGGAAACAAACCGGGACGCAGATCAGACGTTGAGACGACATTGTTCAGTTCCAGGGGCTTGGGCTGTCTCGATATAATGGTCGGAGATTTTATATACAAGAATGCCATGGAAAAGGGCATCGGTCAAAAATTAGTGTTATGGGATGAACCGAAATGGGTTTAAGTGATAGTGCTTTGAAAGTGTTTAGCTCCGTCCCCTACCTGCTTCAGGGGGTAGGGGTCACCCTAAAGATAACCGTATATTCGCTGATAATAGGTGCTTTCTTGGGGCTGCTACTGGCCCTTGCCAGGGTATATGGCGGGGGTATTAGCAGGCGTTTTGCCGTTCTTTACAGCAGAGTCGTACGCAGCCTTCCATTGCTCGTAATCCTATTTATGCTTTATTTTTTCGGGTCAGGGGTTCTGGATATTCCTGCTTATGAAGCTGTGGTTGTCGCTTTGGGTATGCATACCGCCGCATATCAATCCGAGATATTCAGAGGAGCGATACAGTCAATTAGAAAAGGGCAGATGGAAGCCGCACTTGCTTTAGGTATGAGCAAACCGCAGGCTGTTTTTTATGTTATACTTCCTCAGGCCCTCCGGCTCGCAATACCCTACTGGGCAAATGAGTCCGCGATAGTACTTAAAGATTCAGCCCTCGCTTATGTGCTCGGAATAACTGAGCTTATGAGGAGGGGAGAGTATATAAGCGCAAATACCTCTAAACCGTTGTTAACATATGTTATTGTAGGGTTTATATATTTTGTTCTTACGTATGCATTTACAAAGGGTTTAAATATTGTAGACAGGAAAGTTAGAGTCCCGGGCTTGGGAGAAAGGTGAATATTTAATGGCATTACCAATATTGCGTATAGAAAATCTTAATAAGAAATTTGGCGAGAACTCGGTCTTAAATGGGGTCTCTTTATCAGTCCAAGAAGGTGAAGTCGTTGTAATTATCGGGCCAAGCGGTACAGGCAAAAGCACCCTGCTCAGATGTATTAATTTTTTGGAAATACCTGATTCCGGTAAAATATATTTACAAGATAATGAGATCCAACAAGGTCGGACCATATTGAGCAGGGTTAGACAGCAAATAGGGATGGTGTTTCAAGATTTTAATCTATTTAATCATCTTACTGTCCTGCAAAACGTGGCGATCGGCCCTGCCAAGGTAAAAAAGCTATCGAAACAGCAAGCGGAAAAGTTGGCGTTAAAAGAGCTTGAGAAGGTAGGCCTTTCAGTCAAAGCCGGAAGCTACCCTGCTGAGCTCTCAGGCGGTCAGCAGCAGCGGGTTGCAATAGCCAGAGCACTAGCTATGGATCCGAAAGTAATGCTGTTTGATGAGCCTACCTCTGCTTTAGACCCGGAACTTACGGGTGAAGTCCTTTCTGTCATGAAAGACCTTGCATCTGAAGGAATGACCATGCTGGTTGTAAGCCATGAAATGGGTTTTGCTAAAGAGGCGGCAGACACCATCGTATTTCTTGAAAATGGGGTTGTATCGGAAACAGGACCTCCTGCGAAGATGTTTACTTCCCCGGAAAAGGAGAGAACTAGGGAGTTTTTGAGCAAGATATCCATGTCTTTTGAAAAGCAGCCGGATCCGGGGGGTTCTAACTAATGATTGAGCATATAAACTTTCTTGTATCGATTTTGCCTGATTTATGGGAGGGCCTTGTTGTATCACTTAAGTTAAGTGCAGGCGCACTCAGTTTAGGCCTTTTAATCGGACTTCCGATGTCCCTTGCCAGGACCTATGGAAAGGGTTTTATCAAATGGTTGGCAACCGCATATATAGAGATAGTCAGAGGAACGCCTATGATAGTACAGCTTTTCATAGTATACTTTCGGCCTTCCTGATATAGGTATTTTACTTGACCGATTTCCTGCTGCCATAATTGCTTTAGGGATCAACAGCAGTGCATACCAGGCTGAATATTTTAGGGGTGCGATCCTCTCGATTAACAAAGGCCAAATGATGGCCGCAGAGGCCCTTGGAATGACAAGAAGGCAGGCGATTGCCAATATAATACTGCCTCAGGCATTGAGACTTGTGTTACCACCTTGGTCAAATGAGCTCATATATATGGTTAAGTACACCTCTGTTGCCTTTTTAATTGCCGTGCCAGAATTAATGGCAAGGGGAAAAATGATTATCAGCTGGTCCTTTAAACCATTGGAAGTCCTATTTTGGGTCGGTGTAATTTATGTAATAGTCCTTTCCGTAATCGCCAAAATTGTCGACATAATAGAGCTGAGACTTAGCATTCCCGGTTTTCAAATGAACAGGGAAGATTTTCAGTAAAGCTCTTTTTGAATTGACTCGACACTAAACCTTCCGTCAGATTCCAAAAAGTCTAGCAGTGTGTCCAATTGGCTGTCTACATGCTTCATGCTGTTGGACACACAGGCAATTCCCAAAACTGCAGCCCTCCGCTCATCTTGCCTGTCAACCTCAGCCACTGATACGTTAAAGCGGTTTTTTAATTTTTCAATTATGCTCTTGACAACTTGTCTTTTTTGCTTTAATGAGAAAATGTCACCGAGAGAAATTCCCACTCTGAGTATCCCCACAACCATATTTATCACCCTTTTTTGCGCTAGTAAAACAACACCTACCACGTATCTTGAAATATTAGGCCATTTATTATGAACAATGTAAAATCATTAATGATTAATATCGGCATTTAAACAAACGAATTAAAACTCGATAAAATATATATCCACATATTGAACCTATTACATTTAATAAAATATCATCCACATCAAAATCACCAATTCCAGTTATTAATTGGATTACTTCAAACATTAGACTTAAAATAAATGAAGTTAAAATTATAGCGTACAAATAATGTACCGTTGCTGTTATAAGTATTATAGCACCATTAAACGGTATTTCCATAGTTAGTCCTGTAATTGTGTTTTTACTAATCTTTGAGACATTGTGATAATAAAAAATGTCTATAATGGGAAAAATAACCACAGGATTTAAGGAGACAAGTGTAGAAGTGTTTAAGGTAAAGTCAAATGATGCAAAAAAATGGCGGGTGTTGTGATTGAATTTCAGGAGCTTATTTATCCCATTACTGTTGCTCTTAGCTATTATCATGTTTCCAATTGTAGCAGGTCTTGAAGGAAAAACGGATGAGGTTTTACAGCCGGCTGCGGGTGAGTCAAATAGCCAAAATGAGCATAACGACGACACAGCGGATTCGACTCCTGTGGACAAAGCTGATGGCAGTGCGCAAAACGACGACAGTGGGCCACACGACAACAATGGGCAACATGACACGCAAAAGGATGACGGCGATCATTCGGAAAGTGAGCCGAGTAAAGTGGAAGATAATCAAGAGCAAGACAGATACGAGACCTTCGATTTTCCCAAAAGCCTGACGGTCCTGGATGCAGGCGAGTTGGAAGCCGTAAATGTAAAATCACAGGCATCGGAGGATTCAGAAACCATAGGCATTGTTTACGGAAGCCTTATACATGTAGATGTTTTGGAGCATACAGATACCGGTTATTCAAAGATTTCATCATATGATTATGACTCCATGAAACCGATCACCGGTTATGTACCTCAAAAAATGATAAAAACCGTATCTGTTGATGGAAAAAAAGGCGTCTTGGTGAAGTTGGCCCACCAAAAGGTTTATGTTTATGAAGACGGAACGCTAACCAAAACTTTTGTGTGTTCTACAGGTCTTGACGAAGGCGGTTACAATACCCCTGAAGGTATTTACCGAATCGGAAGCAGAGGCGGTTCTTTCTTCAGCCCAAAGTATGGACAAGGCGCCTACAACTGGGTGAGGTTCAACAAGGGATATTTGTTTCACAGCATCCCATTTGATAAAAACGAAAATATTATAGCTGAAGAAGCCGATAAGCTCGGCAAAAAGGCATCACACGGATGTATTAGGTTGTCTTTAGATGATGCAAGATGGTTTTATAATAATATTCCACAAGGTACTGTTGTTGTTATTCAAGACTAAACCATTTTTCAAAAAAGGTATCGTCAAGGACATCTTGAGTTCGTTCTTTCAGGAATTTTATCAATTGAACCATATTTACATTTTTGTATTTATATTTTTCATAATAAGTCTTTAACAAGTAAAAGAAGTGTTCATCATCTATCTGTGATCTTAAACTGTCATAAAAAAGCATCCCGTTTATATATACGACAGGGAAGTATTCACCCCTGATTTTAAACTGAGGCAGGGGGTCATACATTTTCATTGTGCTGTTTTGTATTATGTTCCTTGCTGTATCTACATACCTCTCGAAGTAAGCTTCTCTTCCCGCTTCTCCGTATCTCTTTTCAAAGTAGTAGGCTGTTGAGAACTCCGTTAATCCCTCGTCAATCCAAGATTCCCGGACCTGATTATTCCCGACAACACCGTACCACCATTGGTGAGCCACCTCGTGGGCAGTAGAACGTTCCAAAGAAGTGTTTGAGAGATTTGGCTCCTTATACTTTCCTGTATTCATCATTATGAATGTTGGATATTCCATACCGCCGCAGTAATAGTTTGCCTCTGCAATTCTTAATTCGTCATACGGATATTTGCCAAAACTGTCGTTAAAAATTTTGAGCGCATGCTTTACAGTATCTAAAGCCATGAAACCGCCTTTACTGTCTTCAGGATGAAAGTATGAAATAATTTTTATCCCGTCCACCATGTCTTCAGCTATTTCATAATTATTACTTATTGCAGCGGCAAAATCCCTTACGTTCTCAGCAACGTAGTTGTAGATTTCTTTGTTGCCCTCAGTGACATGATTCGATAATATACCCGATGCAGCTACAGTAAACCTAAGTGGTGTTGTAAACTCCACATTGTAGTCGGAAATATCGCTGTAGCCGGGGTCGCCCATTGAGCAGTGTGTGTCTAAAATCCATTCGCCGTTTTCAAAAACAGCCAAGATCGGGTACCAATTGCCGAGAGAGGTTGTAATCTTATCATGACCGAATTGCTGGTAACCGAGTCGGAAGTTTGCGTTAGGCAATGTGAGACGGAACTTTATAAATATATCGGTATGATTGCCTGGCTTGACAGCATCTTTCAAGTTGATCTGCAGAATTTGGTCATCCTCTTCCAAAGTCCATTGAATTGGCTTTCCTTCTTGAACTGCCTCGAGAACCTCCAATCCGCCCGGGTTGAATCCCTGAGGGAATACTTTGCTTAAATCTTCAGAAAAAAATGGAAGATGATTTCGACTTTTGAATATATTGGCATACATGTGAAAAAATAAGTTTGTATGGGTTCGATCTGATTTATTATAATATTTGATATTCATATTACCAAGTATTATGTTTTTGCCGTCGTAATCGACTTCAATCTGATATATGTTTTTTTTGGGCATATTTTCTGTTTTAATTTGGATATTAATATCCGTGTCAGATGCCTGAGAGGGTTCTGGGATATGTGTGGATGGTTTGTGAATAAATTCTTTGCCAAAAAAAAACATTAGCAAAAGTAAAATTAGTACCGTTAAGGCCTTTTTCAATATTATCCTCCTTGCAAAACAAGTGAATATATAATCTTTTGGCTTTTTGGAAATATGTTAAAATCATTTATGATTATACCATTATTTGTGCCAAAATACCAAATTTAACCATGGTGATTTTAGGTATGTGATACATTGAAAAGGTTTCGATACTTTCTGATGGATATGTGAAACAATAAGGTCCCAGGATCCGGCAGCAATCTTTGATTGAGTTGTCGGATGGTGTCTTATTTTTTCCCAAGAATGGATTATTACCCATAATATGAGATTAAGGAGTAATTATATGAGTTTAAAAGGATTTTAAAAATATTCGTCGAATTAAATAGCAATCTGGATAATAACGGAGGTACAATCAATGAATCGGGAGGATTTGCGAAAAATCTAACAGATTCTTTAAATGTTTTAGCTAGAATAACCGGAGGCTATGCAACTGTAACTGATAAAGATGGAGTGCGACTAAAAACTGTTGACTCGTCGGGGCAAGAAATAGAATCTTTAAAAGGTGTGGTATTTGGACTGGCTAAAAAGGCAGCCCAAATGGATAGAGCTATAAGCGGTATGTCTCAACTGGAAGAAGGGGCGGAGTCCTGGTGCTTGCCCTTAGGGGAATATGTCCTAGCCTGCAGCAATATAGAAAGGGTTAGACGAAACAATGATTTAAGATTATCTTTGATCGAGTCTTTGCCCTTTATAGCGAGAGTAGCTGGTGGTGAGGCAGTAGTTTTCGACAGTCAAGGCAAAAGAATAGCTACTGTTGATTCTAAAGGCAATATAGATAAAGATAATTTAGGTTTGTTAAGCAAGGCTTCTAAAGAAGCCATGGCTACCCAAAAACCCGTTATCGGTGAGTCCTCCTCTGTAAGTGGTGCAATGGCTGTGAGAATTCCCATTACTAAGGAGTTTGGATTCGGCTTTAATAATGAGGAAATGGTGCGAAGGAGCAATATACTTGTCGATGAAGTAAGGAAGCATCAGACAGCTAAATATACCTTTTCAGATATTATAGGTGAAAGTGAGGAAATGAAAAAAATAAAGGAGCAGTCAAAATTAGCGGCCAAGTCCAATTCAAATGTCTTGATTTATGGTGAAACTGGGACAGGAAAGGAATTATTTGCCCATGCAATACACAATGCCAGCCCGCGATATGACAAACCTTTTGTAGCAATCAATTCTGCAGCTTTACCTCCTAGCCTAATTGAAAGTCAACTGTTCGGATATGAAAGTGGTGCCTTTACAGGTGCCAAAAAGGGGGGTAACCCCGGTGTGTTTGAACAGGCTAATGGGGGCACCTTATTTTTAGACGAAATCAGCGAGATGGATATAGAATTGCAAGCCAAACTCTTAAGGGTTCTCCAGGAGAGGGAGGTAACTCGTTTGGGAGGCAAAAAGGTTATCCCCCTTGATGTTCGAGTTACAGCATCCACAAATAAACCATTAGATAGCCTTGTAAAAGAGGGAAAATTTAGACAAGATTTATTTTTCCGCTTAAATGTATTCGATATAAAACTGCTGCCATTGCGCCAGATCAGAGATGACATACCCCTGATAGCCGGTGAAATAATTAAAAAGATGAACATAGCCTTCGGGAAGTTCGTAAAGGGAATAGATGAGGATGCCATGAAGAAGCTTGTACAATATGATTGGCCTGGAAATGTAAGGGAACTGGCTAACTGTATCGAGAAAGCTTTTAATATCATAGGAAATGAGGAATATATAAGCAAGGACCATTTGAGTTTTTTATTTAAGACAGAAGGTCTAGTGGATACAAGACAAGGGCTTTCAGCAATACTGGCGGAATATGAAAAAAAAGTAATTGAAGAGGCTTTAGAACTTACACAGGGAAAAAGAGTGGAAGCAGCAAAATTGCTCGGAATTAGCACAACTACTCTTTGGAGGAGGATTAAGGAATTAAACATAAAAAAATAAGCAACATTTCATTTTTGAAACCCATTGCGAAACTGAAATACCCCAGTTTAACAAAAAAATGCAGACCTTGACAATCCCCAAGATAACATTTCATTATTGCAATGTTATCTTAGGGATTTTTGTTTTTTGACCCCTGTTTTAGAAAGATTATCAATGGCACAAAACTTGCAACTATAAGTTATGTTAAATGTGCAATAATACATTGTTATTATTAATTAAAAAGTCAATTATTGGAGGTAAAAATGAAGATAGGTTTTATTGGTTTAGGTGTAATGGGAAAACGTATGGCAAAGCGTATTTTTGAAGCAGGCTATAAAATTAAGGTTTTCGACGTAATGGAACCTGTACTGAATGAGTTCAAAAAACTTGGCGTTGAAACCGGAGAAAGCCCCGGCAATGTGGCAGTAGATGCTGATGTAGTTTTCATGTCCTTGCCTAACTCACGGATCGTTACAAATGTGGTATTAGGAGAAGATGGTATCCTCCCTAAAGCAAGACCTGGCACTATAATCGTCGACCTAAGCAGTATTACTCCCAAGGCTATTCGAGATATTTATAAAAAAACGAGCTCTAAAGGAGTGGAAGTATTAGATGCACCGGTAAGCGGTGGCTCGGCAGGGGCCGAAGCCGGAACTTTGACGATTATGGTGGGAGGTAAAAAAGAAGTATTTGAAAAGGTTGAACCAATACTGAAGGTAATAGGTAAAACTATTTACCATGTAGGTGAAATAGGAGCAGGGGATACTATAAAGCTCGTAAATAATCTTTTGCTAGGTGCAAACATGGTGGCTGTTGCGGAAGCCTTAGCTCTCGGTGTTAAAGCCGGTCTAGATCCCCAAGTGATGTTTGAAGTGATAACAAACAGTTCAGGAAATTCGTACGCATTAAAAGCAAAGTATCCTAATTTCATTTCCAAGGGCAATTTCGAACCCGGTTTCATGATTGATTTGCAATACAAAGACTTGGAGTTGGCAGTAGAAACCGCAAAGGATTTGGGTATACCTCTTATCATGGGGAATATAGCACAGCAAATGTTTGATATAGCTAAGGCAGAAGGGCTTGGCCAAAAAGACATTTCTTCGGTGATAAATCTCTATGAAAAATGGTCGGGTATTGCTGTAAGGAAGGAGGTATAATGTGGACAACCTAAAAAACATTATCGAAGAGAAGATCCCACTTACCATAGGAGAAGTAATAGAAATTGCCGAAAAAACCGATTCAAATCCAGTAGATGTAATAATTGCAGAAGGGCAAATACAGACCGGTAAGACAGAGGCACAGGTTCTAGACGATGTTTTAAGCCAGTTTGAACACAATTTGAAAGCTATTGAAATAGGTACCACAAGCGGTGAAAGTTTGTTGTTCGGTAGGGTAGGAGCCGAGCTTTTGGCGATCGAGGGTCCTAAGATAATAGAAGATGAGTTTGTAGATAAAGCGCTTGTTTATACATTAGCCGCTCAGGTAGGCAACCATACAATAGGCTTGAGGCCATGCGCCGGCACAGGCGATCCATGTCCCTATACAGGTTTTATAAAAGCCATGATGGATAGCGGTTATAGCAAAGAGCAAATTGCCCGGACAGCCAGCTTGATTTTAAAGATCGGTTCCGTTTTTAGGGTAGGAAAAGTATCTACCGGATGTAATATGGAAGGATTTGGGGCAGGTGCTTGTGCAATTTCTGCAGCTTATGTCTACCTAAAAGGTGGAACTCCGAGGGATATGGAAAGGGCAATGGTCTTGGCATTATCTCCTACAATTGCGGTTCCTTGCACGCCAAGAGTTATGGTGCCAGGATTATGCGCCACCCATATCGGTGGGGCCATACTGGTAGGGGTTTTAGCAGCAAGCCTGGCTGTAAAGACAAAAATTGAAGTCAATGTACCTATAGATGTTATGGTGTCGATGGCGGCGGAAATTCACCGTATCTCTGCTAAAGAAATAGTCCCATCAGTAGTCAAATTTATGGAGCCGTTTTTCAAAACAAATTCGATGGTTGAAGAGCTTATAGATGAAGATATTGAGGCGAGAGAAAAGGCCAGGAAAAATGAGACTAAAGAAGAGGCGAAAAATATATCGAAAAAACTCGTTTCAAATGCCAGGCCCATTACTGAAACATTAGGAGAGGCAGTTGTTGGCGGTAGCAGTCAGGCAGTAGGTTCTCCGACAAATGCAGCTCGAATTGCCCATTTTTTATCCAAGGGCAATATTAAGAAAGTAAAGGTAGAGCTGTATCCCGAACTTTTTGCAAGGCGGGGAATAAATATCCCGGGCATATTGATGGGAGCTGTATTTGGTTCTTCCACCGCAGATTATGAGATGTATGACAAAGTTATGGATATGGTTAAGGAAAAAGGTATTGAAGTTGAGATTTTGGAAACTCAGGAATTTCAGGTGCAAAGAATCACAATAACTACAGATGATATATCCTCTTCAGTAGATGCTTTAAACAGGGGTGGAGGGCGGTTAGTAATAAGAGATGCCAGCCCTTCTAAAGAAGAGGCAATAAAAATAGCAGAAAAATTAGGTATAGTAGTTGTAAATCCTTGAGAAGGCGGTGATAGAATTGAATATAATCGAGCAAATTATAGCAGATAAGGCCAAAGTATCTTCGGTAAAAGCTAAAGATGAAATAACGGTGCCGGTAGATCTAGTAATGGCCCATGATGTTACAGGACCAATGGCCATTGAGCAATTTTATAAAATCGGAGCTGCTAAAGTTTTTGACAAGGAAAAAGTAGTATTCGTCATAGACCATAATATACCTTGTTCTACCGTTGACTCGCGACTGCAACATAACAGCTTAAAAAAGTTTCAAAAGGAAATGGGTATAAAACTTTACCATCAAGGTGATGGCGTAATTCACCAACTAGTAGCTGAAGAAGGCTTATACAAAAAAGGAGATATTGTTGTGGGAGCAGACTCTCACACATGCACCGCCGGAGCCTTTGGAGCCATAGCCATTCCTGTAGGAGCCACTGAAATGGCAGCAGTGATGGCTCTGGGGACTATAGATATAGAGGTTCCTCAAACCTTTTTAATCGAGGTGGAGGGCTCTTTGAATCCTGGGGTTTACGCTAAGGATGTCATTCTCTATATAATCGCTAAATTTGGAACTGGCGGTTTTACCGATAAGGCAATAATCTTTGGTGGCGATACCATTCGAAGAATGTCCTTTGATGAAAAAATGACCATTTCCAACATGGCTATAGAAATGGGGGCCATGATGGGCTATGTTGATCAAGGTGATGAAATTGGAAAAGTGGAAGAAACTTTCAGAATAGAAGCATCGGAAATAGAACCACAAGTGGCTTGTCCTTATTCTCCCGGGAATGGAAAGCCTGTTAGAGAAGTTGAAGGGACACCGATAACTCAGGTTGTCATAGGAAGCTGCACTAACGGCAGGTTATCTGATATGGAAATTGCCGCCAAAGTACTAGAGGGTAAGAAAATATCCGATGCGGTTACAATGATAGTAGTTCCCGCATCAAAAAGAATTATCCAGAAAATGGGTGAAAAAGGCCTTACGAAGATTTTCCGGGATGCAGGCGCTATTGTTGTGAATCCGGGATGCGGTCCGTGCTTTGGTGCTCATCAAGGCCTTTTAAGTGAAGATGATGTGGCATTATCTACTACCAACAGAAACTTTCCCGGGCGTATGGGACATAAAAACGCTAAGGTATATCTTGCTTCGCCAAGGACGGCAGCGGAAAGTGCCGTGGCAGGATATATAGTAAATTCGGAAAGCCGTTTGCCGTAGGAGGGGATTGATTTGACAAATGTTAAAGGTCGGGTATTTTTCCTCGGAGATGATGTAGATACGGATCAGATTTTGCCTGGTTATGCTATGTCGGTTCCAGCTTCACAGCTAGGGCAGTATGCATTAAAAGGAAGTTCGATTCCGGATTTTGTGGAGAAGGTTAAACCCGGAGACGTGATTATTGCAGGCAAAAATTTTGGATGCGGTTCCAGCCGTGAACAAGCTCCTGAGGCTTTAAAGCAAGCAGGAGTTGGCGCAATTGTAGCTAGCTCATTTGCTATGATATTCAGAAAAAATTCTATAAATATTGGATTGCCAATTATTACATCTGGATATATAGATGAAATGAAAAAAGATATTTCGGAGGGAGACTTAGTTGAAGTAGATATAGAGTCAGGGAAGCTACTGCACGTTAAAACAGGTAAGACTTATGAACTGAAAAAGTTATCCCATCAGGCTTTGGCAACTATTAAGGCCGGAGGTCTTATAAATCGAGTAAGGAAGATATTGCGTGAGAGAGGTGAACTTGTTGACTGTAAAGCGACCTAATACAGAGAGAATAATTAAGGAAGATATGGAACGGATAAAAGCATATGAGAAAGCTTTTGGCGTCAAGATGCCCTATTTAGACGATAAAGGTAATGTGCAAGGGCTACCCGAACCATATCCTCGAGAAGTTAACGGTGTTGTAAGAAGTGGATATAGGTTAACTGAGCTGGGGAGAAAAGCCCTTAAAGAAGAGATTCCCATAATGAATCCCATACTAGGCAGAAATACTGCCGAAGAAACTTATAACCAATCAAAACATATGTACGACATGGCAGAAAAACTTGGAACAACACTATTTCACTTTGTTCACTCAGAAGCAACCCGTCATATAGACCCTTTAGATGGTATCGAACTGATCGAACAATCTAGAGGAAAGGGCGGGATTACACCTCAAGGGGAGCGAGAATTTGTAAAACTAGGAGGGGGCTCAAAGCATCCCTTGAGAATTAACGCCACCGGTGATACACCCCACTTGTCCATATTAAATGCATTTATAGCGGGTTTCGACGGAACCGATATCGGCCCCGTAATTCACGTGCATTTTGGAGGGAGGGGCATTCACGATTATAAAACAAAGGTTACTAATTCATTTAAGGCTATCCAAATATGCGCGGAGCACAATATATTTGTTCAGCTAGATTCTCACAAGCACCTCAATAATATTGGGGGAACTGACGGCATGGCCCTTGCCATGTGTTTGCTTGCCGAGGGTTTGGCAGTCTTAGGAGGGCTCAACAGGGCTCTAAGTTGTATACAGATGAATGTAGCTGGTATCAACTTATTGGCAGATTTAGCACTAATGAAGGCTTTTAGAGAAATGATATGGAGCGAATTTATTGTCGTCGTCCCTGAAACTTTCCAAAATCCTCCTCCTGACTTAATAGCGGAACAAGCCCATTTTGCAAGAATGGCAATAAGTGCAAAATTAGGAGGGGCTAATTTCTACAGGCCAAAAGCTGCCGAATCGGTAGGAATACCTACTGGGGAATCAATGGCAAAAGCCATTTGGGCTACTATGGACGTGTTCAATAACACTTACAAAATAGATATAGAAAACGATTACATCACACAGTGCAAAAAGGAAATAAAGGAAGAGACTTTGGCGGTGTTGACAGCAGCTTTGGGCGAATCAACCATGTTAAAAGCTGAACAGATAAATGAGGACTTTTGGAAAAGGTATACCCCCGAAGAGCTTATCGATATGATAGTTAAAGCCGGTAAAAGTGGTATATTAGATGCTCCAAGGGCCGGGGGATGGGATCTCAAAAGGTTTGTGAAAACTCGCAGGGATAGGGATGGGATCAGGAGATATATACCGGGCTTTACTCCCCTGGGAGTTGACAGCAAATATATGCCTGTTACAAAAGAAAAGGTAGAAGTGCTACCGGATCCACCAATAACAAAAAAACACAAAGTTGTCCTTGCAACGGTCGGGGCAGATGCACATGTAGTCGGTATTAATCAGGTTCGTGAAGCTATCAGTCAAGCAGGTTACGAAGTCATATTTTTAAGAGGTATGAATTTGCCTGAAACCGTAGCAGAAGTAGCTGCTGAGTCGAAAGCCAGCGTAGTGGGGCTCAGCAACCTTTTAGGCCTCGGTGTTACATTGTTCCCAAGAGTTCATCAGCGGTTGAAGGAATTGGGAATCAGGGATGAGGTAATTTTGGTGGCAGGTGGTAGGATAGCCGAAAAGGAAGAAGACCATAAAAAATATGAAGATAAGATCAAAAATGAAGGCGTGGACTTTTTGGGAATAGACGGATTTTTCGGGCCAGGATCGAAGCTGGATGATATAGTGGCCTGGATCGATGGAAAGATAAAGGAAAAGTTCAATGAGTAGAGAGGGGGGCTTTCTTTGGAACAGATAAAAATCAGAACCGTGATAATGAGGGCGGGGACGAGTAAAGGCATATTCCTAAGGGAGGAAGATCTTCCGAAAGATAAAACCGAGAGAGATAAAGTAATTCTGAGGATATTTGGAAGTCCGGACGTAAGGCAAATCGATGGCTTGGGGGGAGCAGATCCCTTGACGAGCAAAGTGGCAATTATCGGTTCTCCTTCAAGACCTGATGCTGACGTAGACTATACTTTTGGGCAAGTATCATATGTAGCACCTACTATTGATTACTCGGGCAATTGCGGGAATATATCCTCAGGCGTTGCTCCATTTGCCGTAGATGAGGGCCTCGTCAAGGTTGAAGAACCGTACACTACAGTGAGAGTTCATAACACAAATACCAATTCAATTTTGATACAAAAAGTGCAAGTAGTAAACGGAAAAGCTAAGGTGCTTGGCGACTACAAAATTGATGGAGTGCCGGGAACGGGAGCTGAAATTTCCATCGATTTTTCTCAAACAGCCGGGTCAAAAACCGGAAAGCTTTTGCCGACGGGAAATGTGAAGGACAAAATGCAGATAGGGGATATAGGTGAACTGGAAGTGTCTATAGTAGATGCTGCCAACCCCATGGCATTTGTCAAAGCAAAAGATCTAGGCCTTAGTGGCATAGAAACACCTGAAGAAATCGACAGCAATCAAGAAATGCTGCGGATTTTAGAAGAAATCCGGGCAAAGGCTGCTGAGAAATTCGGCATGGTAGATGATTGGACACAAGCTACAAAAAAATCCCCTGCATTTCCCATGATAGCTTTTGTATCTCCTGCTTCAGATTATAAAGATTTTACAACAGGCAAGAAGATCAGTGAAAATGATATTGATTTTGTCTCCCGCTTGATGTTCATGCAAATAATGCATAAGACTTATGCAGGTACCGGCACAATCTGCACCGGTGCAGCAGCGAGGATCGAAGGTACTGTAGTGAACGAAGTAATGCTGGAAAAGGAAAGGGGCAAGAGTTCTGTTCTCAGAATAGGCCACCCTGCCGGCATTATAACCATCGATGTGGAAGCTGATAAAGAAGGGGGAAGCTGGGTACTTAAAAAAGCAGCCATCAGCAGGACAGCAAGAAGGATTATGGATGGATACTGCTATATTCCCAAAGAAGGGTGATATATTTGGCAAAACATGATTTTTTCGTAATAGATATTGGAAGTACCTATACTAAGCTGCGATTGTTTAATGGTGGTCGGCTAATAGCCTCTGCACAGTCTCCCACTACTATTGAAAATGTATACAAAGGGATTTCTTTGGGAAAGGAAAAACTTCTTTCTGCTATCGGGGAAAGCTCCATAGATGCCAGGCATACCATTGCCACCAGCAGTGCGGCAGGAGGCCTCAGAATGGTGGCAATGGGATACACGGTAAGGGTCACAGCGAAAGCTGCTAAAGAAGTGGCCATGAATGCTGGGGCTCGGGTCCTGGAGATTGTTTCCCAGGAAGATTCCCCGGATTATCGGGTAGAGATCTTAAAAGAAATAAATCCGGATATAATTCTGCTTGCCGGTGGGACTGATGGCGGTGACGAGTCCTCCATGATTGAAAATGCAACACTGATAGTAAAAAGTGGGACAAAAGCCGTTGTCATCATTGCGGGAAACATCAACTGCCAGCCGGCGGTTGCAGATATTTTGCGTGAAGGTGGGATCAAGTACGAAAGGGTACCTAATATAATGCCCACAATTCACGAATTGAGGGTTAGGGAAGCACGTGAGGCAATTCATAGGGAGTTCATAAGACAAATTACAAAGGCTCAAGGCCTTGCCCTTCTCAAACAGGAGATAACTAACGACAAGATAATACCCACTCCTGGAGCAGTGCTCATGGGAGCAGAACTGCTGGCTCAGGGTGTTTATGAAGAAAAAGGCTTGGGAGACTTAGTTCTTGTTGATTTAGGGGGAGCAACAACTGATGTCCACTCTGTAATGCCTAGTCTAGAGAAATTAGGAGATGAGGAAAGAGGCTTAATCGTAGCAAACGAAAAACAGGTTTCCTATAGGACTGTGGAAGGCAATCTTGGAATGAGGGTCAGTGCTCAAGGCATACTCGATGCCGTAGGGTGTAAAGGTGTATTAAAGAAAAAAAACATATCCGATAAGTCAATGGAAGAGGATTTATTCAAATACGCATCTTTTCTAGAAAAGAACCCAGAACATCTGCCAGAAAACGAAAAGGAAGAGCTTTTTGATGAACTTTTGGCAGAAACAGCGATTGAAATATCTTTAAAAACGCCATGCAGGTTATATTACCCAAGAATATGACCCTATTATGGGAACTGTCCCAGGAATGCCTGTAGGAAGAGATCTCCGTAGGGTGAAAAATTTAATCGGGGTTGGTGGATTCGTCGTGCACAATGAATCCACAAAAGTTCAAGGAGTCATTAAAAACGCCATCAAAAGACCTGGGTATTCCCTACTGCCGGAAAATCCTAAAATTCATCTTGACAAAAATTACCTGTTGTATGCGGTTGGGGCCATATCCCAGGTTGATCGAGAATATGCATTTACAATACTAAAAAACTATTTTGAAATGTGAGTTTAAGGAGGAGACGAACTTGAAAAAGACCACTCTTCTTAGAAATTTAATTGAGGATAAGGAGATTCTCTTAGCACCCGGTGCCCACGACTTACTGACGGCGAGAATTATTGAGAAAGCAGGTTTTAAATCGGTTTACATGACAGGATACGGTCAGGCTGCCAGTATGTTAGGAAAACCCGATGTGGGATTACTTACAATGACCGAAATGGCGGACAGAGCGAAAAAATTTGCTCAAGCTGTTGATATACCTGTCATTGCTGACGGAGATACCGGTTTTGGCAACGCCATAAATGTGATTAGGACAGTTGAGGAATATGAACAAGCAGGAGTTGCCGCGATACAACTGGAGGATCAAGTGGCTCCTAAAAAATGTGGACACATGAATGGCCGTCAGGTAGTGCCAATAGATGAAATGTTGGGGAAAATTGAAGCGGCAAAATACGCCAGAAAAGATAAGGATTTCATCATCATTGCCCGTACAGATGCCAGGACCTCCTTAGGTTTTGATGAGGCTTTAAAACGAGCTAAAGCTTATGCTGATGCCGGGGCTGATGTGATATTCTTCGAGTCCCCTGAAAGTGAGGAGGAGATGAGGAAACTTAACGAAGAGATTAAGGTTCCTGCTTTGGCGAACATGGTAGAAGGGGGAAGAACTCCACTATTTAGCGCAAAAGAACTGGAAGAGATGGGTTACTCCATTGTTATATTCCCCACATCTTCGGTTTATGCTACAGCTCGAGCCATGAAGGAACTCATGTATGAAATTAAAGCAAAGGGATCCACAAAAGAGAGTCTGGAAAAGATGATTACCTTTTCGGAATTTAATGATCTGATTGGGTTACCGGAGATACGGGAATTAGAAAAAAAGTATGTGAGAGGGGGAGAGTAGCCAAAAAAATCACATGGTTTGCCCTAGGAGAGGACTAGATTATTTTTTTTAGCAGTATAATTGTTTTAGGCTAGTATTAATTAAAAGGGGGAAAAATAATATGTCTGAACAAAATCAAAAGGGTTTTGCTGCTTATCTGAAACAGCAGGGCATTGAACTTACTTTTGACAGAATTGGCATCAATGCTCTTGGTGCTATGGCTCACGGTCTATTCGCGTCATTATTAATTGGTACGATTATTAATACCCTAGGTAATGTGCTTCATGTACCCTTTTTAAATCAAGCAGGCTCCTTTGCCATGGGTGTTACCGGTGCGGCAATGGCCGTGTCTATCGGCTATGCTTTGCAAGCACCTCCCTTCGTTCTTTTCTCTTTGGCAGCCGTAGGTCAGGCGGCTAACCAATTAGGTGGTGCCGGCGGACCTTTGGCGGTTTTCTTCATTGCTGTTATTTCTGCATTGGCTGGAATGTTGGTTTCCAAAAGAACTCGCATTGACTTAATTGTCACACCCTTTGTTACGGTCGTTGTAGGTGTCGCTGCTGCCTATATTTTGGCCCCACCCATAGGTGCCTTTGCTTCTTGGCTTGGAAGTCTCATCATCTGGGCTACAGAAATGAGACCATTCCTAATGGGAATTTTGGTGTCTGCTATCATGGGTATTATACTTACCTTGCCAATCAGTTCCGCTGCAACGGCTGCCGCTTTAGGTCTGATTGGTTTAGCTGGTGGAGCCGCACATGCCGGTTGCTGTGCTCACATGATTGGTTTCGCTGTCGCATCCTACAGGGAGAATAAAATAGGCGGTTTGGCAGCACAAGGCCTTGGCACCTCTATGTTACAAATACCCAACTTGCTAAAGAAACCGGTCTTGTGGGTACCTGCAGTGGTAGCCTCCATTGTAAACGGTCCTATGGCCACGGTTGTCTTTAAACTCAGGCAAAACGGACCTCCAATTTCCTCCGGTATGGGGACTTCTGGCCTTGTAGGGCCCATAGGTGTCATTACCGGCTGGTTTACACCTTCAGAACAGGCCTTATCCCACGGTGAGGTTGCCATGACGCCTGCAGCTATAGATTGGCTTGGCTTGATTATGGTCTCCGTCGTTATTCCGGCGGTAGTGGCCTGGATTGTTTCTGAAGTAATGCGCAAGCAGGAAATCATCAAATTTGGTGATTTGAAAATCGATGTCTAAAATTTGTGCTAAAAAATCCCTTGTCCAAGTTGTCAAAGGGCATGACTACTATTGGAGCCGAGCCATACGGAGGGGGACATGCGGTTCGGCTCTGTGTAAAATTCCAATTTGAAACCGATTTAAGCTTTGTAAATCCTGAGTAGAGGCAAATATTGCTTTTACTCAGGGTAAAAAAGCTAGTACAATATCCCAAATGATAAAAAGGGGGTAGGATTAGTGCAGGAATACAATTATAATGTGCCTACTGAGAAAGCCGAAGCCTTGATGATTTTGGACAGGGCTGCCGGAAACAAAAAAATACTGGCTGGAGGAACGGATTTAACTATCGCTATAAGGAATGAGGAAATATACCCTGATGCGATAATCGATTTGAAAAACCTTGAAGAGTTAAACTATATAAAAGCGGACAATGGCTATATAAAGATAGGTTCTATGACAACTTTTACAGATATTGCCGAATCGGAATTAATAAAAAGCAAGGCTAAGGTATTACAAGAAGCCTGTGAAGAAATGGGTTCTCCACAGATCAGAAATTGGGCCACTATTGGAGGAAACATTGTCAACGCTTCACCGGCTGCAGATTCCGTTCCGGCACTTCTAGTGCTCGGTGCAGAAGTTAAACTTGAGAGCGTTTCAGGTGTAAGAGTACTAAAAGTTGAAGATGTTCTGAAAGGAATAAACAAGACTTCCTTAAAAGAAAATGAAATCCTGACTGAGATATCCTTTAAAGTTCCTTCAGATAATGCTGTTACCGGTTTTAGAAAACTAGGGCGGCGAGCTGCTTTGGCAATTGCCAGAATAAGTATAGCCTGCCTTTTAGAAGTAGAGGATAACAGTACAAGCTGTCGAGATATAAGGATATCTTTAGGAGCTGTGGCGAAAAATCCTTTCAGGGCTACCGAAGCCGAAGAGGTATTAAAGGGAAAAGATATATCTTTGGAACTTATCGACGAGTGTGTGGAAACCATATCAAATATAGCTGTAAAAACAATAGGTAACAGACCGTCACTGCCTTTCAAACGCCAGAGCATAAAAGGCATTTCAAGGGAATTACTCACCCGTCTTTATAATGAAATAGAGCAAAAAAGACGGAGGTGATGGATGTGGGCAAAATTAAAATATCATTTGTCTTAAACGACGAAAATGTATCCATAGAAGTGGACCCGAGGAAAAGGCTTTTAGATATTCTTCGAGAGGATTTTATGCTGACAGGTGTTAAAGAAGGGTGTTCTGAGGGAGAATGCGGCGCCTGCACTGTAATAATTGACGGGAAAGCGGTAACTTCATGCCTCCTTTTAGCACCTCAGGTTAACGGTCGCCGAGTTACGACTATCGAGGGCTTGAAGAAAAATGGTGAGTTACATCCCCTTCAGGAAGCCTTCATAAAAGCCGGTGCTGTGCAGTGTGGTTTCTGCACTCCGGGCATGATTTTGGCTGCAAAGGCCCTTTTAGACAAAAATCCTAACCCCAGTCGTGAGGAAATAAAGACATCAATTTCAGGAAATCTATGCAGATGCACAGGTTATAAAAAGATTGTAGAAGCGGTTGAATTAGCGGTAAATATTATGAAGGGAGGGCAGTAAATTGTTGGAGCCGTCTGTAGGGAAAAAAGTTATCCGTAAAGATGCTTTAAAAAAAGTGACGGGTGAAGCACTTTTCGCCGACGATATGGTTTTTGAAAGTATGCTTTATGGTAAAGTAGTCAGGAGTGAAGTGCCTCACGGAATACTGAAAAACATCGATGTGGAAGAAGCAAAAAAAGTTCCGGGCATAAAGGCCGTCCTTACACACAAAGATATACCGGGAGCTAATCGTGTGGGGATCATATTAAAAGACGAACCAGTTTTAGTAGATCATAAAATCGCCCGCATTGGAGACCCCTTGGCATTGATCGCAGGTGAAAGTCGGGAAGCGGTTGAAGAAGCGGCAAATCGTCTCAAAATAGAAATAGAAGAATTACCGCCGGTACTTGATCCGCATGAAGCCATGAGAGAGGATGCGATAAAAATTCACGGAGAGACCAATGTTGTAGCTGTCAAGAATCTCATTAAAGGGGACATAGAAGAAGGTTTTAAGAAAAGTGATGTTATCGTGGAAAACAGTTACAAGACCAATTTCGTTACCCACATGTTCATTGAGCCGGAGAGCGGAATAGGCGATTTTAAAGACGGAATTGTAACCGATTGGTGCTCCTCCCAGAATGTTCACTTTGACCGTGCTGAAGTGGCAAGGGTCTTAAATATACCCAGGAGCAAAGCTAGAGTTATTCAAGCGATAACCGGAGGGGGATTTGGGGGGAAATTGGATATATCCACCCAGTGTCATGTGGCACTGCTTGCTTATTATACAGGAATGCCGGTTAAGATTACTTATTCACGGGTTGAATCCACAACTGCCTCATCAAAACGGCATCCGGCTATAGTGAGGTGTAAAACAGGCGCTACAAAAGAAGGAAAACTTTTGGCAATGGATGCAGAAGTTATTTTAGATACCGGAGCCTATGCTTCATACGGCCCGGGAGTTATTACTCGAACGGTAGTTCATCTAACCGGTCCTTACGAAATTCCTAATGTGAGAATCAAAGGTTATTTAGTTTATACTAATAATCCTATGGCTGGTGCCATGAGAGGATTTGGTGTTCCCCAAGCGGCTATAGTGCACGAAAGTCAAATGGATATTTTAGCTGAAAAAATAGGGATTAGCCCATATGAAATACGAAAGAGAAATGTATTTAAACCTGGATCTTACACCGCTACAAACCAACTTCTCTCTCAAAGTGTTGGAATAGAACAGACTTTAGACGAAGCTAGCAAGGCAGCAAAAAAGATGCTTAAAGGATGGGAGGGAATTCTATGATTAAAACCGGTATAGGAATTGGATGCATGTGGTATGGAATAGGGAATACTGGCTTGCCAAATCCTTCGGCGGCTTTTGTAGAGGTGCACAGTGATTGTTCTGCAACTGTGCTGACCGGCTGTGCCGATATAGGGCAAGGATCATGTACCATTCTCGCCCAGATTGTAGCGGACACCTTAGGCCTAGACTATGAAGAGGTTTTTGTGATATCTGCTGATACAGGAGTTACCCCAGAAGCAGGTGCTACCTCTGCAAGCCGACAGACCTATATATCCGGCAATGCCTGCAAGCGGGCAGCTGAAATGGCCAGGGAAACCCTTATAGACCTAGCTGCAGAACTTTTGGATGCTGATAAGAGCAAAATTTATCTAAAGGAGAAAAGGGCATTTGTGAGTGGTGATGAAGAAAAACAGGTGTCTTTGGAAGAACTTTTGGATGAGTGTGGTCGACGTGGGACACTGGTAATAGGCAGTGGATCCTTCAACCCGGAAACCACTTATCTGGATCCTCACACAATGGCAGGCGTTCCATACGCCACCTATGCTTTTGCCACTCACATAGCTGAAGTTGAAGTTAATACGGAAACAGGTGAAATCAAAGTTAAGAAAATTATTGCAGCTCACGATGTGGGGAAAGCCATAAACCCACAACTTGTAGAGGGTCAGATAGAAGGCGGATGTCTTATGGGGATAGGTTATGCTCTGCTGGAGGAAGTATTATTATCTAATGGTCAAATAAAAAATCCCAATTTTTCCAAATATCTGATATGTACTGCCAAGGACATGCCCGAAATTTATCCCATAATAGTTGAGGATAAAGAAAAAACAGGGCCTTTTGGTGCAAAAGGTGTTGGCGAACCGGCACTTATTCCTACTGCACCGGCAATATTAAACGCGATTTACAATGCCACGGGAGAGCGGTTTACTGAAATCCCGGTGACACAAGAAAGGTTCATTGAACAAAAATATTACAAAAATCAGGCTGATTCAAATTAAAGTGTAAACTGAGATGTCACCACCTAATTGGAAATTGGCATAAAAACCTTAATTACCGCACAACTATATTACAAAGGACAAAGGATTAAAGTTGAGAAAGTCATTTAATTTTAAGGGGGTTCTAAACATGAGTACTGTAGCTATTAAAAATGTAGGGTCTTTGGTAACGGGAGACATAAAGAATCCAGTTTCCTCAGCTAATACTGTTATCATCGAGGACGGGGTAATTGCAAAACTGGGTGATGAGGAGCTATTAAATCAATATAAGTGTGATATGACTATAGATGCAAACGGAATCACCCTTATTCCCGGCCTTATAGATTCCCATGTTCATCCGGTGATAGGGGATTTTACTCCTCGGCAAAATACTCTAGGTTTTATTGAAAGCTCCTTTCACGGTGGAGTAACCACGATGATATCCGCAGGGGAATGTCATACCCCAGGCAGGCCTAAGGATGTGGCAGGGACTAAGGCCTTGGCAGTATTAGCCCATAAGAGTTTTAAAAATGCAAGGCCCGGAGGTGTTAAACTGCACGGCGGCGCTTTAATACTTGAAAAAGGGCTGAGCGAAAAAGATTTTGAAGAACTGGCCCAAGAGGGAGTTTGGATAGTCGGCGAGATAGGCCTGGGCAGTATAAAAAAACCTGAGGACGCTGCCCCGATGGTGGAATGGGCGAAAAAATACGGATTTAAGACAATGATGCACACCGGAGGCACATCCATTCCCGGCAGCAGCACGGTTACGGCGGAGGATGTGATGCTGGTTAAACCGGATGTCGTATCTCATCTAAATGGAGGACCTACTGCTATTCCACTGGAAGAAGTTAAAAAACTTATTGATGAGACTGACATATGTTTGGAAATGGTCCAATGCGGCAACTTTAAAGTTTTAAAACAAGCTATCCAATGGCTGAAGGAGAAAAACCAATTAGACCGGGTTATTCTCGGCAATGATTCTCCTTCAGGAAGCGGAATAATACCCTTGGGAATATTAAGATCTGTAGCCTTCATAGCATCTCTGGCGGGTGTGCCCGGAGAACAGGCACTGTGCATGGCTACCGGAAATACTGCCAGAACTTATGAACTCAATGTGGGGATAATTGAAGAAGGAAGGGAAGCCGATCTGGTTCTGATGGATGCCCCAATGGGTTCTGTAGGTGACAATGCCGTTGAAGCATTGGAGGCCGGAGACTTAACTGGGATCTCGATGATAATTATTGACGGTAAAGTAGTTGCACAAAAGAGCCGAAACACACCTCCTCCTAAGAGAAAAGCAGTTCTTTGCTAAATCATATATTGTAGGTGATCTTATGATATTAGTTGACTTGGAAAAATGTCGAGGATGTGGGATTTGTGTAAAAAACTGTCCCCTCGAAGCTATTGAGCTAGTTGATAGAAAAGCTAAAACCAATGACAATTGTGTCGTTTGCGGTATTTGCTACAGAGTTTGTCCTTTCAAAGCCATTGAAAAAACTGAAGAAAGGGCTCCTGAAAACATTAGCTGTACCCACTGTCCGGTGAATTGCTCAATTCCTCCGGGTAAAACCGGCGCCTGTAAGAGGTATACCCATGTTAATGGTGAGCTGGTGCGCATTAGAAAGCTGGTAATAGAGGGGATAGCAACAGAAGCAGAAAATACCAAGCTGCCTTATAAACCTCTCATTACTGCTGTGGGCAGCGGAACCAATTATCCCTGTTCGAATCCCGCACCATATATTGTAAGTGAAAGTATAAATGGCGTCGATGTGGTCACTGTTGTTACTGAAGCACCTTTAAGCTACAGCGGTGTCAAAGTTAAAATCGATACTAATTTTCATATTGGGGATGAAGGTGCAAAGGTAAGGCGAGAGGGTAAAGTTGTGGGAATGGTAACAACCGAAGAATATGGTTCTAAAATGCTGACTATCGGTGGTGCCAATCTTATAAGTGGCAGCAATGACGGTTTTCTGGTAGTCAGGACAATCGTGGATTTGGTAAATGGACGTAGGGTGAAGTTAAAAATAGACAATGGCAGCACAATAGAAATACAGCAGGGCAAGCCGCCGGTTATCGGCGGGCAGGAAGAAAAACTTATGAGGGTTGGTTGCGGAAGTGCAACTGTAGGCATGTTTGCCAGACAGCTGTCAAAAGTGGTGGATGAGGCCATTATTCTCGACTATCACATCATAGGTCTTTTATCAGAGCATATGGCAGGTAGGGCAGTCGGCATGAAATACAGCGGTGTAGTTCCCTATGGCCGAAAATCCACTGCAGGCAGATATTTCGGAAAAGCCGGTCTAGGATGGGGCGGAACTGAAATAACTGACCCAAAGGACGCCATAAAGTCCGTTGATATGAATATCGCCAGACCGGGAATGAAGATACTAGTTACCGAAACCACGGGTCAGAAAGCTGCACTTTTTGAGCTGCAAGAAGACGGCTCAGTAAGGCAGATTGAATTGACTCCCGATGTAGAGGAAGCCGTAAAAACCATTGCTGATACCTGTGAGAAATCAATGGTATCCGTTATATATACGGGCGGCACAGGAGGAAGTGCAAGGGCGGGCGTAACTAATCTTCCTAAGGCTCTGACAGATGCAATACACAGGGAAGAAGTAAAGCTTAGCATTGCAGGTGCTCCCACTTATGTGCTACCAGGCGGTGGAATAAACTTTATGGTAGATGTCTCAAAAATGGTTCCCGAATCACTGACATGGGTTCCGACACCGGCTACGGTAGCACCGGTGGAATATACGATGACAAGGGAAAAATATGAGGAGATCGGCGGCCACACTGCTCATATCATGACTAAACAGGAATTGCTTGAGAAGCTGAAAAAAGAAGAGGCTTAACTATGATACAAGTTCTGGAAGACGGTAGGGTTGTACTAAATCACGGTCCGATACAAATGCTATTGGATATAACGATAAATCACAGCAGGCAGCCAGAATTAGCTTTTACGGTATCCCAGTATATTGTAGACCAATTTAATCAGTTGCTACCTTATATTGACGCATGTAAAAGCCGAAAAAAGGGCGACACTATGCTGACTAATTATCCTCCGGTTTTAAAAAAGATGATGGAGGCAGTTCATATTTCCGGAGATATAAGCCTAACACCCCTTGCTGCCGTTGCAGGTTCCTTTGCTGATCTGGTACTGGAGAAAGCCATAGAATTGGGTGCGACAAGGGTTATAGCAAACAACGGAGGCGATATAGCCCTTTTCGATCTCGATGGTGAGCCGATTTATGTTGGAATTCCAATAGGAGCTGGTAATAGCAGCCTGACCTTGACAATTAAAAGAGAGGATAATATCCGTGGTATTTGTACCAGCGGGTTAGGCGGAAGAAGTTTTACGAAGGGCATCGCCACTGCGGCCGTTGCCCTTGCCCGCAGTGCCTCTATTGCTGATGCCTGTGCGACTCATCTGGGCAATGAAACCAATGTTGAGGATGAATGTATTGTACGCTGTTATGCGGAACAAATCGATTCGGAAACGGATATTCCGGGTCATTTGATTACTTTGAAAGTTGGAAAACTCAGTAAAAAAAAGATATATACTGCACTGTTAAACGGCATAAATGCGGCAACGAAATTATATGAAAACGAAATAATAAAGGGAGCGGTAATATGCATCGGGGATGAAGTGGTAATGGTTCCCGATGGGATAGCCAAAATAAAGAAATAATGGAGGAGGTTTTCAAGTATTATGGATATAAAAATCAGGAAGTTTTATACATTTGTTGAGGAAATCAAAAGCGACGGTGGAAAGGAAATAGAAGGGAAGCCTCATATGAAGGCTGCTGCTGCCGTTGTGATCGAAAACCCATTTGCAGGTAGGTATGTAGAGGATTTATCACCGTTGATTGACTGGAGTGTGGAAATCGCACCCGAATTGGTCCGAAAGGCTATTGCCGCCGCCGGCATGGATAGTAAAGAAGTGGAAAGCTACGGAAAAGCAGCTATTGTCGGGGGATCTGGAGAGTTAGAACATGCTGCAGCTCTGCTTCATCCGAAACTTGGCAAACCTTTTAGAGATGAAGTCAATGGTGGTAAGGCAATAATTCCCTCTGCTAAAAAGATGGGTTATCCCGGATGTCCCATAGATGTTCCATTGCATTTTAAAGATGCTGCCTTCGTTAGATCTCATTTTGATGCAATGGAAGTAAGGGTACCTGATGCACCAAGGGACAACGAGATAGTTTTAATACTTGCAATTACCAACTGCGGTAGACCTCATTCTAGAGTCGGAGGGCTCACAAAGGAAGAGGCAAAATGTGAAGACGGTCTGAGGTAATAAATACTACCAGGTCAGGGAAATCCTGACCTGGTAAAGGCAATCTAATTTGCCTAAACTATTGTTGTGAATGAAACTGTGGCCTCACTAAAGTCTTGAAGAGGGTCCGGCTTGACATGAGCGAAGAAAAATTTTATAATATAAGCTGCATCTGTTATTGTTTAATTTAATAATTTTACTCGGAGGGGTGTCCGAGCGGTTTAAGGAGCTGGTCTTGAAAATCAGTGTCTCGAAAGAGCCGTGGGTTCGAATCCCACCCCCTCCGCCATGACAGAATCAGATACTATAAGTCTGAAGCCAGAAGTAAGGATTGATACCTCAATATTCTTGGGTTCATTCTGATATCTGGAATCCAACAATTGATCAGGAGAGATGGCCGAGTAGGTCGAAGGCGGTCGCCTGCTAAGCGATTATACGGACTAAAATCCGTATCGAGGGTTCGAATCCCTCTCTCTCCGCCATTTATGCGCCTGTAGCTCAATTGGATAGAGCGTCTGACTACGGATCAGAAGGTTGTGGGTTCGATTCCTGCCGGGCGCGCCATATTATTTAATTTAATTATGCGCCCGTAGCTCAGGTGGATAGAGCAGCGGTTTCCTAAACCGCGTGCCGGGGGTTCGAGTCCTCCCGGGCGCACCATAATAAAAGGATAGTTGCTGTAGCATGTCGACAAGAGATATAAGCAGTGATTTTTATTTCATGCGTGAAGCGCTAAAACATGCCGAAAGGGCATTTGAATTGGATGAAGTGCCTGTTGGAGCGGTTATAGCTTCAGCAGAACACGGTGTTATCGCATCAGCCCATAATATGCGGGAAATGTTGCAAGACGCTACAGCACACGCTGAACTGATTGCGATTAAAAAAGCATGTGAGATTTTGGGCAGTTGGAGGCTTGTGGGGTATAGTCTTTATGTGACATTAGAGCCTTGCCCCATGTGTGCGGGAGCGGCAATATTGTCAAGAGTCGATAAGATAGTTTTTGGTGCTCATGATCCAAAAGCGGGTGTTTGTGGTAGCCTATTAAATCTGCCACAAGATGAGAGATTTAACCATAGGCCCGTAGTAGTTTCCGGTGTGTTGGCAGAAGAGTGTGCTGATATTTTGAAGCGGTTTTTCCAAAAAAAAAGAAGTCATGAGCTATGATTTAAAGACAAGTATTATATGAAAACATAAGTAACATTGAACAGAAGTAATCGAAACGGCTGATACATGAGATTTATCTGACGTCTGATTTTGGATATCAGATACCTAATCCGGAGAGATGGCCGAGAGGTTGAAGGCGCTCGCCTCGAAAGCGAGTGGGCGGCAAATCCGTCCCGTGAGTTCGAATCTCACTCTCTCCGCCATAACCATAACAGAAGAAAAAGAAGCAGGTTAGGCAGAATCAAATATCGAAAACTTATCCGGAGAGATGGCTGAGCTGGTCGAAGGCGCGCGACTGGAAATCGCGTAACCGTGTTCAAACGCGGTTCGAGGGTTCGAATCCCTCTCTCTCCGCCACTATGAAAATAGAAGGCTTTGCCTGGATTGGTAGAGCTTTTTGTTGCTATTTCGGGACGTATATAATCGCAGGACCTTATAGTTTAAAAAGAGAAAGGCTGCAAACTGAAGTTGGCATCCATACAAAAGCCTCAAAGAACAAAAATGATAAAGATATCTAAAGTTCAAAATATAAAATAAGGATAAGCATTTACCATTTCACAAAAATGGCAAGATTGCTTATCCTCTTTTACTTTGCTCATATATTTCATTTTCCTTATGTAGCATCGGTTCAAGACACATTACAGAACGTAATGTTTACTTTGAACATCTGTGTTGCGACTGCCCAGAACGTTTAATCTATTTTAACTCTGCTTTCCACAACCCGTGAAGATTGCAGTAAGCGTATACATCGGCATTTGTTTTATCACAAAACACTGCTTTTGGCTCATTAGCCGGAGTCAGTGAAATCCTTTCTGTACCTTCGTCACCGACTACGGCAATCCATTCTATATAATGCTCCTGAAGCATAGGATGTGGGTCCGAACCAACCCGAACAGATATTTTTTCATTTTCCCTTACTGCCACGGGGATATGTTTTTCATAAGAAGCTTCTGTTGTATTTGCTTCTAATTTGGTCATCGGTTGACCACAACAAACAAGCTGCCCTCCTCCATCTTTTATAAGGCCTACCTGGTTTCCACAGATTTCACAAAGGAAAAAAGCTACTTTTGCTTTCATACAATTTTCTGCTCCTTTCTGATATTCTAGTTTTGTCAAAAACTAATAATTCTCTTTTCTGACTTCGAAGAAGCCTTGCGGATGTGCACAAACCGGGCAAATATCAGGTGCTTTTTTGCTTACGAGAAGATGACCGCAGTTGCGGCATTCCCACAATATTTCTTCTGCTTTTTCAAAAACTTGTTTCGTTTTGATATTTTTTAGGAGCTTGCGGAATCTTTCCTCATGAGCCTTCTCGATCTCTGCAACCATTCTAAACTGTTCGGCCAGTTCAGTAAAACCTTCTTTTTCTGCGTCCTCAGCAAAGTCTTTATACATTTCAGTCCATTCATACTTTTCGCCTTCGGCTGCACTAAGTAAATTTTGTGTAGTGTCTCCAAGTTCCCCAAGAGCTTTAAACCAAAGTTTTGCGTGCTCTTTCTCATTGTTTGCGGTCTCTTCAAAGATTGCAGCGATTTGCTGATAACCTTCCTTTCTTGCCACGGATGCGAAGTATGTATACTTGTTTCTTGCCTGAGATTCACCTGCGAATGCTTCCATCAAGTTTTTCTCTGTTTTGGTTCCTTTAAATTTCATATTTTCATCTCCCCTTATTTATATTTAAGTTATTTAATGAAAAATTAATATTGCTCTTTAAAATATTTTTCAAGGCAGTGGCGAATATGTTTAACACTATAATCAAAATCGAAGCTATTAAATGCAAATAAGTATTATTATTATATTAAGCGTTTTATATGGTTTTGTCAAGACATAATTTCATAATCATTAGAAA
>JBMNGH010000012.1:0-101366 GCA_050949725.1 Tepidanaerobacteraceae bacterium
TTAATTGTACATGGCTTATATGTCATCTTAATGAAAAACTATTGAAGAGAAGTGTATTTTTTGTATGGAGAGGTTGTTTATGAAAGAAACAACAGAAAGCATGAGCCTCAAAATAAAAGGTATGACATGTGCATCATGTGCAGCAAGGATTCAAAGGGTAGTAAATAATATGGAAGGTGTTATGGAAGCAGAGCTTAATTTTGCTACTGAAAAACTGAGTGTCAAATTAATCCGGTGAAGGTGTCGTCGAAAAGGCTTGTCAATAAGGTAGAAGCATAGGATATGAAGTCATTCTTGACAGGCAGAACTTGGAATAAGGAAGATGCACTGTGCGTCATGTGCAGCAAGGATAGAAAAGCTGCTTTCCGGTACTCCAGGTGTGATTGGGGCATCTGTAAATTTAACGACTGAAACGGCAGTAGTTGACTATGATAGCAGTAAGATAAACGTCCGAAAGCTGATTAAGGCTATTCAAGATGCAGGGTATGATGCTTATGAGAAAACGGCAGATAACATTGATAGAGAAAAACTTGAAAGGGAAAGAGAGATAAAATCCTTGGCAAGACTCGTCATTATATCTTCTGCTTTTACTCTACCACTTTTAATATCCATGGTATTTATGTTCATGAGGAATGAAGGAGGGCTTTTATTTAATCCCTTGTTTCAGATAGCGGTATCATCACCTGTTCAGTTCATTATAGGCTTTAGGTATTATAGGGGAGCATACAATGCTTTAAAGAGTGGTAGTGCGAACATGGACGTATTGGTTGCGATGGGCACATCTGCAGCCTATTTTACAGCCTGTACAATGTGTTTACACAACCTGTTGAAGTGATTCACAATTACATGTATTTTGAAGCTTCAGCTGTAGTCATAACCTTGATCACCCTGGGAAAATATATGGAGGCAGTTGCGAAAGGACGGACTTCTGATGCGATCAAAAAACTAATGGGCTTGCAGGCAAAGACAGCTAGGGTTGTAATTGATGGAGAAGAAAAGGACATTCCTATCGAAGATGTACAAGTTGGAAATATAGTTGTCGTCAAACCTGGTGAAAAGATCCCTGTTGACGGCAGGATTATAGAAGGATATTCCTCCGTAGATGAATCAATGCTCACAGGTGAAAGCATCCAGTCGAGAAAAGAATAAATGATGAGGTTATAGGAGCAACCATCAACAAGACAGGGACATTTAAGTTTGTGGCTACTAAGGTTGGCAAAGAAACAGCATTGGCTCAAATAATTAAAATGGTCGAAGATGCACAAGGCTCAAAAGCCCCAATACAAAAAATAGTTGATCAAATATCAGGTATCTTTGTACCGGTAGTTCTAGTTATTGCTGCTTTAACTTTTGTTGTATGGTATTTTGGTTTCAAAAATTTCACAGAGGCTTAATAAATGCCGTTTCTGTTCTGGTAATTGCGTGCCCCTGTGCACTTGGTCTTGCAACACCGACCTCTGTAATGGTCGGAACCGGAAAAGGTGCTGAAAACGGTGTTCTCATAAAGGGTGGGGAGCACCTTGAACGAGCACATAAGATAAATACTATAGTGCTAGACAAGACTGGTACGATCACAAAAGGCAGCCCTGAGGTCACTGATATCATACCTAAAGGGAATCTGACAATAAGAGATATACTCAGTTTTGCTGCGGCTGCTGAAAAAACTCGGAACATCCTCTTGGAGGGGCAATTGTCGCCAAGGCTAAGGATGAGGGTCTCAATATCAATAATCCACAAAAATTTGAGGCAATACCAGGTCAGGGCATCTTTGCAGGTCTAGATGGAAAAACTATATACCTCGGAAATGAACGCTTAATGGAAAATAAGGGTTTTAATATTGCTGAGATTAAAAAAATGCTTGCAAAATTCCAAGATGAGGGCAAAACAGTCATGTTTATAGCCATAGATGGAAGGATTGAAGGCTTAATTGCTGTTGCCGATACGGTTAAGGAACATTCAAAACTCGCAATTGAACAACTCAAGAAGCTTGGGCTTGATGTGTGGATGATAACTGGGATAATGAGCGAACGTCAAGGGCTATTGCAAGGCAAGTCGAATTTGCAATGTAATTTCCGAAGTCCTTCCTGAGCACAAAGCTCAGGAGGTAGAAAAACTAAAAAGCCAGGGTAAATTTACCGCAATGGTCGGAGATGGCATAAACGATGCACCTGCTCTTGCTGCAGCAGATGTGGGAATAGCAATAGGCACAGGGACAGATATAGCGATGGAGGCGGCGGATATAACCCTGATGAGTGGTGATTTAAGGGGGATAGTAACTGCCATAAAGCTGAGTCGCGCGACAATGAGAAATATCAGGCAAAATCTTTTTTGGGCATTCTTTTACAATACTGTGGGAATTCCGTTGGCCGCACTCGGTTTTCTCAGCCCGGCGATCGCGGGCGGGGCAATGGCTTTTAGTTCTGTATCAGTTGTCTCTAATTCACTCAGGCTGCGTAAGTTTAAAATAAACTGATTAAATTTTTAGTCCAGGTAAAAAGGTCAATAAAAAATAAAGATATTTGCTGTTATACAAAAATTTGTTTAGCCTATAAGTCCGATTTTCGGTCTTAGTCCGAAATTCCGGACTATATTTTTGCCTAATAATGCTATATTGGTAAAAAACTTATCCGATAATATGGAAAATGTTTATATAATATTATGCAAATTGGCATTATAGCAACATGTTATTAATGGCATACAATTTGCAATAATAAGTTAAGTCGGAACACACCTGTATTTATTAGTATCTCATAAATAACATCCCAGCTAAATCCGGTATATTGAATTTTTATCGTATCAGTTGTAAAGTGATTGATTTTTGTAATAACCCAATAATCTAAATTACTTTGTAATAATCGTTGTTGGGAAGGGGGGACAAATCGCGGATGTACAACTCAAATACAATGCAGTGTAGATGTCCCCCCTCTTTTTATACCGGTAGTATTTTAATCACTCATTTAGAAACAGTATGTCCTATCATAACAGGAATTTTCTTTAGGCGTTTATTATTATTTTTTTATATAAAAAACAGGAGGGGAACTTTATATGACGCAAAATGAATCACAAAGTGCCAAACAATATATTAGTGGTCTAATGGAAAGAGCACGGGCGGCACAAAAAGTTGTGGAAACATATACCCAAGAAAGAGTAGATGAATTGGCTACTGCGATTGCATGGAACATTGTAAGGGATGGGCCTGCTCAGGAAATAGCCAAGCTTGCTTATGAAGAATCCCAAATGGGTAACTATGAATCAAAATATGCAAAACTAATGGCTAAAATCAAAGGGTTGGTTAGGGATTTAAAAGGCGTGAAAACTGTAGGGGTTATTGAACGAGATGAAGTGAAGAAGATAATAAAAATAGCTAAACCGGTTGGAGTAGTTGGGGCAGTTCTCCCATGCACAAACCCTGAAGCGACACCTGTCATCAAAGCAATGAATGCTATAAAGGCAAGAGATGCTGTTATTTTTGCTCCACATCCCCGTACCAAAAAGACGAATGCATTAATTGTTTCGAAAATGCGTGAAACACTAAAAAAATACGGTGTGCCTGAGGACTTATTTATAGCTATTGAGGAGCCAACACTGGAGATTACTAACGAGTTGATGAAACAATGTGATCTTATAGTGGCAACCGGTGGAGGGGGTATGGTAAAAGCTGCCTATTCATCTGGAAAGCCTGCTTTTGGTGTAGGAACGGGAAATGCAGTAGTAGTAGTAGATGAAACTGCCGATTTAAAGGATGCGGCAAACAAAATAATGAGAAGTAAAACTTTTGATTTGGCAACAAGTTGTTCGACAGAAAATTCATTGGTTGTACAGGAAAGCATTTATGATGAGTTAATAAAGAACTTAATAGATGAGGGCGGGTATTTAGTGAAAGCAGATGAAAAAGAAAAGTTGCAGAGCACGATGTGGCAAAACGGAGTACTAAATAGAAAAATAGTTGCACAACCTGCTCAGAAAATTGCTGGTTTAGCGGGAATTCAAATACCATCAGACAGAAAATTCCTAATGGTTGAAGAAACAGGTGTTGGTCCGGAGTATCCATTTTCGGGCGAAAAACTGTCAGTGGTAGTTGCAATTTATAAGTATAGGGAGTTTAAGGAAGCAATAGAAAAAGTCAATGAAATAACGGGATACCAAGGTGCAGGTCATTCTTGTGGGATACACAGCCTTGATGAAGACAGAATTCTTGAGTATGCAATAAAAACGAAGACAAGTCGAGTAATGGTACGCCAGCCACAATGCTTGTCAAACAGCGGGGCTTGGACAAACGGAATGCCTATTACTTTGACTCTCAGCTGCGGTAACATGGGGAGGTAATATAACAACAGAAAATATTCATTGGAGGCACTTTATCAACGTAACGTGGGTTTCCATTCCTTTTGATGCGGAGATTCCTTCTGATGAGGAGCTTTTTGGAGACGTGATGAATAAATAATAACTATTACAAGCATAAAAATTAAATGCATAGTTGTGATAGTTTTTAAATTTTAAGTAAAACAAGATAATAGAGGGAGGTGTTCTATCGAAGGGTTAGCTTAGAGCTTGACTTAATGGCCCGAATAATTGTCTATTTCTGTACATCCAACAATACAATTGCTTGAAATTATTTCTGGAGGTGAATTAATGAGGATCAAAAGGCTAATAGTTTTTTTACTTGTTTTTGCCTTACTTGCCAGTATAACAGCCTGTGGAGGTAATAGTGAACAAGCCGCTCAATCGAGTGATTCGGGTGAACAACAAACACAACAAGTTCAAAAGAAAAAATGGAGGTATCAGACCATTTGGGTTCCATCTATAACGCTATGGCGTGGAGATAAGTATTTTGGTGACCTTGTCAACAGACTAGCAGATGACCTGGAGCTAGAATATTATGAGGGCGGGACACTTATTACTACTTCGGATGAGATGTTCGATGCAGTATCTAAAGGTGTAATAGAAATGGGAACCGATTGGCCTAGTTACTGGGCCGGTAAAAACACGGCTTTTGATTTGATTACATCTGTTCCAATGGGATTTAACCCACAGGACTACATGATATGGTACTGGCAAGGTGGCGGTTTTGAATTAGCTCAGGAGCTTTATGGAAAGTATAATATTGTTTGGTTTCCTCACTCAATTACAAGCCCTGAATCAGGACAACGTACAAATGTACCAGTATATACCGCAGATGATTACAAGGATATAAAAATGCGCCAGTGTGGTAGAAATCAGGCAAACATTCTCCAGGACTTGGGCGGAGCAGCTATTTTTATGCCTGGTGCGGAGATATATCTTGGTTTACAGCGCGGAACTATAGAAGGTGCTGAATTCGGAGTCCCTGAAACCGACTGGGCTATGGGCTTTCAAGAGGTTACTAAATATTGGGTCGCTCCAGGGTGGCACCAACCTGGCCCCTTATCTGGAGTTATGGTAAATAAACAAGCTTGGGATACTTTATCCGATAAGACAAAATTCTTATTTAAAGAAGCGGCAATGGCTTCTATGATGTGGGCATGGACTTTCTTTGAGTATTCAGCTGTAGAGTATACAAACAGGTTTTTAGAAGCAGGTACAACAATTACCAGGTTGGACGATGACAGCCTCAATAGAATACAAGAGCTGGCTTATAACTATCTGTTGAAAGATGCCGAGGAAAATCCAGACCACTGCAAGATTGCTTTTTCACAAATCAAGTTCTTGTATCAAATGAAAGAGTATCGTGAACTTCAAGAACCGTTTATGTTCGGAAGAACTCCTCCTAATATCGATGAGGTTTACGCTAAACTTGAGGAATTGGCTAAACAACACGGTGTATATGACAGTGTTATTGAACTGGAGAAGACTGTACGTAAAAGGATGGAGGCCCAGGAATTCTGGAAAGAGGGAACACCGTATGAAATGAATCCCATCATCCCGTAAAAAGCATTTACATTTACAGAAGAACAATATAATTGCCAAAATATTTAGGTAGGTTTGGCTTATATGCCGAACCTACGTGTTTTAAATATTTTTCTTATCATTGGAACAGGAGGGATGAGCTTGAGTTTTGTCAAAAAAATTGTTAGGATATTTGATTTAATCTCTATTGGCACTGGAAAAATATTTTCATGGGTTTTAGTAATACTACTTTCGCTATCCATATACGAAGTTTTCACCCGTAGGATTTTAGGCAGCCCCACTATTTGGACACATGAAATACTGAAGTTTGCTTTAGCTGCATCGATTATGTTTGCTCTCGGTTACACTCATTACTATGAGGGTCATGTTAATGTTGACCTTTTTTATATGAAATTTTCTCCCAAAGCAAGGGCAGTAATTGATATTGTCACTTTTGTACCTTTTATAGGTTTGTTTTGTTATGTTTTTTTGATTGAAGGATGGGAGTTTTTTATGACATCTTTTTTATTAAGGGAAAGAACCTCAAGTGCGTTTAATGTAATAGTATATCCAGTGAAATTCTTTGTGCCTGCAGGAGGATTTCTTCTTACAATTGCAGCCCTTTCTACTTTACTTAAAAACATATACTTTGTTGTAAAAGGAGAGAAACTATGATTAATTTATCACCTGAACTTTCAGCAATTCTGATGATTATAGGAATGATGGTGGGCCTGTATTTTGGGCAACCGGTAGCATTTGTCATGGGCGGGGTAGCGACTATAATGTCTATTTTAGGTTGGGGCCCTGCGGGTTTGTACCTTTTTATGAATCGCAGTTTTGATACTATCACTAACAACATTATGATCGCAATTCCTCTTTTTATACTGATGGCTTCTTTTTTGGAAAAGTCGGGAATGGCTGATGAACTATTCGAGGCTATGATGCATGTCTTTGGTTCACTCAATGGTGGAATCGCCCTAGCTGTCGTTGTTTTGAGCGTTATTTTTGCTGCAACAACGGGAATAATGGGAGCTACGGTTGTCAGCATGTCAGTTATGGCAATTCCTATGATGATGAAGCGTGAATATGATAAATGCCTTGCAACGGGTTGTGTAGCAGCCGGAGGTTCGCTGGGAATCCTGATACCGCCTAGTATAATGTTAGTCATGATGGCTGACCAATCGGGCATTTCTGTAGGCCGGCTTTTTGCAGGAGCTTTTCTACCTGGTGCATTGCTCGGAGTCTTATTTTTTGTTTACGTCTTGATAGTCACAGCAATAGACCCAAGCAAAGGCAGGGCTTTAACTGAAGAAGAGAGAAAAGCCATTCCGAGACCGGTATTAATAAAAAAGCTCTTAAAAAGCCTTGTGCCCCCATTGCTCCTTATATTAGCAGTATTAGGGTCAATATGGATGGGTGTGGCCACACCTACCGAAGCCGCAGGTGTGGGGGCCTTGATAGCCTTACTACTTATGATAGCATATAAAAGGTTTACATGGAAAGCCTTTTTGGAAGCCCTGTATTCAACCTTCAAATCAAACTGCATGGTTTTGGCTACAATGATCGGTGCAACATTGTTCACAGGTGTATTTCTCGGATTAGGCGGTGGGGATGTTGTTACTAATTTAGTCATGTCGTTTGCCGGTTTAGGTAGATGGGGAATATTTTTTGTAATGATGTTAATAGTGTTTCTGCTTGGGATTCATGGTCGATTGGATAGGCATTATATACATGACATTTCCCATATTTTTGCCAATAGCCGAATCGTTAGGGTTTTGACATGCTTTGGTTTGTGATAATGATGGCGGTAAATTTACAGATGTCATTTTTAACACCGCCTTTCGGGTACGCACTGTTTTACCTCAAAGGCACAGTTCCACCTTCAATCAATCTGGGGCATATTTATAGGGGCGCAGTCCCATTCGTGGCACTGCAGATGCTAGGGCTAGTAATCTTGTGTTTTGCCCCGATAATCGTGATGTATATACCAAATCTGCTGTTTTAGTAGCATAAATATTTTGTTTTATGAAAATGCTACATGTAATTCAGAAAGGAGACATAAATGAGCAACCGATCAATATCTGCATTAATTATTAGCGTGTTTTTTATTTCATTTTGCATCATTTCGTATGAGATAACATTGATGCGGTTGCTCTCATCGATATTAGATTACCATTATGTATCTGCCATTGTATCTTTAGCTTTATTAGGCTCCGGGACAGGCAGCATTTATATGCACTTTTTTGCAAAAAAAGATAAAGGTTATAAAATATTTTTGAGGTGGCTGAGTGTTTTATCACTAAGTATAGTTATAGCTTTACTTTCCATTTGTAATATAAGCAATAGTGATTTGTTACGAAACAACTTATTAGTTTATCTCATACCTGCATTTGTGCCGTTTTTTTGTAGTGGCGTTATTTTGGCATTTGTATATAGTCATGATACCTCATGTGGCATCTTACATCTATAGCGCCGACATGATCGGTGTTGCAATAGGATGTGTGGCGGTTATTTTTTTGATTAACTGTTTTGGCACCCAAAATGCTCTTTTGCTATATTCTATAATCATTGCCATTTTAGGGTTATATTTATCAAAAATCATGATAAAAAAATGTATTACTAATATACTGATATTTATATTGACTATTGTCTTATTTATTCTAGGCCTAAGCCCTTCTTCAGCCATAACCGAAGTTTCAATATCAACAAATCCTGACAAGGAAATATACGATGCAATCAATTTGTTTGATGGGAAAATAAAAGAAACAACTTATGGGGCTTTTGGCAGAATTGATTTAATACAATATCCTGATCATATAGGATGGATGGATATCTATTTAAATGGAACGGCTGGAATGCCGATGTATAAATATAGTGGCGTAATATCCGATCCGAATATAAACCATCTAAAAAAATCTTTTACAGGTTATTTTCCTTTTCATACCCTTTCACCCGAACAAAAGAAAAACGCACTTATAATCGGCCCGGGAGGCGGTCGAGATATATTGGTCGCTAAACTTGGCGGTGTTGAAAATATAACAGCGGTCGAGGTTAACAAAGACATAGTAAAATTGGTTAAACGCTATTCTAATTATAATGGAAACATTTACGACGATTATGAAGGTGTCCAGATAATTGTTGATGAGGGCAGGAGCTTTGTAAAAAGGCAAAAATCAACGTATGACATTATTATGTTGAGTCTGGCTGTAACTAATACAAATCGTAGCAGAGAAGGGCTTTCATTAACCGAAAATTACCTCTTTACAGTGGAATCGATTGGAGATTACATTGCTCACTTGACAGAACAAGGTAGTTTAATAGTAATCGCCCACGACGATGTTGAAATACTTCGTTTATTAACAACCTGCCTTACGGTTTTTGAAAAATGTGGGTTAGAATCAGAGGATGCAATGAAACATTTTTATATCTTAGGTTCAGATACCTATCCGGTTTTTGTGCTAAAAAAAGTACCTTTAACAAAGAAGAATCCGAGATACTATACAATTTAGCAATTGAAGAATTTGGCTTTAACCCCATGTCAACATATTTTCCTTTGTTAGGAAAAGGTAAACTATTAAATTCATTTTTAGTATCGATGGAAACCGGTCAATTGTCGGTTGACGAAGCTGTCAAAAATGTTGAATCACACGGTTATGATATCAGTCCGGTTACTGATAACAACCCGTTTTTCTATAAATTCGAAAAAGGCATTCCAAAAACTTTGTCTTTAGTCTTGCGTCTTTCCTTACTTATCTTAATGCTTGTTATTTTAATTCCATTAGTTATTTACAGAAAAAAAAGTACAAAGATACGCTTCAAAAAATACACAGTAACTTATATTTTGACAGTACTATTTTTAGGAATGGGATTTATGCTTGTAGAGATCTCTCTTCTACAAAAGTTCATTCTTTTTTTTGGCGAACCTGTTATGTCTATTGCGGTCCTTTTGTCTTCCATTTTATTAGGAGCAGGGCTGGGAAGCTTCTTCAGCAATAGAATTGCTCTAGAAAAAACATGGATTGTAATTGCCCGCTCACTTTTATGTCTTTGTATAGTCCTTATATTGTATGTCGTTTTTTTACCTGGGTTTCTTCAGGCTTTACTGAATCTTCAGCTGTGGAAACGTTTAATAGTTGCCTTTGCAATGTTGTTACCTTTAGGATTTATTATGGGTATCCCATTTCCACTGGCCATCCGTTCACTAAAGTTGTATGAGAAAGAGGCATATATCCCATGGCTGCTTGGGATTAATTGTTTAAGCTCAGTAATGGGTTCATCTTTAGCAACAGTTATTTCCATAGGACTTGGGCTTAATGAAGCTTTGATAATTGGGGTTTTATGTTATGCTATGCTATTAGTTTTTTTAGTATTAAATAAAGTTACATCAACAAATTATTCACATAAAACCTCAAATTTTTAATTAAGCATTATTATTTTTGGAGGTGTTTTTATGTTATTTGATAAGCAGTATGATGTCTTTACTCCTAAACGTATCGTGACAGGACTGGGCTGTCTAAAAACGGTTGGTGAAGTTGCTCGACCATTTGGCAAAAGAGCACTTTTAGTCACAGACAGTGTCATGGAAAAAACCGGTGTCCAGGATCAAGTCACAAGATATTTAAAAGATTCAGGAATTGAATTGGCAATTTATAACAAAGTAAATGAAGAACCACATACAGGCCATGTAGAGGAAGGAGCAAAAATCTTCAGGGAAAATAATTGCGAATTTATAATTTCATTAGGAGGCGGCAGCCCAATCGACACTGGGAAAGCTGTAGGAGCTGTTGTTACACATGATGTTCCAATTAGAACCTTTATGGGCATCCAAAGGATACCTGGTCCGAATGTTCCCCTTATTGCCATACCGACTACTGCTGGAACCGGAAGTGAGGTAACAAGGACTACAATAATTACAGATAAGACTGATGATGTGAAAATGTTGATTATAAGCGATTACATAATGCCGAGTGTGTCTATATGTGATGCTCAGTTGACGTTTACTGCGCCGAAGAGGCTTACTGCTGCTACGGGTCTCGATGCACTTACACACGCAATAGAGGCTTATATTTCTCAAAAAGCTCAGCCATATACCGATATAATAGCACTGGAGGCAATAAGACTTATAAGCAAGTATTTGCGGCAAGCGTGGAGCAATGGGAGGGATGTCGAAGCCAGATACCATATGATGTTTGCGGCTACAATGGCAGGTTTGGCTTTTAGCAATTCCTCCGTATGTTTAGTGCATGGCATGTCAAGGCCTATTGGAGCTGTATTTCATGTGCCGCACGGACTGTCTAATGCAGTGCTTCTGCCGTCGGTAATGCGTTTTACACTCCCGGGCAATATTGAAAAATTTGCACGAATAGCTGAGGCTATGGGAGAATCAGTAATAGGTCTCTCAACCTTGGAGGCTGCGGAAAAATCTGTCATGGCAGTCGAAAAATTATGCAAAGATTTAAATATGCTCGGGCTGCGTAATGCGGGTGTCAAACAAGAAGATCTTAAACGTTTTGCTCCTAAAATGGCCAAGGATGCAATAGCAAGTGGAAGTCCTGCAAATAATCCAAGAGTACCTACTGAAGAAGAGATCATACAGTTATATTTAGAAGCATATTAGTATTTTTTTACTACGTATAAAATATATTAACTGCTTGAAGTTTGAAGTTAAGTTACTGTCATAAACTTTACACCGCCATCTAGGTTCCAGCTTCCTTGCGCCGATCAAGAGAAAAGGCTTACCCCTGAGCTAAGTAGTTCCTTGAGAAGGCGCAAGGCCCCGCTGGTAAAAATTCACTACTTTAGGCACTTTACAATGAAAAAAATTAAACTATAGGAAGGGTTTTTATTAATGTCTGATATGTTTCAAGGCTTGTGAAAAAAGGCACTAAGACAAAACCCTTTAACAGCAATTGGGAACAAATATTTTGAGTATATGTAAAGTCCTTTTAGAAACCCAATTGAAAGAAATTTAAGTGTAATATGAATACGAGATCAGAAATAATACTATTAAATTTAAATTTCAACGGTCAAGAATCTACAATCAAGGGAGGCATAAAATGAAAGACTTTGATTCCATGCTAGACTTACTTAATCAAAATCGTGAAATCATCTTGCAGGGTGGAGGAGAGGAGCGAATAAAAAAGCAACACGACAGCGGAAAATACACCGCTAGGGAGCGAATACACAAGCTGCTGGACGAAGGGAGCTTTGTGGAGATCGACGCATTCGTAGAACACCGCTGCATAGAATTTGACATGGCCCAAACAAAAGCCCCTGGAGAAGGAGTAGTGACAGGCTATGGCACAATAAACGGCAGATTAGTATACATATTTGCCCAAGACTTTACCGTAATAGGCGGTTCATTAGGAGAAATGCACGCCCAAAAGATATGCAAAGTAATGGACATGGCACTGAAGATGGGAGCCCCCTTAATAGGCCTAAACGACTCAGGAGGAGCCCGAATACAAGAAGGAGTAGATGCCCTAAAAGGTTATGGAGAGATCTTCTATCGCAACACAATATCATCAGGAGTAATACCCCAAATATCAGTAATCTTAGGTCCAAGTGCGGGAGGAGCAGTATACTCACCTGCAATAACAGACTTTGTATTCATGGTATCAGGTATAAGCAAAATGTTCATAACCGGCCCCCAAGTAATAAAAGCAGTAACAGGCGAAGAAGTCACCCCTGAAGAATTAGGCGGGGCGGCCACGCACAACACCAAAAGCGGAGTAGCACAATTCATGAGCCAAACAGAAGAAGAATGCTTTGATCAAATAAGGGCACTGCTATCATACATACCATCAAACAACCTGGAAGATGCGCCCTACCAAGAAACAAACGACGATCCGACGAGACTAATCCCCGAACTAAACACCATAGTGCCCGACGATCCTAACAAACCGTATGAAATGAAACAAGTAATCAAACACCTTGTAGACCAAAACCAAATATTAGAAGTACATCCACTCTATGCGCAAAACATGATAACATGCTTTGCGCGTTTAAACGGCCATAGTGTAGGAATATTGGCAAACCAGCCCAGACACCTGGCCGGTTGCCTAGACATAAACGCATCAGACAAAGCAGCAAGATTCATAAGATTTTGCGATGCATTCAACATACCGCTCATAACATTCTCAGACACCCCCGGCTACCTACCGGGAGTAGCACAAGAACACGGAGGAATAATCCGCCATGGAGCAAAACTACTCTACGCTTACTCCGAGGCCACCGTTCCCAAACTAACCGTAATAACCCGGAAGGCATACGGCGGAGCGTACATAGCCATGTGCTCGAGGCACCTGGGAGCAGACCAAGTCTTTGCATGGCCGACAGCCGAAATAGCCGTAATGGGTCCAGAGGGAGCAGCCAACATAATATTCAGGAAAGAAATCCAAACATCACAAAACCCTGTAGAGACCCGAAACGAAAAAATAACCGAATACAGACATAAATTTGCCAATCCCTATCAGGCAGCAAAAAGAGGCTATGTTGACGATGTAATCGAACCATCGACAACCAGAGTAAAATTAATCTCAGCCCTAGAAATGCTCATGAGCAAGAGAGAGACCAGGCCAGCCAAAAAGCACGGCAACATTCCTGTATAGAAGGGGGAAAAAATACAATGAATGGTGTACTTTCTGAAGCACTAAGGACTACAGCACTTGGTATGGGGATTGTTCTCGTTACATTATACGTCTTATCACTTATTCTGGACATCATGAAACTAATTTTTAATCCTCAACAAAAAGCTAAAAAAAAACAAGAGCCCATACAACAAGCTGAAAAGGTTACCACAAAAGATACTATAACACAAAAGGCTGTTCAAGCCGATGATATAGAACTTGTAGCTGTGATTACCGCAGCGTTGAGCCAATATCTTGACAAACCAAATTCCGAAGTAAAGATAGGAGCAATCCGACAACTGCACAAAAAGACCCCAGCTTGGGGTATGGCAGCCCGTCTTGAAAAGACAAGATTGAGCTCATAAGATATTTGGCTGATGAAAAAATAATCGATAAACCATGAAAGGAGAATAAACCATGAAAAAATATAAAATCACCGTAAACGGTCAAAGTTATGAAGTAGAAGTAGAAGAAATCGGAGGAGAAACGCAACCCACCGCCCCCATACAACAAAAATCAGCAGTAGAAGCAAAACCAGAAGAAAAACAACAGCCGGCATCAGCAGCCCCGGCGCCCAAACCAGCCGCAGCATCTCCAAAACCAGCAACAGACACTGTCGGCAAGACCACCATAGAAGCCCCCATGCCAGGGACCATACTGTCAATAAAAGCAAAGTCCGGTGCCCAAGTATCAAAAGGAGATGTAATCATGATACTTGAAGCCATGAAAATGGAAAACGAAATATTTGCACCAGAAAGTGGAACAGTTACCATAGAAGTAACAGAAGGTACATCCGTAAACACCGGGGATTTATTAGCAGTTATAGAATAAAATAAACGGGAGTGGAAGACCGTGCTTGAACAAATCGTCAATTTCATAAAAAGTACTGGATACTTAAACATAACAATAGGCCAGGCATTAATGATATTGGTAGCTTTTGTCCTGCTTTACCTAGCAATAAAAAAGGAATATGAGCCGCTGCTACTTGTTCCAATAAGCTTTGGCATACTCCTTGCCAACATACCACTTGCAGATCTAATGGAAGAAGGTGGCTTTTTATACTGGATATACCAGGGCGTAAAACTTGACATATACCCGCCTTTAATCTTCTTAGGCGTAGGAGTCATGACAGACTTCGGGCCGCTTATTGCAAACCCAAAAAGCTTGCTCTTAGGAGCCGCTGCACAATTTGGAATATTTACGTCATTTTTAGGTGCTTCCCTATTAGGATTTAACTTCAAAGAAGCTGCGTCAATAGGGATAATAGGTGGAGCAGACGGCCCGACAGCCATATTTCTCACGAGTAAACTAGCACCACACCTTTTGGGAGCTGTAGCAATATCTGCATATTCATACATGGCGCTTGTGCCGATAATCCAGCCGCCTATAATGCGTCTGTTTACAACGAAAAAAGAACGCCAGGTTACAATGGAACAGCTCCGGCCCGTCTCAAAGACAGAAAAGATAATATTCCCGATAATAGTGACAGTCCTTGCAAGTTTCTTAGTACCAGATGCAACTGCATTAATCGGATGTCTCATGCTCGGTAACTTGTTTAGAGAATGCGGGGTAACAGAAAGACTGTCAAAAACCGCTCAAAACGAACTTATAAACATAATCACAATATTTTTGGGCTTAACGGTAGGAGCGACAGCAAATGCAGAAAACTTTCTAAGGTTTGAAACCATAAAAATAATAATACTAGGTCTTGCAGCATTTGCGGTAGGCACAGCAGCCGGTGTATTGTTGGGAAAACTGATGTATTACCTCTCCGGAGGCAAAGTAAATCCACTAGTGGGCTCAGCGGGTGTATCTGCAGTTCCCATGGCTGCAAGAGTATCACAGGTAGTTGCACAAAAAGAAAAGCCTGGAAACTTTATACTGATGCATGCAATGGGTCCAAACGTCGCCGGCGTTATTGGATCAGCTATCGTTGCTGGGGTACTGCTCTCGCTTTACGGCGGATAAATATTAACGTCTAAAGCTTAATTAAGCACTTTTTGGGTATTACTATTGTGACTTTATAACACTATGATAATCCTAAGGGTAAAGCAGTAACGGGATTTTTTTAAAAATGGTATCTTCCTTATATGATTGGTTATGCTAAATGAGCAAATATAATTTATTTTTTGTTTTAATTTTATTATCATTGAAGGCTTAGTCGAAAAAATTTTAAAGAATTTTTCCGGCTGAGCCTTCGGTTTTTTATAGAGCGGGTCTTTTGCACTAAAGACTATATTAGGGAGGTAATGAAAAGTGTAATTTAATAACAACTGTTATTTCCATATTACAATAAACTCAAAGTATGAATTATAAGGCGCCATTCTATTTAATGAATTCTACTCAACCACAATTTGTTAAGACAGAAGGGTTTTTATAAAATAAATAGAATAATTTATAAAATAGACAATTTCTCAAGATTATAATGAAAAGAGAATATTGTTTTAATAAGCAGTTGTCAAGAGTTGTATCTTTAAAATTCAAATAATAACCTAATGGAGGTGACTTCTCTTTGACTTTCGTTGATGATATGTTTGACAATTATAAAGATGAAAGTGATTTGAATTTAAATTGTGAAGTTAACAATCGTTCTGATGATTATCAATATATTTTGGAGACAATTTTTAATAATCCCTATGAAGGGATTTTGGTAGTGGATAAAAGCGGCTACATTGTAATGATGAATAGAGCTTATGGCGACTTTTTAGGGATTGATCCACATGTTGTGAAAGACAAACACGTTACTAAAGTAATAGAAAACACTCGACTGCATATAGTTGTGAAAACTGGAAAACCAGAGGTTTTTCAACTTCAAAGCATTAATGATCGAAATATAGTATGTAACCGAATTCCCATTTTGAGGAACGGTAAAATATTAGGGGCTTATTGTCATATTCTATTTCAGGATACTTCAGATTTAAAGGCTCTAGCCAAGAGAATTGCTTATTTACAATCTGAATTGGAATATTTCAAAAATGAACTTAAGCATGATCAGGGAACTAGATATAATATAGATTGTATTATTGGGAACAGCCCCAAAATAAGGCAGCTTAAGGATACAATATTAAAGGTTGCCAGTACTCAATCTACTGTTTTGATTAGAGGTGAAAGCGGAACAGGCAAGGAGTTAGTGGCACATTCCATTCACGATTCGAGCCCTCGGTCTTCGCGCCCTTTTATAAAGGTAAGTTGTGCGGCTTTACCTGAGAGTCTATTTGAATCTGAACTTTTTGGGTATGTTGACGGTGCTTTTACTGGGGCTCAAAAAGGTGGTAAGGCAGGCAAGTTTGAATTAGCGAATGGGGGTACTATTTTTTTGGATGAAATAGGGGATATGCCACTTAATATGCAGGTAAAAATACTTAGAGCATTACAAGAAAGAGAAGTTGAACGTTTAGGTTCTACGAAGCTAAAAAATATAGATGTTAGAGTTTTAGCGGCTACGAATCAAAATTTAGAAGAATTAGTCGAAAAGAAAAGATTTAGAGAAGATCTTTTTTATAGACTAAATGTCGTTACCATAAACGTTCCTCCACTGAGGGAAAGAAAAGAAGATATTCCTATTCTGGCTGAGTATTTCATATCTAAACTTTCAAGAATATTAGGGTATAAAAAAAGGAAACTAAATTCTAAGGCTTTAGGAGTATTATTAAATCATTCATGGCCGGGAAATGTAAGAGAACTAGAGAATGTTATAGAGAGAGCACTTAACTTTGTTGACGAAAGCGATGAAATAAAAATAACACATCTTTCTCCACATCTTTATTCTTTTCTTTCTAAAACCGAGAACAATATAGATATTTTACCACTTAAACAAGCATTGGAAAAAACAGAATATAAGCATATTAAAAATGCACTTATACTGGCTGCCTATAACGGGTATAAAGCAGCTCAACTACTAGGCATAAGCAAGTCCTCACTATATGAAAAGATTAAAAAATACAATTTGAACCCCAAAAATCGACTATTGAGTTTAGAGTAAAAATGCTTCCAAGAGATGACCACCGGTAATACTTTTTTATAAGAGGATTCTTATGCTGAAAGGTATTACGTGATTTTATGTAACACAATTGTCCAAATTACCATAAACAATAAAGCGAAGGGGTAAGTTGCACCATAGCCGGCGGCTACGTCATCTGTTCCTGTAGCATCGATTGCTGCACCTAATCCTGGAGTGCTAGTCATTCCACCACAAATGGCACCTGCTAACGGTATCCAATTAATCTTCCATAAATACCTTCCGGTTAAAAATCCTATCAGGCTTGCTGAGAGAGCGCTTATTAAAGCTATGAGCAATAAGATGTACCCATTTTGTTGAAATATATCTATAACCTGACTGCCGCTTTCTATGCCAACTATGGCAAGAAATAATGCCAATCCAAGTTCTCTAAAAGAAGTGAGCACGTTTTTAGGCATCTTTGTCGGTAAATTTTTAATTACTATGTAACCCAAATAACCAAAGAATAAGGCGGATAATAATATCCCTCCGGTGACACCTAAACTTATTGTTGTCATACCAGGAATCGTTAAGGGGATTTTACCAATAATTATTCCTATTACAGCAATGATTAATAAGGATATGGGATTAAATTCTTCTTTTGTGCTGAAATTTCTTGAAACACTTTTTGATTTCATTACTTTTAAGTTGTAAAGCTCTGATTCTCTACTAATATCGATTTTGAACAGCACAGGAAACAAATGCACGAAAAGAATCACAGTAATTACACCTATCGGGTAAGCTACAGCATGTCCTACGCCTATCATCGGGTTGTTAGAAGTAACTTCGATTGCGGCTGCAAGCCCCGGAGAGCTCGTAAGTGCACCGGTATAAGTTCCCGCCAACAAATGTGGATCTATGGTCTTGCTGTAAACAACAGTGCAGACATATGTGGCAAAAGCCCCGCTGGAAGTAATTATTATGCCTAATGCCGCAAATTTTAGGCCATATGATTTTAATACCTGTTCGATATCCTGTGATGCCAAAAGACCGACAGAAGAGACAAATAGTATTATACTAAAATCAAAAAGTACATGATTTACCTTAATACCGTACATGCCGAATAATAATCCTATGAACAGAGCGCCAGAAGTGCCTAAGCTCATATTTTTAATTTTGATTTTACCTAACATTAAGCCCAGACAGGTTGCTAAAAAAAGCATGAAGAACTCATTTCCTGCAATACCTAAACAGATACGTTCCATATGTATTACCCTTTCGCGCGTTGTGTGCCGATTAAGGCTCTTATAGTATATATAAGTTTTAAGATGGAATAATATATTGAGGAGATATAACTTGTGCGATATTTTCAAAAATCGTTGTTTTAAAGGAGGTTTAAAGCCGTGTCAACTCTAAAATATTTAGAAGATGCTTTACAACAAAAGGAGCAAGCCTTAATAAAGTATATCAGATTCATGAGGGAGGCTCAAGATACTCAAAATACTGAAATGGCAGCTCTTTTTGCCGATTTGGCAAAGGCTGAAGAAAAGCATATTACAGTCATCAGAGATCAAGTTGCAAATCTCTCAGGCAAGGTCGATATGCTCGACAAGTATCAGGCCATCAACCAGTATAGTTCGCAGCATTTAAATGATACTACACAAGAGTAGATTAGCAGTAATTTAAACCTTTATCGGGGCTACCTTAAATAAACTTTATCTTCAGCGTATTCTGTCTTTTTTATCAGCTTCCCTATATATTGTGGAAGCTTCTTCTGTCTGTACAAAAAACTGTATACTTTCTTACATTTTTATGTATCGCAATACATATGCACATCAACCACGAAACATTCAGGTACTAATTGTGGAAAATTTGCGACAAATATGATATGATAAATATGACCATACACTTTACTTCGATGTTTGTACCCGTGTTTAAAATTAATTTAAAATTAAAATAAAAATTTTGTAAGAAAGGTAGGGCTATGGGTACATAGCCCTACCTTATTGTGAAACAACAAGGTTCCCGGGGCCCCGACAGCAATCTTTGATTGCGTTGTCGGGTGGGGTTCTTTAGCGAAGTGCAAGGTTCCCGGGGCCCCGACAGCAATCTTTGATTGCGTTGTCGGGTGGGGTTCTTATTTACAAAATTTCCAGGGGGTAGTTTAAATGAAGATTGCCATAATTGTAGATGATTCCCGTGTAAACTACTTACCGGGAGAGGAAGGTTTGAACGAAGATTTACAAAAGCGAAGGACTGTAAAAGATCTAAAAGAAGCTATTTCAAAGTGTTTCGAGTGCATAGTATTGAAAGCCGATAAGGATATTTTGTCAAAACTGCGAAAGGAAAAGGTAGATTTAGTTTTCAATTTGTGCAACGGCATAAGGGGAAAATCCAAGCTGGCACAGATACCAGCCCTTCTTGAATTTATCGGTATTCCCTATACAGGCTCTTCCATTTTAGGCCATGCCCTTGCCATAAATAAAAACTATGCTTGTAAGCTGTTCAAAAGTTATGGCATACCAACTCCAGAGTATATTTGTATTTTCGATACTGATGATTTAAAACAGCTTGAGTATAATAAGAGAATAAAATATCCTTTACTGATTAAACCGTGCGATGAGGGTTCTGGCAGGGGAATTCATCAAGATAGCTTAGTTCATGACAAATATACACTTGTAAAAAAAGTCAAGCAATGTCTCGAGACGTATAACCCACCGATCATGATAACCGAATATATAGATGGTCGGGAGTTCACAGTAGGAGTCTTAGGGAACGATAAAAATTTGGAGGTCTTACCTATTCTGGAAATAAGCTTTGAAAATCTTCCCAAGAACCTGGCTAAGTTTTATAGCTTTGAAGTCAAATCGTATCATGAAGATAAAACAGTATTCAAATGCCCGGCTCCTTTAGATGATGAACTGAAGACTAAAATACAGTATGCGGCAAAAAGGGCATATAAGGCTTTGGGTATAAGGGATTACGCTAGGGTTGACTTAAGGCTAAAAGATGATATTCCATACGTTTTGGAAATCAATTCTATACCAGGTTTACAAAAGGGTTACAGTGATATTACAAAAATGGCCGATGCCTGCGGGTTGGGATATGAGGGTCTAATTCATAAGATCATTGAAATCACAATGAGTCGCTCGAGACCCGTGATTCTTGAAACAAAGGTGATTTAGTATTTTATCATATGATTTCATCTACAAAGAGATTTTAAGCTGTCTACATACTTTAACTTTAAATTTAACCAAGATACGTTTCTGTTTAATAAAGCCCGGGATGTTTTTTTGATGATTTGTCTATGGAATGACTTCAAGAACCCTATGCCTGAAACCATAGGGCTTTTGAAGTCATTTTAACAAATATAGCACAAGAAATTCTAGTAACAAGAAATTTAAAACGAGTCGTTCGTTACATACTGTATAATATGTTTCATGTCAAAAATATACATACATTTAATAGAAAGTTGCCAACTTTTTAAAAGGTGGCTTACAATTATACTGCATTTGAATTAAAATATGTTTGCTTTCAATGATTTAATGTATTTTCATCTTAGCGAATACTTGGCATATATTATAGAAAAATACTTATTGCTATCTAAGCTAAAAGACGTGTTTTTTCATCATATGCTCTCTAACGAGCATCAGTGTTTCTCCAAAACGCTGAAAATGAACGACTTCACGCTGTCTTAAAAAAGAGAGTGCTGCTATAACACCTGAGTCATCCGTCAAACTTATAAGGTGCTCGTAAGTTGTCCTTGCTTTCTGCTCTGCAGCCATGTTTTCATGGAGATCAGTAATAGGGTCTCCTGTCGATTGGATATATGCTGCTGTCCATGGGACACCGGCCGCATCATGGGGATATAGTGCTCTGTCATGTTGTGCGAAGTGATCTCCTAGTCCCGCTCGCCTCATCTGTTCGGGGGGTACCCCGTCGACAAGTTTGTATATTAAAGTTCCCACTATCTCCCAATGTGCAAGCTCTTCAGTTCCAATATCTGTCAATACGGCTTTTGCCTGAGGTATTGGCATTGTATAGCGCTGCGCTAAATATCTTACAGCAGCAGACAACTCGCTGTCCGGGCCGCCATATTGGGCAAAAAGGTATTTGGCCATTCCCAGGTCTGAGCGAGTAACGTTGACAGGTATTTGAAGCTTTTTCTCATAGTACCACATTTTATTTCCCCCTTTCCATTAATACATAATTTCCCAAGGCCACGGATCATTTATATATTGCCAGGGGAACCTTGAGGGTGAGTCAAGACGTAAGGGACCGAATCTGTCTTCATATTGGGCTTTAAGTTGCCGTGATCTTGCAACCAAATTGTTGTGATTTTCCAATGCTTTGCGGTCATTTGGATGTGTATCTAAAAACAAGGCTAATTCATAGATAGCAAAATCTACAGCCTGTATTTCTCTGAGCAATTTAACCATATCTGGTTTGTGCATGTTTACACCTCCACTATATTAGAGGCCTTTGAGCATAAGGCCTATATAAATCAGGAAACAAAGTTCCATATCTTAGGGCAGTATTTAAATTAAAGGTTTCGCCATATACCTGCATAGGTATATATGCCTCGGCTAGTCTCATTTCCATATATGAATAAGTGGTATTTTTATCATTGGATGCCATCATAACTCCTCCCTTTATTTTAGTACAAGAGGGGACCTCTTATTGGCATTAAATTTAATCTACTTTGATAAGATGTCATGCCTCTTTTTAATACATAGTATGCAAAAGCAGATATGACGGTTACCGTATGATATAGTTACACAGAGGAGTAAGAAATCTTAAGAAATGGCAAGGGCAGGGAGAATGGATTCCGGGAATTAGAAAGACTGATTGCTCTTGAAAGACAATCAGAAAAAGGGACAATTCTCCACATGCATTTTAATGGCCAGCCGCTTATGGAGTCTGGCTGCAGTAATGGTAAAAAGAAAATATGAAATTCAAGAGGTATAACAAGAAGTGGATAAATGTAGTTAATAATTATTATAATTATAGAAAAAAGACTAATTGACAGACAAAAAAACAGCGGATTTAAAAATCCGCAGATAACCTTATTGTGAAACAACAAAGTTCCCGAGTACTGACAGCAATCTTTGATTGCGTTGCCGGGTGGGATTTTTATTGCGAAGCAACAAAGTTCCCGGGTCCTGACTGCAACCTTTGATTGCGTTGCCAGGTGGGGTTTCTATTTGTGAAACAACAAGGCACACAGTTCTGCAACTATTTTTTATTACGAGACGGGTGAAACCTTATTAACCGTTTAAAATCAAAAACTAAAAAATCAAAGACCTAAAAAAGTCCATCTACACTCAAGTACCTTACTCCAGAGTCTGGGAAGACGGTTACAACAAGTTGATCAGGTTCTAAGTTTTTTGCCGCTTGAATTGCAGCAAAAGCAGCAGCTCCCGAGGAGATTCCAGCCATAATACCTTCTTCTTTTGCGAGCCTCCGTGTCATTTCATACGCATTTTCATCTCTGACCGTTATTATTTCATCTATAATCGAAAGGTCAAGCACTTCAGGGATAAATCCTGCACCGATACCCTGTATCTTATGTGGCCCAGGTTCCTTGCCTGAAATAACGGCCGAAGATTCAGGCTCTACTGCTACGACCTTTATTTTAGGGTTTTCTTTTTTAAAACTCTTGCAGTGCCTGTTAAAGTCCCCCCGGTCCCAACACATGCTACGAAAACATCTGGATTCGCTCCAGCCTGCATAAGTATTTCTTTTCCAGTGGTTTTTTCATGTATCGCTGAATTTGCCGGGTTCGAGAATTGTTGTGGTAAGAAGTAATTATTACAAGATTTTACAAGGCTCAAAGCTTTATCGACAGCACCTTTCATTCCTAATTCAGGGGGGGTTAATACAAATTCCGCACCATAAGCTTTGAGCAGTTTCCTCCGCTCGATACTCATCGATTCCGGCATGACAAGTATAAGGCGATATCCTTTGACTGCACAGACCATAGCAAGGCCGATGCCGGTGTTTCCACTTGTGGGTTCCACTATCGTATAACCGGGCTTTAGTTTACCGAGCCTTTCCGCTTCCTCAATCATACTGAGAGCAGTTCTATCCTTTACGCTGCCTCCCGGATTCAAAGCTTCCAACTTTACGGCTATCTCGGCTCCGGTTTTGGGGGCCAACCTTTTAAGTCTGACCATGGGTGTTTGGCCTACCACATCAAGGATTGAGTCCATTATTTCGCCCTTACTGTTGCTCATGTACATACGCTCCTTAAACATTTTATTTTCCCTATGCTCTTATTGTCATAATAATACTATTATTAAAAATGGCCTTACTCAAATTACTCTTTTATGATTTGTTTTAAAATTTGTTTCCACACAGCTGACAATTGGGATTTTTATTCAAGTTGGCCATTCTGAATTCGGCCTCCAGTGCATCATATAACAGGAGGTTATGTTCTAGTGTTTTTCCAACTCCTGATAGGACTTTAAAGGTTTCTGATGCTTGAATAGTCCCCATGACACCGGGAACCGGTCCTAAAATACCCGCTTCAGAAAAAGAAGACATTTCACCTGATGGAGATATTTGTGGGAAGAGACAGCGATAACAAGGCCCCTTGTCAGGTAGTATGGTAAAGTTGAGGCCGTCAAACATGAAAACACCTGCTTCTGCCAAAGGTTTTTTGGCGTGATAACATGCATCGTTGAGAATGTAGCGGGTTTGAAGATTATCAACCGCACTTATTACCATATCAAAATCGGCTATTATATTTTGAGCATTTATTGACGTAAGTCTGGTATTAAATGTTATTATATTTATACTGGGGTTGAGAATATTTAGAAATGTCTCCGCCGATTTTACCTTAGGAATACCTATTCTAGAAGTTGAATGGAGTATTTGTCTATTTAAATTGCTCAATTCTACTGTATCGCTGTCTACTATTCCTATTGTATTGATTCCTAAAGAAGTTAGTGCATACGCAGCCGGAGAACCAAGGCCTCCGGTACCTACAACCAATACCCGTGCACCGGAAATATCCTTTATATGGGCTGAGTTCTCAACAACTTTATCTGAATAAAAGGGCTTGTAATCAGCTTCGTTTACAAAACGCATATTTAGAAGGTCAAAAAAAAGAGGAATATGTAGAAAGCTGCCTATATTTAAGCATGATTTAATTGTTTCAATTGAACCTAAAGCTCCTATAAAACATGATGATATGGTTTTGCCTGCATCACAAAAACTTTTTTCTAAATAACTAGAAGGGTCTGGCAAATATTTTTGTGTTAATTCAAAAGCAAAATCCAGTTCTTTATGAACCCGTATGAGTTGGATAATTCCACACCAAGAACCTTGAAGTAAAATTAATGTAGGTGTATAAACATTACTTCTTAAACATTTGTTTTTATTCAAAGCCTTTTGAACGAAAGTTTTATCTCCCACAATTACTTTGATAGATATGTTGTTTGTATTCCGTTCATCAGTCAATATCTCTATTTCTGGATTTAAATCTAAAAGGTTTTCTGTTATATTAGCCAGATTATTCTTATTATCTAAATTCAAAAAAATAGTTCCTATTCCTGAAGCGACAAGATAGAAAAGTAATGGGGTCACCGACTCAACTGATGCTCCCTCAATTAGAACTGCAGAGTCGATGATTTTTTTTTGGCCTGAGGTGCCGATTTCCGGAATCATTATATGTCTTCTGTATCTGCTCGCCAATTGTTCGGACAAATGCATTATAACACCTCCGATAAGTAATAATTAATACCTTATTTATTTTTGTAACTAAATTTTATCTTTGCAAACAATTGTTGTCAAACAGTTGTAGCGTTGACACTTTTTACACAAAAAGTATTACTCTTTTATAAACTAAAAAACTTGTCAATTTAAGTCAATAATCTTTTGTTGACAAAAATATGTAACATTTCTATAATAAAAATCGTGTGAACCTCAAAATAATATTAACAGTAATAATTTTTTTAATTTGCTTTTTTATTAATACTATTAATAAGTAAAATCATGTTATATTTTACCATATTGGAGGTAAACATTGGTCATGTCGTACAGAAAGACGGGAATTGATATTCTAGGTGATGTTACTCTAGGGACTCATATATGTCAATTTTATTCTTTAAAAAGTGATCTTTTAATATTGGCGCTATTTATGAAAGAGGGTTTGCAAAACAATGAGCTTTGTGTTTGGATTTATTCTCAAAATACAACTTTTCAGCAGGTTAAGGAAATAATTAGTACCCAGGTAAATGATATTGATGATTATATAAACAGTGGCCAACTCAAAATAATCCCATATACTTCTTGGTATGTTATAAATGAAAGTTTTGATGAAAACAGGGTAAACGGGTTATGGATAAAACTTGCTAAATATGCAGATGAAAATCGTTTTAATGGTATCAGGGCAATTGGTGATACCGGTTGGTTAAAAAAAAGTGATTTTGAGACTTTTTCATGCTATGAACATAATATAACCGGCCTAATATCGGAGCTTCCCATTATTGTGATTTGTTTATACAACTTAAGCAAACTGGATTTATTTGAATTTGCTCAGGTAGTTAAAAATCATGAATTTACCATCATTAAACACAATAATGAACTGAGATTGATCAAAAACCAAAGACTGTTAATAAATAACAAGCTATTAGAACAAAGTAAAGAGGATTATCAAAAGCTGCTTCAACTTCTGCCAATCACTGTGTTGATCCATGATAAACAAAAAATATTTTATTGTAACGATGCGGCTATACGGCTATTCGGAGTAGATAGCAAACAAAAATTGATAGGAAAAACAATGATAGAGTTTATAGTCGCTGACAAGAAAAATGAATATGAGGCTTATATCGATCAAGTACTTGTCGATAAAACCCAAATTTGTTTTTCACATAAGAGCAGCTTATTAGATAAGAGCGGTCAACAGAAAGATATTGAGGTGGTAGCTCGTAATTGCATTTATAATGATTTTCCTGCAGTTTTATCTGTTATACGAGATGTTTCACATCTCAATAAGATGATTAAACTTGAAAGGGTTATTGAGAGAAAAGACGAATTATTAAATGAGGCAATAGAAAAAGAAAAGATAAAAACACTTTTTCTTTCCAGAATATCACATGAACTAAGAACGCCCATAAACATGATATTATCTGCCCTTCAGTTAATTGAACTGAGACCAAACAATTTGTCACAGGACTATGATAAAATAAAATACTTTAGAGTTATGCGGCAGAATTGTTATAGACTTTTGAGACTTGTGAACAATCTCATTGATTTGACCAAAATCGATTCAGACTTTTTCGAATTAAACTTGACAAACTGTAATATCGTAGAATTTGTCGAAGACATAACATTGTCCGTTACTGAGTATTTAGAAAACAAGGGGCTGAAATTACAATTTGATACAAACGTTGAGGAAAAGATAATTACTTGTGATCCGGATCAAATTGAGAGGATTATCTTAAATCTCATCTCTAATGCGATTAAATTCACTCCGCCGGGGGGTAATGTCTGGGTAACATTTGAGGACTTAAATAACAAAGTAAAAATTATTGTTAGGGATAATGGCGTTGGTATTCCGGAGAATAAGCAGAAAACAATTTTTTACAGATTCGAACAAGTTGAGAAATTATTCACAAGAAAACATGAGGGAAGCGGTTTAGGGCTGCCCCTGGTAAAGTCCTTAGTTGAAAAACACGGCGGTAAAATTGAAGTAAAGAGTAGAGTCGGTAAAGGAAGCGAATTTACTGTAATACTACCGTGCAAAAAACTGATAAGGTCCGAATGTTTATCAAAACTAAATAACCCGAACGGCCATAATTTCGTAGAAAGAGCAAGTATTGAACTGTCTGATATTTCTGTATAGCAAATCTTAATTTTATTGTGGCAAATCAACAACATACACACTGATCAATCTATATATAAGAAACCGAGTTGGATACAGTCGAATTTCGTTGTTTTACAAAATAGCAATTTTGTATCGGAATATAACAAAGGAATTGCAGACTGTGTAAATAACGGCATGCTTCAGCATGCTGCCATATACTTACCGTCTGTTACTAAGAATTATGTGACAATAATATAATTGAACAATAATATAAATGAGGGGATGAATCCCCTCTCCTTTAGCTTAATCGATTTTAATTATTAAAGACCTGGATGTTTTGCTCGGTCAATTTGTTTGTTATTTTCACCAATGAACTAAACATTTCTATAATTTCATTTGACAGTTGTTTGGCATTTTCGTAATTTTGCCAGACCTCACCTTGTTTTTTTGCCTTGATGTTTTCAATAACTAAAGCCCCACAATGATGAAGTTGTGAATGAACTGATTCAATCAGATCCCATATTGGTTTTATATCTGGATGGGAAGGTTTTACACCGTAATAGTAAATTCCAAATTTACATTTATGGTCATCAGTTTGTATGGGTAAAATGGACATGGTTTCCACCATTTCCCCCAAGTTTTGTAACCAATTCTTATGTGCTTTTATAGCTGAGTCCAAGATTTCAACAAAATACGTATTCGGCAATGCCCACTTAGATGTACTGGCAATATAGCCACCTTTTTTCGATGTTACATTCAGCACTTCTTCGATGTTGGCTAATTCTTCGGACATATGGTTTAGAGATTTGACTACATATCCTAAATTTTCAATAGCATTATTGACGTTTTCAGCATCGGCGCTCATTTCCTCTGTAGTCGCAGTTATTTCTTGAACAGCCGCATTCTTAAATATGTTTTGTATTATTTCTATAAATGTCTGACGGGCTCTTTGGTATTCATCATAAGAAAGAATATTTCTTGAATCCTTTGCTTTAGTTTTCATTTTTTTTATTTTCAACAATCTCATCCCTTCCTTCATATTTTAATAATAATTTTTATTATAATATATAAAGGGACTATTTTCCAGTTTTTTTGGCAAAAACTACGATTTTGAGCAAGACAAAAATTTTTTTGTTTTTACAATATATCAAACTATAAGCCATAGTAAGATGTTCCTGGTTATACATCTGGTGTTGATAGCATTAAAAAAGCCCAGGTGGCCTAAAAGCTACCTGGGCTTTTTGAGAAATCAGTCTCATCAAGAGACTCCCAAATGTTTTGACTTTTGGGATATTGATGGAATAATGATTATTTGAATTCTGTCTTGTTTACTGAAACAGATTTTGCTGCTTGTGCTTTTTTTAGGCCTTGAGCCCAACGTATAGTGCGCACAAGTATAAAAACGCATATTACTAAAATTACAATCCCATCTAAAATAAAAAACCAATCTGTAAGCATTCCGCCTATCCCACTAAGTGGTGGCCAAGAAGAAGGGGTTACCGACGACCTTTTTACACCTATTGCGATCAAAAGCAGTGCAACGGCAGTTCCTATTATTGCAATGTCTTTATTAGAAGTCTTCTCAGCTTCTTTGGTTTTTTCAAAGATTTCAAGGAAAGCCGGTCCGACATTTGCCGGATTATATGTTGCTGATAGGCTCATAATGACATATATTCCTACTGAAAGGGCATAGCCCGATAAAGATGGCGGGAATTCCTGCTATTCCAGCCCCAAAAAAGACCGCATTACCGCCGCCTGAACGGAATACGATTATTAAGGTAATAATTCCACTTATCACACAGCCCCAGAAAGCGGCCGGTTCTGTCATTCTCTTCCAATATGTGCTCAGCAAGATCAAAGGGGTAAGTGAAGCACACATAACCATTTGAGCTGTAATAGCTGTCATGAAGACACCGCTGTTTCTGACAACAGGCGCGAAACATAAGGCTGCTAATGCGACAATGGCAATAAAGATCTGAGTCATTTTAATCAACTGTTTATCTGTCGCATTATTATTAAAAAATCGCAAATAGATATTTTTAGTCAGAATTGCAGCTGCTGCGTTCAAATAAGTTGAAACAGTACTCATTATTGCTGCTGCGATAGCAGTTATGAAAATGGCAACCCCGATCGCGGGCATTGCGTCATTTGCCATTAGCAAGATAACTGAATCAGTATTTTCAACACCTGGATGCAACACGGTGCCGTACATGCCCATTATTACCATGATACATGCCCATAGTGTCACTATTACTAAAAACCCAAGTGCTGCTTGTCGCCCATCTTTAGTCGTCTTGGCTGCGAGCATTCGCTGCATGAAACCTAAGTCAATTGGTATCCATAATGAACCTGCTAAACCCATTGAAATGAGGCCTAATGCTGTGACTCCTGTTGGTAGTGTAAAAAGATCGCTGAAGCCTGGCCATACGTTTACACCTTCAGCCGGAGTCATTCCCGAATTGCCTAAGACAGCCGAGAAAAAGCTTGAAAATGTACCGAATTTTATAAAAACGGCAGGAATTAAAAATGCGGTTCCGGCAATGATTATGAGCCATTGAGTGGTGTCAGTAAATACAACTGCGTTCAACCCACCCATGATGCAATAAGCCACTGTTATTATTGTTACGACTGCACATGCTGTAATGAGCGGGACGCCGAATACCGTCTCGACAACCAGTGCGCCGCCAAAGATGCAGATTGCTGTGCTGATAATGCCCCAAGCTACCTGCCAGATACTGAGCAAAACAGTTATCCTGCCGCTTCCAGGATAGCGTTCCTCCCCGAGATCAACGATTGTTGAGAAATTTAAGTAACGATAGCGTGTTCCCAATCGAACTAATAAAGGGAAAATAAAAATATTGACCAGAACGAAGTACCAGATCATAGGGGATAATCCCATAAGGTAGCTAGTTCCGGCTATTCCTAAAGTTTGCTGTGCATTTGCTAGTGTCGCGAGCATTGTCATGGAGATGACAAACCATGGCAATCCTCGATTTCCTAAGATGAAATCGTCAAAGCTGCTTATGCGATTTTTAAAATAAAAACCAAGGTATACCATAATAATCAGATATACGATTAAGATGCTTAGAATAAGCGTAGTATTTCCCATCATACGACCCTCCCTCATTATCTAGCTTTGATTTATTAATCGAGGAAACCTAAATCCAATTTCACCCCCTATTAAAAAATTCCGTTTGTTTAAACAACACTAGTTGAACAATTTTATTCAATCAATTAACAAAAGCAATAATTGTGCCAATTAAAGGGAGATATTGTTAAAGGATTAGTTGTTTAGTTTTTATTAATCCATTGCTATAGTTTTCAAATAGTAATTCTCACTAATTTATTAAAATGATAATTGTTTTTATATAATTCAGAGAAAGTGCTCATTACAGTAATGAAAAGTATTTTATCAGAATGATAACTATTTATCATTCTGATAAGGAATTAATTTCAAAATATTTTACTGGAGGAAAATCAGGCAAATTGTAGAATTTAATAAACATCTATATAGTAAATCAAACAAAGATTAAAAAAAGCAATTATTTAGTTTTAAAACAACCGAGTCTCCCTTTTTAATTTGGTAATTTTTTATTTTAGAAGGGACAAAACAAATTATACGAGGAGTGATAATCTTGGCCGTGAAGTCAAAATATTATGAAGTGAGGGCTTTAAAAACCGTTGATGCCCTAAAAAAGAACGGTTTTAATGCGATTTACGCGTCGACAACTCAGGAGGCCGTCTCAATAGCCTTAAATCTAGTTCCCAAAAACGCTACTGTTGGCGTCGGAGGTTCAGTTACAATACGCGAATTAGGCATTGTTGACACTTTGGAATCGAGAGGAAATGTATTATTTGATCACTACAAATGTAAGACAGATGAAGAAATAGAAGCTGCTCGAAAAGGGCAGTTGACCTGTGATGTTTTCTTTGCTAGCAGCAATGCTTTGACGCTTGACGGTAAGTTGGTTAATATAGACGGCATGGGTAACAGGGTAGCTGCAATGATATATGGTCCCGGGCACGTGATACTTATTGTAGGGGCGCAAAAGATATCTGATAATCTTGATCAGGCAATTGCTAGGATAAAAACTAAAGCCGCTCCATTAAATACAATCAGGCTGAACCGTAAGACCCCGTGTTCAGTTACAGGGGTATGTCATGACTGTAATTCCGAGGACAGAATATGCAACATTACGACGATAATAGAAAAAAGACCTAAAAATACACCGTTTACAGTAATTGTTGCAGGTGAAGAAATAGGCTACTGATTTCTTTTTGATTGTATTAGCTAAAATGATTAGTAATGACCTTATTAATAGTCATGCCTAAAGTAGATGCGAGTGCTGCCTTAATCAGATCAGCAGGAATAAACACAATTGCACCAGCCATGACTGCAGATGGAAGGCTTATTTTAGTAATAAATGATAATTGAAAAACACCTATGCCATATATGATAATCATACCTAAAAGGTTTATCAAAAATATTGTTAAAAAGCTCGGTTTTATTTTGGATGATAGATATGAGATTAGTAAAGCAGCCAGGGGCCAGCTTAAAAGGTATCCGCCGCTTGGCCCCAATAATACGCCTATACCGCTGCCACCGCCTGCAAAAACTGGAAGCCCTATCAACCCTAACAGTAAATAGATTATCATACAAGCTAATGAGGAATTTGGTCTTAAGATATTGCCGGTAAGCATCACAACAAGAGTTTGAGCAGTAACGGGCACAGGGCTCAAGGGAAGGGGAATAAATACGTAACCGGAAATAGCAGTAAGTGCAGCAAATAATGAGATTAAGATCATTTCCCTAGTTTTATTAGATTTATTATATTGCATATGATGTATGAACCTCCATTATTTTGTTATATTTAGTTTAATATGTATTGTTGGCATTGTCAACTATAATTTATTTTCAGTTTACAATACCAAAATACATTTTGTGCTCTAAAGTGGTAATATTAAAACTGGATGGTCTAACTCACATATATGATGATGGAAGGTGAGGAGGTGCAGGTATGACCGAATGCTGTTCTGGATCTGTCAGATCAGATGTTACTTTGAATGTGAGCGGGATGACATGTGAACACTGCAAAAAATCAGTTGAAGCTGCTGTCGAGGCTTTGCCGGGAATAGAAAGTGCTAAAGCCATTATTCAAGATGGCAGAGTAAACGTTTCTTTTGAACCTGCCAAGGTTAGCTTGGATGACATTTTAGAAGCTATTCGCGAAGCCGGATTTGAAGCAGAGGAGTGAGTTACAACACATATGACTGCCGACAATAATAATGATGATAAGACCCAAAATGAGCAAAAAGATGAACAAAGACCGCTGAAAGGTTTTTTTAAGTCAGGTGAAAATTATGTAACACTTTTAGAGTGCAAAACTAAGTTGTTGTCAAGGCTTCTCGAAAAGGAAAAGGGTAAAAAAGAATAAATTACAAATGATGAGGATTAGAATTAATATAAAAAAATTTATGAAGGTCACTTTACAATGTTTAAATTGGCTTCATAATTTTTATTTAAATGTGACAAACCGCGATAGTTAGGCTTTTTTTCCACTTGTATAGGTTGGAATAAAATGTTACACTAATTTTAAGATTTGACAGGTAGTGATTTTGATGTTGACAAAAGCTGACAAGATACTAATTGTATTTATTCTTTTATCCTCAATATTGGTTCTGATCGGTTTACAGGTTTATGGTTTTTCGAGTGGTACAACTTATGCTGTCGTTCATGTAGATGGGAAATTACACCACAAGATATCGCTTGGTTCTGACGGACAAAACTTTCAGCTTAAAGTTCCAGGTAGTATAGGGGAAAGTGTAGTAGAAATAAAAGGCGATAAGGTACGCATGCTTTATTCTCCATGTCCGGATAAAGATTGTGAAAGACAAGGTTGGATCGATCGACCCGGTCAGATGATAGTATGCCTGCCGAATCGTATTGTCGTAAAATTAGTGAGTCACAACAAAATCGATGAAATTGATATGATGAGTTTTTAGTAGCGTAACCGTAAGGAATGAGAATTATGAAGAAAAATCGCAAGATTATATACTTATCTCTTCTAGTAACATTCGGTATAGTATTGCATGCAGTTGAAAATACAATACCTTTTCCCTTCCCCTTCCCGGTCCCAGGTGCAAAGTTAGGTCTTGCGAATATTATCTCACTTGTTACTCTTGTTATATATGGCCTGAGTGAGGGTCTTGCTGTAAATGTATTGAGATGCATAATAGGTTCACTGATTACGGGTTCAGTATCCGCTCTTCTGTACAGCCTTTCGGGTGCAGTGACCAGCACTTTATTGATGTTGATTGCATATAAATATTTTGGAAATACTTTTAGTCTTATTGGAATAAGCGTGCTGGGCGGTGTTGCCCACAATATTACTCAGGTCTTGGTGGCAAGCCTTTTTTTATCAACATGGGGTCTTTTTATTTATGTCCCTTTTTTGATGATAGTCGGTCTTATTACCGGTGTATTTACGGGTATCGCCGCCACTTTTGTAAAACGTCATCTCGTCGCGATAATTGAAAGACCAAATATTGCATGATTGGAGAGGTAAGCCGGATGAAACGTAATTATGGGAACACATCTCTTTTGGTCATATTTCTGATAGTGGGCCTTTTGCTCGGTGATGCTTTAGGTCAAGCCTTTGGTGGATATCTGCCACTGCTCTCATACGGTAAGAATGTTGGCCTTTCTGCCACAAAACTTGATCTGGGGATATTGAGCTTGACGTTTGGTTTTGATATAAGCCTCAACCTTGCCGGGGCAATCGGCCTTATTTTAGCAATAGCATTATTTAGGCGAATGTAGTGGAGGACCTTACTATGTCAAAAGAAATTGTTTTGGCATCAGCATCACCGAGAAGGCGACAACTTCTTTCTTCACTTGGTCTGGACATTACAGTTGTGCCGAGCTGTCATGAAGAAAGAATTACATCTAAGGGTGTTATCAGTTCTATTGTAATGGACATGGCGGAACAAAAAGCCCAGTCTGTGGCCGATCGGTACCCGGACAGCATCGTAATAGGGGCAGATACAATTGTCGTCATAGACGGTAAGATTTTAGGTAAACCTTCAGCAAAAGATGAAGCTGCACAAATGCTTGAGAGCTTAAGCGGCAGATGGCATTCTGTGTTTACCGGTATAGCTTTGATTAATATGCAATCAGATACACTCTTAAAAGATTTTGAGCAAAGTAATGTTAAGTTTAAACATCTAAGTGAACTTGAAATAAAAAAATATATCGAAACAGGTGAGCCTATGGACAAGGCTGGCGCTTATGGCATACAGGGTATAGGTGCACTTTTAGTTGAGAAAATTGAAGGGTGCTATTATAATATAGTTGGGTTGCCCTTATTCAAATTGAACCAAATGTTGTCACGGTTCAATGCGCAAATACTTTGATGTGGAGGACTTTTGCTGTGGCTGGCATGTATTTGACCATAAAGGACCTTCCTACTGATGAAAGGCCTCGCGAGCGACTGCTAAGGCTGGGTGCAAAGGCTCTGAGTGATGCAGAGCTACTGGCTGTAATTATTAGGACAGGTACTCGCCATGAATCTGCACTAGCCCTTGCTCAGAGGTTATTGAAGGGTGATGGAGGTAAAGAGGGTCTCGGTTTTTTAGTTGATGCAAGCATAGAGGAACTATCCAGTATAAAGGGTATAGGTATTGCAAAGGCCGTCCAAATTAAAGCTGCCTTGGAATTAGGAAGGCGTATTTCCGCGAGCTCACGGCAAAACGCCCATATAATAAATTGCCCATCTGATGTAAAGGATTTATTGATGGAAGAGATGAGATTTTTAAAAAAAGAGCACTTTAAGGCAATTTTATTAAATATTAAGAACCATGTTGTTGCTGTTGAGGATATTTCAGTAGGTAGTCTTAATACATCGATAGTCCATCCTCGTGAAGTTTTCAAGCCGGCCATCAGGAGGAGCAGTGCTTCAATTATATTAGTTCATAATCATCCGAGTGGCGATTCTACGCCAAGCAAAGAGGATTTAGAAGTTACAAAAAGGCTGGTAAAATCGGGTGAAATCCTTGGTATCCAAGTGCTCGATCACGTTATAATAGGTGATGGCTGTTTCACAAGCCTAAAAGAAATAGGATCGATGTGACAAAAATGTAGCAGTAGAAAGGAGAAAGAAATTTCATGGGATTCTTCAATTTTTTGTCGAAAGATATGGGAATTGATCTAGGAACAGCAAATACCCTCGTGCATATGAAAGGAAAAGGTATAGTCTTGACTGAGCCCTCAGTTGTAGCGATACAGAGAGAAACTGGAGCTGTTCTTGCGGTTGGAGAAGAAGCAAAACAGATGATCGGGCGCACACCAGGTAACATAATAGCCGTAAGACCTATGAAAGATGGTGTTATTGCAGATTTTGACGTAACTCAAATGATGCTGAAATATTTTATTTCAAGAGCTTTAAATAGCAAATCTTTTGTTAAACCAAGGGTTGTTGTGGGTGTTCCATCGGGTGTGACCGAAGTGGAAAAGCGTGCAGTAATTGATGCAACTTTACAAGCAGGGGCTCGAGAAGCCTACTTGATTGAGGAGCCTATGGCTGCTGCAGTAGGAGCCGGGCTTCAAGTACATGAGCCTACAGGGAATATGGTTGTCGATATTGGAGGAGGAACAACTGAAGTTGCTATTATTTCTCTGGGAGGCATCGTTACAAGTAAGTCAATACGTATTGGCGGTGATGAGCTGGATGAGTCTATAATCAGCTATATAAAGAGGGAATATAATCTGATGATAGGTGAACGTACAGCTGAAGGAATTAAGATCACTATAGGTTCAGCCTCACCAGATACAGAGTTTCAGGCTTCTATGGATATTAGGGGTCGTGATCTTGTTACAGGCCTTCCTAAAACCATTAATATTACTGCAAAAGAAGTTAGAGAAGCACTTGCTGAACCGGTAAACAGCATAATTGAGGCGATTAAGGTGACATTAGAAAAGACTCCCCCAGAGCTGGCTGCCGATATAATGGATAGAGGAATAGTTTTGACCGGAGGAGGGTCACTACTTTCAGGATTGGACAAAAGGGTAAATGATGAGACGGGGATGCCTGTACACATTGCTGAAGAACCCATAAACTGTGTAGCTATGGGGACAGGGAAAGTTTTGGAAGAACTTGATGTGCTAAAACGCGTATTGATATCGCCCCAAAAAGTCGGTTGAGGGACGTGGTGTTTTTGTGGCGTCTTTTAAAAAATAGAAGATTGATGTTGTTTGTATTAATTATAGTAGTATTAGGTGCATTAATAAACGTTACGTCAAAGGATCCCGACATGTTAAATAAAATCGGTTTTCCAGTATTATCAGTTATAAACCCTGTACAGAAATTATTTACGTCTACGAGCTATACCATCAGTGATGCTATTTATACTTTTTCCCAAGTGTTTACACTGAAAAGTGAAAATGAAGAGTTAAAAAAACAACTTGCCCAGCTTAAAAATTATAAACGTGAATATCTTGAATTTCAACATGAAAACAAAAAGTTACGTGAGATGCTTAACCTAAAACAGCGCAATTCGCAGTATGACCTTGAGGCTGCTGAGGTTATTGGAAGAGACCCCGGGAATTGGTTTAATGTAATACTCATTAATAAAGGAGAAAAAGACGGTATAAAAAAAGATATGGCCGTGATGGTTGAGGAAGGACTGGTGGGATATATTATAGATGCTGGACCAGCTTCCTCAAAGGTATTGCTGATTACAGATGAACGCAGCTCTGTCAGTGCAATGATTCAACGTACCAGAGATAATGGTATCGTGAAGGGAAGCATTGATTCTGTCCCGCAAGGTCACGTTAAAATTGTTTTTTTGCCGCACGACTCTAATATAACTAATGGAGACATTGTAATATCCTCAGGGCTTGGAGGAATTATACCAAAGGGCATCGTAATAGGCGAGGTAGTAGAAGCTAAAAAAGAACTACACGGCCTTACGCAGTACGCAATAGTCAAACCAGCAGTCAACCTCCAAAAATTGGAAATAGTGTTCATTGTAAAGAGCTAGGGAGGTATCGTTCCTTGAGGATAGCTGCACGATTTATTGTGGTGACATTACTAATAGTGTTACAGTCAACTGTATTGCCATTTTTGCACATTAAGGGAATTATGCCTGATATTCCACTCGTATACGCGTTTTGTCTTTCACTTATAAAAAATGAAAGAATAGGTGCTTCGATGGGTGTCTTTGTCGGAATTATAGAAGATATAATGTTCGGGAGGTTTTTAGGCTACAATGCATTGGTGAAATTTATTTCTTGTTATGGGATTGGCTACTGTTCGCGTACGATTTTCAAGGGCCCGGTAATGATTACAATGAGTCTCGTGTTTTTAGGTTCACTATTTTATAACTTGATCTTTGTTATTGTCGGAACCCTACTCGGTGAAATAACTAGCCCCTGGCTCTTGTTTATACCTATATCCTTACCAGCTGCCTTATACAACATGTTAATATCACCTATTATCTATTATATTGTGCAAAAAACGGAGTCATTTTTTGATTATTATTTTAATGTCAGATACTAATGATTTTTGAGGGGATACAATTGGACGTTAAAAAAATCCATCATCGCCTTCGGATTTTTACATGGCTAGTCATATGTGTATTTTTATATCTCACTATTGGGTTAACTGCATTACAATTAGTCAAAGGCGGTGAATATGAGAAGCTCGCACAAGAAAACAGAATAAGAATCATACCTATTACGGCTCCGAGAGGTGTCTTTACAGATCGTGAGGGTCGAGAACTTGTAAATAACCGGCCTAGTTTTACAGTGTCTTATATGAATGTAAACTCAGAGGCTGAAGAGCAAAAGAAGGTTTTCAGTATACTTAGCGAGATTTTACATATTCCCCTTTACACCGATGTTGTAGATGAAAGATATGTAGTAAACGATGAAGGGGTGTTTACCTTAAAACAACTTCCTATTGTGGATTTAAACGGGGACGGGGAAACAAATTCAGAAGATATAAAAATAATTCATGAAACAACCGGGAATGAACTTATACCTGAAAAGATCCATATTAATACAGGTAAGGTCGAGCTTGACGCAAAAAAAGATACTGCTATATTGGTGACTTACAGGTACGATACTTTCAAACACAAGCTTAGGGACCAAGGATATAAAAAGTATTTGCCCGTCAGGCTTAAAACAGACGTAGATTTTGCGACAGTTGCCAAAATTGAAGAGAAAAATCTTCCAGGTGTCGTAATTCAGGTCGAACCGATTAGAAACTACATTTATAAGGAAACGGGTGCCCATATTTTTGGGTACGTCGGTGAGATTAATAATGAAGAACTAGACTCCTTTCGGGATAAAGGTTACCGGCCAGGAGATTTGATCGGAAAGACGGGCCTTGAAAAAACATTGGAACAATTTTTAAAAGGAAAAGATGGTGGCCAACAAGTTGAAGTCACTGCTACCGGCAATCCGATCGAGGTCCTTGGCCAAGTAGATCCGGTACCAGGTCATTCAATTAATCTCACTATTGATATGAAGCTTCAACAGATAGCGGAGAATACCCTCAAAGATCAGATGTTAAAACTGCAGACAGCAAAGAACAATCCTTTCCCGAATGCAAAGCGGGGTGCTGTTGTTGCCTTGAATGTAAAGACAGGCGAAGTCCTGGCGATGGTGAGTATACCAAGTTTCGACCCCAATATGTTTGCAAGAGGGATTACACAGATTGAGTGGGATGGCCTGGTAAATAACCCGCTGAAGCCGCTTGTGAACCAAACCATTGCTTCCACATATCCCCCTGGATCAATTTTTAAAATGGTGACAGCTACTGCTGCCTTGGAAAATAAAATGGCTAATGAGCGAGAGTCTATTTATTGTCGAGGTGTCTATTGGACTATTGCATCCAAGAAAGATTGGAAGCCTGGCGGCCACGGCAGTGTAAATATAATCAAGGCAATTGCGGAATCATGTAATATATTTTTTTATGAGATGGGCAGAAGAGTGGGGATTGACGAAATAGAAAAATATGCAAGGATGTATGGCTTTGGCGAGCTTACAGGCATCGAATTAGCGGGCGAAAAGGCGGGTTCCGTAGCAGGAAGAGAATATAAAAAAAGTATTTTTAAATCATCTGAAAACAAAAGGTGGTACCCAGCTGAGACACTGGATGCAGCTATAGGCCAAGGATTTCACAGTTTTACTCCGTTGCAGGTTGCTGATTATATTGCTGCACTAGCAAACAAAGGCTTTTGGATGAAACCTCATTTAATAAAATCTATAGTTGATGAAAATGGAAATGTTGTCCTTGAGAAAAAGCCGGAAATAGGGGGGCAAGTTGAAGTTTCGGAAGAAACCTTGGACATAATACGGAAAGGAATGCTCGGGGTTACCCAACCAGGAGGCACAGCCTATTCGGTGTTTGCTGATTTTCCGATATCTGTAGCTGCTAAAACAGGAACAGCACAGTGGGATGTAACTAAAACACCTCATGGCTGGTTTGCGGCTTTTGCACCATATGAAGATCCAGAGATAGCTGTTGTTGTGTTTATCGAGCAGGCTGGTTCGGGAGGTTCAACAGGTGGTCCTGTAGCAAAAGCAATTTTAGAATCCTATTTCCATCTCCATGAGGATGATGAAAAAGAAGATTATATGATACAGCGTTAGAACGGTGTCCAGAATCTTTACAGATTCTGGTTTTTTTATTATAAAAGAAGGATTTTGCACGGTTTATGAAGAATAAATTTATTGTATTCAGCGTTTGGAGGAATTTAACATGGCAAAAGAACCAATAATTATCAAAGGAACAAAAGAGGGGATAACAGTAATATTGAGCACAGATGATGATTTTGAAAATGTAAAGAATGCCATCGACGAAAAGCTGAAAAGTTGCAATGGTTTTTTTAATGGGGGAAAAGCAAATTTAAAGATCAAAGAAGGTTCATTGAATCGCGAAGAACTGTACAAATTGAAGAAACTCTTCATGGAGCATGGCATGAATTTACAAGAGGCCAGTTCCCCAAAAACTTTTATATTTCCAAAACCTAACAAAAGCAGGGTTTTACTCCTCAAAAGGACAGTGAGATCGGGTCAAAAAATCGTATATAAGGGTACCATTGTTGTCGTGGGTGATGCCAACCCGGGTAGTGAACTAGTGGCGACAGGTGACATTTTGGTTATGGGAGCACTTCGTGGCATGGCGCATGCCGGGGCAGACGGAGACTCCTCAGCTATGGTGGCTGCATTTAGACTTCAACCAACACAGCTAAGGATAGCCAATATTATTACCAGGCCACCTGAAGAAAAGGAAGATGTCCCCCAAGTTCCAGAAATCGCTCGGTTAAGAGAAAAGGTTATAGTTATTGAGCCGTATTACAACCTTAACAAAGATAGTCTAAAAAGAAGGCAGGAGGGAATCTAATGAGTCAGGTTATTGTTATAACATCAGGCAAGGGAGGAGTAGGAAAAACGACTACAACCGCTAATTTGGGTACCGGGTTGGTTCTTTATAAAGGCAGAAAAGTAGTGATGTTGGATGCGGATATTGGCCTGAGAAACCTTGATGTGGTTATGGGGCTTGAAAATAGAATAGTATACGATCTTGTCGATGTCACTAGCGGTATTTGCAGACTTAAACAGGCACTTATCAAGGACAAGCGTTTTGAAAATCTATACCTTTTACCTGCTGCACAGACCAAAGATAAAACAGCTGTCAATCCTGACCAGATGAAAAAGTTGTGTGATGATTTGCGTCAGGATTTTGATTACATATTGATAGATTGTCCGGCAGGTATTGAGCAAGGATTCAGAAATGCGGTTGCAGGGGCCGACAAGGCTATAATAGTAACTACACCGGAAATTTCTGCCGTGAGGGATGCCGATAGGATAGTAGGTATGCTGGAATCAATGGGTCTTGAATATCCCAAATTGATCATAAACCGAATAAGACACGATATGGTACAACGTGGTGATATGATGGATATCGATGATATCATAGATATACTTGCAATAGATCTTTTAGGAGTAATTCCCGAAGACGAGAGGATTGTGATATCTACAAATCGCGGCGAGCCAGCAGTTGCTGATGAAAACTCAAGGGCAGGCCAGGCTTACAGGAATGTAACCAGAAGGATCGAGGGTGAAGATGTGCCTCTGATGACGTTTGAGAATATTGAACCGAGTTTTATGGATAAACTTAAAATGTTTTTTGGCCTGAGGGCACGTACGAGGTGAGAATAAGGGGGTATATGGAATGAATTTTTTAAAATTATTTGGTAGAGAAAACATTTCGAGCAAGGATATTGCCAAAGAAAGGCTTAGATTGATTCTCGTTCACGATAGAGCAAATGTATCTCCAGATTTTTTAGAAACAATTAAGGGCCAGTTGATAAACATGATTTCCAATTATATGGAAATAGAAGAAGAAGGCATGGAAGTGAAGATGACCAGAATAAAAAAAGATGAGGTGACGACAGTCCCTGCTCTCGTGGCAAATATTCCCGTAAAGAAAGTAAAGCATATAGCAGGGGTGAAGTAGAAGTAAAAGCAAAAAATAAGTATTAAAATCTCGGCTAATCCATGATGTCTCTGTATCAGAATAACTTTTGCTAATAAAATATGCCTGAATAAAATAACATTTAAAGAAGCTTATTGTTGTCTTCAAAATATGATATAATTTTGTACTGTACCGTGACTTTCTGGAGGCATCTAAATTGGATCCAAAACTGTTAAAAAATATAGATTATGGTATTTTGATAATCGTAATTTTAATTTTTTTGTTCAGCATTTTGATTATAAGTAGTGCCACACACGCTACCTCTAGCGGGAATTTACATTATATGAAATCACAGGTCATGTGGATGTGTGTTGGTTTAATCGCCATGTTCATCATGGTAATAATAGACTACCATTCATTGGCCAATTGGGCATATATAATTTATGCTTTAAACATAGGTGCACTAGCGCTTGTCATTTTCTTGGGAAATGATAGGCTTGGGGCACAGCGCTGGATATCAATAGGTCCTTTCGGATTTCAGCCTTCGGAATTTGCTAAAATTGCCGTTATAGTTTCACTTGCAACAATACTTGACAAAAAGCGTGCTGTTACCGGCATTAAAGACTTGTTATCTGTTTTATTACATGTTGCTGTGCCGATGTTTTTAATCATGAAACAACCGGATTTAGGTACTTCCCTCGTATTATTGGCAGTACTAATGGGGTTATTGTTTGTAAGTGGCATACCACAAAAAATAATGGCAGGGATTATAGCCGCAGGAATTTTATCCCTCCCCGTTTTGTGGAATTATCTAGAGGATTTTCAGAAGAAGCGTTTGTTAACATTTATTAATCCCAATCTAGACCCGCTTAACAGCGGATATCATGTAATACAGTCCAAAATAGCAATAGGTTCTGGCAAACTGTTCGGGAAAGGTATTTTTAAAGGGACTCAGAATCAATTAGATTTTTTACCTGAGCAACATACAGATTTTATTTTTGCTGTTCTAGGGGAAGAATTGGGTTTTATAGGAGGCATGTTGCTTTTTGCCCTATTGTTCGGTTTGATTTATAAAACACTGATAATTGCGTATAAAGCCAGAAACCCGCTCGGAACATATATGGTTACTGGTGTCGCAACTATGTGGACATTTCAAATTTTGGTCAATATTGGAATGACTCTCGGCATTATGCCCATAACAGGTATTCCGTTGCCGTTCATGAGCTATGGGGGAAGTTCGCTTATCATGAATATGATGGCCGTCGGTCTGGTTTTAAATGTAGGTATGAGGCGCCAAAAAATATTGTTCTAAAGAAAGATGGTTAGCATCTTTCTTTTTTTTTTATGGTAATAAACAAAAATAGAATTAAATAGATATATATAAGGAAACAAGTAGGTGGTGTCTTTATGTATAATAACGAGACTCAAATAACCCAGAGAGTGTTCGATTTAAGAAAGGTCTTAGTATGTATACTAATACTATCTGTCCTAGTTTTTTTTAAAAAGTTTGATACACCTCTGTCAAATCCGGTAGTAACTAAGATAGACTATTTTGTATTGGAATACACGTATGACTTTAATGATCTTGTTACCACTGTTCAAAATATCACTGAGAAAACTAAGGCAATACCAGTGTTAAACCTGTTTGAAGTTAATACAATGATCATGCCGGTTGAGGGTGAAACAAGCTCGGGTTACGGAATGCGGGTGCATCCTGTTTTAAAAGTTGAACGTATGCACAACGGCATTGATATTATTCAGAGCGAAGGCACACCTGTAAAAGCAGTTTTAGAAGGAATTGTAACATATACAGGTGAAGACAGGGAGATGGGACGTTTTATAAAAATAAGCCACCCCGATAATTTAGTTACAATATATGCTCACCTAAAAGAAATCCAAGTCACTAAAGACGATAAAGTAGAGCAGGGGCAAATAATAGGGACCATTGGTACAACTGGATTAGCTGAATCACCTCACCTGCATTTTGAAGTATGGGAGAATAATATACCGCAGGATCCCTTGAAGTGGCTGAAACAGCCTTAAGCCTCAGGGGGAATTTCATGAAAGTTACGATATTAAAAACCAAGGTAAAGGTCGATCTTTTATTAACCCTGATTATAATTACAGGTGTTATTGCGGGACAGGTTCGAGAAATACTTGCTATTTTATTATCAATAACTGTTCACGAAGCAGCTCACGTTGTCATAGCAGACGGCCTGGGATTAAAGATAGAAGAGATTGTAATCATGCCCTTTGGGGGAAAGATAAAATTAAACCTTATTGATGAAGAAAGAATACAATCCGGAATACTAATAACATTGGCAGGTCCTATGGCAAACTTTTTGGTCTCATTATTGATGTTGCTGGCGGTTTACAATGAAATTGTACCGACGGAATTTGGTTACATATTGGTCGATTATCAGATAAAATTGGGTCTGTTTAATTTACTCCCAGCACTACCGCTCGATGGCGGAAGAATATTTTCATTGTGGCTAATGAGGCACATGAGCTTTATTGATAGTATTCGGGTAGCATCCCGCATAGGTAAAATTGTAGGTATTATAATAGCTTGCATAGGTGTTTGTGGCCTCGTTTTTGATAGAGGTTTTTATCTATTCCCGATAATGGGTATTTTTTTGTACTTACAGTCAATGAAGGAGGAGGGTGAAGCCCCCTTGTCATTCATGAAATATGTATCAGGGAAAAAAGGCACTTTTATAAAAAAAGGCTTTTTTTATGTTGAACAGATTATAGCAGTTCAGGATTTGAAAGTAAACAAAATATTGTCACTTTTTTTGCCCCATAAGTATTACATAGTTTGTGTTGTTGATAAAGAAATGAACATAATAAAATATTTGACTGAAACGGAAATTTTTGACAAAATAATTAATAAAGGATTAGACATCAGAATAAAAGACTTGATATAATGGAAATGTTAAGAAAAGATTTGACTGGAGGGTAGGCTCATTTGGAGATAAACGATATTTTAGACAAACTACTGCACAAAGTATCGAAACCAACTCGATATATAGGAAATGAATACAACAGTATTCATAAGGACAAAAGCGGCATTAAGGTTCATGTTGCTTTGGCTTTTCCCGACATTTACGAAATAGGCATGTCTCACTTGGGAATAAAGATCCTTTATCACCTCCTTAATGAACAAGATGATATATATGCTGAACGAGTTTTTGCGCCTTGGATAGACTTTGAAAAGCTTTTGAGAGACAACAAAATACCGCTTTTTAGCCTTGAGAGTAAGACAACATTAAAAAATTTTGATTTTTTGGGGTTTTCCCTGCAGTACGAAATGAGTTATACCAATATACTAAATATGCTCGACCTATCAGGCATACCTTTATTTTCGAAGCAAAGAACAGATAAACACCCGTTTATAATTGCAGGTGGGCCGTGTGCATACAATCCTGAACCCTTAGCAGAGTTTATTGATTTTTTTGTGATAGGAGAAGCTGAAGAGTCACTACTAGAGATATTAGAAGCTTACAAAAAATTCAAAGAAAGCGGAGCCCCTAGACAGTATTTCTTAGAAAAAGTATCGGAAATAAGGGGCGTTTATGTACCCTCATTTTATGATGTAAACTACAATGAAGATGGAACGGTTAAAAATATATATCCTCTCAAAAGAGGTGTGCCTTCGAGAATAAAAAAGAGAATTATAAAAAACATGGATGAGGTTTATTATCCAACAAAATTTATAGTCCCTTATATGAATATTGTTCATGACAGGGCTGTGTTGGAAATATTTCGCGGATGCAGCAGAGGTTGCAGGTTTTGTCAGGCGGGGATGGTTTATAGACCTGTTAGGGAGAAGTCCGCAGATAAACTTGAGAAGTTGGCCGGTGATATTATCGATTGTACAGGTTATGAGGAGATTTCACTGTCGTCGCTCAGCACGAGCGATTACTCTTCACTAAAACAGCTTGCAGAAAAGCTTACTCAGCGTTTTAGACGTTCTAGGGTGGGCCTTTCCCTTCCTTCTCTTAGAATAGATGCCTTTTCTTTGCAGCTTGCTCAAAAAGTGCAGGAAATTAAGAAAACCGGTCTTACTTTTGCGCCTGAAGCGGGGACACAGAGGTTGAGGGATGTTGTGAACAAGTGTGTTACGGAAAGGGATCTTTTAAATTCTGTAAGGGATGCTTTTGTCTGTGGGTGGACTTCGGTGAAATTGTACTTTATGATAGGACTTCCAACAGAAACCGAAGAAGACATTGAGGGGATAGCTAAACTCGCTCATTCTGTAGTTAATGTTTATAAAGATGTACATGGAAATGCAAAAGGTTTAAAACTAAATGTAAGCACATCGACTTTTGTACCAAAGCCTTTTACGCCATTTCAATGGGAAAAGCAGTTAGATCTTTCAAAAATAGAAGAGAGACAAAAAAAATTAAAGAGACTTCTTAGAGGAAGAAACATCAATTATAGTTGGCATGAAGCCGAATTAAGTTTTCTGGAAGCGATTTTTTCAAGAGGTGATAGAAAACTCAGCAAAGTGTTATATACAGCCCATAAAAACGGCTGTAAATTCGACGGTTGGGATGAAATGTTTTCTTATGAACGATGGATGGATGCATTTGATACAGAGGGTTTAGACCCAAGATTCTATGCAAATAGACAGAGACGACAAGAAGAGTTTTTCCCATGGGAAATAATCGACCCCGGTATAGACAAACATTTCTTACTTAAAGAGCTTGAAAATGCGAAAAAGGCAAAGACCAGTCCCGACTGTAGAACAGAAAATTGTCAAGGGTGTGGTATAAAGAGAATATTGGAAGGTGACATTTGTTGATATTAAGGATTAAGTACGAGAAGAATTCCTTAGTGAAATACATCTCACATCTTGATGTTATGCGTACATTTACTAGAGCATTGCGCAGGGCCAAATTGCCACTTTGTTTTTCACAGGGTTTTAATCCCAGGCCGAAAATCGAATTTGCACCCGCCTTACCGGTAGGGATTACAAGTGAAGGGGAATATTTGGATGTAGAATTTGAAGGAAAAATTGAACCTGATAAAGCTTTGGCGATGCTAAATAACGTGCTGCCAAGCGGATTATGTGTGAAAGCTTCAGATTTTGCCCAAGGCAAGCCTTCCTTATCGAGTCTAAATATGGCACTGTATCTGACTGATATCTATCCAGGTAAGGATATTAAACGAGATGTTTTTGCTGATGTTCTGGCTCGTTTTCTTACTAAAAAGCAAATAATCGTAGAAAAGCATACAAAGGGAAAAATTAGGGAGATAGACATTGCGCCGCTCATTTACGGTATAGAGATGGCAGGCTTCAAGGATGGTATTGTACAACTTGCTTTGGAGCTCTGTATAGGTCAAGAGGGGAATGTGAAACCACAAATGGTAATAAGCTCTTTAGAGAAAATGTTGAATAGGGAGGTGAAGATTTCCAGTATTCATAGAAAAGATATGTTTGTTTATAAAGAAGGCATAAAAGTATCCCCATTGTAAAAGGTTAATTAAAACACCATTTTCGAAACACATGAGGTTTTAGTAAAACCAACTGGGTATGAGGAGCTGAAAGTCGCATGACAAAAGAGATCGTTATCGATGCAGATCGCGACCAAATTAGAGTTGGTGTTTTGGAAGAAAGTGAGCTTGTGGAATTTTATATTGAAAAAAACTATGATGAACGAATAATAGGTAATATTTATAAAGGGAAGGTAGCCAATGTATTACCTGGGATGCAGGCTGCTTTTGTAGACATTGGTCTTGAAAAAAATGCCTTTTTGTACGTAGGCGATCTCAACGACGATTCTTGTAATGTTGAAGACGATGCTTATATAGAACCTTTTCGTAAAACATCCATTAAAGATATGCTTAAAGTTGGTCAGGATGTACTCGTACAAGTGATAAAAGAACCGACAGGAACTAAAGGTGCAAGGGTTTCCACAAATATCACTCTACCAGGTCGATACTTAGTCTTAATGCCGACGGTTGATTATGTTGGTATATCGCGGCGCATAAGCGATGAAGATGAGCGGTCCAGATTGAAAGATCTTGCAGAAATGATAAAGCCAAACCATATGGGCGTGATCGTTAGGACAGTTGCGGAAGGTAAAGGAAATGACGAACTAAAAGCCGATATGGAATTCTTGCAAATGCTTTGGGTAGATATTCAGTCGAAACAAAAAGGTGGTAATGCCCCTAGGCTCATATACAAAGATATGGACTTAATTGCAAGGATAATAAGAGATGTTTTTACACCAGAGGTAGACAGATTATATATAAATAACAAGTTTGGCTTCGATAAAATTATTGATCTAGTTTCTGATATTTCTCCCTCACTTAAAGATAGGGTTAGTTCATGTATTGCTAAAGAAAATATTTTTGACCATTTTGATATAGAGTCGGAGATAGAGAAGGCCCTACAGAGAAAAGTGTGGTTGAAATCAGGCGGATATTTGGTGATAGACAGAACTGAGGCACTTACGGTTATAGATGTGAACACAGGAAAATTTGTGGGAAGCATAAATCTTGAAGACACGGTTTTGAAAACAAATCTGGAGGCTGCAAAAGAAATACCGAGACAGTTGAGGCTTAGGGATATAGGCGGAATAATAATTATTGATTTTATAGATATGAATACACAGGCCCATCAAAAGATGGTGATAGATGTGCTTGAATCTGAAATAAAAAAAGATCGCACTAAAGCTCACGTTCTAGGAATCACATCTTTGGGCCTTGTAGAAATGACTAGAAAAAAAGTGAGACAAAGCCTTGACGAGGTAATGGAGAAGACATGTCCATATTGTGAAGGGAAAGGAAGAATACTTTCAGAAGAAACAATGGCCAAAAAAGTTGAACTGGCGTTGACGAGGATTTTTAAGGTGCGTAGAGGTGAAGCTGTTTTACTTGAAGTCCATCCATCGGTCGCATCGGTTGTAATCGGCACTGGTGGGAGCAGACTTAATCAACTTGAACAATTCTATGGCAAATATATTTTTATAAAGGGTAAAGAAGGGTTGCGTCCTGACGAAATACGAATAAAAGCTGTTGGCAGCAAGGAAAAATTAGAGAAACTCGCGATGCCTGTAACAGAGGGACAGGTAATCGATGTTGTTGTAGACGAAATCCATGTTAGTAATCCAAACGATGGCATTGCTCGGGTTGACGGGTATATCATCGATATTGATGAAGGAGCCAGTATGCTGGGGTCAAAGGTAAGTGTTCAAATAAGTAAGGCTTATAGGACGTATGCAAAAGCAAGGTTAATTTGATATTTTATTTATCTTTTTTCAAGATAAGAAAACCGGGTTCTTTTGACCGGTTTTCTTTTTTTTATAACATTCTTATTATCCATGTGCCATATGTAACCGCATATTGATATGATGCATATATTATTATTAGAATAAAGCAAAGGAGGGAATCCAAATGGCTGATACCTTAGGCGGTGGATTTCTGGGGAGCAGGTGGGCTTTTGCCCTCTTCCTGATATTGATTCTCCTGTTCTTTGCGGAAGATTAATCGAGAAAAGGAGTGATTTTGGTGGGAGGAGGTATTTCAGGGTCCGGATTCGGACGTGATAAATGGGCATTTGCCCTGTTTCTAATTCTCGTACTTTTGTTTTTTGCAAAAGATCATCATTGAAGAATAGAAACATTGTTTCAAAGCCGTGCTTCTTAAGCACGGCTTTAATCTTGTGCTTCGTCTGCCTCTTCACTCTTTTTTAAATCCTTTTCCGAGTTTTCCGTTGCAGATAAAGTCTTTAAGAGGTTGGCAAGCATTGCAGGATTAAGTTTTTTGTCGATGCCACCCAATGAGGCGAGTAGACTTGAAGCCATATTTTTTAGTTCAGATGGTTCTTGCTTATAGCTCTTAAACCCCTGCTGGTCTTGAATGTTTAAAAAGCTTATTATCCCCAACAGATTACTAAGTGCGAGTAAGCTTATAATTTCATTTGCATTTTGGCCCTTTTTTCCCTGAATAACATCCAATACCGTCCCAAGCAGCTCAGACTTTCCAGTGTTAAAACTATCTGTCATCATATCTCCTCAACTTTCTAATTAATATGGGAAGTTAAATCCTTCAGCAATATCTTCTGTTTTTTGTTTCAAGGCCTTTCTTACCTTAACCAGCGCATTATTTACCGCCTTCACAATTGCCTGTTCCAAATTTTTTCTTGTTTCATAAGGCAGTTTATCACAATAAATAGAAATACTTATTATTTCTTCCAGACCGTTTGCAACAACCAATACTTTATTATCATCTGACTCACCTGTGAACCTGGAATCTTCCAATTGTTTTTTAACTTCAGCAATCTGTTTTTGAAATATCTCTGCATATTTCTCCATATCTTTCCACACGTTGTATACCTCCCAATATGTTCACTAATTAAATATATGCATACGTTTATAAAAAATAACAAAAAAGGGCTTAATTAAGCCCATTTGTTTTTATTTATCTGATGATCCTATTTGATTTTCAGGTAATGCTTTTAATAAGTTCTCAACATCTTTTGCCTTACTGTTTTCTTGATTTACCTCTAAAGGCTGAACTGTAGCTGACAATTTTTGGGCTTCAAAAGAATCGTGCACCATTGTCAACAGATTAGTGAGAGCTTCAAAATTAATTTTTTCGTCAGGCTGATCCGGGTTGAAGATGTTTAAAACTGTTATCATCAAATCTAGAAGTCCTTGGCTTTTTGTACTCATAAAAGGCTTTATGGCTTTTAAAAGCTGCATATCTGATTCGGTTATAGATAACATTTTCATTTTTCTCCCCTCCCAACCTCTTTTACTTTTTTATTATGCTTTGGTGAAATACAGCCTCCAAAACTGGAATTGAGAAGGAGAATGAGTATTAAAAAGAGATTGTAGGGGTTTGTTCGTGGATTGCGTTTCGATTTAGATTTGGTTGAACTTAAAGGCAGATTTTTTTCGTTATTCATGATTAATTCCCCCTGAAATTTTCTATCTAAAATATTATATGATTTATATACCTGAAAGGGTGTCAGCATAAATGACCGAAAATAAAGCAAACTATAAATAAATGGTCAATAAAACAGCAGGGAGTTGGTAATTATGTGTATGAAGTTTAAAATAGCAGCAGTATTTGTGTTGATATTGGCCGTGTTTACAGCCTCGTACCTTGTAGGAGGTTATATAACTGAACAAGGGGCAAAAGCCTATGAGCGTTCTTACGCTATATCTTCAAGAGAAGGTGATTATATGCTTCTTGCACGTTTGGTGTCAGGTGAAGCAAAAGGCGAACCGTATCATGGTCAAGTGGCAGTCGCATCTGTTATTTTAAACAGAGTCAGACATCCTCGTTTCCCAAATAGTGTTGCAGGGGTTGTATATCAACCGGGTGCTTTTGAATCTGTCAGAAATGGTCAAATATGGGCAGACCATCCATCAAGAGCTAATTTTAATGCAGCTAGGCAAGCTTTAGACGGTTGGGATCCCACCTACGGATGTCTTTACTTCTGGAATCCTTACAAGAGGGTGTCGCCTTGGATATGGACACGAACAATAATAACCCAGATAGGCAAACATGTGTTTGGTAAATAATGAGAGGTGGTGAGTTTGTGAAAAAAAAACATATTTGGATAATAAGCATATTGATAATTACAGGTATTATTGCAGGCTTCTGGTTCATGTCAAACAGGGCGTATTCGGCGGAAAATGCACTTGAAGCCGCTTACCAGCGAGGGTTTTATAATCTTATAGATCATTCTAATGATCTTAATCTTTTGATTTCGAAGAGTCTGGTTACTTCGTCAAACCTACAAAAGATAATGACTTTAACAACTGTATGGCACCAAGCTGAAGCGGCGCGAAACAGTTTGGCCCAGCTCCCGCTCGGTAACAAAGACATGACAAATAGCCAAAAATTTTTTGCTCAATTAGGCGACTTTTCATACAGTCTTGTACGGAAACTCGCAGCTGAAGAAGAGGTCAGTGAAGAGGAATGGTCTAAGCTTGAGGTTTTTCAAAAACACATAAGGACTTTAAGTAAAGATCTGAGAGATTTACAAAACAATGTAACAACCGGTAAAATAAAATGGCAGAAAAGCTCTTTGGGAACAAAAGAATTAAGGTCTCTTCCCGGAATGGCAGATAGTTTTGAACGGATTGACCAAAAACTAGAAAAAGAAGTGCCCTCCATAACCTACGACGGGCCGTTTTCTGACCATATTGAAACTGCAAAGCCCAAAGGAATAACAGGTGAACAGATTAATGAAGAGACCGCCATTAAAATAGCAAGAGATTTCATACGAAACCTTTCCAAGACAAATTATAACATTAAAGTTACAGGAAAGGCTAAAGGTGGAATACCTGCTTATAACATTGAATTTACTCGCTCGGGAGTCACAAAGCCTGAAATTTTTATGGATATTAGTGAAAAGGGAGGACATATACTATGGTTTATGAACACACGGAAAATTGAATCAGAAGATGTAAATCTAGACCGAGCTGTTATTAATGCTAAAAATTTTTTAAAAAAAGCCGGTTTTGAAAATATGGAGGCTACAGGGTCGTTAAAACAGGACAATTCGGTGACGATAACTTTTGTACCTAAACAGTCAGATGTTATATTGTATCCAGATTATATAAAAGTTGAAGTAGCACTCGACAACGGCGGAATAGTTGGAATGGATTCCCTTGAATATTATACCAATCACGTAAATCGAGAAATTCCTGAAGTAAATTTAACTGAAGAAGAAGTTGAGGAAAAATTGAATCCAAACTTGGCAATCAAGCGTACCCGTCTCGTAATTATTCCAGATTCAGGATTAACAGAACAACTGTGTTTTGAGATTGATGCGAATTTGGAGGATGAAAGATTTTTAATATATATAAATGCAATAAATGGAAAGGAAGAGCAAATCCTAAAGGTTGTTGAAACTGAAGACGGGACAATGACAATGTAGTTGGTAACTTTAAAAAGCTTACTGAATAATCTATTAGTAAAATGGATTATCTTGTAAGGAGGGATCCGGTTGCCAAGTGATCTTGAGACTGCTGATAATGAGCTATTTAGAAAAATAGATTTTATGAATGACGTATCTATTATATTTTTAATATTGATAATACTTTTTTTTATAAATTAAGCGGGCAATGCCCGCTGTTTCTTTTTAATGAATTACCGGCGACTTATGCACTAAAAAGGTCTTGCGATGCATAATATGTACATATGAGTTACATATACGTGGAGGTGAGTTTAGTGTCGATGCTCGATGAACTGTTGTCCTTTTCCGATAGCAAAAACAGGTCACATCTTGCGTATTTAATGATTTTAGTTAATATTTTTGGGCTTACCGCATATCTTGAAGGCGCAAGTCATAATTCAAAGCAAGTTACGCAGGAAACATTTTACAACCAGGCATCTGATAAACAGTTGTCAATTGATGACAAAGAAAATTTACCGGTAAATGATAGTATTTCCGAGAAATTGCCGCTAAAAGAGAGAAGAAGTATTGAAGTGAGAGATAAAACCGTTGCTGGTAGGGGCGATCACGATGAGAAAAATGAATTCAAAAATATGGAAGAGATTAGCAAAACAATTCAAGATAAGGTAATAGATATTACTAGTATTTCTTCAGAGAAACGAGGAAATACCAAGGATTCGTCTAAAAAACCAGGAAATACCAAGGATTCGTCTAAGAAACTAGTGTGGCGCTTCCCAAAGTGAACTTACTCCAGGCCAATAGTAGGTTTGTTTTCGTTGACAGGTTTATACTAGTATGCTAAAATTACTTCGGTGGTGTTAGATTGCGCCGGCCACCGCACGGGACGGGTCCAAAAATACTTTACCTGGATTCCGGCGAGATAAGGAGGAATGAATTAATGTATGCTATTATAGAGACCGGCGGGAAACAATACAAGGTATCTGAAGGTGATGTGCTTCAAGTAGAGAAGCTTCAAGCTGAAGAAGGCGAGAATGTCGAAATTGATAAAGTATTGGCTATATCAAAGGATGGGAAGCTAGAGGTTGGAAAACCGTTGCTTGACAATGCCAAAGTTTTGGCTACTGTCCTGAGTCATGGTAAAAAAGATAAGATTATAGTTTTTAAGTATAAGCCGAAGAAAAACTATAGAAGAAAACAGGGACACAGACAGCCGTTTACCCAGTTGAAAATAGAAAAAATAGAATTTTAAAATGATAAAAATTAAGGTTTTTAGAGATTCTTATGGAAGCGTGAAGATGTTCAAAGTTTGTGGCCATGCAGGATATGCTGACTTAGGTCAAGATATAGTATGTGCTGGGGTATCGGCTTTGGCTGAAACAGCGGTAATTGCATTGAGAGAATTAGCCGGCTTAAATCCCATCATTAAAAAAAAACATGGTTTACTATTGCTTAAACTACCAAAGGCTATGCCAGATAGGAAGTTGAAAGTAGCAACAACTATTTTGGACACGATATGTTTAGGACTCGAGGATATGTCTCGTTCTTACCCGTCATTTATTCATATGAAAACTATTGAGGAGGTGTAAGCTTATGAATTTGCAACTTTTCGCTCATAAGAAGGGAATGGGCAGCACTCGTAACGGAAGAGATAGTCAATCTAAGAGACTTGGTGTAAAAAGATATGATGGGCAGTTTGTTACAGCTGGAAGTATAATTGTCCGCCAAAGAGGGACAAAGATATATCCCGGCAAGAATGTCGGCATTGGAGTTGACCATACTATATTTGCCAAAATGGATGGGTTTGTAAGATTTGAACCTAAGGGCAAGGACAAGAAATTAGTTAGTGTATACGGCGAAGCTTAGTATCATATAGCTATAAGGCGGGTACTTAATGACCCGCCTTTGTTGTCGTGCTATGCAGGAAATTTAAAAAAAATCAAGAATTATCCAAAATAATCATATGGTAAAAGAAGGGTTGGTGACTACGTTGAGAACTGAAGGATTTAAAGATCAGCCCCGAAACCATGACTGCAGAAAAGAAATGTTAAGGTTGTTGAAGATATTTCGAGAACTAAAGCACGAATTTTCGAACAGTTTACAAGTGATATATAGCATGGTTCAGCTAAAAAAATACGGCGATGTGGTCGGCTACATTAATCATGAAAAAAAAAGGTATGAAGATTTAAAAACAATAACGAGTTTATCTGATATGTATGCTGTATTTTTTTTGTTAGAACTTGTACTATCTTTAAGGGAGCGAGAGATAGAAACCGATGTAAGTATATCTGATGACTTTGATTATGATACGTATAAAGAATATCATTTTAAGAATAAAGTAGATTATTATGTTTCAATAATTATAAACTCTCATAGCCCCACAGTTTGTATTTCTTTGAACAATTCATTTGTTGAATTATCGTATAACTCTATTAAAGAGATAATTGCTTATACATAAAAAATATTATGAGTTAAACTAATTTCAAATGGGAATTATAATGATACCATTATTACTAAGGTGAGGATAAATGTTTATTGACAGAGCCAAAATCCATGTAAAGGCGGGTGATGGGGGAAACGGTGTTGTAGCCTTTAGAAGAGAAAAATATGTCCCAAGGGGAGGTCCATCAGGTGGAGATGGAGGAAAAGGAGGAGACATTGTCTTAGAGGTTGACATGAATCTATCTACATTGATGGATTTCAAATACAAGGTCCATTATAAGGCGAAGAGAGGCGAGCATGGTTCAGGTTCTAACAAAGCCGGCAAGAGTGGTGAAAATAAAATAATAAAAGTCCCGCCAGGGACGGTTGTCAAAAATGCTGAGACTGGGTATGTGATTGCGGATCTTGTTGAACCAGGTCAGTATTTTATCGTTGCAAGAGGCGGCCGTGGTGGAAGAGGTAATGCCAGATTTGCCAGTTCAGTCCATAGAGCGCCTGATTTTGCAGAAAAAGGTGAACCAGGAGAGCAAAAATGGATTTTGCTTGAACTTAAGCTCATAGCAGATGTGGGATTAATAGGGCTCCCAAATGCAGGCAAGTCAACTCTTCTTGCACGGATGACATCTGCCAAACCTAAAATCGCTGATTACCCTTTTACTACATTATCGCCCAATCTCGGGGTAGCTGAAAAAAGCGGTGTCAGCTTCGTCATTGCTGATATTCCGGGGCTCATAGAAGGCGCCCATCGGGGCCAGGGCCTTGGACACCAGTTTTTAAGACACATTGAAAGGACCAGAATGTTGGTTCACGTAATAGACGCAACCGGTTTAGAAAATGATCCGATTCAAGGGTTTTATTCCATAAACAGTGAATTAAAAGAGTACAGCCCTAATCTCATAGAAAAACCTCAAATAATTGCTGCAAATAAAATGGACATACCTGAAGCAAGACACACTTTTGACAATGTAAAATCTTTTTTTGAGCGTGAAGGATACGAGGTTTTCCCTATTTCTGCTGTAACAGGGCAAGGTGTGACTGATCTAATTCAAAAAATACAACAGATGCTTCAAAGTTTCCCGAGAGATTTATCTACAATTGAAGTAGGACAAAAAAAAGAATATGTTTTGAAAAAAAATAAGCGGTTTCAAGTAAAAAAAGAAGGTGATGTCTTTTATGTATCCGGCAGATCTATCGAGCGCATTGTTGCCATGACGGACCTCGATAATCAAACCGCAGTAGAGAGATTACAACGAACATTTAATAGGATTGGGCTGGACGATGAACTAATAAAACAGGGAATCAAACCTGGAGATACTGTAAAGATTGGAGAAGCTGAATTTTATTATATGGAGTAATGACATTTTAATTCATTTTTGTGACTAGTTATTCGTTTTTTCGACATTTGATTGAAGAATAGCAAAACCAGTAGTATAATTTTCTTGTGTTTAATGATTTTTTACAGGAGAGGATGATTGTGCCAAAGCGCAACCGGGTAGGAATTATGGGGGGAACGTTTGACCCTATTCACTATGGACATTTAGCAACTGCTGAAGCAGCCAGAACAGAGTTTGACTTAAAAGAAGTGATATTTACACCCGCCGGAAACCCGCCTCATAAGAAAGATTATGAAGTCACTCCTGCGGAAGCTCGATATTTAATGACGGTCCTGGCCATTAATGATAATCCTTATTTCAAGGTATCCAGGATGGAGCTTGACAGAGCCGGTTATACCTATACCATTGATACACTTAAACAATTCTCCAAACAACACGGTAAAGGAACCCAGCTTTTTTTCATAAGTGGGGCTGATGCCGTTCTCGATATACTGACATGGAAAGACGTTGGAGAAGTATTACAATATTGTACATTTATAGCGGCGACCAGGCCAGGTTATCCTACTGATACACTCACTCAAAAACTAAATGAGCTTGAGGAGATGTATGGGATCAAGGTGTTCCAATTAAAAGTGACAGGATTAGACATTTCTTCTACAGACATTAGAAGAAAAATAAAAGAAGGTTTTTCGGTTAAGTATTTACTGCCGGACAGTGTAGAAAAATACATTAAAAAAAACGGCTTGTATAGGTGAACTAAATGATTTCCATAGAAGAAATAAAAAATGATTTAAAGAACAGGCTAACGCATGAGAGATATACACATTCATTAAATGTTATGCATACTGCAAGCATTCTTGCTACCCGTTACGGTGTTGATAAAAAAAAAGCAGAGCTGGCAGGTTTAATACACGACTGTGCTAGGGATTTACCAGCTGATATTCAGTTGAAAATGGCAACTGATTTTGGTATACTTTTAGATGAAATTGAGAAACTTCAACCTGAACTAGTTCATGGGCCGCTGGGCGCTTTTATTGCACGTAAGCAGTATGGCATTGATGATGATGAGGTGATCAGGGCGGTTACAATTCATAGTACAGGGGACAAGTTCATGACTTCTTTTGATAAGATTTTATTTATAGCTGATTATGTCGAACCTGGGAGATGTTTCCCGTCAGTTGAGTCAATTCGGAAAAAGCTGGCTCGGGATTTGGATGAAGCATTATTGAGTGCCTTTTCATCAACAATAAAGTATGTTGTCGATAGGGGCTGGTATCTTCATCCAAAGACCATAAGTGCGAGGAACTTTTTGCTTGCTCAGAAGGGGAGAGAGGGAAACACATGAAAAAAATACTCAAATATACATTGATAGTATTGTTGTTTGCAGCTATTTCAGCCGGTTGCGGTTTTTATTATGTCTTGAATAGTTTAAACAAGCCTAGTGAAATGGCACATTCTGAAGATATTATTGATACGGATGAATTTATAAAAGGTGGTCGTCTCAATATCCTTCTGTTAGGAATCGACTCGGGGACAATAGGTGCGAATGAGAAATACAACAGGCATCGTTCAGATACGATGATGGTTCTCAGCATAGATGAGAAACAAAAGCAAATAAAGATACTCTCTATTCCACGTGACACGCGTGTAAAAATCCAAGGTGTGGGAATAGAAAAAATTAATGCTGCTATGGCTTATGGTGGCCCCAGTCTTTCTGTAAAAACCGTGAAAGAATTCCTAGGGGTTCCCATACACAATTATGTAGTATTAAATTATAAGGGTCTCAGACAAATAGTTGATGCGCTTGGCGGAATTGAGATAAATGTTGAAAGGCGAATGAAGTACGATGACTATGCCGGTAATGTCCATATAGATATTCAACCAGGAGTGCAGGTATTGGATGGAAAGAATGCTGAGGACTTTGTCCGGTTCAGGCAATATCCTGAAGGTGATCTAGGAAGGGTAAAGGCGCAACAACAGTTCATTGATGCTTTTGTAAAGACAGTGATGAGACCAAGCACAATCTTAAAGTTGCCCAAAATAATAAGTGTAGTCCAGGGGAGTATAGAGACCGATATTGAACCTCTCGAGATGGCAAGCTACCTCAATCTGTGCAGGCAGATAAGTAAAGATGATGTTAAAATGTTTACACTGCCGGGTGAAGGGAAATATATTTCGGGTATTAGCTACTTTATACCATATCAATCTAGCATGGACGATATGATTCAAGATATATTTTTTGATGACGACAATATACAAGTAGCAGTTTTAAACGGTAGTGGAGAGGCTGGCATAGCCTCAAAAGTAGCCAAACAGTTGGAGGCAGTCGGATTCAAAGTCGTAAAAGTAGCTAATGCGGATAGTTTTGATTACGAAACAACAACAATTTTATACCCGAGAGATAAAAAGGTTGATGCAGATAAGATTGCCCAAGTTTTTACCGATACCAAGGTGATAGAAGAACTATGCGATGATGCCAAATTAGCGACAGTAATTGTCGGCAAAGATATAAAATAAGAAAAAAATAAAGCGAATTGACGGAGGGAAGTGGATGACGAAAGACGCAAAATCATGTGCGAATTTTGCAGTCAGTGCTTTGGAGGATAAAAAAGGCCAAGATGTGGTTGTTTTAGACATAACCAAAGATTCAATAGTTGCAGATTATTTTGTGATTGCTACAGGAGTGTCACCTCTACATGTTAAAGCTCTTGCGGATGAAGTCGAAAAGAGATTATTGAAGGAAGGATTTGAATTAAGAGGAAAAGAAGGTTATAAAGAAGCAAAATGGGTACTTCTCGACTTTTATGACGTAGTGGTTCACATATTTCATGGCCCTGAGAGAGAATATTACATGATCGAGCGTCTGTGGTCTGATGGGCATCAACAGCTCCGACACCGTGAAGGTCACCGTGAAGGTCAATTTATTTATTAACGAACAAGGATAACAAGTAAGTATAACAAATAAATCAATTTAAGATAACAAATAAGGAGTAGTAAAGGCATGATTCCCTTTTAAAGAGATCGGTTGTGTGGTGAAAGACCGTAGAGGAAATGCCTTGAACTCGCCTTAGTTTAACATATGCCGGCAGGCGTTAAAGTGCTTATGAGATGGGCATTTTAGCCAATTAGGGTGGTACCGCGGGCCTCTCGTCCCTAAAACTAGGACGAGAGGCATTAGCATTTAAAGTCATAAAAGTTATGAAATATAGAGGACAAGTTATTGTGAATTTGAAAGATGGGAGGAACAGTTTTGAGGTACAATTTTAAAGAGATTGAAGCCAAGTGGCAGGAAAGATGGAAAAAAGAAAAAATCTATACTGTATCAGAGGATCATAAAAAATCTAAGTACTATTGTCTCGAGATGTTCCCGTATCCTTCCGGAAAACTTCATATGGGTCATGTGAGGAACTATTCCATAGGAGATGTAGTAGCTCGGTTTAAGCGAATGAACGGTAATAATGTTCTTCATCCAATGGGATGGGATGCTTTTGGTTTGCCGGCGGAAAATGCGGCTATAAAGCATGGTACTCATCCGGCCAATTGGACGCGTGAAAATATTGACAATATGAGGAAGCAGTTAAAGCAGTTAGGGCTGAGCTATGATTGGAACCGAGAGGTGGCGACATGTCATCCGGGTTATTATAAATGGACACAATGGCTTTTTTTAAAGCTTTACGATAGAGGGTTAGCTTATAGGAAGAAGGCTTTTGTCAATTGGTGTCCTTCGTGTGCTACTGTCCTTGCCAACGAACAGGTTGAAGGAGGAAAGTGTCACAGGTGTGGTTCAGATGTCGGAAAAAAAGAGTTGGAGCAGTGGTTTTTTAAAATTACCGATTATGCAGACGAGCTGTTAAAAGACATGGATAAAATCCCCGGATGGCCTTCCAAAGTCAAGATTATGCAGGAAAACTGGATAGGAAGAAGTGAAGGCGTTGAGTTCAGTTTTGTTGCAGAAAAAACGAATGATAAGATTTTCGTATTTACTACACGTCCTGATACAGTTTACGGTGCATCTTACCTGGTTCTCGCCCCTGAGCATCCGCTTGTTGAAAAGCTTTCACGTGGGACCGATTATGAAGACGCTGTAAAACAATTCAAAATAAAAATGCAAAAATGTGATGATGCTTTGCGGACCTCTGAGGATACTGAAAAAGAAGGAATTTTTATAGGGGCTTATGCTGAAAATCCATTGAACGGTGAAAAAATACCAATATGGACGGCAAATTATGTACTTCATGAATATGGTACTGGAGCAGTTATGGGGGTACCCGCCCATGATCAAAGGGATTTTCTGTTTGCGAAAAAATATGGGCTTCCTATAAAAATAGTCATCTCAAATTCTGGTGAAAATATCGATCCAAGTCAGATGTCAGAGGCTTACGTTGCTCAAGGGATACTTGTTAATTCAGATAAATTCAACGGGATGGACAGTGTTCAGGCTATAAAGGCAATAGGACAATATATGGAACAAAAAGGCATTGGTAAGATTAAGGTCAATTATAAACTGAGGGATTGGCTGATATCAAGGCAAAGATACTGGGGAGTTCCCATACCGATGATATATTGTGATGATTGCGGTATCGTGCCCGTTCCAAAAGAAGAACTTCCGGTTATGCTACCTACTGATGTTGATTTTTATCCTGAAGGAGGATCGCCGCTTCTAAACCATGAAGGGTTTTTAAATGTAAATTGTCCTAGATGCGGTGGTCCTGCCAAGAGAGAGACTGACACCATGGATACTTTTATCTGTTCGTCCTGGTATTTTTATAGATTTGTTGATCCCAGAAATGATCTGGAGGCTTTCAGCAGGGATAAGGTTGACTATTGGATGCCTGTTGATCAATATATCGGAGGGGTGGAGCATGCAATACTCCATCTGATGTATGCCAGGTTTATTAACAAGGTATTGAGGGATGAGGAACTAGTAAGTGTTGACGAACCATTTCAGAACCTGTTAACACAAGGCATGGTATTAAAAGACGGAGCAAAGATGTCAAAATCACTTGGAAATATAGTGAGCCCAGAAGAAATAGTAATGAGGTACGGTGCTGATACTGCGAGGCTCTTCATTTTGTTTGCATCACCACCAGACAGGGATCTTGAATGGAGTGACCAGGGTGTAGAAGGATGTTTTAAATTTCTTAACAGGGTATGGAGGTTGTCAGAAGAACTTATAGAAAAGATCAATTACAATAAAGGCAGCAATAATGACAGCGAGATTCATGTGAAGCTAAAAAAATTAGTTCATAAAGCAATAAAAAAGGTCACGGAAGATATTGAGGAAAGATTTAATTTCAACACTGCTATTAGTGCTATAATGGAACTTGTAAACGGAATGAATACCTTAAAAGATGGAAAGATGTCTACAGATGCAATGAGAGAAGCAGTTGAAAACCTTTTGTTACTTCTAGCACCATTTGCGCCACACATAACGGATGAACTTTGGGAGAAACTTGGGAAAAAGAAAAGCATACATCTAATGCCATGGCCGAAGTATGATCCGAATTTGCTCATTGAAGATCGAATAGAGGTCGTAATACAGATTAACGGAAAATTGCGCGGAAAGATTAGTCTAGAGATGGGTGTTTCAGAGGAAGCCATGAAACAGGCGGCACTTGAGCATAAAAAGGTAAAACAAGTGTTGAAAGAGAAAAAGATGATAAAAGTTATCACTGTGCCAGGAAAACTAGTAAACGTAGTGGTAAGATAAAACCAAAGTATTGTATTGTAATCAAATACGAAGTAGGGTAAAATATAGAATGCCAATGCATTGCCGAAAGGTGGTTGATATAAATGCTTATGATAGAAAACATCAATTTCAGGGCAGCAAATGGCAATGGTCTAGAAGAAGTTCATATCCTAAAAGATGTAAATCTTAAACTAGAAGATAACAAATTTTATGCAATAACAGGACCTAATGGTGGTGGAAAGACATCTCTAGCAAAAGCTATCATGGGAATTTATGATATAAACGATGGACGCATTTTGTTCGATGATATGGATATTACAAGGTTAGGTATAACTGAAAGGGCAAAAATGGGTATCGCTTACGCCTTCCAATCGCCACCCAGGTTTAAGGGGCTCAAGGTAGAAGATCTTTTGCGCCTTTCGTCAAAAGACAAGAAACTTCATCCTTATAGACTAAGGGCTGTAGGCTTATGTCCACAGGACTATTTACAAAGGGATTGTGATCTAAGCTTATCAGGCGGTGAAATGAAGAGAATAGAACTTGCAACAGTATTGTCTAGAGACTCGAGAATAATAATTTATGATGAACCTGAAGCCGGGGTAGACCTCTGGAGTTTTGAAAACCTTCTTGGGTTGATAAGAAAATACCATTTAAAAGGCGGAGTGATCAGCATAGTTATTACTCATCATGAGAGGGTCCTGTCCTTGGCTGACGAAATAATTTTGATGGTTGACGGAAAAGTTAAACGAAAAGGTTCAAGAGAGGAAATGATCAATATACTGAAAGAGGATATGAGATGTGAATGGAAAAACAGTTGCGGAGGGACGGAATTTGGGTCTGAATTTGAATGCTGTTGATGAACAAATTCTCAAAAATGTTGCTGATCTCCATAAAATCCCTGTTGGGGCATTTAATATAAGGAAAAACGGACAAGGTATTGGAAGAAATTCCACTGCTAATATCCAGGTAATCCCGAAAGAAGACAAGCCCGGAATAGATATATTGATAGCTCCCGGTTCAAAAAATGAGGCAGTTCATATCCCGGTAATGATAACACTCTCAGGTGTGGTTGATGTTGTTTACAATACGATTAAAATTGGCGCAGGTGCAGATGTTACTATTGTAGCAGGGTGTGGAATTCATAACCCGGGTTCTGAAAAATCCCAGCATGACGGTATACATGAGATAATAGTCGGCGAAGGCGCCAAAATGAAATATATAGAAAAACACTATGGTGAAGGAAAAGGTGCTGGCAAGCGGGTACTTAACCCAAAGACCATATTAATTATGAAAAAAAATTCCATCGCAGAAATGGAACTGTCTCAAATAAAAGGTGTTGATAACACAGTCCGGGAAACAAATGCAAAGCTATATGATGGGGCAAGCCTGGTAGTCACAGAACGCCTTTATACACATGAAAGTCAAGAGGCGGTGTCTATTATGCGTATAGAGCTGAATGGCAAGGACAGTAACTGTAGTGTTGTTTCAAGATCAGTTGCTAAGGATTCCTCAGTTCAAATATTTCAGCCAAATGTCGTTGCAAGTGCGAGAGCAAAGGGCCATGTTGAATGTGATTCAATAATAATCGGTAAAGGCAAAATAAGTTCAACTCCAGCGATTTCAGCGGAACATCCCGATGCTCAGCTTACCCACGAAGCAGCTATAGGGAAAATCGAACATGAACAGTTGGTAAAATTGATGACATTGGGCTTGTCGGAACAAGAGGCTGAAGATGTAATACTCAGAGGTTTTTTACAATAATAAGGTTTGGGGTGTGAGCGATGCTTGACTTAAGCAGAAGGGAAAAAGTCTTAGTCGGAATCGTACTCGCACTTGTTATTTCAAATATCGGAACTGTGTGCTATTTTATTTTCAGTAAAGAACCGGTAATAGCTTTTAAACTGCAGGATGAAGCATTACCAGTTATGTCTGATTCGGTGCAAACTAAAAAGGAGATAATGGTTTATATCACTGGGGCTGTCAAAAACCCTGGTGTGTATTCGCTTTTAGAAGGCCAGAGGTTAATGGACGCAATTGAAAAGGCTGGAGGTTTTTTATCAGATGCTGATCTTTTAAGTGTTAACCTTGCAAAAAGGCTTAATGATGAAGATGCATATTATATACCTAGAATCAATGAAGTTGACGAGACTGGTCAAAACGTTCACAGCAGTAAAGGCAACTTTGCTGGGACGCTTTTATTTGATGATGGGAAGATAAACATTAACACTGCCGATGTCAAAGAACTGGAAACACTCCCGGGAATTGGCCCTCAGACAGCTAAAAAGATCATAGATTATAGGAATGAAAATGGTCCGTTTAAGTCAATAGAAGAAATAAAAAATGTTTCTGGTATAGGTGAGGCGAAATTTGAAAACATGAAAGAGAAAATCAAAGTAAAGTAATAGAAGCATGTGATTAATGGAGGTGATATACATGAAAAAAATTAAACTGACTGAGCTCACATGTAGTTCAGGATGAGCTTCGAAGCTTGGACCCGATGTCCTGTCGCAGGTTCTGCGACACTTACCATTAGTGAAAGATGACAATCTAATGATTGGTATAAACACCTCCGACGACGCAGCTGTTTATAAAATCAATGAAAATCAAGCGATAATACTAACAACAGATTTTTTTACACCGATTGTCGATGATCCTTACATGTTCGGGCAAATTGCCGCGTGCAATGCCCTAAGTGATGTTTATGCAATGGGGGGGAGACCCCTTGTTGTTTTAAATGCGGTTGCTTTTCCTGAGGAATTAGCAGAAGATATTTTACCCGAAGTGCTTAGGGGGGGATTTGATAAGGTTATAGAAGCGGGTGCCGTAGTTGGAGGAGGGCATTCAATAAAATGCACTGAGCCAATCTACGGTTTAGCAGTTTTAGGAGAGGTTTCTCCTGACAAGGTAATAACCAACTCGGGTGCAAAGCCAGGAGATATACTTGTACTCACAAAACCCCTTGGCTTCGGAATAGCGTCAACTGCTCTTAAGGCTGATATGCTCGATTCAGAGACTTATAGAGAAATGGTCAATTTGATGGCAACATTGAATAAAGAGGCTTCAGAGGCAGCTATCGAAGTCGGTGTTAACTCAATTACTGATATTACGGGGTTCGGGCTTGTTGGCCATGCCTTTGAAATGGCTTCGGCATCTGGGGTTACAATAAAAATTCAACCAAAATCTGTACCGCTGCTGCAAGGTGTAGACCAACTTGCAAAAATGGGTTTGCTCCCCGCTGGATTGTATCGTAATAAAAGCCATTTTTCTGATAATATAAGTAGTTTGTGCCAAAAAGATGATTTTTTGTATGATATCATATTCGACCCTCAGACATCTGGTGGGTTATTGTTATCGGTAAATCGTACTAAAGCCCAAACCTTGCTGGATAAACTGCTCGATAGAGGAATAACAGATGCTGCTGTAGTAGGTGAGGTTTTAGAAGCGAAAAAGTCAAAGATTATTATAGGAGATTGAGGAGGTTATTAAAATTTGGACAAGAATCAGGTCATGAGAAAGCTACCCAAAATAGGAGCACTTCTCGAAGACCCTGATATTCAAAAGATTATCAAAAAATATAATAAAAATTTCGTCACGAGGGTACTTAGAGATTGTTTGGAAGAAATAAGGCTAGAACAAATAAAAGCTTTAGAATCAGGGAAATGCGCGGTAGAAAAGAGCGAGTCCGATTTAAAAAAAACGGTTATTTCGCTTGCTTTAAAAAAAGCCTGTTTTCCTCGGCATAGTTTGAAGCGGACCATTAACGCAACGGGAATCGTGCTTCACACAAATTTAGGTAGAGCTCCACTGCCCGATAGTGCCCTTGAACATATTTCAGAAGTGGCTAGTAGTTATTCAAACCTGGAGTATGATATTCAAAAAGGAGAACGGGGAGACCGGCATAGTCATGTTAATGAATTGATTTGTGATATTACGGGTGCTGAAGATGCTATAGTTGTAAACAATAATGCGGGAGCCGTTCTACTTTGTCTCTCATCTCTGGCCTTTCAAAAAGAAGTAATCATTTCCAGAGGTCAGCTTGTTGAAATAGGCGGTAGTTTTAGGATTCCTGAAGTTATGGCTCTCAGTGGCGCCAAATTAATTGAGGTCGGGACGACCAATAAAACACATCTGTCTGATTACGAAAGGGCAATCAACGAGAATACCGGTGTATTACTTAAGGTACACCAGAGTAATTTTAAAATGGTAGGCTTTACCTCTCAGGTCTCAAGTTGTGAGTTAAAAACACTAGCTAAAAAACATGGCCTACCATTAATGGAAGATTTGGGAAGTGGTGTCCTAGTCGATTTGAGGTCATATGGATTTCCTCAGGAACCTACAGTTCAGGAGTCAGTAAAATCCGGAATAGACATAATAACTTTTAGCGGAGACAAGCTGTTGGGAGGCCCTCAGGCTGGTATCATTGTTGGTAGGAGTAAATATATATCTACTATCAAGCATCATCCTCTCGCTAGAGCGCTTAGGATAGACAAATTAACTTTGGCGGCTTTGGAATCTGTACTGGCTCTTTACAGGGATGAAGAGTTAGATAAGATCCCCATAATTAAACTACTAAAAAGAACTCCTCAAGAAATGCAGCAAATGGCCCAGGAATTTGCAGACAGGTTAAACAAGGTTTTGAGAGATAAAGGCACGACGGAAGTGTTAGATGATTATTCTCAAGTCGGTGGAGGTTCTTTACCCGATGTAGATATGCCTACTAAAACCGTTGCATTGAATTTACGTGACTATACCGCCAAAGAAATTTCCGCCATGTTGAGAATGATGGAAGTGCCAGTAATCGGGAGAATAAAAAATGATAGGTTCATGTTTGACGTTCGGACTATGAACGAAGACGATATTTCCAAGACCATCGAACTGGTGGAGGGTTTGTTGTGAGCAATATAATTTTAGGTACAGCCGGACATATAGATCATGGTAAGACGACCCTGATCAAAGCGTTAACTGGTGTGAATACAGATAGGCTGAAAGAAGAACAAAAGCGCGGGATTACAATAGATTTAGGTTTTACAAGATTAATATTACCTTCCGGGAAAAAGGTAGGAATAGTCGATGTGCCGGGGCATGAAAAATTTATTAAAAATATGCTTGCCGGAGCAGGAGGAATAGATATTGTTATTTTAATCATAGCTGCAGATGAGGGTGTGATGCCTCAAACAGAAGAACATCTCAATATTTTAAAACTATTAGATGTTAAAAAAGGCTTAACAGTACTGACAAAGATAGATATGGTTGATAAAGAATGGTTAGACCTTGTAAAAGAAGATGTTAAAGAGCGTATAAAAGGTACTTTTCTTGAAAACGCCCCCATAATCCCTGTTTCGTCAGTAACAGGAGAAGGTGTAGAAGTTTTGTTAAAGGCTATTGATGAAATGTGCGAAGAGGAAATTTATAAGGATATCGATTCACCATTTCGGTTACCAGTGGACCGAGTTTTTACATTGCAAGGAATCGGTACGGTAGTTACGGGCAGCCTATTATGTGGAAAAGTAAAAACCGGAGACGATGTCCAAATTTTCCCCAAAGGGATTTTTTCAAGAATAAGATCTATCGAAGTGCATGATGAGATAAAGCATTTTGCCGAATCCGGTCAAAGGACAGCTTTAAATTTGGCTGACGTGAAAACTGAAGATATAGAGAGGGGAGATGTAGTTGCGCACGTTGGTGCACTTCTTCCCGTAAGCAGAGCATACGCAAACTTTAAGCTTTTGGATGACACGGCTGCGATTTGCAAAAATAGGGCAAGGGTCAGAATTCACCTGGGTACGAAAGAAGTGTTAGCCAGAATTGTATTATTAGATAAAAATGAGATTAAACCGGGAGATCAGAGCTTTATAGAAATAAATTTCGAAGAGCCGGTTACTTGTGCTTATAAGGATCGATTTGTAGTCCGTAGGTATTCCCCTTTAACAACAATAGGCGGCGGACAAATTTTTTATGTTAATCCTAAACGAATACATAAAGGTAAGAAACTGGCCAAAGCAGTGTTGTCGTTAACCGAAGTAAGGGACGGAGGTTTGGAAGAATTTGTATTGAATCTTTTCGCATTTCTAGGTAGGGAATACATGACAGTAAATGAAATTTGTCCATATACAGGTAAACATCCGGCTCAAATAGATAAGGTTATTCAAAGTTTATTGGGCAAGGACAAAATTGTTCCTATAAAGGTTGGTGGGGAAGATGCTGTTATTGAAAAAAGCATCTACTTTACCATCACGGAAAGAGCCCTTGCAGTGCTAGAAGATTATCATAAGAAATTCCCTCTAAGAGAGGGAATGGCTAAAGGAGAATTGATAAATCGGATCGGCCATAATCCCAAATTATTGGAAAGCCTCCTTGGATTGTGGCATAATCAGAATATCATAAAGAGTACAGGAAACACAATCAAAAAGGCAGGCTTTAATGTAATTCTAAATCATGAGCAGAAGGATCTTGCCAACAAGATTCTTCAATTATATAAAGAAAAAAAGTGGGCACCTCCTAACTTACAGGAGGTCGTGCAGATCTTTGATGAAGACGTTAAAAGCCAGGCCAGGTTTGTCTTATATAGGCTTTGTGATGAAGGAAGGCTTGTTAAAATAAATGAGGAAATTTTTATTGCAGGTGAATGGCTTGATGAGGCCAAACAGCGCTTGCGATGTTTCTTTTCTGAAAACAGAGAATTGACTGCATCTGAGTTTAGAGAAATGCTCGAAACTACACGGAAATATGCAATACCGATTCTTGAATACTTTGACGGTATTAAGGTCACGAAGAGGATTAGAGATAAAAGGGTTCCAGGGCCGAGCTTAAACAGTTGAACTTTAGACCATTGGTTTATCATTGAAAAGCTGAATTATATTTGTTAAAATATAAGTTGAAAGGAACAGGGGAGTAGATAGGCCCTGGTGGGCCTTCTGGTCTTCAAAACCAGCATCGGGGGCAAAACCTCCGAGGTGGGTTCAATTCCCACATACTCCCGCCAAACAGATAAATCAAGGCTTCAGGGTTTTAACGAAAGCCTTTTTTCGTGTCTGTTAATTTGGAAAAATCGTTTTGCCCCATTTTGACCACCATAAAATGCAATACTTATTTTTCAGAAGTGAATTGTTTTTTCGGCCGCATCCCTGTCCATTTTTTTTATGCCCTTTAGACTTAGCTTAACTTTTTGTTATTATAGGATAATGTATTTCATGATAATCGTGAATGAGAAAAAAGTGAACTTACTTTTTTCCCGTATTTTACTGCTTGTATTTCAGCCATAATTGACAGTGAAATTTCTTCAGGTGTTTCCCCGCCCAAATCAATACCTATGGGTGAGTAAATTCTTTTGATCTTCTCCTCGGGTACACCTTTTTGCCTGAGTATACTAAAGCATGTCTTTACCTTATTTTTGCTTCCAATCACACCTATATACCTAGCGGGGGAATCTATGACAGCTTCAATGGCCTGCTGATCGTATTGGTGACCGTGTGTAACTATTACGATGTTTGTGTTCTTATTTATAGAGATTGCCTTTAATTGCTCTACTATTTCACCGGGTAACAGTTCGTCCGCTTCTGGAAACCTTTCCCTTGTGATAAAGTCCTCTCTGTCATCTAAAATCATGACCCTATAATTCAGAAGTTTTGCTATTTTTGATAATTTTTCTGCTATGTGTCCAGCACCAACGATAATCAGCTCATCTTGTTTTTTAAATACCTTAATAAAAACCTTGACCTTTCCTCCGCAAAGCATCGAAAGTGACGTATCTTCCTCGTTTTTTTTATAATTCAGGTTATAACTTGCAGTTTTTGAAATACCACGGGTTATGCATTCAGCTGCATCTTTTTTTGCCTGTTCTTCAACAACGCCACCGCCGATGGTGCCTGACAGAAGTTTCCCGCTGGAATCAACCACCATCATAGTCCCAATGCCTCGTGGGCTAGAACCTTCAGCTTCTACGATTGTTATAAGAGCAATATCGCGGCCATCTTTTAGGACCTGATATAAATCTTTTATTATACTTTGTTCCAAAAAATTCACTCCGATTCTAAGTATAATCTATCCTAAGTTATAATCACTCCGATTCTAAGTATAATCTATGCTAAGTTATAATTAGTACAGTACCTTTCTGATTTTCTCAAGTGCCCAATCGATTTCCTCTTTTGTAATCACAAGAGGTGGGGCAAAACGAATGACTGTTCCATGTGTATCTTTGCACAACAAACCGTGTTCAAGAAGCTTTTCACAATAGGGTTTTGCATTTACTTTGAGCTCCACGCCGATTAGCAGACCTTTTCCTCGTATTTCTTTAATTAAGTCACATTTAATTTCTTTTAAACCTTTAATAAAATACTCACCTTGAACTAAAGCTTTTTCAGCGAGATTCTCCTCTTGTAAAACTTTAAGCGATTCTAAAGCACATGCACATCCAAGTGGGTTGCCGCCAAAAGTAGATCCGTGAGAGCCTGGTTCAAAAAGACCGAGAATTTCTTTGTCGGCTGCAACTGCCGATACAGGATATACCCCCCCTCCTAAAGCCTTTCCGAGGATATATATGTCAGGTAAAACGTTTTCCCAATCGCAGGCAAAAAGTTTACCTGTTCGTCCTAACCCCGTTTGTATTTCATCAGCCGCAAAAATGACTTGGTTTGCTTTACACAGCTGTTTGGCTTCATTTAAAAAACCTTCCTTAGGTACATTTACCCCTGCTTCACCCTGAATAGGTTCTACGAGGAAGGCGGCAGTATTCGGCGTGATGGCCGTTTCCAGAGCATTAATATCACCGTAAGGTATAAGTTTGAACCCAGGCGTGAATGGCCCAAAACCTTTTTTATATTCTTTCTCAGATGAAAATGAAATAATTGTTGTCGTTCGCCCGTGAAAGTTCTCATCGCAAACTATAATTTCTGCCATATTCTCAGGCACCTTTTTGACAGCATATGCCCAGCGCCTTATAGCCTTTATTGCAGTTTCAACCGCTTCTGCACCGGTATTCATTGGGAGCACCATGTCTTTACCCGTCAGTTCTGCTACTTTTTTGCAAAAAAGCCCTAACTTGTCGTTGTGGAACGCACGGGATGTCAAGGTGACTTTATCGAGTTGGTCTTTCAAAGCTGAGATAATCTTAGGGTGTCTGTGACCGTGGTTTAGAGCAGAATATGAACTTAGCATATCGATGTAACGTTTTCCCTCTGGATCCTCGACCCAAACACCTTCAGCTTTTGCAAATACGACAGGTAAAGGTTGGTAATTGTGCGCGCTATAGGTTTCGGTTAATTTAATTATTTGGTTTGTAGTAGCCATAAGAAAACCCCCTTTTTTTTAATGATATACTCAGCTCAAAATATTGTCAATTTAAAACTCTAAATTATTTAACGTGTCGTTATTAGCTATTTTTAAAGTATTTAAAAAATATCGTCTTTCTTAGAAAACAGTAAGTTTTGTCAAAAATGACAAAACGGGAAAGATTGTTTGTCATTTTTGACAAAAATGTGAGGAGTCTAAGCTGATGAAATATTATGCAATGCCTAGGATAAAAAGGTTTCAGTATCTTCTTAATAATTGGCATGCATTTTGCAATAAATTGATTTATATTGCATGCATTATATATTACAATTTTTTAAATATACTTTATCTATAGATTTTACATATTACCACAAAATTAAAAATAGCTCAAGTACACAATAAGGAGTTGTTCGGTTTGGATTATAATTTTATTTTTAACGAATCCGAAAAAATAAAAGGCCAATTGATTAAATGGAGGAGGCACTTTCATAAGCATCCAGAAACTGAACTAGACTGCTTTGAAACATCGAAGTTTATTCAACAAGAGCTGAGGAAAATGAATATTGAAGTTAAAACAGGGTTTGCAAAAACAGGTTTGGTAGGAATCATTGAAGGTAAATCTGGAGGTAAGGTTATAGGTATAAGAGCAGATATGGATGCCTTACCTATTAAAGAGCAGACAGGTCTTCCTTTTGCTTCAGAAAATGAAGGAGTAAGTCATGCATGTGGCCATGACGGTCACATGGCAATGTGTTTGGGCGTTGCAAAAGTATTATCTGATTACAGGGATAAATTTACAGGCACAATTAAGCTTTTATTTGAGCCTGGAGAAGAGTACCCGGGCGGAGCTAAATTAATGGTTGAAGATGGTGCATTAGAAAATCCAAAAGTTGATGCAATTATTGGATGCCATATTTATCCGGAAATTGATACTGGAAAATTCGGTTTGAGATATGGTGCCATGACGGCTAGAAATGATGAATTTACCATTCAGCTCAAAGGCCCCGGAGGGCACGGGGCACACCCTGATGAAGTTCCTGACCCAATGATTGCTGCAGGTTTTTTTATTACACAGCTGCAGACTATAGTATCCAGGTTTAAACACCCTGTTGAACCTTTAGTTATTAATCTAGGTCATATATTTGCAGAAGGCAGCTACAATGTGATAGTTCAATCAGTTTGCATGAAAGGCACGATCAGGAGCATAGACTACGGACTTAGAAATCAGGCGATTAACCAGATGGATCAAATATTAAAAGGGCTTAAAACCGCATTTAATGTCGATTATGATTTAAAAATTGTAGATGGAGAGCCACCTCTTTTCTGTGATAAAGAACTTACTTCGATAGCTGAAAATATGTTAGTACGATTGTTTGGAAAAGAGAAGACAATAATAATTGAACGGCCATCGATGGGAGCGGAAAATTTTGCTTTTTATTCCGAAAAGGTTCCCGTTGTTTACCTGAGGATTGGTTCTAGAGATGAAGCTCAAGGTTTCATCAATCCACTGCATTCAGCGAAGTTTAATTTTGACGAAAATATTTTACCGCAAGGAATAGCGGTGATCGGTTCGCTTGCTTTGAAATTATTGAAATAAAATTTCTTTAGTTAAATATTGACGAAAACACGATTTTCCTTCTTAATTGTGATTCTGCCATATTTTTATGATGTTCAAATATGGCAGCTTCCAATATAAAAGACACAAAGAAAGGAGGTGTTAAATGGAAGCGCTATAAGGATAATTAGGATGGGGTGTAATGCAGAAGAACTGTTACATTATTTATTAAGGAGGAAAACATTATATGTCAACTAATCAACAGAATCTATTAGAAATCGAACCTCTTAGAAACCTGAATTTTTGGCATATATGGGCACTGGGTGTAGGAGCTGTTGTAGGAGACGGTATATTCCTGCTTTTGGGCCAGGCCGTAGAGGTGGCAGGGCCAAGCGCGATCTTATCAATATTCATTGCCGGGGTACTTGAACTGTTCTTGCAGTTAACCTTGTCCGAAATGGCCGTTGGCATGCCCTCAGCAGGCGCATTGGACAAATGGTCGGAAAGATTTTTGGGCGAATGGTGGGGTTATCTCGCCGGCATGTCGTGGGCTATAGCATGGACTCTTATAAGTATAAGTGTTTGTATAGCGATGGGAAGATTTTTGGCGTATTTTATTCCAATAAACGAACTGGTACTAGCAGCAATATGTGTCACTATATTTTGGTTGCTCAATGTCCGGGGAGCCCTTGTGGCTGCAACCACACAGCTCTGGATGGTTATTGGTTTAGTCGCAATTATGGTAGGTTTAGCAATTTTTGGGGCACCACATGCTGTAAAAGGCTTTCCGCAAAACTTTCTCCCGTTTACTCCTAACGGCCTTCAAGCAATGTTTTTAGCCGTTCCGATGGCAAGCTACGCATTCATGGGGACTGCATGTTTGTGTACCTCTGGGTCCGAATGTAAAAATATAAGAGACTTACCTAAGGCACTGGTATGGGCTGCAATTACTTTTATAGTTGTGTATACCCTTTCACTGGTAGTTATGATCGGATCAATAGACTGGAGAACGATGTCTTTAGCAGAGTCGCTTTATGTGACATTTGCTCAGCGAATATTCGGCACTGGCGGGGCTGCGATAGTTACGGTTGCTGCATGCCTGGCGACTGCAACATGCACTCTGATGGGGACCTTCTACGGATCTTCAAGGATTTTCTATGAAGAAGCCAGGAATGGAAAATGGCCCAAAATATTTGGAGAACTTCATCCAAAATATCGCACACCTACCAAGGGATTATTTATAATTTGGCTTGTCAATATCGTTGGTATTGGCCTTGCAACTTTTAATGTAGACAGCGTATACGTATTCATTACAATGCTATTCCTGTGTGCGTGTTATATAACATATGGTCTATCTATTATTTCTGCAATACTCTACAGAAAGCGCTGCCCGGATGAAGTAAAAAAACTTCCTTTCAGAATTCCGGTTCCTTGGCTAACATTTCCAATTGCAATAGTAGGCCTTGGTATATGTGTTTATTTTGCAGCACTCGATAATCCTGGGTTGATTTATGGTCTTATCGGCTTAGTGGCACCTCTATATCTGTATTATTCAATAGCTGTAAAAAACCGCAAAAGCGATGCTTCTGTTCCATCCTAGGATGTATAAATTTATTCTAAAGTGAAAGGAGGTTTAGGACCATGGCCGAAAAAGTTGAACATATAATTGAAAGAGATGAAAAGGCTTTGGGGTCATCGATGAAAATAAGACTCTTTCCACTGGTCGCCGAAAGTGCAAAGCAAAATATAATTACCGATGTGGACGGAAAAGAATATGTTGACTTTACAGCAAACTGGGGAGTAGCAAGTACAGGATACTGCCATCCCAAAGTGGTAGAATCTATAAAAAAACAAGCGGAGAAAAATACTTTTTCTTCTTATACGACTGTGCTTACTGAATCAGGGGTTGAACTGGCTGAAAGGTTAATCGAGCTGGTACCCGGTGATTTTGAGAAAAAAGTGTGGTTCGGGTTATCTGGCTCAGATGCAAATGATTGTATTGCGAAGATGGTACCGTTGGCAACAAAAAGGAACAGGATAATCTCATACTTTGGCGCCTATCACGGTCAGACAATGGGCTCCCTATCTATGTCAGGTCATACAGCACAAGCTAAATTTGTCGGTTCGGGGAATGTTGTAAAAATCCCATATCCTTACTGTTACCGATGTGCTTTTAACAAAAATAGAGAAGACTGTAAATTGGATTGTCTACAATTTTTGGAAGAGCATGTATTCAAAACCGTCTGCCCTCCTGAAGATACTGCTGTTATCATAGTAGAAGCCATGCAGTGTGATGGCGGTGATGTAGTGCCTCCTGCAGAATACATGGAAGAACTGGAGAAAATCTGTAAAAAGTACGGTATTTTGCTTGCCTGTGACGAGGTTAAAATTGGAATAGGAAGGACTGGTAAACTATTTGGATTTGAACACTTTAACCTAACACCTGATGCAGTAGTTTTTGGCAAACCAATAGCTTCTGGAATGCCGCTCAGCGGTGTAGTTGCAAGAAAAGAAGTTTTAGATGCAGGAATTGCTACACACCTGTTTACGACAGCCGGATGCCCGGTAAGTACAGCTGCAGCAAACGCCACGTTGGATGTCATATTAAATGAAGGTCTAATACAGAATGCGTTAGAGATGGGGGAGTATATTAAATCCGGGCTAAATGAACTGATGGATCGCTATGAGCTAATAGGTGATATCAGAGGTAAGGGTCTTCTTATAGGAGCGGAATTGGTAAGGTGCAGGGATACAAAAGAGCCTGCAGATAAAGAAACGGCCAAAATAGTATACAGAGCATTCCAAAAAGGCTTAATTCTATTCTATGTAGGGATAAATTCAAATGTTTTAGAATTTACTCCGCCCCTGACAATGAACAGGAAGGACGCTGATAGAGGTTTGCAGATATTAGACGAATCGATTTCAGATGTATTAAAAGGAAAAGTTTCTGATGAAGAAATGTCAAGATATGCAGGATGGTAGAAGCAAAAACGTAATGATTTTTTCTTGAAATCAACTAATTTTTTTTAGATGGAGGTATTGTTTTAATGACAAAAGAAGAAATCTTAAAATCGGTTCGGGAAAACGATCTAAAAATGGTCAGATTTTTGTATATTGATAATGATGGAATCGTCAGGGGTTATCAGGCGAACAGAAAGGCTCTTGAAAACGATTTAGACTCAGGCCATTATATAGCTGCAGCAATGCCGTTTTTTACAGCATTCGATGATGTTATCCCTAATGAGAAATACGGAGGTCCGATTGGGGAGTATGTAATAGTCCCAGATTTGAATTCGTTCAAAGTACTTCCCTATGCTCGAGCAAACGGTGCTGTCATATGTGATATAAGGGATATTGACAGAAATCCGGTTAGCATATGTGCCAGGACAAAATTAAAAGAAATACTTAATAAGCTCGATTATGAAGTCTGTGCTTGTTTTGAAAACGAATTCTATTTTGTTATCAAAAAAGAAGACGGCACAGTAATTCCTTTCGATGACAGCATGTGCTTTACAACGAAGGGCATGAATACAGCAAATGAAATAATATTAGAAATTGTCGATGCTTTGGAGCAGCAGGGAATGGAAGTAGAAAAATACTATCCAGAATACGGCCCCGGGCAGCAGGAATTGGTTATTAAGTACAGACCGGCACTTGAGGCAGCTGATAATCAAATATATTTTAGAGAGACTGTTCGGGCTATTGCACTTAAACATGGCATAATAGCATCATTTATGCCTAAACCGTTTGCAAACAAATCTGGTTGTGGATGTCATATAAATTTGAGTTGCTGGAAGGATGGCAAAAACCTGTTTTTCAATAACGTAGACAACCACTTGAGCCGATTTGGTTACTATTTTGCCGGGGGTATTCTAAAACATATAAATTCAATATGCGCATTTACAAATCCCACAATTACATCATATAAAAGGATAATTCCTCATAACTGGGCTTCAGCATTCGCTGCAATTGGATTTAATAATAAAGAAGTTGCCCTACGAATACCTACCACCCAGTATGGTCATGGAGAAAAAACAGCAAGAATAGAATATAAACCAGCGGATTGCGCTGCACAACCCTATCTGGCCCTTGCGGCATTAATAGTTGCCGGTAATGAAGGGGTTAAACAGCAAATAGACGGGAAAAAATTAGCGCTTGAGAAAGATCCTGCTAACTTAACAGAGGAACAAAGAGATCAGCTGGGGATATATAGACTGCCCAAGACCCTGGAAGAAGCCATTAACAGTCTTGAACAGGATGAGCTGTTCAGGGAATTTTTCGGAGACGAAATGATAGATGCGTATATTCAAATGAAGAGACAGGCCTGGGAAGAATATATGTTACATGTTACACAATGGGAAGTTGACAAGTATTTGGATATATTTTAATCATCTCCGAGCTGATATTTTAAGGCAACTTCTAAGTTAATAAATTGTGTTGTTTAGTCTAGAAAACCTAATGTGGGGTTGAGATCATTTTATTGTTTCAACCCCACCGTGTTTAAAATAAGTTGAGGAGGGTGCATAAATGTACCTAAATGATATACCGGTTATTGACAGCCATTGTCATTTTTTTAATCTGAAATACAAAAAATTAAAACTACATAAACTGCTTTCACTTTCACTGGAGAACTGGGATGAAGAAGTGTTAAAAGAGACGGTTTTATATAAAAGGGTCATAAGAGATATGGCTGATTTATTTGGTATAGACCCAAACGAAGATGCTGTTTTACAAAAAAGAGATGATTTTTGCAATAACAAGTACGATGAATATATAAATTTGTTACTAGAAAAAGGTCGGATAAAAGGACTATTGATAGATATTGGTTATAAACCTGCTGAGGTTGAGTTGGAAAGTTTCAAGAAATCTGTTCCAGCCCAAATAAAGTATGTTTATAGAATAGAAACCTTAGTCGACCAATTTTGGACCAGAAAAGGTGAATTCGATGAAATGTACAACGAGTTCATCAAAAAAACAGAAAATGCGATAAAAAATGGTGCTGTAGCATTAAAAAGCATAATTGGCTATAGGACAGGGCTTGGTGTAAATCAGGTATCGTACAATGAAGCCAAAAAAGCTCTTGTTGAAAATAATGAAAAGGCTTTTAGGGATTTTTTCTTTAATGAGACAATAAAGACATGTAAGAAATTTGACATTCCCTTCCAGGTTCACGCCTCGTTCGGTGAATCTAATTGCAACCTTTTAAACAACAATCCTCTAATGCTAAAAAAGGTGCTTGATAATGAAGAATATAAAAAAGTAGCATTTGTACTTGTGCATGGTGGTTTTCCATACAGTTTTGAAGCCGGATACTTCGCTGCAATGTATCCAAATGTGTATTTAGATTTTTCAGAAATGATACCATGGCTGACTTTTGAATCAAAGGATGCGATAAAGAAAGTGTTAGACATGGCTCCATTTAATAAAATAATGTACGGTTCTGATGGTTTTGTTTCACCGGAACTTCATTTTCTAGGTGTTCAATTTGCCAAATCAGTAGTTGCGGAAATTATTGAGGAACTTATTCAACAAAGATTAATGACAAAACTAGAAGGATATAGCTTGGCTGAAAATATTTTCTATAAAAATGCTATTAATGTCTTTGGATTTAACATGGTATAAAAATTCGACTTTTAGGCCTTTGGCGTATGAAGACCAAATATTTAACCATTTTATCGATTTCCTCAGATTTCCTCAAGCCGATGTATTCTTACGAAAAGAATTTACCGTTCATTTTAGGAATTAGATGATTCAATTACCAGGGGAGGGGGAAACTTGCATTTTGGAACCGTTAGACCTACTCGGGAAGAGATCAACTTGGATTACCTTGAGCATAATTTCAAGGAAATACGACGAATCACGGACAAAAACGCAACAATATGTGCAGTCTTAAAATCTGATGGATATGGAATGGGAGCGTATGAAGCAGCGAAAGTTTTATTATCTTGTGGTGCATCATATCTGGCGGTGGCTTTTTTAGATGAAGCATTAGCTTTGCGCAATAGAGGGATAGATGCTCCAATACTCATATTAGGATATACCCCTGAAGAGCAATTTGATAAAGTTATAGGAAACGATTTAACCCAAACGGTTTATTGTTTAAAATTAGCTGAGAAATTATCAAATGTTGCACAACGAATGAGTAAAAAGGCAAAAATCCACATAAAAATAGATTCCGGAATGGGCAGACTAGGTTTTCAGGCTCAACCTTTAAATATAGCAGAGATAAAAAAACTGTTTAATTATAAAGGCTTGGAAATAGAAGGTATATACACTCATTTTGCAAAGGCTGATGAAAATGACATACAATTTACCTACGAACAGTTCACAAATTTCTTAAAGGTTGTTAATATTTTAGATGAAGAGGGCTTTCGAATACCCATTAAGCATGCAGCAAACAGTGCCGCTATAATACAGTTTCCTGATACACATCTTGATATGGTCAGGGCAGGGATTATTCTCTTTGGCCTTTACCCGGACAGCGTAAACAGGGACAAAGCCAGGTTGCGTCCCGTAATGACATTCAAAACCCAGGTTTCATGTGTGAAGCGTTTGCCTAAGGGTAGGTCTATTAGTTATGGGGGTATATTTATAACAAGACACGATAGTGTTGTCGCAACTTTACCTGTAGGTTACGCTGACGGGTATTCCCGAAGATTATCTTCTCGTGGAAACGTAATCGTTAAAGGAAAAAGGGCTCCAATAATCGGTCGCATTTGTATGGATCAATGCATGATTGATGTAACTCATATAGAAGGGGTTAAGATTGGCGATGAGGTGATACTTATCGGTAGTATGGGTGATGAAACTATAACAGTAGATGATGTTGCAAATACCATTGGCACTGTGAGAGATGAAATAGTCAACGGTGTATCCAGAAGAGTTCCCAGAGTGTATAAAAAAAATAATAAAATAATCCATGTTAAAGGAATGTAACCATAAGTTAATATTACATTTGATAAAACCGAAGCTTTTATTTAAGTCTCAAATTAAACATTTTTTTTTTGCATAAAATGAGCACATCAGCAAAATTTTTTGCAGTTCATGTAAATACACCGGTATTTAAGAATTTTACTGCAAAAAATTTTGCCCCATTTTATTATAAAAAAAGTGATGTCTTGCTTATAACTTTAGGAAGTTTGAAGGGTTAGGCCCAGTATGGCACGGTTTTTGCATATAATTATCAACAAAAGCATGTAAATCAATTTTTCATTAAATATAATTAAGTTTATTTTAGATAACATTAATTAAAATATTGATACTTGGGAGTGATTTATATGGAAAAATTAAAAGTAATTGTTTGGGGTCTTGGTGCTATGGGCGGAGGCATGGCAAAAATGGTCATGCAGAAATCCGGAATGGAAATAGTTGGAGCTATAGCTTCCAGGCCTGAGAAAGCAGGAAAAGATCTCGGTGAGGTCTTGGGCCACCAAGAAAAAACAAATGTGATAGTACTTAACGATGAGGACGATATTTTAAGTAAAAAGGCAGATGTAGTCCTTTTGGCAAAATCATCGTTTACGAGAGAAGTTTTTCCATATATTAAAAAAGCAATACAAAGCGGCAAAAATGTTATAACAATTGCAGAGGAAATGGCTTATCCGGCTTATGGCGAACCTAAACTGGCTGATGAAATCGACAAACTTGCAAAAGAACACGGGGTTACCGTTTTGGGAACGGGGATAAATCCGGGATTTATTTTGGATACGTTGATAATCGCAATGAGCGGGGTATGTATTGATGTAAAAAAAATCAGCGCCCGCAGGATAAATGATCTCTCACCTTTTGGAACAACTGTTATGAGGACACAAGGGGTAGGGACAACGGTGGAAGAGTTTAAAAAAGGGTTAGAAGATGGTAGTATTGTTGGTCACATTGGGTTTAATGAGTCTATTGCCCTGATTTCTGAGGCTGTAGGTCTTGAAATAGATGAAATAAAACAGACGAGAGAACCAATAGTATCTAATACAAAAAGAGAAACCCCCTATGTAACAGTTGAGCCCGGCATGGTTGCTGGGTGCCGCCATGTGGGTATGGGCCTGCGAAAAGGCAAACCTGTAATTATACTCGAACACCCCCAACAGATACGGCCTGAGCTTGAAAATGTAGAAACCGGTGATTATATAGACTTAGAAGGGACACCGGACATAAATTTAGCAATAAAACCCGAAGTGCCTGGAGGAATAGGAACTATTGCCATAGCTGTAAATATGATACCACATGTTGTCAACTCCAAGCCCGGTCTTGTTACAATGAAAGATCTACCAGTTCCTTCCGCTTTGATGGGGGATATTAGGAAAATATCAAAGGATGGTGCTGTAAATGACTGACGCAAAAAAGAACGACTGGGTTCAGATACACAACATAGTACTAAAGCCGGAAGAACGGTCTCCACATCTTCCGGAAGACACAAAAAAAGTACCTCTTGAATTACGGCAAAAGGGGTTTATAACCCATGACGCATCATTGGGTGATGAAGTAGAGATTAGGACCGTCATAGGGAGAACTGTTAAAGGAAAACTGGTAAGTGTAAATCCTTCTTATGATCACAATTTTGGAAGACCGGTACGTGAACTACTATCAATAGGCATGGAATTGAAAAAGTTTTTAGAAGGTGATGTAAAATGAGTAAAGACATGAGTTTTTCTGCAGTAACTGCAAGGAAAAACGAAATAATGAAAAAAGCTGTTGGAATTGATTATGACGATTTTGAATCAGGTGGTATCGCCTTCGATTATGAAAAAATGATGAGAGATGTGGGTTATGATATAGAGGAGATCAGGAGTATTCAGGCCGAGACATCTGTTGGAAACACTCCTCTCATTGAGCTTAAAAACATTACAAGAATGGTGAGAAAAATATCGCCCCCATCTAAGGGTGCACGTATATTCATAAAGGATGAGGCCGCAAACCCATCGGGGAGTTTTAAAGATAGAAGAGCTTCAGTATCTGCATACAGGGCAAAAGAATTAGGATATGAGGGAATAATTTCAGCCACAAGCGGCAACTATGGCGCCGCTGTTGCCTCACAGGCAGCGATGAGGGGCCTTAAGTGCATTGTAGTTCAAGAAGTTTTTGATAGACATGGCCGTGGACAGCCTGAAATTCTGGAAAAGGGACGGAAATGTGAAGCGCTTGGTGCCGAAGTTGCCCAGCTTACAGTAGGGCCTGAGCTCTTTTATACATTTTTGTGTTTGTTGGAAGAAACCGGGTATTTCAATGCATCTCTTTATACACCTTTTGGTATTGCCGGCGTAGAAACACTGGGGTATGAACTGGCTGAACAGGTCAGAAAGGAGATTGGAAAGGATCCGGATGCTGTCGTTATAACTCACGCGGGAGGAGGTAATGTTACGGGAACTGCTCGGGGCCTCTTAAAAGCCGGTTGTAGGAACACAAAAATTATAGGAGCAAGTGTTGACTTGACAGGGCTTCACATGGCCAGTGATAAAGATTTCAACAGGAAGTCTTTTACTACTGGGCACACAGGCTTTGGGGTCCCATTTGCAACATGGCCGGACAGAGCAGATGTCCCAAGAAATGCCGCAAGACCGCTTAGATATCTTGATCGTTATGTGACTGTCACTCAAGGGGAAGTATTCTATATAACTGAGGCTTTAGCACAAATCGAAGGCATGGAAAGAGGTCCTGCCGGAAATACTTCACTTGCAGCAGCTTGTGCGATAGCACGCGAAATGGATCAGGATCAGGTTCTAGTTGTCCAGGAAACAGAATATACCGGGGCAGGGAAACTTCCGTCAGCCCAACTGACATTTGCCAAACAAATGGGTGTTGAAGTGAGAAGAGGTGACCCTTCAGAGAATAAACCCGGTGAAACCATAATAATCCCTGAACATCCCTCTCAATTGACTGCGAGAGATTTTGACCTAGAACAGCTGAGAAAATCTTATATTAAAAATTGCCTAAGGCAATATAAACGAATTAAGATTACGGAAGAAGATATTAGATTTTTGGCAGAAGATACTAAAACAACTGAAGATTATATAGACAACATTATAAGAAGCATTCAGCAATAACAGTCAGTTTGTTTCTGCGATTTTACATCTAGTAGTACAAAAGACCATTACATTTTTAGATTTTTTAAATGGGAGGGAAATGGCGTGCATCGGAATGACGATTTTAAGATTCGCAGGTCTCACCTTGAAAATCTAACAGAAGAAGAGTTGGAAAAGAGGTTTTGGTATCTTACAGAAAAAATAATAGACCCTATTATTGAACTTGCCCGAACGCATACTTCGCCGTCCATCGAGCGTTCAGTTCTACTACGCATGGGCTTTGATAGCCTTACTGCAAAAGAGATAGTAAACAGATGTGTTGCTAACGGTTTATTAGGAAAGGGCGCCGGTCATATAGTGTTAAAATTTTCGTTGCTTAAAAAAATTTCGTTAAAGGAAGCTGGAGAAATGCTTGCTCGAGGTAAAGGGTGGGACGTAATTGATTCAGCATTAAAAATAAACATTTCTGATTGCTGTTATGATCCAAAAAGGGCATCTGGGAGGTAATCAATATGAAGCTTGAACCTAATAAAAAACTTAATGTTGAAGAGATATTGGAAGGACTAGAGCATTACAGACCTCGCAGGAGAGGATGGCACTGGCGGGAAAAAGCTGATAACCCCAAATTAGGCAATTTCAAATATAAAGACATAACGAAATGCTTAAATAATAGCGTGCCCCTCCCAGCAGCAAAGTATTTCGATAATATAGATCCACAACCAGATTGTGTAATTACGACTGAAATTGCCTCTGGTAGATTTGAGGACGATATACGAAGAATGAGAATGGCTGCATGGCACGGTGCAGACCATATTATGGTTATCAGGACTGCTGGTCAAAGCCATTTTGATGGGTTAATAGAAGGGACACCCGAGGGAATTGGCGGTGTACCTATTACCAGGAAACAACTTAGAGCTACAAGAAAAGCATTGGATTTAATAGAAGATGAGGTTGGGAGACCAATAAATTTCCATACTTATATCAGCGGTGTAGCAGGGCCTGAGGTGGCTGTACTTACTGCTGAGGAGGGTGTCAACGGTGTTCATCAAGACCCTCAGTACAACGTACTATATAGAAATGTTAACATGCTCAGATCATTCGTGGATGCTGCCGAAGCTAAGAGAATTATGGTTTGGGCAGATATGGCGCAGATAGACGGAGCCCATAATGCCAATGCTACAGCAAGGGAAGCTTGGAAGGTTATGCCAGAGCTCATGGTTCAACATGCCATTAATGCAATGTATTCCGTAAAGGTCGGTATGAAGAAAGAGAATATTTGCTTGTCTACTGTACCGCCGACAGCACCACCAGCGCCATGTTTAAGAATAGATTTACCGTATGCTGTTGCACTGAGGGAGTTGTTTAAGGGTTATAAAATGAGGGCACAAATGAATACGAAATACATTGAGTCGAGCACCAGAGAAGCAACCGTTACACATGTTTTAAATCTATTAATCTCAAGTCTGACCAGCGCAGATATCCAGAGCACAATTACCCCAGATGAGGGTCGGAATGTGCCATGGCATTATTTTAATGTCCAGGGAGTAGATACAGCGAAACAGGCTTTATCTGGACTTGACGGCTTGTCTGAAATGTTGAAAATAAAAAGGGATGGCTTTGTTGGTGAGAAAATAAGAGAACTCAAAGAAAGAGCTGTACTTTTTCTTGAAGAAATTTTGGAAGTCGGGGGTTATTTTAAAGCAGTTGAACAGGGATTTTTTGTCGATTCCGGCATGTATCCTGAAAGAAATGGTGATGGCATAGTAAGGAAAGTTGATGGGGGCGTTGGCGCCGGAACAGTCGTTAAAAGAGAACCGGATTACATGGCACCTGTATGTAATCATTTCGGATATAACAAAATACCCGAGGGGTTAGAAAAGCCTTGTGATCTTATAAAAGGCTGTACATTGTGCGACCCGAACAAAATAGTGTATCTTGACGAACTCGATGAAAGGGATAATGTACACAGCAGGTTGGCCGAAACTCAGCATATTAGAGAAAATGGTCTCATTAAGCCTGAGGTTGAGTGGTTTGCGGACGGTTATATATGTTTGAATATATTTCTGCCTGTTCAGGAAAGAATCGCGGAATCTGCAGCAATGGATATTGCAAAAAAAATGGGCCTTACCGATGTAGAAGTGATTCACAAGGAAGTAATGCAGCCAGCTGAGGGAACGTATTTAGAGGTAAAGGGAAAGGTGCCATTCGAGATAAATCCCAACGATTTGATCATACCTAAAAAGCCGGAAGTATTGACAGAAGATGAGATTAGAAATTATATTAAAGAGTATCCGATAAAAATTGTAGCAGCTACTGTTGGAGAAGATGAACATTCGGTCGGTATGAGAGAAATTATTGATATAAAACACGGTGGTTTAGAAGGATTCGGCTTTGAGTGCCATTATTTGGGAACATCTGTTCCCGTAGAAAAGGTTGTTAACGCTGCAATTGAAATTGATGCTAAGGCAATTTTAATAAGCACAATTATAACTCATGCCGATATCCACAGAATTAATATGAAGAAACTCCATGACCTTTGCATTGAAAAAGGAATTAGAAATGATATCATTTTGATCGGTGGCGGGACACAAGTTACAGATGATATGGCTAAAGAGGCCGGGCTTGATGCTGGTTTTGGTAGAGGTACTAGTGGTATAGATGTAGCAAGTTTTATCATAAAAAAGCTTAAGAACAACTAATCAGCTTTATAAACCACTATTATCATTATCCCATTTGGAGGTATATTTATGAAAAAGGTTGATGTTTTAGTAGCAGAAATAGGTAGTACAACTACAGTTGTAAATGCATTTTACGATTTTGGCAGCAAACAACCTAAATTATTAGGGCAAGGGATTGCAGCTACTACGGTTTTAGACGGTGATGTAACGATAGGTTTGGAAAATGCAGTGAAAGATCTCGAAAAAAAGATCAAATCTACACTTAAATGGGATAAAATTATGGCCTCTAGCAGTGCTGCTGGCGGGTTAAAAATGACTGTGCACGGACTAGTCTATGATATGACTGCAAAAGCTGCTAAAGAAGCGGCGTTGGGCGCAGGTGCTGTACTTCATTTTGTTACTGCAGGTATACTTTCAGACGAAGATATTAATCAGATTTTAAAAATTATGCCCAATATAATATTGTTAGCCGGTGGGGTAGATTATGGAGAAAAAAATACCGTCCTTACAAATGCAAAAAAAATATCAGCCCTTGGGTTAAAGATTCCTATTGTATATGCGGGAAATATGGCAGTTCAAAATGAAGTGAGGGAAATTTTCAAGGGAAAAAATCATGTTTACTTTACCGAAAATGTTTATCCCCGTATAGATGAACTCAATATCGAGCCAACAAGGTGTGTTATCCAAAAAGTATTTGAACAGCATATAGTGGAAGCCCCTGGCATGGATAAAATACGCAATATTGTAAATGGTCCTATTGTACCGACACCTGGTGCAGTAATGAATGCTGCAAAGTTATTGCGAAACGATATAGGGGATTTAATGGTATTAGATGTCGGTGGAGCCACAACAGATGTTCATTCAGTCGCAGAAGACTCAGAGGAAGTATCAAAAATACTCATTGCTCCAGAACCGGAATCAAAGAGAACCGTTGAAGGGGATTTAGGGGTTTTTGTAAACCGCCATCACGTTCTTGATCTTGTCGGCCATGAAAAGGCTACAGAAACTCTCGGCTTTGACACAAAAGAGTTTATCGAAACACAGCCTCCTATTCCCCAAAATGCTAAAGAAATAAAAATGGCAGAGTATTTGGCTCAGTTAGCTTGTAAAACAGCTGTAGGCCGTCATGCAGGTGAAATAAAATATTTATTTGGCCCAGGTGGCAGATTTTCTATCGCAAATGGCAAGGATCTAACTCAAATAAAGTGGATTATAGGAACTGGAGGAGCACTTACAAAACTGCCAAATGGCATCAAAATTTTGAAGAGCTTGCGGCAGGAGAAAAAAGGGCAAAAACTTTTACCGACAAAAAATGCCGAGATTTTAATTGATAATTATTATATTATGGCTTCATTAGGTGTACTCTCAGTTGAATATCCGAGTGAGAGTCTGTCGCTTCTCAAACAATCCCTTAAGTTTCATCAATATAAGTGCATGACCTCCTAAAAGGTTATGATAAAATAAAAATATTAGCAGTATGAGGAAGTTGAAGCTATGGATTTGAATTATATTCGCCCCACAAGAGTTGAAATCAATCTAGATAACTTAAAACATAATATGAAAGAGATAAGAAGAATAACGTCATCACAAGCTAGTATTTGTGCTGTTGTAAAGGCTAATGGTTATGGTCATGGGGCTCTGGAAATAGCAACCGGTGCTCTTTCATCTGGGGCTTCTTGTTTAGCCGTAGCAGCAATAGAAGAAGCTGTTGAACTTAGGCAAGAGGGAATAAAAGTACCCATTTTAGTTTTAGGTTATACACCTGATGAGCAAATAGAAGAAGTAGTAAAGTACGATATTACCCAAACAATTTATTCCTTGGCATCAGCACAGCTCTTAGCCCATTATGCTAGAAACTACGGAAGAATAGCTAAAGTTCACATTAAACTGGATACAGGTATGAGCAGGCTAGGATTTCAGACAGATTCATCTTCTATACCTGAAATAATAAGAATATTTCAGTTAAAGGACCTTTATATTGAAGGTATCTTTACACATTTTGCAAAAGCTGATGAGAAGGACAAACAGTTTACTGAAGAGCAATTCCGGAGCTTTCTGATCATGACAGGTAAATTAGAAAGACTGGGGTATAAGATACCAATCAAACACACTGCAAATAGCGCGGCAATTATGGAGTTTCCACATACACACCTTGATATGGTCAGACCCGGAATAATAATGTATGGCCTTTATCCATCAAAAGAAATCGATATAACAAAAACACAATTAAAGCCTGTTATGAGCTTTAAATCCAGAATTGCCTATGTAAAAACTATTGGTCCTGGCAGGGCGATCAGTTATGGTGGCAATTATATTACGCAGAGAAAGAGCATTATAGCAACTTTACCTGTTGGTTATGCTGATGGTTATTCTAGAGCACTCTCATCAAGAGCACATGTTTTGATTAAAGGGCACAGAGCTCCATTGATTGGAAATATGTGTATGGACCAGTGCATGGTGGATGTAACTGATATACCCGGCGTGGATATTGGTGATGATGTGACACTTTTTGGAGAGATGGAAAATCAGAATATAACAGCTGATGAGATTGCAGATATTGTTGGGACAATTAATTACGAAGTAGTATGTTCTGTGTCAAAAAGAGTTCCCAGGGTATATATAGAAGGTGATAAAATAATGGGTATTAAAAACTACATATTATAAAATGATCTAGGAGCAGTTAACTGATAATCGGCTAACTGCTTTTTTTCTTGGAGTCTTAAATTTTCTGTTAAGAAGCGTATAAGTGTGCTGTCATATTTTTTTTATAGTTTAAGAAGGAATTTGCCAAAATGTGCAGAAGTAATATAACAAATAAATATACTACGTAACATAATATGTTACATATTATAAACCAAGAGGGGTGAGTGTGAATGGATAAAGTTTGGGAATCTGCACAACTTCACATGAAAAGGGCGTGTGAACTAGCCGGTATTGACCCTGTAATAACAAATCTTCTAATAAATCCGATGAGGACTACGGTCTTTCAAATCCCCGTCAGGATGGATGATGGTTCTGCAAAGGTTTTCACGGCGTGCAGGGTTTGCCACAATGATGCATTAGGTCAGACTAAAGATGGGACTAGGGTTAGGCCGGATTTAAATGTCGAAGAGATAAAAGCACTCGCAATGTTTATGTCAATAAAACATGCCATAAATGGTATACCGGCAGGAGGTGGTAAAGGCGGTATTAAAGCAGATCCCACAAAACTTAGCAAATGGGAGTATGAAAGATTGATAAGAGGTTTCATTCGCCGTTTAGAACCCAAGGGAGTTTGGGTCGACATTCCCGGGGCTGATATTGGAACAAGTTTACAGACTCAGGCATGGATGCTGGATGAATTTGAACAGGTAAAGGGACACCATGCTCCGGCGGCTGTAAATGATAAACCGGCTTTGGTAGGAGGATCTCAAGGAGGGGATGAGGCAACCGGGAGGGGTATATATTATGTGACAAAGGAAACCTGCAGGACAAAAGATATTAATCCCGAGAAAACCCGCGTTGTCATACAGGGTTTCGGCCAAGTAGGAAGTCATGCTGCAGAACTCATGTATGCGGATGGATTTAAAATAGTAGGGGTAAGCGACATTTATGGCGGCATATATAATGCAAACGGTCTAGATATAGCCAAATTGCAAGAGCACCTTAAAACGACCGGAAGCGTAAAAGGTTTTGAGGATTCGAATGCGGTAACCAATGAACAGTTATTAGAGCTCGATTGTGACATTTTGATACCTGCTGCTGTTCAAAATGTAATAAATCTTGAAAACGCTGATAAAATCAAAGCTAAAATTGTAGTAGAGGCGGCTAATGGCCCTGTTACACCTGAAGCCGATGAAATTTTGATGAAAAAGGGTGTTACGATTATCCCTGACGTATTGGCTAACTCAGGTTCTGCAATCGTATGCCATTTTGAAAGGATTCAAGGCCTAACTGATGACTACTGGGAACTTGATACTGTGAGAGAGAGGCTAAAGGGCAAGATACTCAAAGCTTACGGCGAAGTTTTAGCTACATCTGAGAAGATGGGAATATCTATGAGAGATGCGGCTTGGGTCAATGCTGTTTCAAGGATTGGCGAGGCGGTAAAATTAAGAGGATGGGCATAGACTTTAATAAATAAACTTACAAGGAGGAAAAAAAGATGATCGGAGAAAAAGTGGTATTAAGGGTGAGGATGAGTGCGAGTGACGCTCATTATGCGGGCGAATTAGTGAACGGATCGAAAATACTGGATTATTTTGGAGATGTTGCAACAGAACTGAGTATAAGACATGATGGAGATGAAAGCCTTTTTAGGGCTTATGATTCTGTTGAATTTCTGGCACCTGTCTACGCAGGAGACTTTATAGAATATCATGGCTGGATCGAATCAGTCGGAAAAACCTCTAGAAAAATGAAATTTGAAGCATACAAAGTAATAGAGTTAGCAAGAGATCCTAACTTGGAAATATCTGCTGCCAACGTCCTCAAAGAACCCCTATTAGTAGGCAGAGCAAGCGGCACACTGATTGTCCCCGCTGATCGTCAGCGAGGCCCGCAAGACCCAAAATTTAAGGAATAACTTGAGCAAATCTAAATAGAACCTCACCTTATATCACAAAATTTCGGTTAACCGAAGGGGTAACAATAACCTCTTCGGTTAAGCCTTTACCAGTTGGAGGCTGTTAATTGTTCAATATTCAATAGAAACACAAGGATAGATTAAGTAACCACATAAAGAGGTGCAATCATGAACTTAGTCAAAATAGATTTTGAACGGTGTAAAGAATGCCTGTTTTGTATAAATTTTTGTCCCAGAAAGATTTTGCAAAAGGGTGAAAGTTTAAACAAAAGAGGCTACTATCCGCCAACAGTAATAAAAATCCAAAACTGCACTGCATGCGGTACTTGTGCCAGAGTATGCCCCGAAGCAGCAATACAAGTCATAAAAGACGTTAAGCGAACATAAAGGAGGTCTATTTCAAATGGGAGAAATGGTCTTTATACAAGGAAACGAAGCCTTAGCTGAATCAGCCATAAGAGCGGGGTGTAAATATTACTTTGGATACCCTATAACACCTGCCAGCGAAATAGCGGAATACTATGCCACAGAAATGCCTAAGAAAAACGGCGTTTTCATCCAATCTGAGACAGAAGTGTCCGGAATGAACATGGTAGCAGGTGTTGCAGCCACCGGTAAACGAGCGATGATGGCCACATCGGGCCCCGGGATAAGCTTGGGAGCAGAAGCCATGTCGTTTATGGCATGTGCAGAGCTTCCTGCGGTAATAGTTAACGTCATGAGGCCAGGCCCAGGTGATGGGGATATAGTAGCCGCACAGGGTGACTACTTTCAAGCCGTAAAAGGAGCTGGTCATGGTGACTACAACCTCATAGTGCTTGCCCCCTATTCAGGACAAGAAATGGCTGACCTAACAGTTGAAGCATTTGAATTGGCCGAAAAGTATAGAAATCCTGTAATGATACTAACAGATGCAACAATTGGAAAAATGATGGAATCAGTAAGACTGCCCGACAAAACCATACAAAACAAAAAATTTGATTGGGCGTTGACAGGTGCTAAAGGCAGAAAAAGAAATGTCATAACAACATGTGCAGTAAATCCCGAACAGTTTGAACAACATAACCTCAAATTACAGAAAAAATACAACGTAATTAAGCAAAGTGAACAAAGATGGCAGAACTACCAGACAGAAGATGCCGATATAATCATCGTCGCTTATGGAATAGTGTCAAGGATAGCACTTACAACAATCAGAAAGGCAAGACAAAACGGGATAAAAGTAGGCATGATAAGGCCAATAACACTGTGGCCGTTCCCGGAAAAAGCATTCAAAGACCAAGATAAAGAATTTTTTGTAGTTGAATTAAGTGCCGGGCAGATGGTAGAAGACGTAATGCTTTCGGTTAAAGACAAGGAAAAAGTTAAATTTTATGGCCGCATGGGTGGTATGTCACCGACACCGGATGAGCTATACGAAAAGATTTGCCAGACCTACAAAAGGCAATAAAAGGAGGATAAAAATGCAAGTAATATATAAAAGACCCAAGTCTCTAACCGATGCATATTACAAATACTGCCCCGGCTGTGGCCACTCCATTATAAATAAATTGATTGCGGAAGTAATAGATGAAGAAAACTTGAGAGAAAAGGCTATAGCAGTGCTGCCAATAGGCTGCGCTGTCTATGCGGACCAATATTTTAATTTCGATGTAATATGTGCGCTTCACGGTCGCGCTCCTGCAGTTGCAACAGGCATTAAGAGATCGTTGCCTGAAAACCATGTAATCGTGTACCAAGGTGATGGCGACATGGTTGCAGAGGGCATGTCGGAAATAATCCATGCAGCGATAAGAGGTGAAAAACTAAGCGTAATATTTGTTAACAACGCCATATTTGGAATGACCGGCGGCCAAATGGCGCCTACAACCCTTATCGGGCAGAAGACCACCACATCACCTTACGGCAGAAAAGAAGAAGAAGCAGGAGCACCAATTAATATGGCAGAGTTCATATCCAACATAAAAGGGTGTGTTTATAGTGAACGTGTTGCTGTAAACAATCCTCAGAACATCATAAAAGCTAAGAAAGCCATAAGAAAAGCATTTAAATATCAAATTGAAAACATGGGGTTAAGCTTTGTTGAAATATTGTCCCAATGCCCTACCGGTTGGAAAATGAGTCCACTTAAAACATTAGATTGGATAAATCAAGAACTGATAAAGGTATATCCATTGGGAGAATTTAAATCTCCGGAGGTGTGCGGCAAATGAAACACGAACTGATATTTTCAGGGATAGGCGGACAAGGTGTTCTCCTGTCAGGCCAAATACTATGTTCTGCAGCAGTAAAACAGGGCCATTTGGTAACATGGGCACCCGTCTACGGTCAGGAAAAGCGTGGAGGCCGCACGATGTGCCAAATTGTAATTTCGGATGAAATAGGGTCACCAGTGGTTTCTGAAGCTGAGATACTAATGGTGATGGATGAAGGTTCACTAAAAGACTATGAACATCAAATAGCCCCTGGCGGCTACCTAATAATGAACAGTTCAATGATAACAGCAGAGCCCAAAAGAAAAGATATAAAAGTAATAAAGGTACCGCTTAATGACATAGCTAAACGAGTCGGTAACACAAAAACGATAAACATGGTTGCCTTGGGTAGTGTTTTAAGATACTTTGACTTAATTTCACTGGAAGTAATAAAACAACAGATAACAGAAACTTTTGCGGAAAAACCTGGTATAATAGAGATAAATCAAAAGGCAGTCCAGGCAGGATTTGACTTTAAAACTTAAAAAATTATGAAAGGAGAAATTATCATGGACTTTACATTTAGTGAAGAGCAGGAAATGCTTAGAAAAGCTGTCAGTGAGTTTGTAGAGGCAGAAGTAGTTCCGAATGCTGCTGAATGGGATGAAGAAGACACCTGTCCTGTAGAACTATTTCCCAAAATGGGAGAACTGGGTATGACAGGTGTTTTCGTCCCGGAAGAATACGGCGGTGTAGGTATGGGCTGGACGGAACGTGCCATCGTCTTGGAAGAAATCAGCAGGTATTCAGCTGGTCTCGGTATAGCCCTCATGACTCACCACTTGGGAATCGCAGCGATATTAAGATTTGGTAATGAAGAACAAAAGAAGAAGTACCTACCGGAACTTGCTGCAGGCACGAAAATAGCAGGGCTATCGGTTACAGAGCCGACAGGAGGTTCTGATGTATCAAATCAAAACACAATAGCAGAACAAAAAGATGGCAGCTGGGTGATAAATGGCAGAAAGGTATTCATAACCAATTCACACATAGCAGATGTAGACGTAATGGTAGCAAAGACAGGAGTCAACGAAAAAGGCCGTAATATGCTCAGTGCATTTATCACCGAAAAGACCATGGAAGGACATATGCCGGGAAGAAAAGAGAACAAATTAGGCCTTAGGGGTTCTGTCACAGGTGAGGTCATATACAAAGACCTAAAAGTCCCGGAAGAAAACATGTTGGGAAAGCCGGGCGATGGGCAAAAGATAGCGCTCAGCACAATAAGCGAAGTAGGTAGGGCCGGAATGTCAGCAATATGTGTAGGGATCTTAAGAGCTTGCTTTGAAGATGCCGTAAAATTTGCAAAAGAACGTGAGCTATACGGCAGACCACTTGCAAAACTCCAGGCGATACAATTTATGATTGCAGAAAACCGGCTCGCTTATGAAATAGGCAAACTACTAACATATAAAGCGTTTGCAATAAAAGACAAAGGGGAAAGGTGCGACAGCGAATTTGCAATGGCAAAACTATATACCACAGAGGCCGCAGTTAAATCGGCACAGCGAACAATGGAAATAATGGGTGGCTATGGTGTCATCAATGAATATCCGGTTGGCAGATACCTCCGAGATGCTCTTGCAAGCATCCCTTCAGGCGGCACATCACAAATAATGAAAATAATCATAGCAGCAGGAGCACTTTCTTAACAAAACACCCTGAAGATAATCCTGATTTTTCCCGCCAAAAGGAGGAGTATACATGGCTTTAAATATTGCAGTATGTATAAAACCTGTACCTGACCCGGATTATTATGACAAAATACAGATACACCCCGAAAAAAAGACTTTAATACGAAAAGGAATTCCCACAATACTAAACCCAATGGACAAAAATGCTATTGAAGAGGCTTTAAAAATAAAAGAACAATATGGTGGAAAAGTAAGCCTTTTTTCAATGGCTCCCCCTGATGCAGTTGGAACATTAAAAGAGGGCCTGGCAATGGGTGCTGATGAAGCGTATCTTTTAAGTGACATTGATTTTGCAGGAGCAGACACCCTTGCAACCTCTTATACATTGAGCTTAGGCATAAAAAAAGCAGGCCAATATGACCTCGTATTACTGGGTAATGAAAGCGCAGATGGAGCCACATCACAGGTTCCCTCCCAATTGGGCGAATGGCTTCAAATTCCGCACCTCATGAACATACAAAAATTGTGCATTGTAAATGAAGAAAACGCAGTAGCAGATATGAAAACAGAAACCGGCTATATAAAATACAAGGTAAGGCTACCTGCTTTAATAGCAGTCAGAAGAGAAATAAACACACCGAGATATATTTCATTCAAGAATATATTGAGGGCCAAAAACAAAAAGATTACAACCTGGGGCGTTGCCGACATTAATCCTGATTTGGACAAAATAGGCTTAAAAGGGTCGCCAACCCAGGCCGGAAAAATATATATACCTGACATTAGCCGTAAAGGTGAAGAAATCAACGGAACATCTGAAGAGATTGCAGAAAAACTAATAAGACATCTCAGAGCAGTAGGATTAAACATTGCTGATGGGGGGCAAGCCCTATGAAAATATTTGTATATGCCGAACAGGAAAACGGAAAGCTCCTTACAGTAGTTTCAGAGCTTTTAGGTGAAGCAAGAAGGCTTGCGAAAAGTGCAGGTATAGATACCGAAATATCTACAATTTTATTAGGATCACAGGTAACCGGGCTGACAAATGAACTGATTTCTTTAGGTGCAGATAAAGTATATTTAGCTGATAGCCCAGAACTAGAAATTTACAGCAATCAAACCTACAGTAAACTTGTAACACATATAATAAAACAACAGGACCCTGATATATTTTTGGTTGGTGCAACCGCCAAAGGTTCTGAACTTGCACCAACCGTTGGATGTCAATTGTGCACTGGCGTGGCAGCTCATTGCGTAGAACTCAAATTATCTCCCGAAGGCCGGTTGATCCAAGTTGTCCCGTCTTTTGGCGGAAAAGTTATGGGGGAAATTATATGCCCAAATAACAGGCCCCAGATGGCTACCATAAAACCAGGTGTGCTTGAAAAAAGTTCAGAAGACAGAAAAAACAGACATGGTCAAGTAATAAACATTGACACAAGAGATGTATTAAAAGATTTTATTTCCCAAATCACCCCAATAGAAGTAAACTATGAACCTCCTAAAGGCAAGCCGCTAGAAACAGCAGAAGTTGTAATTGCCGGCGGATGGGGCATAGGCAGCAAAGAAGATTGGAAAATGATAGAGCAGCTTGCCGAGGCATTAGGTGCTGCAGTGGGCTGCACAAGACCCGCAGTAGATGAAGGGTGGGCCCCCGGAGAGCATGTAATGATTGGCACGAGCGGGAAGACGATAAAGCCCAAGGTCTATATCGGCATAGGGATTTCAGGTGCAACACATCATATTTGCGGCATGAAGGATTCGGGGATTATTATTAGTATAAATAAAGATCCTCAGGCTTCTATTTTTGAGGTTTCTGATTTGAAAGTGGTCGGGGATTTTAAGGAAATTGTTCCAATATTGCTCAATAAAATAAAGACTTAATAAAAATAAAATAAAGACTTAATAAATACGTAATTATATTACCATCCAAATTTTAAAAATGCAAAATCCGGAATGTTTAGCATTTGTATAAAGAATAGTATAAGAATGTTACTAAATATACTAAGACCTCACTGGCTTATTAATTTTTTTGTTTAGGTGAGGTCTTTTTCTTTTTATTTGGCACCCATTTGACTTGAGATTATTTGTGATGCTTTAATAATTTCATCTTTAAACATTTCTATGTTTCGCTGTCCCAGTCTGTTTGTAGGGCTGGAAATACTAATTGCGGCAATGGCTTTATTTTCGTTGTTAAATATCGGTGCAGCAATACAAGATAAACCTATCATAGTTTCTTCAGAATCGATGGAATAACCATTTTTACGGATATTTCTCAATTCAGTATAAAAAGCCTCGGTTTCGGTAATGGTTCGTTCTGTAACCTTAATTAACCCTTTTTTTTCTACATATTTTTCGACATATTCTGATGGTTTAAATGCAATCATTGCCTTGCCAAGGGCTGTCGCATGAATTTTATCTCTTCCGCCTATTGGGCAATCCTGTCTTAGCGTATTTTTACTAAGTACTTTTTCGATATACACGACGTCATAATTGTCTATAATTCCTAAGTTCACGGTTTCGCCGGTCAGATCTGATAATTCATGCATCACTGGTTTGGCTATTTCTCTTAAATTTAATCCTTCTACAACCCTGTTTCCAATTTCAAAAACTTTAAGAGACAATTTATATTTTTGATTTTCGGAGTTTTGGTCTACAAAACCTACATGTTTCATGCTTGCTAAAAACCTGTGTGCAGTACTTTTGTTTACATTTAAATAACTGCTGACTTCAGAGACGCTTGCCTCTTTTGTTTTGCTGAGATACTCCAATATTTTTAATGTTCTAACTGTAGAGTTTATTAAAAAATAAGGCTCTTCCATTTTTCACTCTCCCTACTCGAATGTGTAGTAGCTACGTATCGTTAATTTTAAATCCAATTATAACATAAATACACTCAGTTGCATATAGTGTTATGCAAAGTTATGCAAATACGGACGAGCGTAATTCAGAACATTTTTTGTGGCTATTCTAATTTTGTGTTTTTGCTACTAAAATATCTATTCTTTTGGCGGTTGTAGTCTTAATTATTAAATATATGGTTGGCAGAAAGGGATATATAAAGTATAATTAAAAAATGTCAATCAGAGCATAAATTTTAGTGAGGTACTTTTAATAATGTGTCAATCATCATTAAGTTGTAATGGCTCAGTCGCATTATTAAGGAAAAGAGTAATTAAACTTGCGTGGCCCGCTATACTTGAAATGGTTCTTCATACGACCGTTTGGATGTTTGATACTGCTATGGTAGGAAGGCTGAGTCCTGAGGCATTGAGTGCAGTAGGCTTTGGCGGCCAACTGGCATTTTCATTTACTTATGTCTTTTCGGCAATAGGCATAGGCACATCCACTATGGTCGCGCGTTATATTGGAGCAAGACAACAACAAAAGGCAGATAGCGTTTTGGGCCAGTCTTTAATGCTTTCGATTTTAATTAGTGTTTCACTTGCTTGTTTATATATATCATATGGCAAGACCTTTTTTTCTATTGTTATGAAGGATCCGCTGGTCATAAGGCTGGGTTCCGAATATATAAAAATCGTCTCTTTAGGCCTTATTTTTATGATTCCTACACAAGTCATGAATTCAGCCTTGAGAGGTGCAGGCAACACGAGGTTACCTATGTTATCAGCAATGGTTACAAATTCACTTAATATAATAGGAGATTATGCCTTAATTTTTGGGAAGTTTGGTTTACCCAGGCTAGAGGTAAATGGTGCTGCTTTAGCTACAACGATAGCTCAGATTATCGGGGCCTTAATCACAATCATTTATATCACAAAAATGAACAGTGAGGTGAAATTATTTAGAAAGAATTTCATAAAACTTGATATTGCGGTTATCAGGCAGATTTTAAAAATGAGTGTCCCCGCAGCACTTGAAGAGTTAAACCACAATGGCTCCAGATTATTATCATCTTTTTGGATTGCCAATTTAGGCACACTGCCGTTTGCAGCCCACGGAGTGGCGGTAAGTGCAGAATCCATGTCTTTTATGCCTGGATACGGTTTTTCAGTAGCCGCCTCATCACTTGTAGGTCAGAACCTTGGGGCACAAAAAAAGAAGCTAGCTGAGTTAAGTGCTAAGGAGTCTGTCAAGTATGCCATTTTATTGATGGGGTTTTTCGGTGTTATTTTTTATATAATGCCTAATTGGATTATTCAGTTTTTTACGGATATTCCCGACGTAAAAAATTTAGCATCCAAATGTATTATGATAGCGGCGTTTGAACAACCATTTCTTGCGATTTCAATGACGCTTGCAGGCGCGCTTAGAGGCGCCGGCGATACCAAGGGTACATTTCTGATAAGTTTTATGAGCACTTGGGGTGTAAGAATTCCCCTTATATTTGTAGTAATCAATTTGTTTAATAAAGGCCTGACTGCTGTATGGGTTGTTACAGTAATCCAATTTGTTATTGAGGCTATGTTGATGGGATTTAGGTTTTTGAAGGGGCACTGGAAGGAAATTAGCTTGGATTAATATAATTGCTCCGATAATCATATATTGATATTATTAGGTTAGACTAAAAAAAGGAGTTTTGGAGCTACTGTCGAATTATATAACTTAAGAACCCGTCCCCAAAACTAGATTATTGTAAATATAGTGAATTAGATTTTATAAAGGAGTGGTTCTGTGTTTTCCCACAAGACCCGATGGCTCTTGCCGTCGCTGTGTCTAATATTAATATTAGCAGGTTTTTTCGTCTTTTCGTATTTAGAGAAAGAGATTACAATTGAATGTGATGGAAAAGTAGAGCAGGTAAAGACATTTTCCAATTCGGTAATAGATGCCTTAGCGGAACAGAATATCATACTTTATGATGAAGACGTAGTTATACCTGCTGAGGAGAATAAACTCGAGGATGGAATGAAAATTGAGGTAAAGAGAGCAGTACCTATTACTATTATATCTGATAATAAGCAATTTGATTTAAGAACACAGCCTTGTAGTGTGGATTCTATTCTGACTAAGGCTAACATTGAGCTGAACGAACTGGACAAAGTTCAGCCCAATCTAGATCAATACATAGATAAGCCCATAAAGATAACTGTTACAAGGGTAAACCAGGAAGTTATTGAGGAAATAATAGAAATTGATTACGAAATAGTGTCAAGAAAAGATTACAGTATGCCTGAAGGACAAAAAAAGGTGATACAAAAAGGGGTAAAAGGCCAGGAAAAAATCATAACAACACACACGATTGAAGACGGAGAAATTGTCGCTAAAACAAGCAAGAGCGAAATTGTAAAACCCGCAAAACCGGAGATAGTACTTGTGGGTAGTATGGCAGTTGCATCACGTGGAGGGGAAGAATTCACATATATAAGGAAACTCAGGATGCTTGCAACAGCATATACTCATACTGGCAGACTTACTGCTACCGGTACTGAACCGAGAGTGGGTGTGGCTGCTGTTGACCCCAAAGTAATACCTTTGGGCTCTAGGCTTTATATAGATGGATATGGCTACGCACGTGCGGAAGATACCGGTGGAGCCATAAAGGGAGAAAAAATTGATTTATTTATGGAGGACGAATCAAAGGTATATAATTTTGGGAGAAGATGGGTTACTGTTTTTGTCTTGAAATAGATTTATTTGGGTCGAGTAGGAGGAAAAATTAAAAGAATCTTCTAGAAATGTAACCTCTACACCGCATTTTTTAATACATATGCTTCATGCTGTTCTAGAGCCTTCTCATATTTGGGTTTGACTAAATCCTCAGATGTTATACTGTTGACTATGGAACTTTTATTGGTTTTCTAATAATTACGTTTTTAAACATTTTCTGCTTCCCTTTTATTTATGTATCTAATTAAGATTAACCAATCCTGGCTTATGTAGCCATCTTTACAAATGTTTACGAAAGTCTAAATCTTTCCACCTCGGACTGGCTGCCTACTTATATATGATTTTTCCTTAACAAATAATACCCACCCGCAAAATGGGTAGGTATTATTTGTTATTATCTTTATTTACCAGTATTCCCGAAAGGTCAGCATATATTTTCATGGTCGAAGCGTTATTTGTATCTGTGTAAATAAGAAATATATCTAGCTTGGTGTTTACGTCTTCTATAACGTCTTATGCCGATAAAAACTCTGAACGGCGTATACAATAATACTGCTATAAACAAAGGCCAAAACCACCAGTATGTATGGATTTTTCTTTTAACATCATTTTGAGCTATTAAATCAACACTGTCAAGCTTGAGGGCACCATGATAAAACTCCAGCTTTCCCAATGTTTGCCCTTTTGAAATAGGGGCAGATAGTTTATTGTCCAAAACTACTTTTTGTGTGATTGTGGAACCTTTTGGCAGTACGGTTGAAAAATCTTCTGTTGTAATGAGATTAACATCTTTTCCGTATTTGACTTTTGCACTTGTAATAAGTTTATCTGAACTTATTACATCATATTTTTGGAAATTATTAAAACCATAATCCAGCAAGCTTTGGGCATCATTCCATAATGTAGGCCGTGTTTGACTTTTCAGCAGAACGGCTATAAGTTGCCATCCGTTCCTCGTTGCTGTTGCGACTAGAGTCTGGCCTGCTGAACTGGTATAGCCTGTCTTTACGCCATCAGCTCCTTCATAATCCCAAAGAAGTCTATTTAGGTTTTGTAGTTTACGGTCCCATTCATTTCCCTGCCAGGGGATGTTCAGAGTCTTAGTGGCCACTATTTTGCAAAATTCAGGGAAATTTTGGATTGCATGTCGGGTTATCATTGCTATGTCCCTTGCGGTACTCAGGTGTCCTTCATCAGAAAGACCACTAGGGTTAACAAATGTTGTATTTAAAGCTCCTATTTCCATTGCTTTATTATTCATCATGTCCACAAAGCTTTCTACACTTCCGCCTACGTGTTCCGCTATTGCGACTGCCGCATCATTTCCGGAATTAAGGAGCAAGGCATAAAGCATTTGTTCAAGGGTAAGCTTTTCGCCTTCTTCCAGATAAATTCTTGTACCTTCGACCAGGGTGGGGTTTTTACCCGTTGCTACGATGTCTGAAAGCTCCGCGTTTTCAAGAGCTACTATTGCGGTCATGATTTTAGTAATACTCGCGGGCTCCAATTTTTTATCTGGGTTTTTTTCGTATATGATTTTTCCCGTGGAAGCATCGACAAGTATTGCGGCATGACTGGATACTTCTGGCGGCTCTTCTTGAGCCTTTGCAGGATAAACCGGTGATAATAACATATAAAGAAAAACAAAAAATAAAAGAATCTTCTTCATTGAGCACCTCATACTTGGATGTATATACTATTATATTCAAAACATAGTATATCAAAATTTTTATTGCATGCCAACAATACTTCTTT